>BMSM01000004.1 GCA_014649155.1 Streptomyces griseoviridis | reverse complement strand
TGGGTGCGGCGTCGCTGGTCGCGCCTGCGCGGGGCGATGCGGTTCGGTGCTCGGTCGGGCCCGTGCGGGGGCGTGAGCGGTGCGGGGGTGGGTGCGGTGGCGCCGGTCGCGCCTGCGCGGGGCGATGCGGTTCGGTGCTCGGTCGGGCCCGTGCGGGGGCGTGAGCGGTGCGGGGGTGGGTGCGGTGGCGCCGGTCGCGCCTGCGCGGGGCGATGCGGTTCCGTGTTCGGTCGGGCCGGTGCGGGGGCGTGAGTGGTGCGGTGGTGGGTGCGGTGGCGCCGGTCCTGCCCGTGAGGGGACGGCTCTGCCCGGTGTCCGGTCGCGTGGGGACCGCGCCACTGCCCCGCCCTCGCCGTGAGGGGCATGCGCCCCCCTTTACGGCGCGTGTTTCCTGACGATCGCCTCCAGTTGCTCGTGGTGGGCGCCCCGCCAGTACGCGCGGCCGCACTCCGCGCACTGGGCGAAGACGTCGTACGACCGCTGCGTACCGCTTTCCAGCTGGTCGGCGACCTCCTCCTTGGTCGCCTCGCGCAGCAGCCCGTTGCAGGCCGTGCAGCGGGTCCACGGGTGGAGGGCGGGGGCGAAGCGGTCCAGGATGTCGGAGAGCTGGTCGTCGGGGCGGGTGCTGTAGACGAACGCGCCGGCCCACAGTTCGCGGCGGCGCAGCAGGCCCCGGTCGCGGCTGAGCAGCACCCGGCGTTCGGCGGCGGAGCGGGCGGCCAGCGCCGGGTCGCCGATGTCCGCCGACTCGTACGCGGCGTCCACGCCGAGCAGGCGCAGGCGGCGGGCGAGGGTGCCG
The DNA here is from genome assembly GCA_014649155.1 of Streptomyces griseoviridis. Classification (GTDB taxonomy): domain Bacteria; phylum Actinomycetota; class Actinomycetes; order Streptomycetales; family Streptomycetaceae; genus Streptomyces; species Streptomyces griseoviridis. The sequence continues at coordinate 438,305 of BMSM01000004.1, read as the reverse complement.
AGGTGTACGTCGAGGAGGAAGCGCAGCGGGGCGCCCGGGACGCGCTGCGGGCGGTCCACGGGGCGGACGGCCACCGACTCGCCGGCGACGGGGACGTGCCCCGGCGGTACGCGGTGGCCGTCGACGAGGAGGGTGCCGACCTCGGTCAGCGGGACGCCCAGGGACTCCACGACGTGGCCGAGGGTGGACACGCCGTCGACGGGGGCGCGGATGGTGCCGGCCGGGCGGGCCCGGGGGACGAAGAGCAGCAGTTCCGGGGCGAACCCGACCTGGATCTCGGGACCGTTCACCCGGTCAGGATGTCATGATCACCGGGTGGCGGGCAGGTCCCGGAAGACGTCGAGGGCGTGGTCGGCGAGCCGGGCCAGGTCGTCCCGGCAGCCGCCTTCGACCCAGAGGGCCATCGCCTCCAGCAGGGCTCCCGTCAGGCCCATCGCGTAGAGGCGGACCTCCGGGTCGCTCTCGTCGCGGCCGGTGCGGGCGGCGAGGGCGCGGCGCATCAGGCGGGCCGTGCCGGACCCGCTCTCCAGCAGGCGGGCGCGGACGGCCGGGACCTCGGCCAGCAGCCGGACGCGGAGCAGCAGGTCGTCGCGGTGCGGAGGCCCGCCCGGGGGCAGGGCGGTCACGCGGCGCAGCACCCACCGCAGTGTCTCCGGCACCGGCTCGTCCGCGGGGCGGTGCCGCAGCAGTTCCTCCAGCAGGGGCTCGTACGCGTCGGTGAGGACGATGTCCTCCTTGGCGGGGAAGTAGCGCGCGACCGTGCTGGGGGAGACGTCGGCGCGCTCGGCGATCCGCTCGACGGTGGTGGCGTCGTACCCCTGCTCGCGGAACAGGGCGAACGCGGCCTGCCGGATCGCGAGCCGGGTCCTGAGCTTCTTCCGCTCCCGCAGCCCCGGCGGCCGGGGCGCGGCCTCGGGGGCGGGGGTGCGGGACGCCGGGGTCATGCCGTCCATTGTCCTCCCGGCGTCCGCACCCGGCCCGTCAGTACGCGACCAGGGAGATCCCCACGTAGTGGGCGGTGAACGCCGCCAGCGTGAAGGAGTGGAAGACCTCGTGGAAGCCGAACCAGCGCGGGGACGGGTTCGGGCGCTTGATGCCGTAGATGACGCCGCCGATGCTGTAGAGCACCCCGCCGAGGACGATCAGGAAGAGGACCGCGACGCCGCCCTCCCGCAGGAAGTCGGGCAGGTAGAAGACGGCCGCCCAGCCCATGGCGAGGTAGCAGGGCGTGTAGAGCCAGCGGGGGGCGCCGACCCAGAAGACGCGGAAGGCGATGCCGGCCACCGCGGCGGCCCAGATGCCCCACAGCAGCAACCGTCCCTGGGACTCCGGCAGCAGCAGGATGGTCAGCGGGGTGTAGGTGCCCGCGATGATCAGGAAGATGTTGGCGTGGTCCAGGCGGCGCAGGACGCCGTCCATCCGCGGACTCCAGTCGCCCCGGTGGTACAGGGCGCTCACGCCGAACAGCAGGCAGGCCGTCAGGACGTAGACCCCGCAGGCGACGCGGCCTCTGGTCGAGTCGGCGAGCGCGGTGAGCACGAGGCCCGCGACGAGGACGGCCGGGAACATTCCGAGGTGCAGCCAGCCGCGGAGCTTGGGCTTGACCGGATGCGGCAGGGAGAGCGCGACGGGACCGCGGCCGGCGGCCGGGGAATCCGTGTGCGCATCGGAAGCGGACGCAGTCATATGGGAAGCGTACCTACGCACCCGTAGGTTACGCGTCAGTACAGGCGTACGAATCCAGTCGCCCGCTCATCTTCCCACGGTGGCCGAGTAAAAGAAGTTCCAGGTGAACCCAACGTATACGCAAAGAAACGGCGCCATACCCCCTGGTGCGTGGCGATCCTCACGCCGCTCAGCTGTGCGGCCCTCTGGACAGATGGGCGCGAGCGTCGGATGATCAAATGAGTGCGGTCGGCACCGGATGAGCGCGCGGGTGATCACGGGCAGGCATCCGGGTCGCAGCCCCCACGGGGCCTCCAACAAAAAACCCCTCATCTAGGAGCAAACGTGGCGCGCGACATCGCGGCTTCCCCCGTTCCCACCCGGCACCAGGAGCTGCTCTCCTGGGTGGACGAGATCGCCGGACTGACGCAGCCGGACCGGGTGGTCTGGTGCGACGGTTCCGAGGCCGAGTACGAGCGACTGTGCGAGGAGCTCGTCGCCAAGGGCACCTTCCGGAAACTCGACCCGATCAAGCGCCCGAACTCCTACTACGCCGCCTCCGACCCCAGCGATGTCGCCCGCGTCGAGGACCGGACCTTCATCTGCTCCGCCAAGGAGGAGGACGCCGGCCCCACCAACCACTGGAAGGACCCCGCCGAGATGCGGGAGACCTTCACCGGGGAGAACGGCCTGTTCCGCGGGTCGATGCGCGGGCGGACCATGTACGTCGTGCCGTTCTGCATGGGGCCGCTGGGCTCGCCGCTGTCCGCGATCGGCGTCGAGATCACCGACTCCGCGTACGTCGCCGTCTCGATGCGGACGATGACCCGCATGGGGCAGCCGGTCCTGGACGAACTGGGCGACAGCGGCTTCTTCGTCAAGGCCGTGCACTCCCTCGGCGCCCCGCTGGCGGCGGGCCAGGAGGACGTGCCCTGGCCCTGCAACAGCACCAAGTACATCTCGCACTTCCCCGAGGACCGCGAGATCTGGTCCTACGGCTCCGGCTACGGCGGCAACGCGCTGCTCGGCAAGAAGTGCTACGCCCTGCGCATCGCCTCCGTCATGGCCCGCGACGAGGGCTGGCTCGCCGAGCACATGCTCATCCTGAAGCTGACCCCGCCGCGCGGCGAGGCGAAGTACGTCGCCGCCGCCTTCCCGAGCGCCTGCGGCAAGACCAACCTCGCCATGCTGGAGCCGACCGTCCCCGGCTGGACGGTGGAGACCATCGGCGACGACATCGCCTGGATGCGCTTCGGCGAGGACGGCCGCCTCTACGCCATCAACCCCGAGGCCGGCTTCTTCGGCGTCGCGCCCGGCACCGGCGAGCACACCAACGCCAACGCGATGAAGACGCTGTGGGGCAACTCGGTCTTCACCAACGTCGCGCTGACCGACGACAACGACGTGTGGTGGGAGGGGATGACCGAGGAGACCCCCGCCCACCTCACCGACTGGAAGGGCAACGACTGGACGCCCGGGTCCGGCACGCCCGCCGCCCACCCCAACGCCCGCTTCACCACGCCGGCCGCGCAGTGCCCGATCATCGCGCCGGAGTGGGAGGACCCCAAGGGCGTGCCGATCTCCGCGATCCTCTTCGGCGGGCGGCGCGCCACCGCCGTGCCGCTGGTCACCGAGTCCTTCGACTGGAACCACGGCGTCTTCCTCGGCGCCAACGTGGCCTCCGAGAAGACCGCCGCCGCCGAGGGCAAGGTCGGTGAGCTGCGCCGCGACCCGTTCGCCATGCTGCCGTTCTGCGGCTACAACATGGGCGACTACATGGGTCACTGGGTCGATGTCGCGAAGGACAAGGACCAGGCGAAGCTGCCGAAGATCTACTACGTCAACTGGTTCCGCAAGGACGACGACGGCCGGTTCGTCTGGCCCGGCTTCGGCGAGAACAGCCGCGTCCTGAAGTGGATCGTGGAGCGTCTGGAGGGCAGGGCCGAGGGCGTCGAGACGCCGATCGGCGTGCTCCCGGCCAAGGGCGCGCTGGACACCGACGGCCTGGACCTGTCCGAGGCCGACCTGGACTTCCTGCTCACCGTCGACAAGGAGGTCTGGCGCGAGGAGGCGGCCCTCGTCCCCGAGCACCTGAACACCTTCGGCGACCACACGCCGAAGGAGCTGTGGGACCAGTACCACGCGCTGGTGCGGCGCCTGGGCTGACGCCCGCGCGGGTTTCGCGGCCGGTCCGGCAAGCCCTGACCAGCGTTGTCGTCACGAAGGCCGGCCGCGAGGGGGTTCCTCCCCGCTCCAGTAGCTCGATGTCCCGGAGCGCGGGGGAGGAACCCCGTCCGGGCCGGGTCCCCGCACAACGGCGTGCGACGGACCCGGCCCCACAGCGTCCTCGGCCCGCTCGGTCCGGTCTCCGGTCACGTCCGGTCAGTCCGGTCAGTCCGGCGAGGCGTCCGGCCGCCGCCGGGGCGGCCCGGCGTCCGCCAGGCAGGCGCGCCGGCCTTCTCCCGGGGCACGGCGGCCACCGGTCCGGGCGGCGTTTCGGGTGGGTGAGGGTGAAGCTGTCGTCGGTCTCGGTCATGCCGGTCCCCCCGTCGTCCACGCGCCCGGCGGGCGATCTCGCGCGGCACCGCGGAGGTGGGCACGGGCGCCTGCCGGACGCCGGTCAGTCGCCGGTCGGGACAGGCGGTGCGGTCCTGCGTCGCCTGTCCCGGTGGGCTCGGCGGTCGCGCCCTGCGGCCGGAACCCGTGCCGGACGGCGAGCTTCCGCGGCTCCGGGTCCCACGCCGCCGACCAGCAGGACCGCGAGGACGGTTCCCGCGATGCGTCTCACAGGCGGAGCGGCGTCGCGGAATCCCAGGTTCCCCGGTGTCCGGGGTGACCGGGCGGTGACCGGGCCTTGCCGGTACGCGACAGGAACCGGCCAATCCGCCGCGCCGGAGCCGTTTCCCGCGGCGCCACGCCGCCGAAAAGCCTCCGCCGTTCGGGAGGTGGCGGGGTACGCTCCCGATCCCGCTCGACCCGAACGCGCGTTCCCCATCGGTGGGGAGCCGTACCGGGTCGCCGACAGCCTGTGGGGGGCACAAGGTGAATACAGTTCGAGGTATCAGACGTACCGGGCGGCTCGGGGGCACGCTGCTCGCGGCGGCGCTCGCGGCCGGCGCCCTGACCGTCTCCGCCGCACCCGCCGCGCACGCCGCGGCCTCCGACCTCGTGGCCAAGCTGCCGATCTCCTCGTTCTCGGCGCTGACGGTCGACTCCGCGCACCAGCGCGTGTACGTCGCCGACAGCAACATGGGCAGCTCGTCCAACACCGGACTCATCGCCGTCTACGACTTCTCCGGCGTGCGGCTCAGCACCATCACCACCCAGCGCCACGTCTCCGGCCTCGCGCTGAACGCCGACGGCAGCGTGCTCCACGCCGGTGGCCGGGAGACGATCCTGCGCTACGACACCACCACGTACCAGGCGCTCCCCGCCGGGGCGGCCAGTACGGACACCTGCGGGCGCAGCCTGGCCTTCGCGGGCGGCAAGGTCCACCACACGGTGTCGTCGTACATCACCTACCTCTCGGACTGCGACACGTCACTCACGTACCTGGATCACAGCCGGCCCGACAACACCTGGCAGCGCAGCGGATGGCAGGACTACGGCAGGCTCCAGCTGGAGGCCGGCCCCGGTGACCGGCTGATGATGGGCCAGCCGGCGAACAGCAAGGCCGCGAACCCGTTCCTCGCGGTGTTCGACGCGAGCGGGGAGACCCTGGTGCGGACGGCCGCCCGCCGCTTCGCCGACGGCGAGGGCAAGGGCGCGCTCGACTTCAAGGACATGGCGTTCTCTCCGGACGGCACCGCGGTGGCCGTCGCCGACGCCACCGCGGGGACCCGGCTGCTGAACACCGCCGACCTGTCCGACGCCGCGACCGGCTACCCGGCGCTGCCGGCCGGCGCCGCCGCTTCCGCCGTCGCCTTCAGCGGGGACGGGAAGTACCTCGCGCGCGGCGCCTCGGCCCAGGGCGCCACGCCCGACCTGCTGCTGTCGCCCGCCGACCCGGAGGACGCGACCCCGGCGCTGGAGTTCGCCTTCGAGGGCAGCCTCGACGGCGACCGGGTGGCGCCGCGCGGCCTGGAGTGGTCCGCCGACGGCTCCCGGCTCTTCGCGGTCACCACCAACACCGCGGGCAGCCAGTACTGGCTGCACGTCGTCCAGCCGCCGGCCGTCCAGTACGACGCCCGCTTCACCGGCGGACTGACCCACAGCCCCGCCGGGGCGGTCGCCGGCGAGGCGCTGGCGGTGCGCGGCAGGCTGGAGCTGGACGGACCCGCGCCGGCCGAGCCGCTGAAGGTGACGGCGACCCGCACCGACGCGGGCGGGACGCGCGAGCTGGGCACCGCGACCGTCAGGGCGGACGGCACCTTCACCGTGCTGGACGAGCCGGACCTGGTCGGGGAGGCGACGTACACGGTGTCGTTCCTGGGTGACCTCACCCACCGCCCGGCCACCGACGTCACCCGCACGGTGTCCGTCGGCCGGGCGGGCAGCGCGATCACCCTCACCGCACCGGCGGAGGCGTCGAAGAGCGCCGGCGTGCACATCACCGGCACGTTCACCGCGCGGGGCGCGGCGCTGCCCGAGCGGGCGGTGCTGACGGTGGAACGCACCGACCGGCTCGGCACCGGCACGCTGTCGTCGGTGACGGTCGCCGCCGACGGCACCTTCACCATCGACGACCTGCCGCGCACCCGCCGGGACACGACCTACACGGTCGGCTGGCCCGGCGACGACCTGCACGACGGGACCACGGCGTCGGCGACGGTCCGCGTCACCGCCTGACCCGGACGGCACGCACCCACGGGCGGGGTACCCCGGGCAGGACGTCCGGGGTACCCCGCCCGTGCGCGCAGGGGCACTGCGGGGCTCAGCGGGACGCGAGGGCGAGCGACTCCAGGGCCGCCGTGTGGGCGTCCATCCGCTCGGCGGCGAGGATCGCCACCACCGTGTCGGCGCGGGAGGCCGCCACGACCAGCGCGCGGCCCGCCAGGGCGTGCGCCCGCCGGTGCAGGCCGGCGAGGCGCCCGGTGTCGCGCACCACGGAGAGCGGGACGCGGACCGGCGGCTGCCCGCCCCGCAGCCGGGCCACCTGCGCGGCCAGCCGCTCGGCCGCCGCGTCCAGTTCCGCGCCGGGCGCGAGGTCCCGCAGCTCGTCCGTGACGGTGAGCAGTGCGGCGAGGTGGCCCGCGAGCTGGATGTCCAGCTCCTCCTCGCGGGAGCGGTGGGGAAAGTCCGGGCTGCCGTCGGCCATCGTGCTGTGGACCGACTTGGTACGGATCGGCTCGTACATGGATGGCCTCCTGACTACTACCAGGAAACCATCCTACATTGGAATCATTCTAAAGTTGTGCCGATCCCGAGAAGACGGGTCCCGAGAAGAGGGGCCTGAGAAGACGGGTCCCGAGAAGAGGGGCCTGAGGAGAGTGGTCCTGAGGAGAGGGGCCGTCAGGGCTGGCCGTAGCCCTCCAGGAAGTGCTTGATGCGCCCCACCGCGTCCCGCAGGTCCACCACCGAGGGCAGGGTGACGACCCGGAAGTGGTCCGGCTCGGGCCAGTTGAAGCCGGTGCCGTGCACGACCATGATCTTCTCCTGGCGGAGCAGGTCCAGGACCATCTGCCGGTCGTCCTTGATCTTGAAGACCTCGGGGTCCAGGCGCGGGAAGAGGTACAGCGCCCCCTTCGGCTTCACACAGGTCACCCCCGGGATCCGGGTCAGCAGCTCGTACGCCGTGTCCCGCTGCTCGCGCAGCCGCCCGCCCGGCAGCACCAGGTCCGTGATGGTCTGCCGGCCGCTGAGCGCGGCGACCACCCCGTGCTGGCCCGGCATGTTCGCGCACAGCCGCATGTTCGCCAGGATCGTCAGGCCCTCGATGTACGACTCGGCGTGCGCGCGCGGACCGGACACCGACATCCAGCCGACCCGGTACCCGGCCACCCGGTACGCCTTCGACATGCCGTTGAAGGTGAGCGTCAGCAGGTCCGGGGCGATCGAGGCGGTGGGGACGTGCACGGCGTCGTCGTAGAGGATCTTGTCGTAGATCTCGTCCGAGCAGACCAGCAGGTTGTGGCGGCGGGCGAGGTCGGTCAGGCCCCGCAGCAGCTCCTCCTCGTACACCGCGCCCGTGGGGTTGTTCGGGTTGATGATGACGATGGCCTTGGTGCGGTCGGTGACCTTGCGCTCGATGTCCGCGAGGTCCGGCATCCAGTCGGCCTGCTCGTCGCAGCGGTAGTGCACGGCCGTGCCGCCGGACAGGGAGACGGCCGCCGTCCACAGGGGGTAGTCCGGGGCCGGTACCAGCACCTCGTCGCCGTCGTCGAGCAGCGCCTGCATCGCCATCACGATCAGCTCGGAGACGCCGTTGCCGATGAAGACGTGCTCGACGTCCGTCTCGATGCCGAGGGTCTGGTTGTGCATGACCACCGCCCGGCGCGCGGCCAGCAGCCCCTTGGCGTCGCCGTAGCCGTGGGCCGAGGAGACGTTGCGGAGGATGTCCTCCAGGATCTCGGGCGGGCACTCGAACCCGAACGCCGCCGGATTGCCCGTGTTCAGCTTCAGGATGCGGTGACCGGCCGCTTCCAGCCGCATCGCCTCCTCGAGCACCGGGCCCCGGATCTCGTAACCGACGTTGGCGAGCTTGGTCGACTGGATCACCTGCATGCCCGCGAGCTTACGGCCCGGTCCGGGGGGCCGGGCCGTGTTTTCCACCACGTGGGACGGGTGGTTCGCGAGGATTTCTCCTCCCTCAGCGGGGTGTCCTCCGGACCGACCGTCCCGCCAGGACGTCCGTGCGGCGGCCGTCCTCGATCACGAAGCGGCCGTCGACCAGGACGTACGGGATGCCCGTGGGCAGGCGGCGGGGGTCCTCGAAGGTGGAGCCGGCGGCGACCGTCGCCGGGTCGAAGAGGACGAGGTCGGCGCGGTGGCCCTCGCGGACCAGGCCCCGGTCGGGCAGGCGGAGCCGGGCCGCCGGGCGGGAGGTGAGGTGGGCCACGCACTCCTCCAGGGAGAGGACGCCCAGCTCGCGGACGTAGTGCCCGAGGTAGTGCGGGAAGGTGCCGTAGGCGCGCGGGTGGGGCTTGGCGCCCTGGAGGATGCCGTCCGAGCCACCGGTGTGCACGCGGTGGCGCATGATCGCGCGGACGTTCTCCTCGTGGCCGACGTGCTGGAGGATGGCCGTGGCGAGCCGGTCGGTGCGCAGCAGGCGGCGGGCGACCGTCCACGGGGTCTCGCCGCGGGCCGTCGCCGACTCCTGGACCGTGCGGCCGACGTACGGCGCGAGGGCGGGGTCGGCCACGCCGGAGATCTCGATGGTCTCCCACTCCACGGGCACGCCGTGGCAGCCGTCGGAGCCGGTGACCTCCAGGTGGTGCCGGACGCGCTCGGCGGTGTCGTCGTCGGCGAGGCGCCTGAGGATCTCCTCCGGGCCGCCCTCGCTCGCCCAGCTCGGCAGCAGCGCGGCGAGGGTGGTGGAGCCGGGGGTGTACGGATAGGTGTCCAGGGTGATGTCGGCGCCGCCGGCGAGGGCCTCGTCCAGGAGGGCCAGCAGTTCGGGGGCGCGGCCCTTGTTGACACCGAAGTTCATGGTGGCGTGGGCCAGGTGCAGGGGGCAGCCCGCCTCCCGGGTCAGGGCCACCATCTCCTCGTACGCCGCGAGGGCGCCCGCGCCGTACGAGCGGTGGTGCGGGCAGTAGTAGCCGCCGTACTCCCCGACCACCCGGCACAGCTCGGTCAGCTCCGCGTCCTCGGCGTACATGCCCGGCGTGTACGTCAGTCCCGACGACATGCCCACCGCGCCCTGCTCCAGGCCCTCGGCGACCAGCCGCCGCATGCGGTCCAGCTCGGCGGCGGTGGCCGGCCGGTCCTCCCAGCCGACCGCGAGGGCGCGGACCGTGCCCTGCGGGATCAGGTAGGCGGCGTTGACGGCGATGCCCCGGTCGAGCCGGTCCAGGTACTCGCCGACCGAGCGCCAGTCGAAGTCGACGTCGTCGCCGGGGCCGTTCCACCCGGCGATGGCGCGGCGCACCTCGCCGAGGGTGCGGTCGTCGACCGGCGCGTAGGACAGGCCGTCCTGGCCGAGGACCTCCAGGGTGACGCCCTGCGCCGCCTTCGCGCTGTGGTCGGGGTCGCGCAGCAGCGCGAGGTCGCTGTGCGCGTGCATGTCGATGAAGCCGGGAGCCAGCACGAGGCCCTCGGCGTCCAGCTCGCGGCGGGCGGTGGGACGCTGGCAGCCGGCCGCCGCCGCCTCCTTCACGATGGACGTGATCCGGCCGCCGTCGACCACGACGTCCGCCCGGTAGGCGCTCCCGCCGGAACCGTCCACCACGTCGGCGTCCCGGATGACCAGCTCTTCCACGCGAGCCTCCTTCTAGAAGAACGTACGGATGTACTCGACGACCGTCCCGTCCGCCTCGGCGACCGGGATGAGCTGCCACTTGTCGAAGGACGTGCAGGGGTGCGACAGGCCCATGCCGACCCAGTCCCCGACCTCGACGTCCGCCTCCGGCTCCGTACGCAGCCAGGCGTGCTGGTCGGACAGGCCGGTCACCTCGACGCCGGTGGCCGGGCGCTCGGTGCCGTCCCGCCGGATCACCTGGGCGAAGGGCAGGTGGAGGTCGTACGCCGCGTCCCGCTTGCCCGCGTTGGTGAACGCCTGCCCGGGGGCGGGCCGGGAGACGACCTGGCTCCACAGGCGGAACGCGGGCTCCAGGGCGCCCTCCTCGGGGACCCGGTTGAACGGCGTCAGCTCGCGGTAGTGGCCGTCGTCATGGGAGACGTACGCCCCCGAGCGCAGCAGCTTCAGCACGGGCCGGGAGAGCGCCGGGAGCTCCGCGAACACGTCGGCCACCGCGTCGAACCAGGCGCTGCCGCCCGCGCTCACCACGATCTCGCCGGCCTCCGCGAAGCAGCCCCGCCCGTCGAGGCCGGCGGCGAGCGCGACCAGCCGGCGCAGATACGCCCGCACCCGCTCCGGGCTCGCGTCCGGCACCTCGCCCTCGTACCCGGCGACGCCGGCCAGCCGCAGTCCCGGTGCGGCCGTCACCGCGTCCGCGACCGCAGCGCACTCCGCCTCCGTCCGCGCCCCGGTGCGGGCGCCCTCGCCGGCGGCCAGCTCCACCACCACGTCCAGCGGGCGGGCGGCCCCCGCGAGCGCCGCGTCCATCAGCTCGACGCCGCGCACGGAGTCGACGTAGGCGATCAGCCGGAAGTCCGGGTCGGCGTCCTGCTCGGCGGCGATCCAGCGCAGGGCGGCGGCGTCGACGAGTTCGTTGGCGAGGAAGATCCGCCGGACACCGAAGGCCCGCGCGACCCGGACCTGGTGGGGGACGGCGAGGGTGATGCCCCAGGCGCCGTGCTCCAGCTGGCGGTGGAAGAGCTGCGGGGCCATCGAGGTCTTGCCGTGCGGCGCGAAGGCGAGGCCGTGCCGGGCGGAGTAGGTCTCCATCAGCGCGAGGTTGTGCGCCAGGCGCTCGGCGGACAGGGCCAGCACGGGCGTGGTGAAACCGCCGGTGAAGAGGTCGCGGCGCTGCCCGGCCAGCTCGGCGACGGTCAGGCCGTAGGCGTCCGGCGGAAGGCCCTTGAAACGGTGGTCGATGTGCTCCTCGGCCAGCTTGGCGAGGGCTTCCGTACCGGTGACGAGGGCCATCGAGCCTCCCTGATCAGGCGTGTTGCAGACTCTGCAACACCCATTGCGTATATCGCTTACTGCTGTCTAACATCTCGGCGAACGCGGGGTCAACGGAGCCGCCGCCCGCGCGACGCGACAAGGAGCCTGCCCATCGTGACCCCCGACGGACCCCGCAGCGCCGCCCCCGCCCCCGGGGACCTGGCCGATGTCGTAGCGCTCGGCGAGTCCATGGTCACGTTCCTGCCGTCCCGCCCCGGCCGCCTCGCCGACGTCCCCTCCTTCGACCGGGCCATCGGCGGCGCCGAGTCCAACGTGGCCTGCATGCTGGCCGCCGCCGGACACCGGGTCCGCTGGGCCGGCCGGGTCGGCGCGGACGGCTTCGGCGACCACCTGGTCGAGACGATCGGCGGCTACGGGGTCGATGTGAGCGCCGTCCGCCGGGACCCGGCGCGTCCCACCGGCGTCTACTTCCGCACCGCCGGGGACCGGGCCACCGACGCCCACGAGGTGGCGTACTACCGGGCCGGATCGGCCGCCTCCGCCATGTCCACCGCCACCATGGACCTGGCGGCGGTCCGCGCCGGGCGGGTGCTGCACCTGTCCGGCATCACCGCCGCGCTCTCCGCCGACTGCCTGGAACTGATGCGGGAGCTGACGGCCCGCCGGCCCGGCCGCCCCCTGGTCTCCTTCGACGTCAACCACCGGCCCGGCCTCTGGCGGGACCCCGCTGACGCCCCCCGCGTCCTGCTCGGCCTGGCGCGCGGCGCCGACCTCGTCTTCGTCGGCGAGGACGAGGCGTGGGACCTCGGCGGCCCCGAGGCGGTCCGGGCCGCGCTGCCCGAGCCCGAGGTGCTCGTCGTCAAACAGGGCGGCACCGGCGCCGTCGCCTTCCACGGCCGGCACGCCACCTCCGTGCCGGCCCTGCGGGTCGACGTCACCGCCGCCGTCGGCGCGGGCGACGCCTTCGCCGCCGGGTTCCTCTCCGCCACCCTGCGCGGGCTGCCCGTACGGGACCGGCTGCGGCACGGGCACCTCTGGGCCGCGGCCGCCCTCACCGTCCCCGGCGACCTCGCCCCGCCGCCCGCCCGCGACCTGGCCGACCGGCTGGCCGCCCTGGACGAGGAGGCATGGGGGAGACTGCGACTCGGCCCCGGCTGGACCCGTGCCGAGAAGGCCGACGAGGAGGTACGCACCCCATGAGCCAGACCGTCGACCGCGCGCTCAGCATCCTGCCGCTGCTCGCCGAGGGCCCCGCCGACCTCGGCCGGGTCGCCGACGCCCTCGGCGTCCACAAGTCCACCGCGCTGCGCCTGCTGCGCACCCTGCACGACCACGGCTTCGTCTACCGCCAGTCCGACCAGCGCTACCGCCTCGGCTCCCGGCTCATCGCCCTCGCCCAGGAGGCGATGGAGAACCTGGACGTCCGCGAGATCGCCCACCCCCACCTCGTGCGCCTCAACGAGCAGTGCGGGCACACCGTGCACCTCGCCGTCCACGAGGAGGGCGAGGTCCTCTACATCGACAAGGTCGAGAGCCGCTACCCGGTCCGCATGTACTCCCGGATCGGCAAGCCCGTCGCCATCACCGTCGCCGCCGTGGCCAAGCTGCTGCTGGCCGACCTCCCCGAGAGCGAGCGGCGCGCGGTCGCCGAGAGGCTCGACTACCCCCTGTACACGTCCCGTTCGACACCGGGCGCCGAAGCGTTCCTCAAGGAGCTGGCCACGGTGCGCGAACAGGGCTGGGCCACCGATCTCGGTGGCCACGAGGAGTCCATCAACTGCGTCGCCGCGCCCATCCGGGACGCGGCCGGCCGGGCGGTCGCCGCGATGTCGGTCTCCGCGCCGAACGTCGTCGTCACCGCCGAGGAACTCCTCACCCTGCTCCCGCTGGTGCGCCGTACGGCGGACGCCATCAGCGGCGAGTACTCCGGCAGGACCCCAGTCAAGGAAGTCAGCACATGACCGAGAAGACCGCGCTCACCCCCTCCACCCACACCGTGCCCCCGGCGAAGTTCAGCCACGGCGTGAGGAAGGGCAACATCCTCCAGGTCGCCGGCCAGGTCGGCTTCCTCCCCCACGAGGACGGCAAGGCCCCCACCCCGGCCGGCCCGACCCTGCGCGAGCAGACCCTCCAGACCCTCGCCAACGTCAAGGCGATCCTCGAAGAGGGCGGCGCCACCTGGGACGACGTGATGATGATCCGCGTCTACCTCACCGACGTGGACCACTTCGCGGAGATGAACGAGATCTACAACGTCTACTTCGAGGAGCAGGGCCTCACCCAGCCCCCGGCCGCGCGCACCACCGTCTACGTCGGCCTGCCCGCCGGTCTGCTCATCGAGATCGACGCGCTGGCGGTCCTCGGCTAGGCCGTCCCGCCCCGCCCGCCCGTCTGTCTGTCACACGGCACGGCACCTCCGTTCCACCGCGTGGGTGCCGTGCCGCGCCCTTCCCTGCCCGAAAGCAGTATGCGCTTACCCAGAGGACCCCCGAATGCCCGGAATACCCCTTCAGTTCGCCGCCGCCGAGACCCCACCCCACACCGGTGGCCTGCTCACCCTGATCGACGGCACGGCCGGCCTGCTCACCGTCGCCGCGATCGGCATCGCGCTGCTGCTCTTCCTCATCATCAAGGTGCGGCTCCAGCCGTTCGTCGCGCTGCTCGCCGTCTCCATCGCCGTCGGCCTGCTGGCCGGCCTGTCGGTCACCGAACTCTTCGGCACCGTCCAGAAGTCCGACGCCGTCTCCACCATCGAGTCCGGCATGGGCGGCATCCTCGGGCACGTCGCCATCATCATCGGCCTGGGCACCATGCTCGGCGCCATCCTCGAGGTCAGCGGCGGCGCCCAGGTGCTGGCCTCCCGCCTCCTCGGCCTCTTCGGCGAGAAGCGCGCGCCCCTCGCCATGGGCCTCACCGGCCTGATCTTCGGCATCCCGGTCTTCTTCGACGTCGGCATCTTCGTCCTCGCGCCCATCGTCTACGCCGCCGCCAAGCGCTCGGGCAAGTCGGTCCTGCTGTACTGCCTGCCGCTGCTGGCCGGCCTCTCCATGACCCACGCCTTCCTGCCGCCGCACCCCGGCCCGGTCGCCGCAGCCGGACTGCTCCACGTCGACCTCGGCTGGGTCATCCTCATGGGCGTCGTCTGCGGCCTCCCGGCCGTGCTGGCCGCCTGGGCCTACTCCGCCTGGATCGGCCGCCGCCTCTTCGTCGCCGTGCCCCAGGACATGGTGGAGGCCGCCGAGGAGGCCAAGGGGGCCGTCCTCGCCGAGCAGCGCGCGGCCGGCGTCACGCCGAAGGAGACCCCGGTGCCGCTCGGCACGGTCCTCGGCATCATCGGCACCCCGCTGGTCCTGATCCTCGCCGCGACCTTCTCCTCGATCGCCCTGGACCCCTCCACCGGCCGCTCGGTGATCGAGTTCTTCGGCAACCCGTTCGTCGCCCTGACCCTCGCCCTCTTCCTCGCCTACTACCTGCTGGGCATCCGGCGCGGCTGGTCCCGCAAGTCCCTGGAGACCGTCTCGACGGCCTCGCTGAAGCCGGTCGGCAACATCCTGCTGGTGGTCGGCGCGGGCGGTGTCTTCGGCGCCGTCCTCAAGGGCAGCGGCGTCGCCCAGGCCCTCTCCGACACCTTCAACGGCGTCGGCCTGCCGGTGATCGTCCTCGCCTACCTGATCTCGCTGGTCCTGCGGGTCGCCCAGGGCTCGGCGACGGTGGCGATCGTGACGACGGCGGGCATCGTGGCCCCGCTGCTCGCGGAGGGCGACCACTCACAGGCGTTCGTCGCCCTGGTCATCATGGCCATCTCGGCGGGCTCGATCTTCGCCTCGCACGTCAACGACGGCGGCTTCTGGATGGTCGCCAAGTACTTCGGCATCAGCGAACGGGACACGCTCAAGTCGTGGACCGTGCTGGAGAGCGTGCTGTCGCTGGCCGGGTTCGCGGTGGCGGCGGTGGTGAGCCTGTTCGTCTAGGCGGCCGGCCCGCACCGGGAACCGTATGCGAAGAGGGCGTTGCAGAGGTTCCTCCGCAACGCTCTCTTCGCGTGCACGACCGAGTCACCGGACCACGAGGTCCGCGGTCTCGACGCCCGTTCGCTGCGCGGGCTCGCGCGCCCGCTGCGCAGGGAGCCGCTCGACGCCCTGCGGCGCGGCGGCCCCGCCACCGCCTCCCAGCCGGCCGCGCGGCTGGGCGAGTCCAGCGGCGCCACCGGCCACCACCTGCGCCGGTCCGCCGCGCACGGCTTCGTCGAGGACGCGCCGGAGCACGGTGAGGGGCGGGGAGCGGTGGTGGCGGGCGGTGCGCGGGGCCGCCGGCCTCTTCCCGCACGAACTGGCCGGCCAGCACACCAGGGAGCTGGCGACCTGGCTCGGCACCCGCGGCGACCGGCCCGAGGACCGGCGCCGCCCCTCGGACCTGAGCGACTGGACGCCGAACCTCACCCCCGCCCTCGCCCAGGAACTCATCGAGAAGACGCACGACCTGCTGGAGAGCCACCGCGCGCTCGACCCCGGGGACGCCCCGGACGCCGGGCGGGTGCGCCTCCACACGCACGTCCTCCCCGCCCGTACGGACCGAGAGGCCGGCTGATGCGTCCCGACACCCATCTCGCCCCGCACCGCCTGCGCACCGCCGAACTCCGCGCCGAGGCGGACGCGTACCGCCGCGCCGCCCGGGTCCGGCGCCGCCGGGACCTCCGCGGCTGGACGCTCGTGGCGGCCGGCCTGCGGCCGGCCGTCACGCCCAGGACGGCGGTCGCCGTGCCGCGCGCGCTGTGAGGGGGCGGTCGCGGCGGGAGCGGTGGCGTAGGAACGGTAACGATGCCGGAGCCGACTGTGTCCCGCACAGGAACGTCGACCATACTTCGCGCTGTGGAGCAGCGCATTGGATCGAGCAGCCAGCCCCTGGAGGGCGCCGGGTTCGACCCGGCCTTCGTCCCCGGGCTCACCTCGCCCGCGTCCGGTGACCCGGAGGAGGTGAAGCCGGCGGCGGAGACCGAGCCCGGACCCGAGCCCGAGGACGCCGCCGTGGAGCCGGACCCCGCGCCCGAGGAGCCCGCGGCGGACGCGGTCCCCGACGGTCCCGTCTTCGAGGCGTCCGACCGGCGCGCCCGGGTGGTCGCCGACCACCGCGGCGTGCGGCTCGCCCTGGACGACCAGGAGTGCGAGTTCCGCTGGGACGAGATCGCCGCGGTGGAGACGGAGACGCCCCGCTTCGGCAAGCGGTTCACCGTGACCGTGCACACGCCGGACCGGCGCTGGTACTACCTGGAGGTCGAGGCCGCCTCCCGCAGCCGCTTCGCGGAGTGGGACACGGCGCTCGACGCCGTCCTGGACGCCTACTTCGAGGACGGCCAGGACGGCCGGGACGGCCAGGACGGCCGGGACGACGGGCCGGAGCAGGCGGAGGAAGCGGCGTCCTCCTAGGAGGCCGCGCAGTACTGGGCCTGCTTGCCGATCGACCGGTACATGCAGTCCGCGTTCTCCAGGAGCTGCAGCACCGCGTCCCGGTTGCGCGACGTCTCCCGCTCGATCACCTCGTCGGGCGGGTAGAAGCCGCCGCCGGAACTGGACGCCGGGTACATCTCGAAGGTGTAGCCGAAGATCTTCTGGTTGCCCCACAGCCAGTCGTCGATCGACCCGTCGGTGATGTACAGGTCGCTGGACTGCTCCGCCGTGTAACCGTTGCTCGCGGCCATCTTCTGCCCGATCGCCGCGAAGGCGTTCCGGTCGTCGGCGGTCATCCCGGTCGTGGTGTCGGCGGTGGTGTACCCGAAGGGCCAGAGCACCAGTTCGCTGTAGGTGTGGAAGTCGATGCCCGCCTTGATCTGCTGGACGCCGCCGACGACCCGGCTGCGCACGAAGTCGGCGACGACCTTCACCTCGGGCGCCGACTCGCCCGCCGATCCCCGGTAGGTCTCGGAGGACGCCGAGCCGGAGGAGCCGCCGCAGCAGCCCCAGCGGTACGCCCAGTTGCGGTTGAGGTCCGTACCGACCGCGGTGGAACCGGAGTTGGGCTGGCGGTTCTTGCGCCACGAGCGGTAGGAGCCGGTGGCGATGTCGTACTCGCCGCCGTCCGGGTTGAGGTCGGGGACGATCCAGATCTCCCGGCCGTTCACCATGCTGGTGACCCGGGAGTCGGAGCCGTAGCCCGCGCCGAGTTCACGGATCAGATAGAGCGCCATCTCCACCGTCAGGTGCTCACGGGCGTGCTGGTGGTGGGTGAACAGAACCTCGGGCTCGTTCTCGTCCGCCGCCACGTTGTCGCTGATCTTGACGGCGACGATGTCCCGGCCCTGGTACGACTTGCCGATCACCCGCTTGCTCATGATGCCGGGGTACGCCGCGATCCGGGCGTCGATCTCGGCGTTCATCTCCGCGTAGTTGTGGTAGCGCGAGTCGGCCGAGGGGAAGTCGAGGAGCCGTACGTCGTCCGCGCCGCCCGAGCGGTCCGGCGCCGCGCCCAGCGGGGTGACGTCGTAGCCGAGCCGTTTCAGCTCCTTGATCTGGCCGGCCCGGCCCGAGACGACGACCGTGTTCTCGTCGGCGTCGTCCACGGAGACGCCGGCGCGCTGGAGCGCCGTGCGCGAGGCGGAGTCCGAGCGGGTGTGCACCTCGTACTGGCGGATGTCGTCGGCCGACGGGGCGGGTGTGCGGGCACTGTCGGCGCCGGCCTCGTCGGTCGCGGAGAGCGGCGCGGCGAGGGCGAGCGCCAGGACGGCGGCGAGCGCGGCCCAGTGTCTGCGGCTGCCGGGGCCTCGTGAGCGAAGTCGCATGAAGTCTCCTGGTTTCTCCGGCCGCCGGGATCTCCGGGGCGGGGGAGTGGAACGGGGGGTGGTCCAGCGACGTGCCGTGCGGATGTGGCGCTCATCGTGGCGGTCTGGCATGAGCAGGTCAAGACTGCCGGTCGGCCACGCACGCCCTCTTGTGCCGGAGTGCCCTTTGCGCTTTCTTGATCCGCATGGCGGACACCACGGGCGACCTCAGTGACACCGGCACTCTGCGCAAGTCGAGTTGGCGCCACATCGGCCCCGGCATCGTCGTGGCGGCGACCGGCGTAGGCGCGGGCGACCTGGTCGCCACCCTCATCGCCGGCGCCAACTTCGGGTACACCCTGCTCTGGGCCGCGGTCATCGGCTGCCTGGTCAAGATCTCCCTGGCCGAGGCGGCGGGCCGCTGGCACCTGGCCACCGGCCGTACTCTCTTCGACGGCTGGGCGAGCCTGGGGCGCTGGACGACCTGGTTCTTCGCCGTCTACGTCGTCGTCTGGGGCTTCGTCTACGGCGCGGCGGCGATGTCCTCCAGCGCGCTGCCCCTCCAGGCGCTGTTCCCGGGAGTGATGGACCTGAAGTGGTGGGGCGTGGCCTGCGGGGTGGTCGGCCTGGTCTTCGTCTGGTTCAACAAGTACGCCGTCTTCGAGAAGGTCATGACCGTCCTGGTCGGCGTCATGTTCGTGGTCACCGTCTACCTCGCCGTCCGGGTCACCCCCCACCTGGGCGACGCCCTCGCCGGCCTGCTCCCGGTCCTGCCCGACGAGAAGGACTCCGTCCTCAACACCCTCGGCCTGATCGGCGGCGTCGGCGGCACGATCACGCTGGCCGCGTACGGCTACTGGGTCAACGCCAAGGGGTGGACCGACACCGGCTGGATGAAGGTGATGCGCCTGGACAACCGGGTCGCCTACCTCACCACCGGCGTCTTCGTCGTCGCCATGCTCTTCGTCGGCGCCGAGCTGCTGCACAGCGCCCACCTGGCCCTGGCGAGCGGCGACAAGGGCCTGGTCCAGCTCGGCGGCATCCTGGAGGACGAGTACGGCACCGCCACGGCGAAGTTCTT
The DNA here is from genome assembly GCA_014649155.1 of Streptomyces griseoviridis. GTDB lineage: Bacteria > Actinomycetota > Actinomycetes > Streptomycetales > Streptomycetaceae > Streptomyces > Streptomyces griseoviridis. The sequence goes on along the minus strand of BMSM01000004.1, from coordinate 419,177 downwards.
CCTGATCGGCTTCTTCGCCACGTCGTTCACCTCGCTCATCGGCGTCTGGCACGGCGTCAGTCTGATGTTCGCCGACTTCACGGACCGGCTGCGGGCCGGCACGGAGGCGACGGGGGAGAAGGTCGCCTCCGGTGACCGCGAACGCTCCTGGGCGTTCCGCGCCTACCTGCTCTGGCTGACTTTCCCGCCGATCGTCCTGCTCTTCCAGGGCCAGCCCTTCCGGCTGGTCATCGTCTACGGCGTGCTGGGCGCCGCGTTCATGCCCTTCCTCGCCCTGACCCTGGTCTGGCTCCTCAACTCCGCCCGCACCCCGCGCGAGTGGCGCAACGGCCGCCTGAGCAACGGCATGCTGGCCGTGGCGGGCCTGCTCTTCCTGGTCCTGTGCGTGAAGCAGGTCTGGGACCAACCGTGGTCGGAGTTCTTCTAGGCGCTGCGGGACGCGCGACTGCCCTTTCGGGCAACGCGACCGCACCCTCGGCTGCCCCGTCCGCCCTGACGGGCCGGGACGCGGCGTGTGAACCTGCTGATGGAGAGTCCTGGCCTGCGGGCCGGCGCGTTGACGTCCTGCGGAGGGAACAGCATGCGAGGACGCGATGAGCGGTCCGACGGTCAGACCGTGAACCGGCCGGGTGCCGCACCGCCGGTACCGGTGGCACGGACGGAGGGCCTCGCGTCGGGAGCCGGCCGGGTGGAGACGGCCGGGACCCATTCGCCCCAAGCCGTGGCCGCACTCCAGCGCACGGCGGGGAACGCGGCGGTCGCGGCGACGATGGCGGTGCAGCGCCGGCCCCGCGGAGAGCGGGGGGAGACGGCGTCGCAGGCGCCGCAGCCGACCGTTCAGCGCATGTTCAACAAGCTGAAGAACGCGATGTCCGGCACCTCCTCGACGCCGGCGGCCGCCCAGGTCATGGTGCGGGTGGGCGGTGAGGACCTGCCCATGACCCGGCAGGGCGCCTTCTACGTGTACCGCACGGATCAGGGCGGCCAGGCGTTCATCCATGACATCGCGGTCCGCAACGGCGTCCTCAACGACGACCTCACGGGGTACGTGATGCGCTACCGGGCCGGTGGACTGGCCCTGTACCGGGGCATTCCCCGCTGGCACGCCACCTGGCACGACGTCAACGGCGCCGGGGTGATGAACCCGCTGGGCCGGGGCAACGCCCCGGACTTCGACACCCACAACACGTCCTTCATCCCGTTCAGCCCCGACGAGGGCGTCGCCCGTTCCGCCGCCGTCGCCGCCACGGGCATGGGGGAGCGGGACCGTATCGAGTACGTGAACGGGTACTCGCGGAGCAACGGGCAGTTCTTCATCGGGCTGCTCGCGACGGTCGTGGCCGGCCCCGGCCAGGACGTCGCCTTCTTCAACGGGAGCGAGATCCAGCTGCGTGGCCCGGTCCGCGGCTTCGACACGGAGCACTTCCGGATGAGCACCGACGTGATGGAGGCGCTGCGGGGCCGGGCCGGTGACCCGCCGGAGCCGCTCGGCGAGACCCGCCCGCACACCCCGGACGAGGACCAGAAGAAGGACTTCGCACGGCAGCACGGTGCTCTGCTGCCCTGACCGGGTCCCTGCCTCTCAGCCCGCGGCCAGGGTGTCCCACTCCGGGCTGAGCGCGATCTCGCGCAGCTCCGCGAGGGTCAGGGCCGGGGCCTCGCGGGTGGCGGGCCGGTCCTGCGCCCCGCTGTTGAAGGCGCTGACGACGACGCGCAGGGACGCGGGGGCGGGCCGCAGGGTGTCGACGGTCCACATCACGACACCGGCGCCGCCCTTCTCGCCGGGCATCTGCTCGGTGCTGACCAGGGTGCCGTCGTCGAGGGTCTCGGCGGAGCCGTAGAGACCGTCCGTCATACCGGGCTGGACGTTGATCTGGACCAGACTCCGGCCCTCGCCGTCGTCCACGACGGCATAGGCGTACTCCTCCTCCTGGCCGCCCTCGGTGACGACCTCGACGTCCTCGGGGAGCAGCCTGGTGAGCAGCGCGCCGATCCGCTCGCCGGAGACCGCCGGCGGCGCCTCGTCCACCGAGGCGGTGGCCAGTCCCTTGGGGTTCTCCGGGATGGCGTCCACCACGTCGCGCCACACCCCGGCCGTGACGACCTCCGTCAGCTGGGCGGGGGTCAGGGGCGGGTCCTCGCGGCTGACCGGCGCGTCCTTCTCCGCGGCGGCGTTCCACTCGCTCAGCGTGATGTGCTGCCCGCGGGCCGTGACCAGCTGCGCCGACCACCACTTGGTGTCCACCCGCCGGTCCGGATACTCGTAGCCCTGGTACAGCATGAGCAGGGAGCCGTCCGGCAGCCGGCTGGTGGAGCAGGCGTCGTACGCGACGAGCGTCTCGTCGGGGCAGCGGGTCAGCTCCCGCACCTCCGGGCTGCCCGGCTCGACCCGGTCGAAGCCGATGCCGATGGCCGCGGGGCCGTCCCCGTCGTCGTACACGAGATGGGCGTTCGGCGGCAGGCCCGGGCCGGTGCCCCGGGCCCCCTCACCGCTGAACCGCCCGTCCGGGAGGAGCCCCTTGAGCTCCTTGAGCAGGTCGTCCCCGGAGTAGGAGGGCACGGGTCGCGGCGTCGCCGAGGGGGCCGGGGCGGCGGCCGGGGTGCGGGCCTCCTCGACGGAGCCGTCCCCGCCCGGCAGCAGCAGTGCCCCGCCCACCCCGACCAGGGCGATGCCGGCCACCCCGCCGAGCACACCGGCCCGGCGCCGCAGCCGGGCGCGGCGCCCGCGGCTCTGCCCGCCGGCGACGAGGGCGGCCCGGTCGGCCGTGAAACCGTCGCCGGTGTCGCGCAGGGCGGTGGTGAGCCGTTCCTCGAAGGAGTCCCGCGGGTCCTGCTGGTTCTCGGGCATGGCGAACACCCTTTCCGCAAGGTGTGAGGTGAGTGAGTGATGGCCGTGTGGTGGAGGGCGTGACGGGCGGGGCGGGCCGGGTCAGGGTCTGGCGTACTCCGAGAGGTCCTCGCCGAGCAGCCCGCGCAGCTTGCCCAGCGCCCGGACGCAGCGGGTGCGCACCGCCGCCGAGCTGACGTTCAGCACGTCGGCGGTCTCCTCGACGGAACGGTCCTCCCAGTAGCGCAGGACGACGACGGCCCGGTCCTTGGCGGGCAGCCGGGAGAGCGCGTCCAGCAGGGTGAGCCGCAGCGGCGCGTCCCCGTCCGCCGCGCCCGGCAGGTCCGGGAAGCGGTCCGTGGCCCGCTCCCGGCTGCTGAGCCGCCGCTGGTGGGCGAGGAAGGCGCGGGTGAGGACGGTCTGCGCGTACCCGGCCGGATTGCCGACCCGTGCCATCCGCCCCCAGCGGACGTACAGCCGGCCGAGGGTCTCCTGCACGAGGTCCTCGGCGAGATGGGTGTCACCGGCGGTCAGCAGGCACGCGGACCGGTAGAGGTGCCCCGCCCGCGCCGTCGCGAACTCGGCGTACTCGTCCTCCCGGCCCTGCCGCTTCTGCCACATCCCCGCTCCCCCCTGTCGTCCCGCCCTCACCTCACTGATGCGGCGGGAGTGCGGAAATGTTTCATACGGACTTCACCCGGAGGGCCGCGCACGGGTGCGGCCGCCCCCACGGGGTGGGAGCGGCCGCCCGGTGGTCCGGGAAGGTCAGAGTCCGTCCACGTGCGGCCCCACCGCGTTCGACCACGCGTTGCCCGCCGTCGCGTCCCAGTTCGTCGACCAGGTCATCGCACCGCGCAGGTCCGGGTACGCCTTCGACGGCTTGAAGGCGCCGCAGCCGGTCAGCCTGGTCAGGCAGTCCAGGGCGTTGTTGACCACGCTCGGCGCCACATAGCCGCTGCCCGCTCCCCGGGCCGAGGCCGGTACGCCGAGGCCCACCTGGGACGGGGCCAGGCCGCCCTCCAGCTGGATGCAGGCCAGCGCGGTCAGGAAGTCCACCGAGCCCTGGCTGTAGACCTTGCCGTCGCAGCCCAGCATGGAACCGCTGTTGTAGTACTGCATGTTGACGACCGTGAGGATGTCCTTCACGTTCAGCGCCGTCCGGAAGTAGGACCCGGACGTCGACTGCATGTCGATGGTCTGCGGGGCCATCGTCAGGATCAGGTCCGGGCCCGCCTTCGCCGACAGCGCGCGCAGGGCCTGGGTCATGTACGTCGGGTCGAGTCCGTTCTCCAGGTCGATGTCGACGCCGTCGAAGCCGTACGTCTGCATCAGGGACCAGACGGAGTCGGCGAAGGTGGCGGCGGAGGCGGAGTCCGCGACGGAGACCGTGCCCTTCTCGCCGCCGACCGAGATGATCACCTTCTTGCCGGCCGCCTGCTTGGCCTTGATGTCGGCCTTGAACTGGTCGACGGTGTAGCCGTTCAGCTCCGCCGACGCCAGGTTGAAGGTGACCGCGCCCGGGGTGGTGGTCGCGTCGGCGAAGGCGACGGCGATGATGTCGTACGCGGACGGGACGTCGGAGAGCCTCTGGACCGCGGCGCCGTTGTCGAAGTTCTGCCAGTAGCCGGTCACGGCGTGCTTCGGCAGGTCGCCGCCGCTGCCGCCCCCGTCGCCCCGCTCCGCCGTCCGCGCCGTCACGGCCGTCGACCTGACCGACTCACCGGCCGCGTTGACGGCGGTGACCTGGAAGGAGTACGAGGTCGCGGCCGACAGGCCGGTCACGGTGGCGGAGGTGCCGGTGACCGCCGTGACCTTGGCGCCGTCGCGGTAGACGGAGTAGCCGGTGGCGCCGGAGACCGCGTTCCAGGACAGGGAGACCGACGAGGAGGTCGTGCCGGAGACGGCCAGGCCGGCCGGGGCGGCCGGGACCGAGGGCTGCTCGCCGCCGCCCCCGCCGCCGTCCGGGCCCCGCACGGTCAGGTCGTCGGCGTAGTAGGCGGACTGGCCGTACCAGCCGTGGGTGTAGACGGTCACCGAGGTCGTCGACGCGCCGGTCCGGAACGTCGTCGAGAGCTGCTTCCAGGAGGACGAGTCCGGCGTCCAGGTCGACACGTCCGTCGTGCCCGTGCCCGTGACACCGAGGTAGGCGTAACCGCCCTGGACCCAGGCGCCGAGGGTGTACGTGGAGTTCGGGACCACGGCGACGGTCTGGGAACAGCGGGCGTTGTCCTGGCCGCTCGGGGTGGCCTTCAGCGCGGCGGCGCCCCCGTGGACGGGGGAGCCGACGGTGGTGCCGCTGCCCGCCGAGCACGTCCAGCCGCTCAGGCCCGACTCGAAGCCGGCGTTGCGCGCGTTGTTGACGTCCGCGGCGGAGGCCGGGGCGGTGGTCGCGGCGGTCAGGGCGAGCGCGGCGGCGGCCACGCCGGCCCACGCGCCGGTCCGCCCGCTGTGTCGTCTGCGTACGGGGTCCACTGCAGCCTCCGGGGGGAAGTAGGGGGACGGTGGCCACCGTTGGGAGTACAAGGTGGTCCAGACCAATTGCCGTGTCAAGAGGTGAGGACCAGGGCGGTGTGGGGTGAGCGGGGGTGAAGGCGGGTAGACCCGGGGGGTGTTCGGACCCGACCGCCGGCCATCGGATGGCCAACCTGCCCCGATATGGGGTGACTTGTGCGGCACAAGTTGTTCCACCGCTGCAGAAACGCTGTTCTCCGGTCACAGACGCGTGGATACAGTGCTCGGGTAGTCACGCAGTGAAGTCATCCGGGTGTGCCGGAGTAACACCGGCGGACCGACGGGCTTGGGAGACCGGGAGCCGCGCGTGCCAACTGCCATTGCCGTGACCAGTGCCGACCTGGCACTGCCGCCGCAGGACGAACGGACCATGCCCGCGGCCGTGCTCCAGGACGTCGACCGGCGCCCCCTCGACCACGTGCTCGCCGAGCTGCAGACCCTCGTCGACCAGTACGGACACGTGATCGTGGTCTGCTCCGCCGCATCCCCGGACGTCGAACGGCGCCTGCGCACCGTACGGTCCCTGATGGAGAGCGACCGGATCGCCCTGTTCCGCCCCGGGCTGCCGCCGCTCGGGGCCGCCGTCCTGGCCCGGCAGCTGCGGCAGCTCGCCTCCTGCGACATCAGCCCCGGGGTGCTGGCCTCGGCCGGCCGACTGCTCACCCACTACATCCACGCCGGCGCGCTGCTCGGCTCCGTCGCCCGGCTCGACCGGGTGCCCGTCGACCTGAAGGCGCACGCCAGGTCCTGGGTCCCCGGCAGCCAGTTCGCCGTCCTCGCCCACCCGGAGCCCCGGCTCGTGCGGGCCGGCCCCGGCGCGGCGCTCCCCGGACCCGAGTTCGGGACCTGGCTGCTGGTCGCCGAGGGCCAGCTCCCCGCCGACTGGGTCACCGGGACCCTCGCCCCGTCCTGGAACGCGCTCGGGGTGCGCGAGACGCCGCTGCCCGCCGACTCCCCGGCCTGGTGGGGAACGGGCAAGGTGACCGAGTTCTGCGCCTTCCTGCCCGACCTGTCGGTGCTCTACCAGCTCGTCACGTCCGTCCGGCAGAGCACCTGCCACTGGTGCGGCATCGACGTCATCGGCGACCGGTGCGTGTTCTGCTCCGCCGGGCCGCGGGGCGAGGAGGGCCGCCACCGGGACGGCCGCGGAACCCCGGCGCGGGGCGGCCACGGCGACCGCGGGAGCCTCCCGGCAGGCACCTCACGGCCCGGGAACCCGTACGGCATCCAGTACGGCCGGCACGCCGGCCGGGGCCCGTACGAGATCGAGCGCGGCGGCCCCCCGGAGGCCGGCGCCACCCCGGCCGGGGACGGCGCGCGCGGCGCCCTGCCCGCCGGACCCGGCGGATGAGCGCCGAGCCCGCCCGCCGCCCGCGCCCCGCACAGCCCCCCGTTCCCGCCCGACCGCTCCCCCCGATGAGGTTCTACGGCCCATGAACTCCCGTCAGCGCCGCGGCGTGCTCCTGATCGTCCTGTCGGTCCTGTGCGCCCTCGGCGCCTTCGCCGGCGTGCTGTCCGTCATCAGCGACGTGAAGTCCAAGGTCGGCCCCGAGGTCACCGCGTACCGGGTGAAGGACGACATCGCGCCGTACACGACCCTCGGCGCGGGGCAGTTCGAGAAGGTCACCATGCCCGAGCGGTGGCTGTCGGAGAACGCCGTCACCGACCTCGCCGCCCTCCGCGGCAAGATCGCCGTGACCACCCTCAGGAGCGGCTCCCTGCTCCAGAGCGACATGATCGTCGACCGGCCCGCCCTCCGGCCCGGACAGCAGGAGGTCGCCATCATGATCGACGCGGCGACCGGGGTGGCCGGCAAGATCACGGCGGGCGCCACGGTCAACGTGTACGCCACCTTCGAGGGCGCCCGGGAGGGCGACCCCGACCAGTCGAAGATCATCGTGACCGGCGCCCGGGTCATCGACGTCGGCAAGCTCACCTCGCTGGAACCCGACGAGGACAGCTCCCGCCGGGACGCCTCCGAGGCCGTCCCCATCACCTTCGCGCTGTCCGCCCTCGACGCCCAGCGCATCACCTACGCCGAGTCGTTCGCCCAGCGGGTCCGGCTCGCGCTGGTCGCGCCGGGCGGCGACACCGCGGTCCCCGAGCAGGACCGGACGTACGAACTCGCGAAGGACAAGTGAGAGGCCCGTATGCCCACGAGGATTCTCCCGGCGGTCGGCGACGCGGACGCCGTCCGGTCCATCACCACCCTGCTCAGCCAGCTCCCCGACGCCGAACCGGTCCCCCCGGTCACCGACTCCACCCAGCTCGTCGACACCCTCGCCCGGCTCGCCGCCGAGTCGGTCGACGAACTGCCCGAGGTCGTCCTCGTCCACGAGCGGATCGGCCCGGTCCCGGCCCTGGAGCTGATCCGCGAGGTGGCGCTGCGCTTCCCGGCCGTCGGCGTCATCCTCGTCACCTCCGACGCCGGGCCCGGCCTGTTCCAGGCCGCCATGGACCACGGCGCCCGCGGCCTGGTCGCCCTCCCGCTGCACTACGAGGAACTCGCCGCCCGCGTCTCCGTCGTCGCCCAGTGGTCGGTCGGCGTCCGCCGCCACCTCGGCAGCGGCGCCGACGTCCTCACCGGCCCGGGCGGCACCGTCGTCACCGTCAGCGGCGCCAAGGGCGGCGTCGGCACCACCGTGACCGCCGTACAGCTCGCCCTGGCCGCGCAGGCCTCCGGCCGCTCCACCGCCGTGCTCGACCTCGACCTCCAGACCGGCGACGTCGCCTCCTACCTGGACGTCCAGTTCCGCCGCTCGGTGGCGGACCTCGCCGCCATCACCGACATCTCCCCGCGCGTCCTCGCCGACGCCGTCTTCCGGCACGACAGCGGTCTCGCCCTGCTGCTCGCCCCCGCCGAGGGCGAACGCGGCGAGGACGTCACCGACCGGGCCGCCCGCGCCGTCGTCGGCGCCCTGCGCTCCCGGTACGACGTCGTCGTCATCGACTGCGGCGCCCAGCTCGGCGGGGCCGGCGCGGCGGCCGTGGAGACCGCCGACCGGGCGCTGCTGGTCACCACCCCGGACGTGGTCGCGGTGCGCGGCGCCAAACGGGCGGTGCGGATGTGGGACCGGCTCCAGATCCGCAAGGCCGAGGAGACCACGGTCGTCGTCAACCGGCACACCCGCACCACGGAGATCCAGCCGCCGCTGATCGCCCGCATCACCGGCGCACCCGTCGCGGCCACCACCGTCCCCGCCCACTACAAGGAACTCCAGGGCGCCGTCGACGCCGGCCGGCTGCACGAACTCGACGGCCGCAGCACCGTACGGCAGGCCCTGTGGGGACTGGCCGCCGAACTCGGCCTGGTGACCGCGCCCGTGCCCGCCGGGAAGAGCGGGCGCGCGGTGGTGCTGCGGCGGCGCAAGGGAGGCGCGGGATGAGGGGCTCACCACAGGCCGCCCGGCGCGACGGCGGCCAGGTGACCGTCGAGTTCCTCGGCATGACCCCGGTGATCCTCGTGACGCTGGTGGTGCTCTGGCAGCTCGTCCTGGTCGGCTACACCTTCTCGCTCGCGGGCAACGCCGCCGACGAGGCCGTACGGGCGGGCACCGCCGCCTCACCGGGCGAGCGGCAGGGCGCCTGCCGGACGGCCGGCCTCGACAAGCTGCCGGACGCCTGGAGCGGCGAGGTGGGCTGCGCCACGGGCGGCGGCTATGTGCGGGCCACCGTCGACCTGCGCGTCCCCGTCCTCTTCCCGGGCGCCTTCGGGCTGCCCTTCACCGTCCACGGCGACGCGGGCGCGGTCGAGGAGGAGACGGACTGACATGCCGTACCGCCGCCGACGCCACGACGACCGCGGGCAGGCCGCCCTGGAGTACCTCGGCTTCCTGCCGATCCTGGTCCTGGTCGCCCTGGCCGCCGTACAGCTCGGACTGATCGCCTACGCCGCCCAGCAGGCGGGCACCGCCGCCCGCTCCGGGGCGCGGGCCGCGTCCCTGGACCTCGGTGCCCAGCAGGGCTGCGACCGGGCGGTCAGCGACTGGCTGTCCGTCGGCTGCGCCGCCGGCGCCGGCGGCGACGAGGTCACCGTCACCGCGACCGTCGGCATCCCGTCCGTGGTCCCCGGCTGGGACTTCGGCGACGCCACCCGGACCGCCACCATGCCCCGCGACGCGGACGACTGAGCGGGCGCCCCATGAGCGACGAGGAACGAGGAGCACCGGACGCATGAGCCTGCGCGCGCGCATCCACTCCCCCGAGGAGCACGCCGGCCGGGGCGAGGACGGCCACCTGGTCGCCTCGTACCGGGCGAAACTCCTGGAGGAGATCGACCTCGCCGAGATGAGCGCGCTCGCCGCCGCCGAGCGCCGGGCCCGGCTGGAACGCGTCCTCGGGCACATCATCAGCCGCGAGGGTCCGGTCCTGTCGACCGTCGAACGGTCCCAGCTGATCCGCCGGGTGGTCGACGAGGCCCTCGGCCTCGGCATCCTCGAACCGCTCCTGGAGGACGCCTCCGTCACCGAGATCATGGTCAACGGACCCGACGCGATCTTCGTGGAGCGCGGCGGACGGGTGGAGCAGCTCCCGATCCGGTTCGCCTCCCACGACCAGCTGATGCAGACCATCGAGCGGATCGTCTCCACCGTCAACCGCCGCGTCGACGAGTCCAACCCGATGGTCGACGCCCGTCTGCCGTCCGGCGAACGCGTCAACGTGATCATCCCGCCGCTCTCCCTGACCGGCGCGATCCTCACCATCCGCCGCTTCCCGCGCTCCTTCACCCTGCACGAGCTGATCGGCCTCGGCTCGCTCGACGAGCACATGCTGTACCTGCTGGCGGGGCTGGTGCGGGCCCGGTTCAACATCATCGTCTCGGGCGCCACCGGCACCGGCAAGACGACCCTCCTCAACGCCCTCTCCGGGCTGATCCCGGAGCACGAGCGGATCATCACCATCGAGGACTCCGCCGAACTCCAGCTCCAGCAGTCCCACGTCATCCGCCTGGAGTCCCGGCCGCCCAACGTCGAGGGCCAGGGCCGCATCACCATCCGCGACCTGGTCCGCAACTCGCTGCGGATGCGCCCCGACCGGATCGTCGTCGGCGAGGTCCGCGGCGGCGAGTCCCTCGACATGCTCCAGGCCATGTCCACCGGCCACGACGGCTCCCTCGCCACCGTCCACGCCAACAGCGCCGAGGACGCCTTGATGCGGCTCCAGACACTCGCCTCCATGTCGGACGTGGAGATCCCCTTCGCCGCGCTGCACGACCAGATCAACAGCGCCGTCGACGTCCTCGTCCAGCTCACCCGCTTCCCCGACGGCGCCCGCCGCATCACCGAGGTCGCCCTGCTCGCCAGCCACGGCGGGGAGCCGTACCGGCTGACCACCGTCGCCCGCTTCCACGCCCAGCCCATGACACCCGACGGCCGTGTGCACGGCGTCTACGAGCACCATCCGCTGCCCCGCCGCACCGCCGACCGCCTGCACATGGCCAGCCAGCCCGTCCCGCAGGCCTTCGGCGTCGCCCGCTCCGCGGACCAGCTCACCACCCGAGAGACCCGGTAGGAGCCCGACCGATGGAACTGTCCGCCCTCGTCCGGCTCACCACCGGCATCACCCTGCTGGCCTGCGTCCTGGCCGTCGCCGGCCTGCACTCCTACGCCTCCGGGCGGGCCCGGCACCAGGCCCTGGTCGACCGGCTGGCGGCCACCGGGCAGACCCACTACGCCGGCCGCCGCCGGCACTTCCCCGGCCTGGACCGCCGGCTGCGCCGCACCCGCCTCGGCCGCGCCCTGGAACTCCGGCTCGCCGCCACCGGCCTGGACGTCACCCCGGGCGAGTTCACCGCCTGCCTCGCCGTCGCCGTCGCCGGGCTCTGGCTGATCGGGCAGGCCGCCCTCGCGCCCTTCTTCGGCCCGCTCGCCGGGCTGCTGGGGATCTGGGCGGCCGTGCAGTTCCTCGCCTGGCAGCGCCAGAAACGCATCGAGCGGTTCATCAACCAGCTCCCCGAACTCGCCCGCATCCTCGCCAACGCCACCCAGGCCGGACTCGCCCTGCGCACCGCCATAGGCATGGCCGCGGAGGAACTGGAGGCCCCGGCCGGCGAGGAACTCGGCAAGGTGGCCAACCAGCTCGCCGTCGGCGCCTCCATGGACGACGCCCTCGGCGAACTCGCCGACCGCCTCCCCTCCCGCGAACTCGTCGTCCTCGTCACCACCCTGGTCCTCTCCAACCGGGCCGGCGGCCAGGTGGTCAGCGCCCTGCGCAACCTCACGGAGACCCTGGAGGAACGCAAGGAGACCCGCCGCGAGGTCCGCACCCAGCTCTCCCAGGTCAACATGACCTCGTACGCCGTCCCGGTGCTCGGCGTCGGCTCGCTCTTCCTGATGAACGGCGTGAAGGACGGCGCCCTGGAACGCATGACCGGCTCCCCGGCCGGGCAGATCGCGGTCCTCGTCGCCTTCGGCCTCTACACCGTCGGCTTCGTCCTCATCCGCCGCCTGTCCCGCATCGACGTCTAGGGAGGTCCTGACATGGCACTGCTGCTCGCCGCCCTCATGGGCCTGGCCGTCTGGGGCGTCTTCGCCGGCGTCCGCATGTACCGCGCGGACGTCAAACTCCCCGGCGACCTCGCCCTCGCCCTGGAGATCGGCGCCACCCGCACCGGCGCCGTCGACTCCGTCGTCGACCGCCTGGGCATGCGGTACGCCCCCGCCGTCCTGCGGCTCATGGGGCCCTCCCTGGTCGCCAGGTACCGCCGCCGGATCGACCTCGCGGGCAACCCCGGCGGCCTGACCATCGACCGCTACGCCGCCCGCCGCGCGGTCTACGGCTTCCTCGGCGCCGTCGGCTTCCTGGTCTTCCTCCTCCGCGGCCAGTACCTGGTCGCCCTGCTCCTGCTGGCCTTCGGCGCGTTCTGGACCGAGGTCGGCATCTGGTCCGCGATCCGCGTCCGCAAGGACGTCATCGAGCGCACCCTGCCCGACTTCCTGGACGTCCTCGCGGTCGTCGTCAGCGCCGGCCTCGGCTTCCGCCAGGCCCTGGACCGGGTCGCGACCCGCTACGAGGGCCCCTGGGCCGACGAACTGCGCATCACGCTCCGCCAGATGGACCTCGGCATGAGCCGCCGGCAGGCCTTCGCGGAGCTGCGGCGGCGCAACGACTCCGAGCAGGTCGCGATGTTCGTCACCGCCCTCCAGCAGGGCGAGGAACTGGGCGCCCCCATCGTCGACACCCTGGTCTCCCTCGCCAAGGACATGCGCCGCACCGACGCGCAGAACGCCCGCCGCAAGGCCGCCCGCGCGGTCCCCAAGGCCACCATGATGATCACCACCTTCATGGTCCCGGCCACGATGATCCTGCTCGGCGCCGGACTGATCCTCGGCTCCGGCACCGACTTCGGTTCGATCACCGGTGAGTAGGCGGGGCGGGTGACGTTCATGGAGACGACCGGCCGGCGCCGGGGCGGGGCGCTGTCGCGGCGGGCGCGCGGGCGGGAGGCGGGGGCGTCCGGGTCCGCCGCCCCGGACGCCCCCGCCGAGGAGACGCCCCCCGCGCTCGGCCTCCAGGTGAACGCCCTCCAGGCGCTGTGCCGCCAGGTCTTCGGCTTCCGGCTGGCGATGATCGCCCTGGCCGCCCCCGCCGCGCTGCTGGGCGCCAGCCCCGGCACCGGCGCCCGGCTGGTCGGCGCGGCCGTCGTCGTCACCTTCATGGGGTCCTACGTCCTCTTCCGCGACTGGGAGCGCTTCGGCCCGCTCCTCCTGCGCCACCCCACCCTGCTGGCCGCGGACACCCTCTTCGGCGCCCTGCTCTTGGTCTCGGCCGGCCCGGACACCACCCTCGCCTACGTCGGCGTCTGCACCCCGCTGCTGGCCGGCCTGGTCTACGGCTGGCGCGGCGCCGCCGTCTTCGCCTCCCTCCAGGGCCTGATCCTGCTGCTGGCGCACGCCACGGACCGGGACTCCTCGCCCGGCGTCGCCCAGTCGCTGCTCCTGCCCGGCCTCTGCGTCGTCGCCGGCGCCGTCGGCTCCAGCCTGCGGGGCCTGATGCTCCGCTTCGGCTCCGCCACCGAGGCCCTGACGGCCGTACGGGCCCGGCTGGCCGTCACCGAGGCGGTCGCCGCCGAACGCGCCCGGCTCGCCCGCGATCTGCACGACTCCGTCGCCAAGACCCTGCACGGCGTCGCCCTGGCCGCCGACGGCCTCGCCGCGTCGGCCGCCGCCGACCGGGTCGACCCGGTCCTCGTCCGGCGCCAGGCGGAGCTGGTCGCCCGGTCCGCCCGCCGGGCCGCCGCCGAGTCCCGGGACCTCCTCGCCGACCTGCGCCGCGAGACCGACCCGGGCCACGGCACCGACGTGCTCGTCGAACTGGCCGCCCGCACCCGTGACTTCGCCGCCCGCACCGGCACACCCTGCGTCTACCGGCCCACCGGCGACCACGCCGTCCCCCCGGTGGCGCCCGCCGTGGCCCGGCAGCTCCTCACCATCGCCGCGGAGGCCATGGACAACGCCCACCGGCACGCCGCGCCGACCCGGATCGACGTCCGGGCCGGCGTCCACGACGGCCACCTCCGCATCACCGTCCGCGACGACGGCCCCGGCCTGCCCGGACCGGCCGACCTCGAACGGCTCCGGGCCGCGGGGCACTTCGGTCTCCTCGGCATGGCCGAGCGGGCCGCCTCGATCGGCGCCCGCCTGAGCGTCGGCGGCACCGGACGCGCGCCGGGCACCGAGGTCCGCCTCGACCTGCCGCTGGCCGCCCTGACCCCCCGACCGGCCCGACCGGTGCCCCCGGCCGAGGAGATGGCCTCATGACGCTCCACCCACCCGCCCCGCGCCCCCCCGCCGCCGTGCGGGTGCTGGTCGCCGACGACAACCCGGTCGTCCGGGCCGGCCTGACCGCCCTGCTCTCCGGCCGCGCCGACATCACGGTGGTCGCCGAGGCCGCCGACGGCCGCCAGGCCTGCGAGGCCGCCGACCGGCACCGGCCCGACGTCGTCCTCCTCGACGTCCGCATGCCCGGCGTCGACGGCCTGGCGGCGCTGCCGTACCTGGCGCGGATCGCCCCGGTGATGATGCTGACGTACAGCGGGGAGCCGGAGACGGTACGGGAGGCGCTGCGCCGGGGCGCGGAGGGCTATCTGGTCCACGGCGAGTTCACCGCCGACCAGCTGATCACCGCCGTACGGGACACCGGGGCGCGCCGCACGCACTTCTCGCCTACGGCGGCGGGAGCGGTCCTTCAGCAGCTCAGAAGTGCGAATGCATACGATGATGCCGGGCGTGCCGCACCGGATACAGCGCCGACGCGGGCGAGTTCACGCGGTTTCACGGAAAACCTTTCGCTAATGCAACCGGATGTGGGACAGTCGTCCGGTAGCAGACCGGGGTTCCCTCTGAGCGCCAGGGAGGCGGAGATCATGGACCTCATCGCGTCCGGCATGACCAACCAGCAGATCGCCGGCGCCTGCTTCATCAGCGAGAAGACGGTCAAGAACCACATCAACCGCATCTTCGCCAAGCTGCACTGCGCCAGCCGCGCCGAGGCGACCGCCGCGTGGCTGGGCCGCCGGGGTGACGCGCGGTGAGCCCCCGCCTTTGGGCCCGGCTTTGGGCCCTGGGGCCCTCGGCGGGACGGCTCCTGCCCCCGTACGGTGCCGCCACCGGCACCGGTCACCGCGAAGGGGAACACCATGGGCAACTGGCTGCACACCACCGCCGCGTACCTCCGCACCCGCGCCACCCGCGACGACCGGGGCCAGACGGCGGTGGAGTACCTGGGCATCATCGCGGTGGTGGTGGCGATCGTGCTGGCGATCACGGGAACGGACATCGGGCAGACCATCTACAACGCCATCAGGGACAAGATCACCGAGGTCACCGGCGGCTGATGCCGCGTCGTGCCCATGGCGACGCGGGGCAGGCCTTCCCCATCTACCTCACGGTGGTAGGAGGCCTGCTTTTTCTTGCGCTCGCCTACCTCGCGGTCGGACAGGCGGCGGCCAACCGCAACGGCGCGCAGACCGCCGCCGACGCGGCAGCGCTGGCAGCGGCCCAGGACAGCCGGGACCAGCTCGCGGACCTCTGGACGGAGAACGTCCTGGACCCCGACACCTGGCGGGCCATCTTCGACGGCACCACCGCGGGGCTCGCGCCCTCGTGCCGTCGCGCGGAGGAACTGGCGGCGCGCAACGACGCGGACGTGCTGGCCTGCCGCCCGGACGGCCCCCTGGGCTTCACCGTGGAGGTCGAGACCGAGGACACCGTCGGCGAGTCCATCGTCCCCGGGACGGAGAGCATGAGGTCCCAGGCATCCGCGACAGCGGTGATCGAGCCGCGCTGCACCTTCGAACTCCCCGGCGCGGACGCGGGGGACGACGAGCTTCCGCCGCTCGACTGCGAGGGTGAGGACTGGGAGCTGGATCCCGAGGACCTTGAGGTACTGCCGGATCCCCGGGATCTCTTCGACGTCCATCTGGCCGACTGACAGCGAACGACGAGGGACGAAGGAAGCAAAGGCATGAGCGTGCGACTCGCCACAAGGGCCCGCAGAGGGATGGTCGCGCTGACCGTCGTGGCCGGCCTGGCCGTCGGGGTGGCCGGCTGCGGAGGAGGCGGTGACGACGACAAGCCCGGGGCCTCGTCCTCGTCCTCGTCCGCCGCCGGCTCCGAGCCGAGCACCCAGGAGAACAAGCCGGGTACCCCCCTGGCGGAGCTGAAGGGCCCGGACGGCCTGCTGCTCAGCCTCACCTCCGCGGAACGCGACGCGGGCGGCTTCGTCACCGTCAGCGGCGCCCTGAAGAACGACGGCGACGAGACCACCAATGTGCCGGCCCAGTTGAGCGGCAACGAGACGGAGATCATCCGGAACGGAAGCTCCCTCGGCGGTGCCGCCCTGGTCGACTCCAAGGGGAAGAAGCGGTACTACGTCCTGCGCGACACCGACGGACGGCCGCTGACGACGACCAACTTCCCGGCGCTGAAGCCTGGCGAGTCGGTCCCCGTCTTCATGCAGTTCCCCGCGCCGCCCGCGGACACCGGCGAGGTCACCTTCCAGCTGCCCATGTTCTCGGCCGACACCATCGCGATCTCCGGGTGAGGCAGCCCATGACACCCACACGCCTCACCGTGCTCCTCACCGCCTCCGTCCTCCTCCTCACCCCCGCCCTCCCCGCCCACGCCGACGACGCCCCCAGCGTCCCGCCCGGCACCGAGGCGACCGCCTCCCCGCCGACCGAGGTGGACCCCAACGACCCGGATCTGAAGCTGCCCGAAGGGGCCACCCTCGCCCGGCCCAAGGTGCTGGACATCAAGTCGGTCGTCGAGGACCAGAGTGGGGACGAGCGGCGCGAGGACACCAACGTGGACGTGAAGTTCGCGCTCCAGGCCGAGGTGCTGTTCGGCAAGGACAGCGCGAGACTCGGCGGCGAGGCCACGTCCCGCATCGCCGGTATCGCCGAGGAGATCAAGGCGCAGAACGCCACCCGCATCCGCGTCTTCGGCTTCACCGACGACCTCGGCTCCGCCGCCCACGGAGACGTTCTCTCCAAGAAGCGCGCCAACGCCGTGCACGACGTCCTCTCCCAGGCGCTGAACGACGCCGGCATCACCTACGAGGTACGCGGCTACGGCGAGCAGTACCCGATCGCCGACAACTCCACCGAGGCCGGCCGCAAGAAGAACCGCCGGGTGGAGGTCTCCTTCCCGCGCTCCGGGAGCTGACCCCGTGGCACGGCACCGGGCGCCCGGACCCGCCCTGGCGGCCCTCGTCCTCCTAGCCCTGGCCGGCTGCGGCGGCCCGGCCCCGGCGCCTCCCCGCACCTCGGCCCCGGCGCCTCCCCGCGCCTCGGCCCCGGCCACACCCCCGCCGCCGGCCACCGCCGACGCACGCGGCCTGCGCGCCTGCGCCGACGCCGACTGCGAGGTCACCGTCGCCGCCCCCGTGGACATCGCCTTCGCGGGGCCGGAGGGCCGGGCCGGGCTGACGGTGACCGAGGCCGGCCGGGCCGCCGTCGGCTACCGGCTGGTCTCGGGCGACGGCCATACCCGCGGCAGCGCCACCGGCCCCGGCTCGGCCTGCTGGGCCGTCCTCTCCGCCGGCGGCAGCAGCGGCGGCTGCGGCCCCGGCGCACCCGCCCCCGCCGCCGCCCCCGGCACCGTCGCCCTGCACCTCGCCGCCACCGGGGACGGCACGGCGGTCGTCCGCATCAGCCGGGGATGATCTCCACCCGGGCACCCGCCAGCACCCCCCACCCGGCCATCGCCCCGGCCGCCGCCTCCAGGACGTGCCGGGACCGCAGCCGGGGCAGGCCCAGCCGCCCCGGCACCATCGTGGTCACCGCCAGGACGGTGCACCGCCGGTCCAGATAGGCCACGTCGATCGGCATCCGCATCCCGAAGGTGTGCACCGACCCGGCCGGTGACAGCAGCAGCGCCCCGTCGACGGACGTCCGCCCCAGCAGCCCCCGGGTCCGCGCCCGGTAGGACACCGCGAACTCCAGCGGCACCCGCGCCGCCGCCTGTCCCTCCGCCCCCGGCACGAGCAGCGTGCCGTGCCCGTCCCGCCACCGCCGCCGCCCGGTCACCGCGCCCCCCGCCCGGCGTCCGCGCGGTACAGGTCTCGCAGCAGGGCGATCTCCGCCCCGTGGTGCGGCACCTCCCGGCCGGCCCGCCCCACGACGTCGGGGAACGGCTCCTCCGGATCGCCGCCGTACGGATACCCGCGGTGCCCGACCCGGACGAGCGCCGCCGCGTCCCGCCCCCACGCCCCGGCGCCCGCGAGGAACCCCGCCCGCGCCCCCGGCCCGTCCGTCCGCCGCCGTACCGGCCAGCGGTCCGGGACCGGCTCCCCGACGCGCTCGGCGTCGGCCGGCCGTGCCCGGGCGGAGTCGGACTGGTCCAGCAGGGGGGCGGGACGGGCTGGGATCACTGCGGCCCTCCAGGGCGGGGGAGCGGGGGACGGTCCGGCTGCCGACCCGTCAGCGTGCCACGGACGCCCGTCCGGCCGCGCCCTTTTCCGCCCGCCCCCTCCGCCCCGGACCGAAATGCCGTTGTACGACGGCCCCGCACCCGGGTAGGAAGGGCACCATGACCACACTCGGCGCCGTGTTCCGGCCCCAACTCGCCCCGGAGCGGCTGCGCGCCGTGGCCCGCACCGCCGACGAGGCGGGCCTCGACGAACTGTGGCTGTGGGAGGACTGCTTCCGTGAGGGCGGCATCTCCACCGCGGCCGCCGCACTCGCCTGGACCGAGCGGGTCCGGATCGGCGTCGGCCTGCTCCCCGTGCCCCTGCGCAACGTCGCCCTCACCGCCATGGAGACCGCCGGTCTGCACCGGATGTTCCCCGACCGCACCGTCCTCGCCGTGGGCCACGGCGTGCAGGACTGGATGGGCCAGGTCGGCGCGCGGGCCGGGTCCCCGCTGACGCTGCTGCGGGAGTACCTGACCGCCCTGCGGGCACTGCTGCGCGGCGAACGGGTCACCACCGAGGGACGTTACGTCCGTCTCGACGACGTCGCCCTGGACTGGCCGCCGCACGGCACCGCCGAGGTGTTCGCCGGCGCCACCGGCCCGCGGACCCTGCGGCTGTCCGGCGAGGCCGCCGACGGCACGGTGCTCACCTGCGCCACCCCGCCCGACGGGGTCCGCGCGGCCCGCCGGCTCATCGACGAGGGCCGGTCGGCGGCGGGCCGGACCGGCCGGCACGAGGTCGTCGTCCACCTCCTCACCGCCACCGGCCCCGGCGCGGCCGACCGGCTGCGCGCCGAACTGGCCGCCGAGAAGCTGGACTCCGTACCGGGCCTGGGCGTCGCCGGTGACGCGGGCGCGGTCGCGGACGCCGTCGAACGCCTCGCCGCGGCCGGCGCCGGCACGGTGATCCTCCAGCCCACCGCCGACGAACCCGACCCCGAGGGCTTCGTCCGCTTCACCGCGGAGAAGGTCGGCCCCCTGATCGCCTGAAGCCCCGCCCGCCCGACCCAGTGAAAGACCGGCGTCCATGACCGTCCCCCCTGCCCACCGCGCCTTCGAGGACCTGGTCGCGGAGGCCGTCGCCGTCCCCACCGAGGGCTGGGACTTCTCCTGGTTCGAGGGCCGGGCCACCGAGGAACGGCCCTCCTGGCGCTACGCCCGGTCCCTGTCCGGCCGCCTGGCCGGCGCCGGCGGCGCGCCGCTGCCCTTCGCGGACGGTGCCTTCGACCTGGTCGTCAGCCGGCACCCCGTCAGGCCGCACTGGGCGGAGACCGCCCGGGTGCTGGCGCCCGGGGGCACCTACTTCGCCCAGCACGTGGGACCCGCCAGCGTCTTCGAACTGGTCGAGTACTTCCTGGGACCGCAACCGGAATCCGTCCGCCGCGCCCGGCACCCGGAGGACGAGCGGGCCGCCGCGGAGGCCGCCGGGCTGGAGGTCGTGGAACTGCGCGCACAGCGGCTGCGGATGGAGTTCCACGACATCGGAGCCGTCGTCCACTTCCTGCGCAAGGTCGTGTGGATGGTCCCGGGATTCACGGTCGAGGCGTACGAGCCCCGGCTGCGCGCCCTGCACCGGCGGATCGCGGACGAGGGTCCCTTCGTCGCCCACAGCACCCGGCACCTCTTCGACGCCCGCAAGCCCTCCACCGCGCCCTAGACACCCCATAGATCCCATTTGCTGTTATTTGCTCAGATTGCTCCGTCCGGGGTCTCCGGGGCACCTCCGGGAGTTCCATGGGGTGTCCACATCGTTATCCCGCCCCGGCTCCCGCGACTCGATCGCACCCCGCCGGATCGCGTAAGTTCGGACCAATCCGATTCGCGTGAGCAAAGCCACGTGGGTGGCACCGCGCAGTGGAGGGGGCTGCGCGGTGCCGGGTCAAGTGCGCGTTCGCCGGTGGCGTCCCCCGGCCGGGGGAAGCGGGGGCACTTCACCGGAACGGAGCCCGAAGTGCGCCGGGCCCTGCGGATCACCTCTCCGGTCACCCGTTTCCCATGGGATCGTGCTGTGATCCGGCCATGATCCCCATGTGAATCGAGGCTCCGTGGGTCTGCGCGGCGTCGCCGGACGAATCCGGAGAGTAGTTGTTCCGCGCCGATGTGCCCACTTGCCCTCACGAAGGGTTATGGTGGAAACCCCCCCTCGGGCCGGTCCGTCTCCCCCCCACGGACCGGCCCGTTTTTTCTGTGTGGCCGGACCGGGCCCCGGGCCGCTGCCCGCGCGGGCGCGGCGACCGCCCCCGCGGACCCACCCGCCACCGGGCGGAACGGGCGTAACGAACAGTTCATCAGCCCGCCGTCATATGCCGGGGCATGGCCGCGCTCCGGGAAGGGCATAAAGCAACCAGGCCGACGCCCGAACCACGGGTGTCGGATCTCAGCGGGCGGCACGGGGCCGTCCGCCCGGGAGGTCCTTTGCACCAGCCCGACCGTGCGGTCACGGCACGGCAGCAGTGGAGGGCCGGTCCCCGGCCCGTGCGGTGCGTGCATCGCGGCCGTCGACCGGTCCAGCCCCACTCCGTCGCTCCCCGACCTCTTCCGAGGGGGTACGTCCTTCCGTGGTGACCAGCGCAAAGCGCCCCAAGCCTGACCGGCGCACCTACGTTCTCGACACCAGCGTCCTGCTGGCCGATCCCAACGCCCTCAGCCGCTTCGACGAGCACGAGGTCGTGCTCCCCATCGTCGTGGTCACGGAGCTGGAGGCCAAGCGGAACCATCCCGAACTCGGCTACTTCGCCCGGCAGGCCCTGCGCCTGCTCGACGACTGCCGGGTCCGGCACGGCCGCCTGGACGCCCCCATCCCGACCGGAGAGCTGGGAGGGACCCTGCGGGTCGAGCTGAACCACTCGGACCCCAGCGTGCTGCCCAGCGGCTACCGGCTGGGGGACAACGACTCCCGCATCCTCGCGGTCGCCCGCAACCTGCAGGCCGAGGGGTTCGACGTCACCGTCGTGTCGAAGGACCTCCCGCTCAGGATCAAGGCGTCCTCCGTCGGCCTGCTCGCCGAGGAGTACCGGGCCGAACTGGCCATCACGGACTCCTCCGGCTGGACCGGCATGAGCGAACTGACCCTGCCCGGCGAGCAGGTGGACGTCCTCTTCGAGGAAGGGCACGTGCACGTGCCCGAGGCCGCCGGGCTGCCCGTGCACACCGGCCTGACGATCCAGTCGGAGCGCGGCAAGGCACTGGGCCGGGTCGCCGCCGACGGCACCGTCCGGCTGGTCCGCGGCGACCGGGAGGCGTTCGGCATCAAGGGCCGCAGCGCCGAGCAGCGCATCGCGCTCGACCTGCTGCTCGACCCCGACATCGGGATCGTGTCGATGGGCGGCCGGGCCGGCACCGGCAAGTCGGCGCTGGCGCTCTGCGCGGGCCTGGAAGCGGTGCTGGAGCGCCGGCAGCACCAGAAGGTGATGGTCTTCCGGCCGCTGTACGCGGTCGGCGGCCAGGAACTGGGCTATCTGCCCGGCACCGAGGCCGAGAAGATGAGCCCCTGGGCGCAGGCCGTCTTCGACACCCTCTCGGCGGTCACCAGCCGCGAGGTCATCGAGGAGGTGACCGCGCGCGGCATGCTGGAGGTGCTGCCGCTCACCCACATCCGCGGCCGGTCGCTGCACGACGCGTTCGTCATCGTCGACGAGGCCCAGTCCCTGGAGCGCAACGTCCTGCTGACGGTCCTCTCCCGGATCGGCGCCGACTCCCGGGTCGTCCTCACCCACGACGTGGCCCAGCGGGACAACCTCCGCGTCGGCCGCTACGACGGAGTCGTCGCCGTGGTCGAGAAGCTGAAGGGGCATCCGCTCTTCGCCCACGTCACGCTGACCCGCTCCGAGCGGTCCCAGATCGCGGCGCTGGTGACCGAAATGCTGGAGGACGGCCGCATCTGAGAAGACCGTCCCCGGGCGCCGTCCGGCGAAAAGGCCAAGAGCCTAGCCGGGCGGCGCCTTCGCGTGCGGGAGTTTCCGTCATCCGACGGCCCCAAACGGCATGTGAGCTTTCACACGCAACTCAAGATTGCCTCGCGCCGTCCGGGTACGGCAGAGTCTCCTTCCTGTCAGGCCCCGCATACGACACACCTGTACCCCCAGCGGTACGGACAACCAGAAGCACCAGTGCCAACTCCATAGACACGTCGTATGCCGCCCGAGCACCACGCGGCGCTCCCGCACCGGGAGTTGCCCACCGGGCCCGCGCCTCCCGTGACCCCGAAGTTGGGGAGGCCAGTGCCAGGGGCACGATCGCGTCCGCGAGGGTCACCGAAGCGGGCGATGCTGGAAGGAAACCGTGTGAGCCGGATCTCGGTCCGGGGATTCGCAGTGGCCTCGGCCACCGCGGTCACCGCCGTCGGAAGCGTCGTCGGAGTTGCCTCGGGCAGCACCGCGCAGAACAACGACGCCGAAGCGACGGCCGCTGGCACCACGCTCCTCGCGGACATCCCCGCGGGACAGCAGGCCGTGGTGCAGACCGCGTCCCTGACGCAGCAGGCCGACGCTCAGGCCATCGCCGCGGACGCGGGCGCCAAGAAGGAGGCCGAGGAAGCGGCGCGCAAGGCCGCCGCCCGGACCGCGGTCGCCAAGAAGAAGGAAGCCGACGAGGCGGCCAGGAAGAAGGCCGAGCGGGAGGCCGCCGAGCGCGAGGCGAAGGAAGCGGAGGCCAGCCGCAGCGCCACCCGCGACGCCGCCAGCTTCTCCGTCCAGAGCTCCTACAGCGTCGCCGAGATCCAGGCGATGGCACGCCAGATGGTGCCGAGCGCCCAGTTCCAGTGCTTCAGCAACATCGTGAACCACGAGTCGAGCTGGAACTACCAGGCGGTCAACGCCTCCTCGGGTGCCTACGGCCTCTTCCAGGCGCTGCCCGCCTCCAAGTACTCCTCGGCCGGCTCCGACTGGCAGACCAACCCGGCCACCCAGATCAAGTGGGGCCTGAGCTACATGGACGGGCGCTACGGCAGCCCGTGCGAGGCCTGGGCCTTCTGGCAGGCCAACCACTGGTACTGAGCCCCCGCTCAACCCCGTACAGCCCCTCGCCGTCCTGCGGTGAGGGGCTTTCGCGTGCCCGCCCTGTACGGTCGACAGCGACGGCTCCAGGGGGAGTGCTGAGGAGAGACGGGGGAAGAGGGACATCCATGTCGCGAGTGCCAGGGTGGATCGGCCGGCTCGGCTCCGGGCTGACCCACATGAGCCGGACGCTGGAGCAGCGCCGTGCCGAGGCGGAGCGGGAGGAGGCCGCCGAGTCCGACCGGCCGCGGTCCTACGACCCGCTGCCGCAGCCACCGGACCACCCGCCCGCGGCGTACTCCCGGCCCGACCCCGCCCAGGCCGTGCCGTGGGGCGTCCGGGTCGCCGCCGAGGCGGGCTGGCGGCTGCTGGTGCTCGCCGGGACCGTGTGGGTGCTGATGAAGGTGATCAGCGCCGTCCAACTCGTCGTGCTGGCCTTCGTCATCGCGCTGCTGATCACCGCGCTGCTCCAGCCGACGGTGGCGCGGCTGCGGCGGCGCGGGGTGCCGCGCGGGGTGGCGACGGCGCTCACCGCGTTCGGCGGGTTCGTGGTGATGGGCCTGATCGGCTGGTTCGTCACCTGGCAGGTCATGGAGAACATCGACAACCTCTCCGACCAGGTCCAGGACGGCATCGACGAGCTGCGCCGCTGGCTGCTCGACAGCCCGTTCCACGTCACCGACAAGCAGATCAACGAGATCGCCAAGAACCTCCGGGAGGCGGTCGGCGCCAACACCGACCAGATCACCTCCGCGGGGCTGGAGGGCGTGACCGTCGTCGTCGAGACCCTCACCGGCATCCTGCTGGCCGTCTTCTCCACCCTGTTCCTGCTCTACGACGGCAAGCGGATCTGGGAGTGGACGCTGAAGCTGGTCCCGGCCGCCGCCCGCCCGGGCGTGGCCGGCGCCGGACCGCGGGCCTGGCGGACGCTGACCGCGTATGTGCGCGGCACGGTGATAGTGGCCTTCATCGACGCCGTCTTCATCGGCCTCGGCATCTACTTCCTCGATGTGCCGATGGCCGTGCCGCTGGCCGTGTTCATCTTCCTGTTCGCGTTCGTCCCGCTGGTCGGCGCCGTGGTGTCGGGGGCGCTCGCGGTCGTCGTCGCGCTGGTCACCCAGGGCGTGTTCACCGCCGTGATGACCCTCGTGGTGGTGCTGGCGGTGCAGCAGATCGAGGGGCACATCCTCCAGCCGTTCATCCTGGGCCGCGCGGTCCGCGTCCACCCGCTCGCGGTGGTCCTCGCGGTCGCCGCGGGCGGGCTGGTGGCCGGCATCGGCGGCGCGGTGGTCGCCGTACCGCTGGTCGCGGTGACCAACACGGTCGTCGGCTATCTGCGGGCGTACTCCCGCGAGTCCGCACTGCGCGGCGCGCCGAAGCCGCACGGGGCGACGTCGACGGACGCGGCCCCCGCGGCCGAGCCGCCGCCCCCGCCCCCGCCGGACCAGGACCCGGCCTCCGCGTGACGGCACGACGACGGGCCCCGCCCACCGGAAGGTGGGCGGGGCCCGTCGTCGTGCCGTGCGCGGGGTGCTACTCGGCGAGGACCGCCTCGGCGTCCAGCGTGACGCCCACGGCCTGGATCACGGCCGCGATCTTGAACGCCTCCTGGACCGTCTCCCGGTCCAGGCCGGCCTTGCGGAGCACCTGCTCGTGCGAGTCGAGGCACATGCCGCAGCCGTTGATCGCGGAGACCGCGAAGGACCACAGCTCGAAGTCGACCTTGTCGACGCCCGGGTTGCCGATGACGTTCATCCGCAGCCCGGCGCGCAGGGTGCCGTACTCGTGGTCCGACAGCAGGTGCCGGGTGCGGTAGAAGACGTTGTTCATCGCCATGACGGCGGCGGCCGACTTGGCGGCCGTGTACGCCTCCGGCGACAGGTTCGCCTTCGCCTCCGGCTCCAGCTCGCGCAGCACGATCGGGGAGCGCGAGGCGATGGCGGTCGCCAGCACGGTGCCCCACAGCTGCTGCGCCGGGAGGTCGGAGTTGCCGATGACCGAGCCCAGGTTGAGCTTCAGGTCCTTGGCGTAGTCCGGTATGGCGGACTTCAGGGAGTCGAGGGACATGTCAGCTCACTCCCCCGACAGCAGCGCGACCGGGTCCAGGGTCTCGTCGCCCTTGCTCCAGTTGCACGGGCAGAGCTCGTCGGTCTGCAGGGCGTCCAGGACCCGCAGGACCTCCTTGGGGTTACGGCCGACGGAGCCGGCGGTCACCATGGTGAACTGGATCTCGTTGTTCTGGTCCACGATGAAGACCGCGCGCTGCGCGAAGCCGTCCTCGCCCTCGATGCCGAGCGCGCGCATCAGCTCGTGCTTGGAGTCGGCCATCATCGGGAACGGCAGGTCGGTCAGGTCCGGGTGGTCCTTGCGCCAGGCGTGGTGCACGAACTCCGAGTCACCGGAGAACCCGAGGATCTGGGCGTCGCGGTCGGCGAACTCGTCGTTCAGCTTGCCGAAGGCCGCGATCTCGGTCGGGCACACGAAGGTGAAGTCCTTGGGCCAGGCGAACACGATCTTCCACTTGCCCTCGTAGGTCTTGTGGTTGATCGTCTCGAACTCCTTGCCCTTCTCCAGCGAGACGCAGGCGGTCAGTTCGAACTCGGGGAACTTGTCACCGACAGTGAGCACGCGCTCTCCTTGCAGCGAAGAAACGCCCATTTTGCAGACGTTTCCCATGGGTTGGACGGTTCTGATGGTGGCACAGGGTGCATTGATTACGGAAATAGCTACACTCGGTCGCGTCGATCGGAGGTAGTTATCAGTACGGCCGGTAATAAGCCCAGGCAACCCAGCCTCTCCCAGCTCCGCGCGTTCGCCGCGGTCGCCGAGCATCTGCACTTCCGCGATGCCGCCGCGGCGATCGGCATGAGCCAGCCCGCGCTGTCGGGCGCCGTCTCCGCCCTGGAGGAGTCACTCGGTGTCACCCTCGTCGAGCGTACGACGCGCAGAGTGCTGCTCACTCCGGAGGGGGAACGGCTCCTGGTCCGGGCCAAGGCGGTCCTCACCGAGATCGGCGCGCTGACCGAGGAGGCGGCGGCGCTGCGCGCCCCGTTCACCGGCGCCCTGCGGCTGGGCGTCATCCCGACCGTCGCGCCGTACGTGCTGCCGACCGTGCTGCGCCTGGTGCACGAGCGCCACCCGGAACTCGACCTCCAGGTGCACGAGGAGCAGACCGCGAGCCTGCTGGACGGGCTCACCTCCGGCCGCCTGGACCTGCTGCTGCTCGCCGTGCCGCTCGGTATGCCCGGCGTCACCGAACTCCCGCTCTTCGACGAGGACTTCGTGCTCGTCACGCCGCTCGGGCACCGCCTCGGCGGCCTGGAGGGCATCCCGCGCTCGGCGCTGCGCTCGCTCAACCTGCTGCTGCTCGACGAGGGCCACTGCCTGCGCGACCAGGCCCTGGACATCTGCCGGGAGGCCGGACGCGCGGACGTGCCGGCGACCACCACGGCCGCCGGCCTGTCCACACTGGTCCAGCTCGTCGCCGGCGGCCTCGGCGTCACCCTGCTGCCGCGCACCGCGGTACGGGTGGAGACCTCCCGGGCCGCCGGCCTGCTCACCGCCTACTTCGCCGAGCCCGCGCCCACCCGCCGGATCGCCCTGGCCATGCGCGCGGGCGCGGCCCGCGCCGCCGAGTACGAGCAACTGGCGGACTCCCTGCGGGAGGCGGTACGGGAACTCCCCGTGCGGGTGGCGCACCCGGGGCTCCGGACTACTCCGTCCTGAGCCCCTCCGGCCGTACCAGCTTCAGCAGCGGCGGCAGGCTGAGCAGCGTCACCACCAGGACGACCGCCGCGCCCACGCCCGTCATCGACAGCAGGCTCGGCCAGTCGACCCGGACCGGGGTGCCGGTCATCTTCAGCAGGACGGTGCCGAGGGTCAGGCCCACCACCGCGGAGAGCAGCAGGCCCACCGCGATGGGGACCGCCGTCTGCCACAGCACCGACAGGCCCAGGGTGCGGCGCCGGGTGCCGAAGGCGACCAGCGACGACAGCAGCTTGCGGCGCTCGCGGAGCTGCTCCAGCTGCGTCACCAGCAGGCTCGCCCCGATCAGTGCCAGCACACAGGCGGCGCCGACGAACAGGCCGGTGCGGATGGCCGTGAACTTCTCGCTCTGCTCGGTGGCCGACCAGACCATGACGTCGGCCAGGGGGTCGACGGCCGCGGCGGTGTTGCGCACCTGTTCCTGGTGGTCCGGCACCGACCGGTCGAGCTGGAGGTAGACCTCCGTGCGCAGACCCGCCAGCGCTTCGCCGTCGAGGGCCGCCGGGGTGAACAGGAACCCGGTCGTCGTGTTGGCGGTCAGGCCGACACGCTCACGGGCGTTCTTGACGCCCTCCGGCACGGTCCAGGCGACCCGGGCGCCCTCGTCGTCGCCGTAGGACGGGTCGAAGTACAGCACCCGTCCCGGCGTGGCCAGCGCCTTGATGTCCGACTCGTAGGAGGGATCGAGGACGGCGAAGACGTCACCGTCCGCGCAGGAGTCCAGCCGGACCACCTCGCGCAGCGCCGCGCAGTCCCCGACCGTCACCTGCTCGGAGCTCTCCGGGTCCGTGCGGCGGTCGCCGACCGAGCCCTCCGAGAAGGCGTAGACCTTCTCGACACCCGCGGTGGACGCGAACCCGGCGGTGGCGGAGGCCGGCATCCCGTCCGACAGGGTCACCTGCATCTGGGCGCGGGAGACGTCCCGGCCGGTGTCCCGGGTGTAGTCGTCGTCCACCCCGGCGAACAGCATCTGCAGGGCGACCGCCCCGGCGACGGCCACCGCCACGCCGTTGACCATGCGGGCCGCGGTGCCGCTGTTCACCTGGATGCGCCGGACCGCGAGCTGCCAGGCGACCGGGCCGGCGCCCAGCCGGGCCACGAACCGCTCCACGATCCACGGCAGCAGCGCCGTCACGCCGATCAGCAGCAGGACGACACCGCCGACGACCAGGTACTGGTTGAAGTCACCGCCCTCGCGGCCCTGACCGATCATCGGGTAGAGCATCGCCAGTCCGGCCAGCGGCAGCAGCAGCCGCCACCACAGCCGGCGCCGCGCGGGCCGCGCCGTGCGCACCACGCCGAGCGGCTCGATGACCACCCCGCGCAGCGCGAACAGCGTGACCAGCACCGCGGCCGTGGGGACGGCCACCGCCACCAGCAGGGCCAGCAGCGGCGAGGGATCGAGATAACTCGGGAAGACGCTGACGTCGTACACCACGGCCTGCCCCGCGAGCTGCCGGCCCACGAGGAAGAACGCCGTACCGAAGAGCAGCCCGAGCACCGAACCCGCCAGCGCCTCGCCGGCGGCGATCCGCCGGGTCATCCGGCCGTCGGCGCCGACCAGCCGCAGCGCGGCCAGCCGCCGGTCGCGCCGCTCGCCACCGAACCGCACGGCCGTGGCGATGAACACCGCGACCGGCATCAGCAGCACCACGAACACCACGATGACCAGCAGCAGCAGGACGGGGTCGAGCCCCTCCGACGCGCTGTCGGAGGCGCCGAAGTGGTCGATCCGGGTGACGCGGTAGTCGCCGAGGTGCGCGGCGAGTCCCTCCGCGCCCCGGACGAAGGCGAACTCCCGCGAGCCGACGAGGCCCTCCTCGGCGATGGTGCCGGTGATCCGGTCCGGGAGCCGGTCGCGCAGCAGCTTCCCGGAGTCGGACTCCAGCAGCTCCCGCAGCGCGGGGGAGACGGCCATCTCGCCCACGGCGGGGACGGCGTCCAGGCCGGGCGGCACGGGAGCGCCGGGCCCCTCGGGCTCCATCCCGCGGCCCCGGATCTCCTGGCCGCGGTACTCCGTGTCGAGGTCCGCGACCAGCAGGGTGTCCTCGCCCTTCGGAGGCGCGGGGCTGTCCATCCAGGTGATGTCCGTGCGGTCGGCCTCGCGCTCGTGCCGCGCGTCGAGGGCGCTCGGGATCGCCGTCGTCAGCAGCAGCAGCGCCACCCCGAGGCCCACCCCGACGGCCGTCAGCAGCGCCCGGGTCCAGCCCTCGCGTCCGCCGGTCAGGGCGAACCGGACACCCATCGCCAGATCGCGCGCCCACTGCGCGACGCTCATACGACCCGCTCCATGTCCCGGGACTTCCCGTCCCGTACGACGATCTCCCGGTCGGAGTAGGCGGCCACCCGGGCCTCGTGCGTGACGAGGACGACGGCGGCGTTCGCCGACCGGGCGGCGTCGGTGAACAGCTCCATGACCCGTTCGCCGTTGAGGGAGTCCAGCGCGCCGGTCGGTTCGTCGGCGAAGAGCACCCGGGGGTCGGTGACCAGCGAGCGGGCCACGGCGACCCGCTGCCCCTGGCCGCCGGAGACCTCGCCCGGCCGCTTCTTCGCCAGGTCGTCGACCTCCAGCCGCTCCATCCAGCCGAGCGCGGCCCGCTCGGCCTCCTTGCGGGGGCGGCCGTTCAGCCGCAGCGGCAGGGCGACGTTCTCCACACAGGTCAGCTCGGGGACGAGCTGCCCGAACTGGAAGACGAAGCCGAACTCCGAGCGCCGCAGCGCGCTGCGCCGGGCGTCGTTCATCGCGGACAGCTCCTGGCCGTCGTACATGATCGTGCCGGAGTCGGGCGGGACGATCCCGGCGAGGCAGTGCAGCAGCGTCGACTTGCCGGAGCCGGAGGGGCCCATCACCGCGACGACCTCGCCGGGGTGGATGGAGAAGTCGGCGCCGTCCAGGGCGAGGGTCGGGCCGTACGCCTTGCGCAGGTTCTCGGCGGTGAGCAGGGAACCGGGGGGCGGGGCGGTCGTCACGGGGCCACCACCTGACGGAGCTTGTCGAGCCGGGCCGCGGTCAGTTCCAGCCAGCGCAGGTCGGCCTCCAGGTGGAACAGGGCGTGGTCGCAGATCAGCTGGTCGGCGAGGTCGCCGTCGCGCTTGCGCTCCGTCAGGGCGCGCATGTGCCGCAGGTGCTCGGAGCGCTGGCCGTCGAGGAGGTCGGCGGCGTCGCGGTGGGTGAGCAGGGCGAGGACGACCTTGGTGTACAGCGTGGACTGGAGGTACGGCTCCGGCGTCTCCGGCGTGGCGAGCCACCGCGCGACGTCGGTGACGCCGGCCTCGGTGATGGCGTACCGCTTGCGCTCGGGGCCGCCGCCGGCCTCGATGCCGTCGACCTCCACGAGGCCGTTCTTCAGGAGCCGGGACATGGTCGAGTAGACCTGGCCGTAGTGGAGCGGCCGGTCGTGACCGAACTTCTCGTCGAAGGTTCGCTTCAGGTCGTAACCGTGGCGGGGCCCGGACTCCAGGAGTCCGAGCAGCGTGTGACCGATGGACATGCCGCGCACTCTACACACGGTGTATACGCGGTGTGTATACGCGCCGTGCGCAGAGGCGGCAGAGGGCGGTGGCGCCGCAGGTCGCGGCGGGTTGTCACGGTTCTGTCACGGGGGGCGGGGGCTCGTCCGGGGCGTCGCGGCGACCGCGCCCGGCGGCCGGTGGCCGGCCGCGCCGGGGGAGGGGGCCGGTGTCGCCGGGCAGCCGGCCGGCCTCCGCCAGGGACCGGCGCAACAGGAACTCGATCTGCGCGTTGGCGGACCGCAGCTCGTCGCCCGCCCAGCGCGCCAGCGCGTCGTAGACCGCGGGGTCCAGGCGCAGCAGCACCTGCTTGCGCGCCCGCGGCCGGCGCCGCGGGACGGCCTCCTCGCCGCCCCCCGCCGCTCCGCTCTCTTCCGGCTCTCCGGTCACTGGTAGAGCGTGCCCGTGTTCAGGACCGGCTGGGCGGAGCGGTCGCCGCAGAGCACGACCATCAGGTTGGAGACCATCGCCGCCTTGCGCTCCTCGTCCAGCTCCACGATGCCCTCCTGGGCGATCCGGGCCAGCGCCATCTCCACCATCCCGACCGCCCCGTCCACGATCTGCCGCCGCGCGGCGACGACCGCCCCCGCCTGCTGCCGCTGGAGCATCGCCGAGGCGATCTCGGGCGCGTACGCGAGGTGCGTGAAGCGGGACTCGACGATCTGCACGCCGGCCGCCTCCACGCGCGCGTGCAGCTCCACGGCGAGCTTCTCGGTGATCTCCTCCGCGTTGCCGCGCAGCGAGAGGGCGTCCTCGTCATGGGCGTCGTACGGGTACTCGATGGCGATGTGCCGCACGGCGGCCTCGGTCTGCGTGGAGACGAACTCCACGTAGTCGTCCACCTCGAAGGTGGCCTGGGCGGTGTCCTCGACCTTCCACACCACGACCGCCGCCAGCTCGATCGGGTTGCCGTAGGCGTCGTTCACCTTCAGCACCGCGGTCTCGTGGTTGCGCACCCGCGTGGAGATCTTGGTGCGCGAGGTCAGCGGATTGACCCAGCGCAGGCCGTCCTGCCGGATGGTGCCCCGGTACCGGCCGAAGAGCTGGACGACGCGGGCCTCGCCCGGCGCCACCATGTTCAGCCCGCACATCGCGAGGAACGCGGCGACGGCGAGCAGGATGCCGCCGATGATCAGCACGGCCTTGGTGCCGGCCGCGCCCACCGCCGTGGCGCTCACCACCAGGCCGGCGCCGGCCAGCAGTCCGGCCAGGCCGAGCAGCAGCGCCCAGCCGCCGCCGATGCTGGCGGCCTGGAACTCCCGCACCCGCGGGGCCGGCATGTCGGGCAGGTCGGCGGCGGGCCGCCGGGTCTCGTGTGCGGTCATGGATGATTCCCCGTCTTCTTCGATGGCTGTTTCCGCGCTTGCTGTTTCCTAGCTAACTGATATCACTTTACCCCGTCCCGGCAACCCCCGACCCCTCCCGGACGTCGGTTCCGAGTGGACGGGGTGCTGATTGTCACGTCCGTAAAAGGCTGGATCGGCGACCCTTTGTCATACCTGGCGGTGCTAGCTTTCTACGCTGACCTGCTGACGGAACCTGTGTGACTCCTGAGCACACACGAACGAAGCGGAGCGAGACGGGCCCATGGGACGAGCGGACGAAAGAAGAGCGCGGCAGCGTGGCGGTCGCCGCGCCGCGCCCAAGCGCCGCCGTCCGGCCGCGGACGGCAAGGGGCGGATACGCCGGCTCTTCACCTGGAAGAAGATCCTCGGGACCTTCTTCGGGCTCTGCCTGCTCGGCATGGGCGCCTTCGCCGTGCTGTACATGATGATCCAGATCCCCGAGGGGAACGCGGACGCCCGGCTCCAGAGCAACGTCTACAAGTACAGCGACGGCACGGTCCTGACCCGGGACGGCGACCGCAACCGCGAGATCGTCGACCTCGCCAAGGTGCCCAAGGACGTCCAGCACGCCTTCGTCGCCGCCGAGAACAAGACCTTCTACGAGGACTCCGGCGTCGACGTCAAGGGCACCGCCCGCGGTCTGCTCAACACCCTCTCCGGCAAGGGCGCGCAGGGCGGCTCGACCATCACCCAGCAGTACGTCAAGAACTACTACCTCACCCAGGACCAGACCGTCACGCGCAAGCTGAAGGAACTGGTCATCTCCCTGAAGCTGGACCAGCAGAAGTCCAAGGACTACATCCTCGCCGGCTACCTGAACACCAGCTACTACGGCCGCGGCGCCTACGGCATCCAGGCCGCCGCCCAGGCCTACTACCGGGTCGACGCCGAGGACCTCACGGTCCCGCAGGGCGCCTACCTCGCCGCGCTGCTCCAGGCGCCCAGCCAGTACGACTGGGCGGTCGCCACCGAGACCGGCAAGAAGCTGGCCAAGGAGCGCTGGAACTACGTCCTGGACAAGATGGCCGAGCAGGACTGGCTGAGCGCCGCCGACCGGAAGGCCGCCGAGTTCCCGGTGCCCGAGGAGCCCCGGGGTGTCGCGGGCATGCAGGGGCAGACCGGGTACCTGGTGGACGCGGCCAACGACACACTGGAGAAGCAGCTCGTCGCGGACGGCACCGCCGAGGACGCCAAGCAGGCCGCCGCGATGGTCGAGGCGGGCGGCTGGACCATCACCCTCAACATCGAGAAGAAGAAGCAGGCCGCGCTGGAGAAGAGCGTCAAGGCCCAGCTCACCGGCAAGCTCGACCCGGACGCGCGCGACGTCGACGCCGACGTCCAGGCCGGCGCGGTCTCCGTCGACCCGAAGACGGGCGCGGTCGTGGCGATGTACGGCGGCGTGGACTACCTCAAGCACTACGTCAACAACGCCACCCGCGAGGACTACCAGCCGGCCTCCACCTTCAAGCCGGTCATCCTCGCCGCCGCCGTGGACCAGGACGCCGAGACGCAGGACGGCGTGCCGATCACGGCGAACACGATCTACGACGGCACCAGCAAGCGCCCGGTCGTCGACGACGGGGTGAAGGTCGGCTTCGCCCCCGAGAACGAGGACGACGCCGATTACGGCGACATCTCCGTACAGACCGCCATGAACAAGTCCGTCAACTCCGTCTTCGCGCAGATGGGCGTCGACGTCGGCATGGACCGGGTGGTGGACGTCGCCGGCGACCTCGGCATGGACACCGAGGGCATGGAGGCCGTACCGGCGCAGACCCTGGGCAGCATGGGCGCGAGCCCCCTGGAGATGGCCGGCGTCTACGCCACCCTCGACCACCACGGCAAGAAGGTCACCCCGGCCGTCGTGAAGTCCGTCGAGCACAACTCCCGCGCGGTGGAGCTGCCCGACCCGGTCGGCGGCCAGGTCATCAGCCGGGAGGCCGCCGACACGGTGACCAGCGTGCTGACCGGCGTGGTCGACGACGGCACGGCCCAGGAGTCCGTACGGGACAACCCGCTGCGCGGGGGCCAGCAGGTGGCGGGCAAGACGGGCACCTCCGACAACAACAAGTCGGCCTGGTTCACCGGTTTCACCCCCACCCTCGTCACCTCCGTCGGCCTGTTCGGCGAGGACGCCAAGACCCACGGCCAGGTCCCCCTGTACGGCGCCGGCGGCAACGACCGCGTCAACGGCGGCGGGTACCCGGCGCGGATCTGGGCGGCGTACACCTTCGGCGTGATGACGCAGACCAGCACGTTCGACCTGGACACCAAGCAGGGCGCGGCGGTCGCGCCCACCACCTCGGCCCCGCCGACCGAGACCACCTCGTCACCGCCCGCGGAGGAGACGACCAGCGCTCCGCCGAGCGAGGAGGAGACCACCTCGGCCCCGCCCACGGACGAGGAGACCACCTCGGCCCCGCCGACCGGCGAGGAGACCACCTCGGCCCCGCCGACGGGCGAGGAGACGACCTCCGCGCCGCCGAGCGGCGAGGAGACCGGCGACGACGACGGCGGCGGCTGGCTGGACGACGACCGCTGACCGGCGGACGGACGGCGACGGCGCGAGGGGCGCCCGGTGCACACCGGGCGCCCCTCGCGCCGTCGGGACCGCCGCCCGCTCAGCCGTGGTTCAGCTCGAACCAGACCACCTTGCCCGTGCTCAGCCGGGTCGCGCCCCAGCGCCGGGCCAGACGGTTGACCAGGTACAGACCGCGACCGCCCTCGTCGGTGGCGCGGGCCTGCCGCAGGCGGGGCAGTTGCGGCACGTCGTCGCCGACCTCGCAGCGCAGCACGTCGGTCCGCAGCAACCGCAGGGTCACCGGCCGGGTCGCGTACCGCACCGCGTTGGTCACCACCTCGCTGACCAGCAGCTCCACCGAGTCGGTCAGCTCCTGAAGACCCCAGCGGGCCAGCGCGTGCCGGGCCAGGCGGCGGGCCCGGCCGGGCGCGGCGTCCTCCGGCTCCAGGTACCAGTACGCCACGTCGCTCGGCGCGATCCCGTCGAAGCGGGCGGCGAGCAGCGCGATGTCGTCGTCCCGGTCGCCCGGCCCGAGCATGTCCAGCACCTCGTCGCACAGCGCTTCCAGCGGCGGCGAGTGGTCCGGGCCGGTCAGCTGCGCGGTCGCGGCGAGCTTCTCCCGCAACTGCTCTATGCCGGTCCACACGTCCCGCAGCCGGGACTCCACCAGCCCGTCCGTGTACAGCAGCAGGGTGGCCCCGGCGGGCGCGTCCAGCTCCACCGCCTCGAAGTCCACGCCGCCGACGCCGATCGGGGCGCCCGGCGGCACCCGCAGCACCTCGGCCCGGCCGCCCAGGTGCAGCAGGACGGGCGGCGGATGGCCGGCGTTGGCGATGGTGATGCGGTGCGACACCGGGTCGTAGACCGCGTAGAGGCAGGTCGCCATGCGATCGGTGCCCAGCCGCTGGGCCTGCTCGTCGAGGTGGTGCAGGACCTCCTGCGGCGGCAGGTCGAGGCCCGCCAGGGTCTGCGCGGTGGTACGGAGCTGGCCCATGATGGCCGCCGACGTCATGGAGTGCCCCATCACGTCCCCGACCACCAGGGCGACCCGGCTGCCGGGCAGCGGGATCGCGTCGTACCAGTCACCGCCGACCCGGGCGGTCTCCGCGGCCGGGAGGTAGCGGGAGGCCAGCCGGACGCCGGTGCAGCGCGGCAGGTTCTCCGGGAGCATCGTGCGCTGCAACTCGTCGGCGATGTACGCCTCACGGCCGTACAGCACCGCCTTGTCGATGCCGAGCGCGCTGTGCGTGGCGAGCTGGGCCGCCACCAGGAGGTCCTCCGCATCGAACGCGATCCGCTCCGGGCGGCGCAGGAACAGCGCGGCGCCGATCACCCGGCGCCGGCCGCGCAGCGGCGCGAGGATGGCCCGACGGCCGCCGGGCACCGCGAAGTCGGAGACCTCGCCCAGGAGTTCGGGCAGCGCGGCGCGGGCCGCCGGGGCGTCCGTGAACACCGGGCGCACCCCGCGCAGCACCTCCGCCAGCGCACTGCCCGGCCGCACCTCGCACAGCTCCGCGCCGACCGCGTCCAGCTCGGTCGGCTCCGGCTGGACCGGCGGCATGAACCCGCCCTCGGTGTCCCGCTCGGCGGGAATCCGGTCGGTGCGGCGCAGCCGCAGCACCAGCGGACCGGTGGGCCGCTCGTCGCCGACCGGCAGCGGCTCGCGCAGATAGACCAGGATCGCGTCGGCGAACGTGGGCACGGTCGCCCGGCACAGCCCCATCACGATCTCGTCGAGGTCCATGCCGCGGGCGATCCGCCGGGTGGCGGCGCCGACGAACCGCAGCCGGTCCCCGTCCCGCCGCATCGGCGTGGGCTGCCCCGGCGGCCGGGGCCGGCCGCTGCGCCGCTCCGGGACGGCCGGCTGACCGGCCCCGCCCTCCGGCACCGGGACCGGCCGGGGCCGGTGGGCGTCGGGTCCGGCCGGGTCCTCGGCGCCCGGCTGGGCGTGCTCCGAGACGCCGGCGGCGTCCCCGCCGGCGGCCGGCGGCGCCGGCGTGTCCCCGGAGCGGTCCTGCGCCGGCGGCGCGCCGTCCGGGGCCCGCGGCGGGACCGGGGTGTGCAACAGCGCCCCGCGGGGGTCCGTGGGGTCGGCGCCCGCCTGGGGGCGCTCGAAGGAGATCGGGTGCTCCGTCACGCGTGTCGAATCCATCCGTCCGCGACTGCGCGCCGCACGTGCAGTTCGTCCCGCAGAAGTCCCGATACCCGGAACACACGCCCCGGGAACGGATTTTCCGCGCGGTCAGAGGCTGTTCCTGGACCGCTGCCGGGCCGGCCGCGGTCCGTACCGGCGTCGCCCTCGTACCCCTCGCTCACGTCCTGCCGCCCCTCGGTGACGTTCGGTCAAGCCCTGCGTGTGCCACGCCTGTTGCCACCGCGAGCCCTTGCGGAGGACGATCCTACGTTTCATGCCCGGGGGCACATCAAGGGTCTCATGAGGACACGTGCGCGGGCGTGCGATCCCAGTCCGCCGGGAGGTCCGGTACCGGCCACGACGGGTCCGGGCGCCAGTGCTCCCAGCCCTCCGAGTACGGCGGCCCCCAGGCGCGGATCACCTCCACCGCGGCCCGCCCGGCCTCCCGCACCCGCGCGGCGAGCGCCGCGTCCATCAGCCCGTCCCGCTGGGCCTGCGCGAACTCGTCCTCGTCCCGCCAGTGCCAACTGCGGTCCGGGTGGACGGAGATGTCCAGGAAGTGGTCCTCGGAGTCGACGCCCCCCGACCACCGGGCCAGCGGCTCCTCCAGGTTCACGTACCAGTTCTTGAACCGCCAGCCCGACTCCCAGAACAGCCACACCGACCAGGGCTCGCCGGGTCTGGCCAGTTTCAGCACCCCGGTCCCGAGCCAGCGGCCGTGCGCCACGGTCCGGGGCCGGGTGTAGCGGGAGGCCAGCGGCTCCCGGTGCGGGGGCGTGCCGTCCGCCATCACCGGCTTCACGCACTCGGTGCCGGGAGCCAGCCAGACGGCGAGCAGGTCGGGGTCGTCGCGTACGACGGTGACGGGGCGGGCGATGTGGAGGTGCGGGCCGCCGTTCTCCCGGTACCGCCACAGGATCTGGCTGCCGGGGGTCCAGAACGCCGCCGGCCCGTGCCCTCGTGCCGCTGTGCTCACCGCTTCACCGTCTGCCATGGACAGATATTAGGTGCCGCGGACCACCCGCGCTGCGGCATCCGTCACGCCGGCCGGAGCGTTCCCCGCACGTGCCGTCCGGCGTGACGTGCCGGTCACGGGCGGGTCATGCGCAGGACATCGAGGGCCTCGTCGAGCTGCTCCTCGGTGAGGTCGCCGCGCTCCACGTACCCGCCCTCGACGACGGCCTGACGGATCGTCTTCCGCTCGGCCAGCGCCTTCTTGGCGACCTTGGCGGCCTCCTCGTACCCGAGGTACTTGTTCAGCGGCGTGACCACGGACGGCGAGGACTCGGCGTACTCGCGGGCCCGCTCGCGGTGGGCGACGACGCCGTCCACGGTCCGGTCGGCGAGCAGCCGGGAGACGTTGGCGAGCAGCCGGATCGACTCCAGCACGTTCTTCGCGATGACCGGCAGCATCACGTTCAGCTCGAAGTTGCCGGCCGCGCCCGCCGTCGCCACGGTGGCGTCGTTGCCGATCACCTGCGCGGCGACCATCAGCACCGCCTCCGGGATGACCGGGTTCACCTTGCCCGGCATGATGGACGACCCCGGCTGGAGGTCGGGCAGCGAGATCTCGGCGAGGCCGGTGCGGGGGCCGGAGGACATCCACCGCAGGTCGTTGGCGATCTTCGTCAGGCCCACCGCGATGGTCCGCAGCTGCCCGCTGGTCTCCACGATGCCGTCCCGGGCGCCCTGCGCCTCGAAGTGGTCGCGGGCCTCGGTCAGCGGCAGCCCGGTCGCGCGGGCCACCTCCGCGATGACGGCGGCGGAGAAGCCGGGCGGGGTGTTGATGCCGGTGCCGACGGCCGTGCCGCCCAGCGGCAGTTCGGCGAGCCGGGGCAGGGAGGCACGCAGCCGCTCCACGCCGTACCGCACCTGGGCCGCGTACCCGCCGAACTCCTGCCCCAGCGTCACCGGGGTCGCGTCCATCAGGTGCGTCCGCCCCGACTTGACGACGTCGGCGAACTCCTCGGACTTGGCGGTGAGGGACGCGGCGAGGTGCTCCAGCGCCGGGATCAGGTCCCGGCTGACGGCGGCGGTCGCGGCGATGTGGATCGAGGAGGGGAAGACGTCGTTGGACGACTGGGAGGCGTTGACGTGGTCGTTCGGGTGCACGTCCCGGCCGAGGCGCTCGGTGGCGAGGGTGGCGATGACCTCGTTGGTGTTCATGTTGGACGAGGTGCCGGAGCCCGTCTGGAAGACGTCCACCGGGAAGTGCTCATCCCACGCGCCCTCGGCGACCTCGGCCGCCGCCGAGCGGATCGCCTCCGCGATCTCCTGGTCCAGCACCCCCAGCTCGGCGTTGACCTTCGCCGCCGCGCCCTTGATCCGGGCCAGCGCCTCGATGTGCGCGCGCTCGATGCGCTGCCCGGAGACGGGGAAGTTCTCCACGGCCCGCTGGGTCTGGGCCCGCCACTTGGCGTGGGCGGGGACACGGACCTCGCCCATGGAGTCGTGCTCGATGCGGTAGTCGCTCATACCGGGTACAGCGAACGGGGCGGGCGGGTTGTTCCGGGGGAGGGGCGCCGCTGGGCCGAGTGGGGGGGAGCGGGGGCAGGGCGCGGCGCTCCGCCCCCGTCGGGCAGGCCCTTACGCCAGCCCCGGTCCCCGTACCGGAATGCTCGTGAACGTGGGCTGCGGGGCCGGGTCCTGGAAGAAGTCGTTCCCCTTGTCGTCGACGACCACGAACGCCGGGAAGTCCTCGACCTCGATCCTCCAGACCGCCTCCATCCCCAGCTCCTCGTACTCCACGACCTCCACCTTCTTGATGCAGTCCTGGGCGAGCCGCGCCGCCGGGCCGCCGATGGAACCGAGGTAGAACCCGCCGTGCGCCGCGCACGCGTCCGTGACCTGCTTCGACCGGTTGCCCTTGGCCAGCATCACCTTGGAGCCGCCCGCCGCCTGGAACTGCTCGACGTAGGAGTCCATCCGCCCGGCGGTCGTGGGGCCGAAGGAGCCGGACGCGTACCCTTCCGGCGTCTTCGCCGGACCGGCGTAGTACACCGGGTGGTCCTTCAGGTACTGCGGCATCTCCTCACCCGCGTCCAGCCGCTCCTTGATCTTGGCGTGCGCGATGTCGCGGGCCACGACCAGCGGACCGGTCAGCGAGAGCCGGGTCTTGACCGGGTACTTGGTCAGCTCGGCGAGGATCGCCTCCATCGGCTGGTTCAGGTCGATCCTGACGACGTCGCCGGCCTCGTCGAGCTGTTCGTCCGTCGTCTCCGGCAGGAACCGCGCCGGGTCGGTCTCCAGCTGCTCCAGGAAGACGCCCTCGGCGGTGATCTTCGCGACGGCCTGCCGGTCGGCCGAGCAGGACACGGCGATCGCGACCGGGCAGGACGCGCCGTGCCGGGGCAGGCGGACGACCCGGACGTCGTGGCAGAAGTACTTGCCGCCGAACTGCGCCCCGATGCCGATCTTCTGCGTCAGCTCGAAGACCTTCTCCTCCAGCTCCTGGTCCCGGAAGCCGTTGCCCAGCGGCGAGCCCTCGGCCGGCAGGTTGTCCAGGTAGTGCGCGGAGGCGTACTTGGCGGTCTTGAGCGCGAACTCCGCCGACGTGCCGCCGACCACGATCGCCAGGTGGTACGGCGGGCAGGCCGCCGTGCCGAGCGAACGGATCTTCTCCTCCAGGAACTTCATCATGGAGGTCTCGTTCAGGACCGCCTTGGTCTCCTGGTACAGGAACGACTTGTTGGCGGAGCCGCCGCCCTTCGCCATGAAGAGGAACTTGTACGCGCCGCCGTCGGTCGCGTACAGCTCGATCTGCGCCGGGAGGTTGGAGCCGGTGTTCTTCTCCTCCCACATGGTCAGCGGCGCCATCTGCGAGTAGCGCAGGTTCAGGTTCTTGTACGCGTCGTAGATGCCCCGGCTCAGGGCCTCCTCGTCGCCGCCCTCGGTCAGCACGTTCTGCCCGCGCTTGCCCATGACGATCGCCGTGCCGGTGTCCTGGCACATGGGCAGCACGCCCGCCGCCGCGATGTTCGCGTTCTTCAGCAGGTCCAGGGCGACGAACTTGTCGTTGGACGACGCCTCCGGGTCGTCGATGATCCGGCGCAGCTGGGCGAGGTGGGCCGGGCGCAGATAGTGCTGGATGTCGTGGACGGCCTCCTCGGCCAGCCTGCGCAGCGCCTCCGGCTCCACCTTGAGGAAGGTCCGCCCGTCGGCCTCGAAGGTGGAGACACCCTCGGAGGTCACCAGCCGGTAGGGGGTGGTGTCCTCTCCCTGGGGGAGCAGATCGGTGTACGCGAACTCAGGCATCTCGCCCATTCCTCACTCGACAGACGGCCGCTGGCCTCCATTGGCAGCGTCCAACAGCGTAGAACCTGCCGCTGACGCCGGGCTTGTGAGGTTGTCCTCAGTGATGCGGTCCCCGGTGATCAGGGCCGCCGGGGTCTGGTCGCGATCTATCGCGTTTCGGTACGCTGCTGCCGTGGACCTTCACCAGCACGCGCCGCAGCAGGACGCCGCCCCGCCCGCCACCGATCTGCGTGCCTCGGACGCCGACCGCGACCGCATCGCCGACATGCTGCGCGAGGCCCTCGCGGAGGGCCGCCTGACCGCCGACGAGCACGCCGAGCGCGTCGGGGGCGTGCTGTCCGCGAAGACCGTCGGTGAACTCGACGTCTTCGTACGGGACCTGCCCGCCGCCCACCAGCGGCGCTCGGCGCCCGCCGCCGCGCCGTTCCACCCCGCGCCCGGCGCGCTCCCCGCCGAGCCCGACGACAACGTGGTGGCGGTGTTCGGCGCCGCCGTCCGCAAGGGCCGCCGCCGCGCGGGCCGCCGTATCCACGCCTACGCGGTGTTCGGCAGCGTCGAGATCGACCTCAGCGAGGCGGTCTTCGAGTACCAGCAGGTGGTGATCAAGGCGTTCTCGGTCTTCGGCAGCGTCGACGTCCGCGTCCCGGAGAACGTGACGCTGCGCGGCGCGGGCGGTGCCGTGCTCGGCAGCTTCGAGGTCGACACCGCCGACTCGGCCGAGCCCGAGGCGCCCGTGGTCCTCGTCGACGGCTGGGCGGTCCTGGGCAGCGTCGAGGCCCGCCCGAAGCGGGGCCGGCTGATCGAGGACATCCTGCACCGGGTGCAGCGCACGGTCGACCGGCATGTGCGCAAGCATCTGTAGGCGGGCGGTTGCCTCCGCCGACGGGGCGGGTGCCTCCGGCGGTTCGGGACCCAGTGCATAGGCGCGCGTACAGCGGGTAAGGCTTGCTGCATCGTCTCTCGCTCGCGAAGCCGTCGTCAGGAGTGGACCGTGCTGCAACCGCCGCCTTCGTCCCTGCAGGTAGCCGCCGTTCCGGCCCAGCGGGTGCCGGCGCGAGACCGGGACCAGGACGCCCCCTGGCACACCGAGGCGGTGTGCCGGCGCGACGAGGCGGGCCTGTTCTTCGCACCCTCGAAGGAACCCACCGCCGCCCGGCTCTCCCGCGAGGAGGCGGCCAAGCGTGTCTGCGCGCGCTGTCCGGTGATGGTGGAGTGCCGGGAGCACGCGCTGCTCCAGCCGGAGCCCTACGGAGTCTGGGGCGGTCTGACCGCGGCCGAGCGCCGCGTGGTCCTGGCCCGCCGGCGACGCCGCGACCTGGAACTGAAGAAGACCGCCCGCCCGGCGGGCCGCATAGCGGCGGCCGGTTAGCCGAGAGGGCACCCTCTCCGCACAGAGGGTGCCCGGGCCGTCGCCGTGAGGACGGCCGCCGGGACCGGGGGAGTGCCCCCGGACCTCAGGCGCCCCGTCCCGCCGACGGCGTCACTTCGCCCGGTCGAAGTCCACCGCGCTGTACGCCCGCAGCTTGCTCAGCCGGTGCTCGGAGTCGATCCGCCGCACCGTCCCCGACTTCGACCGCATCACGATGGAGTCGGTCGTCGCCGTCTGGGACCGGTACCGCACCCCCCGCAGCAGCTCCCCGTCCGTGATCCCGGTCGCGACGAAGAACACGTTCTCCCCGGTCACCAGGTCCTCGGTGGTCAGCACCCGGTCCAGGTCGTGCCCCGCGTCCAGCGCCCGCCGCCGCTCCGCGTCGTCCTTCGGCCAGAGCCTGCCCTGGATCGTGCCGCCCAGGCACTTCACCGCACAGGCCGAGATGATCCCCTCGGGCGTACCGCCGATCCCGAGCAGCAGGTCGATGCCGGTGCCCTCGCGCAGCGCCAGGATCGACCCGGCCACATCGCCGTCGGAAATGAGCTTGATGCGGGCGCCGGTCTCCCGGACCTCCTGGATGAGGCCCTGGTGCCGGGGCCGGTCCAGGATGACGACGGTGACGTCCTCCGGCGTGACCCGCTTCGCCTTGGCGACCCGGCGGATGTTGACCGCGACGGGCGCGTTGATGTCGACGAAGTCGGCCGCCTCGGGGCCGGTGACCAGCTTGTCCATGTAGAAGACGGCGGACGGGTCGAACATCGAGCCCCGCTCGGCCGCCGCCAGCACCGCGATCGCGTTGGTCATGCCGTTCGCGGTGAGCGTGGTGCCGTCGATCGGGTCGACCGCGATGTCGACCTCGGCGCCGGTGCCGTCGCCGACCCGCTCGCCGTTGAAGAGCATCGGGGCCTCGTCCTTCTCCCCTTCGCCGATGACGACGACGCCGTTCATCGACACGGTCTGGACGAGGGTCCGCATGGCGCGTACCGCGGCGCCGTCCGCGCCGTTCTTGTCGCCGCGCCCGACCCAGCGGCCCGCGGCCATCGCCGCGGCCTCGGTCACCCGGACCAGCTCCATGGCGAGGTTGCGGTCGGGGGCCTCGGCGGGCACGTCCAGTTCGGACGGAAGATGATGATGCTCGGTCATCGAAACGCACCTTTCTGTACGACGACGGCCGGATGAGGGTATGACCATGACTCTATCGTTAGTCCTACTAAATGAGCAGGGGACCCCACGGATGAGCGCGCCGGGTACCTGCGACGATAGAAGGCGTGGCAGGCAGAAACGGCAAGCAGAAGACCGCGCGGAACATGATCTACTCGCTGGGCGTCACCGTCCTGGCGGGCCTCGTCATGTGGGCCTTCGTCCCGCACGACGACAAGGAGCCCGATCTCCGGCGCGTCGACTACCGGGTCGAGCTGCTCACCGCCCGCCGCGCCGCCCCGTACCCGGTGGCCGCGCCCGAGGGGCTGCCGAAGGAGTGGAAGGCGACGTCGGTCCGCTACCGGGGCGCCGAGCACGACACCTGGCACCTGGGCTTCCACACCCCGGGCGACCAGTACGTGCAGGTCCAGCAGTCGACGCAGAAGCCCTCGGCGTTCATCGACGAGGCGAGCCAGGGCGCGAGGGCGACCGGCGTCACCGAGGAGATCGGCGGCCGGTCCTGGACGCGCTACGAGGGCGGCCGCTACGACGCCCTGGTGCTGAAGGACACCGACGGTGTGAAGGGCGCGACCACGGTGGTGGCCGGCACCGGTCCGTTCGGCCAGCTGACGACGATGGCGGCGGCGCTGAAGCTGTCGTGACAGGGCGCGGCCCCGGCGTCCGAGGATGCCGGGGCCGCGTCGGTCGTGCCGCTCAGACGGTGGTGACGACCTCGTCGTACGCCAGCCGCGGGGAGCGCGGGAACCAGGCGTCGGGGCCGGGCTTGCCGATGTTGACGATCATCAGCGGGGTGTGGTCGTCGTCCAGGAACTCCTTGCGGACGCCCTCGTAGTCGAAGCCGGTCATCGGACCGGCGGCGAGGCCCGCGGCCCGGATGCCGAGGATGAAGTACCCGGCCTGGAGGGTGGCGTTGAGCGTCGCGGAGTTCTCCCGGACGGCGCGCTCGGAGAAGAACGCGTCCTTGGCCTGCGGGAAGTGCGGGAAGAGGGCCGGCAGCTCCTGGTGGAACTCGTTGTCCGCGGAGAGGATGGCGACCAGCGGCGCGGTGGCGGTCTTCGGGGCGTTGCCCTCGGACATGAGCTTCACCAGGCGCTCGCGGGCCTCGGGGGAGCGGACCAGCGTGACGCGCAGCGGGGACTGGTTGAAGGCGGTGGGGCCGTACTTGACCAGGTCGTAGATCGCCTGCACCTGCTCCTCGGTCACCGGCTCGTCGGTGAAGGTGTTCGCGGTGCGGGCCTCGCGGAACAGCAGGTCCTGGGCGGCGGGGTCAAGAACGAGAGACATGCGTCATCTTCCTCGAATGGTGCGGCGGGTCCCGGGGCGACGGGGGGTCCGCCGGCGGAGATCCGTTGACGGGGAGACCGTACGCCAAAGAAGTTCAAAGTTCAACAACGGTTCGGAGTGCGGACGCGGCAGGCGACCGCCGGGGAGGAGGCCGCCGTGCCGGCCTCCTCCCGGCCCGCCGCAGCCGGGGCCCCGTCCCCGTCCGCACGTCCCGGACACGATCCGGACACGCGCT
This sequence comes from Streptomyces griseoviridis, assembly GCA_014649155.1. Lineage (GTDB taxonomy): Bacteria > Actinomycetota > Actinomycetes > Streptomycetales > Streptomycetaceae > Streptomyces > Streptomyces griseoviridis. Next base: position 374,349 of record BMSM01000004.1, on the reverse strand, counting down.
GACCGGCCCGGACGCCGGCGGGCTGTCCGGGACAGCCCGTTGCCGTTGTCCTCCCCCCGCTCGCCTCGGCAGTCTCGGTGGCCGACGGGACGGGCCGCGGCCACCCAGCGCCGCCGGCCGGTCCCGGCCCAGGCATCGGCCACGAGGAGAAGACGTATGAGATCCCGACTGATCATCACGACCGCCGGAGCGGCGCTGGCCGTGGGCCTCGCGGCCACACAGGTCCACGCGGCCGGCGCCGGGGCCGCGGCATGCGGCTACGACGTGTGCGAGAGCACGACGAACGGTTCGGCCACGCTCTACCTCGACCGCTGGGCGGGCGGCGTCTGGGAGGTCTGTGACGACGCTTCCGACGGCATGCGGGCCAAGGCGACGGTCCGCTACGGCGGGCAGACCCTCAATCTGCAGACCACGGCGGGCTACGGGTCCTGCAGCTCCGGGCAGAGCCTCTACCCGACGCCCCGCAGCGGTGCCGTGGTCTCGTACACGGTCTGGGTGCAGGACGGCGCGGGCGGGACACCGCGCTACTCCAGCAGCGGCAGCTACACCTGGTGACCGCCCCGGAGTGACGGAGCCGGCGGGGAGGGAGGTCTCTTGGACCGGGGCCGGTGCCACCGAGCCGGAGCCCCGGAGAACCGTCCCGGGGAGCCCCGCTCCCTGGGGCTGTCGTCCGGATCAGGTCGCGGGGGATCGGCTGTGCCTTCCTCGCGCCGGTGAACGCGGCAGGTGCGCGTGCCAGGCCCCGCGTCCGCGGCGTGATCCGAACGACAGGCCCTAGGAGTCCCCCTCCGCGTCCCCGTCCCCCGCCCCCGCCTCCTCCGCCAGCGCGGCGTCCAGGCGGGCGCGGGCGCCGTCCAGCCAGCGGCGGCAGACCCTCGCCAGTTCCTCGCCCCGCTCCCACAGGGCGAGGGACTCCTCCAGCGTCGTACCGCCCGCCTCCAGCCGCCGTACGACCTCGATCAGCTCGTCCCGGGCCTGCTCGTAGCCGAGCGCCTCGGTACGGGCCGCCGTCTGCTCCACCTCGCTGGTCATCCACTCACCCTATGCGTCGATTCGGACGTCGATCCGGACAGCGTCCGCACGGAGAAGTCGCCCTCGGCGACCCGTGCGCGCAGCGTCTCGCCCTCGGTCACCTCGGCGGGGTCCCGGACGGCGTGGCCGTCGGCCCGCTGGAGCACCGCGTACCCCCGCTTCAGGGTCGCGGCGGGGGAGAGGGCCACCACGCGCGCGCGGGTGTGCGTCAGCTCCGAGTCCGCGCGGTCCAGCTGGTGGCGCAGGGTGCGCCGGCCCCGCTCCAGCAGTGCGGTGACCTGTCCGTCGCGCTCGTCGACCATCCGGTGCGGGTCCTGTATCGACGGCCGGGCCAGCGCGTGGGCCAGCCCCCGCTCCTCCCGGTCGAGGTACGCCGCCACGCAGCGCCGCGCGCGGTCCCGCAGCAGCCGTACCCGCTCGTGCTCCTCGCCGACGTCCGGCACCACCTTCTTCGCCGCGTCGGTCGGCGTGGAGGCGCGCACGTCGGCCACGTGGTCGAGGAGCGGGTTGTCCGGCTCGTGGCCGATGGCCGAGACCACCGGCGTACGGCACTGGGCGACCACCCGGACGAGCTGCTCGTCGGAGAACGGCAGCAAATCCTCCACGCTGCCGCCGCCGCGCGCCACGACGATCACGTCCACCTCGTCCAGGTCGTCCAGCTCCTTCACGGCCTGGACGACCTGCGGCACCGCGTGCACGCCCTGCACCGCCACGTTGCGCACCTCGAAGCGGACGGCGGGCCAGCGGTGCCGGGCGTTCTCCAGGACGTCCCGCTCGGCGGCCGAGGCACGCCCGCAGACCAGGCCGATGAGCTGGGGCAGGAACGGCAGCGGCTTCTTGCGCTCCGGCGCGAACAGGCCCTCCCGCGCCAGCGCCTTCTTCAGCTGCTCCAGGCGGGCCAGCAGCTCCCCGACACCGACCGGCTTGATCTCGGCGGCGCGCAGCGACAGCTGCCCGCGCGGCGCGTACCACTCCGGCTTGGCCCGGACGACGACCCGGGCGCCCTCCCCGACGACGTCCGCGACCGCATCGAAGACCTGCCGGTAACAGGTCACGCTCACCGAGATGTCGTGCGACGGGTCGCGCAGGGTCAGGAACACCACCCCCGCGCCCGGCCGCCGCGACAACTGGGTGATCTGCCCCTCCACCCAGATCGCCCCGAGCCGGTCGATCCAGCTCCCGATCAGCCGCGACACCTCCCCGACGGGCAGCGGCGACTCCGGACTCGTGTGCACAGCCATGGCGCGAGCGTAACGGCCCGTACTGACAGAGCCCCCGAAACCCGGGGAGGACCGGCCGCCCTCAGGGGCCCGGGGCGCGCGACAGCGGGGGCGGGTCGCGCCGGGCGGGGCGGCTCTGCACCACCAGCACCACCAGCCCCACCGCCAGCCAGACCGCCGCCACCACCTGCGCCGTCCTGGACGCCTCCACGATCACCGCCACCGTGATCGCCGCGCCGACGACCGGCACCAGCGCGTGCCGCCACCAGCTCACCGCCCCCGCCCCCCGCCGCACCACGAAGTACCCCACCACGCTCGCGTGCAGCAGCGTGAACGCGGCCAGCGCGCCCAGGTTGACCACCGACGTCAGGTGGTCCAGCCCGTCGTCCCGCCGGGCCGCCCACACCGCCGCCACCAGCGTGATCACCGCCGCGACCAGCAGCGCCACCCGCGGCACACCCGACGAGGTCCGCCCCAGCACGGCCGGCAGCCGCCGGTCCCGGCCCATCGCGAACAGCAGCCGCCCGGCCGCCGCCTGCCCCGCCAGCGCCGCGAACGCCGCGCCGATCGCCTTGCTCACCGCCACCAGGTCGTGCAGCCACGTCCCCACGGACGTGTCCACCGTGTCGTAGAACGCCGACCCCTGCCGCACCGGATCGGCCGCCAGCTCCGCCGACGACACCGGCGTCAGCAGCGCCGCCAGATACGTCTGCGCCACGAACAGCACCCCGGCCAGCGCCAGACAGAACAGCAGCGCCCGCGCCACCTTCGCCGACCCCCCGGTCACCTCCTCCGCGAACGTCGCGATCGCGTCGAAGCCCAGGTACGACAGGACCGCCACCGACACCGCGCCGACCACCGCGGACACCGCGAACGCGCCCTGCGCGCCGTCCCCGCTCAGCGGCGACAGCCAGCCCCGCTCGGCGCCGTCCCGCACCAGCGTCACGACCGCCGCCACCACGAACACCACCAGGACGACGATCTCCAGGGCCAGCACCGCGAACCCCACCCGGGCCGCCGTCCGCACCCCCCACAGGTTCAGCAGCGTCGTCACCACCACCGCCAGCGCCGTCCACACCCACCGCGACACCTCCGGCACCAGCTCGTTCATCGCGATGCCGGAGAAGAGGTAGGCGACGGCCGGGATGAGGACGTAGTCCAGCATCGCCATCCACCCCGCGACGAAACCGGCCCCCCGGCCGAGCCCCGCGCGCGCGTAGGCGAACACCGACCCCGCCTGCGGCACCACCCGCACCATCTGCGCGTAACTGAACGCGGTGAACGCCATCGCCACCGTCGCGACGACGTACACCAGCGCCACCGCACCGTGCGACCTGGCGTCCAGCGTGCCGAACACGCCGACCGGCGCCATCGGCGCGATGAACAGCAGCCCGTAGACCACCAGGTCACGGAAGCCCAGCGTGCGCCGCAGCGCGTCGTGCTCCTCGGCCCGGTGGGCCCCTGCGCCGGTCTCGGACATCGCGCCTCCGCCAGTACCCCTGCAGCTCCCCGCCAGTCTCCCCGCCAACGCGCCCCCCACGCGATCTCTGGCCCGCCATACGCGGCCGTACGATGGACCGCATGACTGCTTCGCCTGGCCGCCGTGTCCTGCTCGCCGCTCCCCGTGGCTACTGCGCGGGTGTGGACCGCGCCGTGATCGCCGTCGAGAAAGCGCTGGAGCAGTACGGCGCTCCCGTCTACGTCCGGCACGAGATCGTGCACAACAAGTACGTCGTGCAGACCCTGGAGAAGAAGGGCGCGGTCTTCGTCGAGCGGACGGAGGAGGTCCCGCCGGGCAACATCGTGATGTTCTCCGCGCACGGCGTCGCCCCCGTCGTCCACGAGGAGGCGCAGCGCGGCCGGCTCGCCACCATCGACGCGACCTGCCCCCTGGTCACCAAGGTGCACAAGGAAGCCGTCCGGTTCGCCAACGAGGACTACGACATCCTGCTGATCGGCCACGAGGGCCACGAGGAGGTCATCGGCACCTCCGGCGAGGCCCCCGAGCACATCCAGCTCGTCGACGGCCCCGGCGACGTCGCCAAGGTCGAGGTCCGGGACGAGTCCAAGGTGGTCTGGCTCTCCCAGACCACCCTCTCCGTCGACGAGACCATGGAGACCGTCGACGCGCTGAAGGAGAAGTTCCCGCGGCTGGTCTCCCCGCCCAGCGACGACATCTGCTACGCCACGCAGAACCGCCAGCTCGCCGTGAAGCAGATGGGCGCCGAGGCCGACCTCGTCATCGTCGTCGGCTCCCGCAACTCCTCCAACTCGGTGCGCCTGGTCGAGGTCGCCAAGCAGGCCGGCGCCCGCGCCGCGTACCTGGTCGACTTCGCCGACGAGATCGACGAGACCTGGCTGGAGGGCGTCACCACGGTCGGCGTCACCTCCGGCGCCTCCGTCCCGGAGGTCCTGGTGGAGCAGGTCCTGGAGTACCTCGCCGCGCGCGGTTTCGACGACGTGGAGATCGTCAAGGCGGCGGAGGAGTCCATCACCTTCTCCCTCCCCAAGGAGCTCCGCCGGGACCTGCGCGAGGAGGCGGCGGCGCTGGTCGCGGAGCGCGGCGGATCGGGCACCTCCGGGGCGTGAGGGCCGGGGGCAGGCCGTAACGTGGTGGCATGCAGATCTTCGGCGTGGACATCGGCGGATCGGGCATCAAGGGCGCCCCTGTGGACCTCGACAGGGGCGACCTGGCCCAGGAGCGCTGCAAGGTGCTCACCCCGCACCCGGCGACGCCCGACGGCGTGGCCGACGGGGTACGGCAGGTCGTGGAGCACTTCGGCTGGACCGGCCCGGTCGGCCTGACCTTCCCGGGCGTGGTCACCGACGGCGCGACCGTCCGCACCGCGGCCAATGTCGACAAGAGCTGGATCGACACCGACGCCCGCGCCCTGTTCAGCGAGCGCCTGGGCGGCCTGCCGGTGACGGTCGTCAACGACGCGGACGCGGCCGGTGTCGCCGAGACCCACTTCGGCGCCGGACGCGGGCGCAAGGGCACGGTCATCCTCCTCACCTTCGGCACGGGCATCGGCAGCGCCGTCTTCACCGACGGCGTCCTGGTCCCCAACACCGAGCTGGGCCACCTGGAGCTGGACGGCCACGAGGCCGAGAAGCGGGCCTCCAGCAAGGTCAAGGACGATCACGACATGTCCTGGGAGCACTGGGGCCACCGGGTGAAGAAGTACCTCGCCCACGTCGAGATGCTCTTCTCGCCCGAGCTGTTCATCATCGGCGGCGGCGTCAGCCGCAAGGCCCAGAAGTTCCTGCCCTACCTCGACGGCCTCCGCGCCGAGATCGTCCCCGCCGAGCTGCAGAACAACGCGGGGATCGTCGGCGCGGCGATGCGGGCGGCGGAGGACCACGGGCAGCGGGCGGCGGACTGACGCCAGGCCCCGTCCGGTGCCCTGGCCGCTCCGGCCGGGGTGAGGCCGGGCCACCCGGTCGCCCCGGCCCGGCTGAGGTCAGGTCACGGCGCCGACCGCCTCGCGGATCAGCTCCGCCACGGCCGCCGGCCGGGAGACGGCCACCGCGTGCGAGGCACCGTCCAGCTCGACGGTCCTCGCACCGGCCCGCTCGGCGGCGAACCGCACCACCTCCGGGTTGACCGCCCGGTCCGCGCCGGCCACGAGCACCCAGGAGGGCTTCGTGCGCCAGGCTGCCGCCCCCGGCACCTCGGTGAACACGGACGCGGCGAGCGGGCGCTGGGTCGCGGCCAGCACCCGGGCGACGGACGGCGAGACATCGGCGGCCACCACCTCGCCGAAGGCCTCCGGGGCCACGCTGACCTCGGTGGCGGCGGCCCCGCCGCCGGCCGGATAGGTCCAGCTCTCCAGGTGGTCCGCGAGGGCCGGGGGCGCGAAGCGGTCCTGGAGCGCGCCGAGGCTCTCCCCCTCCTCCGGCGCACAGGCGGCCACGTAGACGAGACCGACGACGTTCCGCGCGGTCCCGGCCACCGTGATGACCGCGCCGCCGTAGGAGTGGCCGACCAGCACCACCGGGCCGCCGATCTGGGCGATCCGCGAGGTCACGTACGCGGCGTCGGCGGCCAGCCCGCGCAACGGGTTCGCCACCGCGACGACGGGGACACCGGCCCGTTGCAACTCGTCGATGACACCGAGCCAGCTCGCCGCGTCGGCGAAGGCGCCGTGCACGAGGACCACGGTGGGGGAGACAAAGGACATGGCGGCCCTGCTCTTTCTCTGTTCGGCCGGAGACGACGGCCCGGGGAGGATGGGTCCGCGCACACGGCGAGGAAGGCTCAGTCGCCGGGGTGGGCACCGGAGGCGGAGAGCTGCCACTCGCTGGGAGACACGCCGTACGTCTGCCGGAAGACCCGGCTGAAGTGCGAGGGGTTGGCGAAGCCCCAGGTCTGGGCGACGGCCGCGACCGTGCGCCGGCGGTTGCGGGAGCGGCCGAGGTCGAGACGGCACGCGGCCAGCCGCCGCTGCCGTACGTACGTGCTCACGGTCGTGCCACCGGCGTGGAACAGCTTGTGCAGGTAACGGACGGAGATGTGGTGGGCGCGGGCGATGGACTCGGGCGACAGGTCCGGGTCCATGAGGTTCTCCTCGATGTGGGACCTGATCCTGACCAGCAGATCGCTGCCCGGGTCGGACCCGGCCGGCCGGTGCGGCTCCAGCAGCTCGGCCACGAGCAGGGCGATCAGGTCGACCGCGTTGAGCGCCAGCCGCCGGCCGGTCGCCGAGTCCGCGAGGCCGCCCTCGGCGGTCAGGGTGTCGAGGAAACCGGCGATCAACGCCGGCACCCCGTGGGTCGCGTCGACCCGGAGCCGTGACAGGTGCCGCAGCTGAGCCGGTGCGACGCCGAGCTGGGAGCAGGGGACGCGGAAGAACGTGAGCCTCGGGTCCCGGGCGAGCCGCAGATGGTGCGGGGCGTCGAGCAGGACCATGTCGCCGAGACCGAGGTCGAGGTCGGGGGAGGAGTGCGAGTCCTCCCCGGTATCCGCGTCCCGGGCACGGCGTGTCAGCCCGAGGTACAGGAAGGCGTCGCCCTCGTCCCGCGCGGTCCAGGGGAGCGTGGTGCAGTTCCCCGAGTCGGCGCCCCGGGACACCTGGGGAGCGAGGTGCGCGGGGTGCGCGGGCATGCGGGAAATGACCGACCTGGTCATGTGAACTCCAGTCGCGTCGTCGTCGTTGCTGACGTGCGTGAATGTGGATGAATGCCGTGAGGAACCGGGGGGCTGCGGGCCGCCCGGTCACGCGGTCACGAGAGGCCCTCGGCCAGGAAGGCGTCGACCACCGCGTTGAACGCGGCGGGATTCTCCAGGAAGGGGAAGTGGCTGCTGGCCACGGTGGTGGGGAAGGTGTGCAGGCGCGCGTCGGGGACGCGGTCGGCGACGTACCGCTGCGAGGCCGGATCGACATGACTGCCGTCGCAGGCGATGACCAGGGTCGGCACGTCCACCCGGGGCAGGACGTCCCGCCAGTCCTGAGCGCAGTGGTCGAAGAGCAGGGGGACACCGGCGTACGCCGGGGTGGACCTGATCTGCTCGGCGACGAAGGCGAGCAGACCGGGGTCGGGACTGCCGGAGAACATGCCGCGCACGAACTCCTGCCGCACGCGCTCCCCGTCCGGACCGGCCAGCCCCGTGGCCAGTTCCAGCAGGCCGGACACGTCGAAGATGGCGCCGCTGTCGCGCTGCTCCTCGGCGCTCATCCAGGGCACGGCCGCCACGGCGGCCGGCTGGTCCACGGCGACGAACCGGCGGATGCGGCCGGTCCCCCACTGGTCGATGAAGCTCCACCACACGGACACGCCCATCGACCAGCCCAGCGCGTCGAAACGGTCCAGCCCCAGGTGGTCGACCAGGCCGAGGACGTCCCGGGCGAGGCGGGCGATGCGGTACCCGTGGTGGGGTTTGCCCGATATGCCGTGGCCGCGCTGGTCCAGGGTCACCACCCGCCGGCCCGGTGCGAGGCCCGTCACCTGGTGCCGGAACATCTCCTGGGTCTGCCCCCAGCCGTGCAGCATGACCAGCGGCACGCCGTCACCGCCGCTGTCCCGATAGGTCAGCCGCACCCCGTCGTTCGTCGTCAGCTCACCCATGGTCGTTCCCACTCCGCCGCTCCGTTTCCCTGCGGTCCATCCGGCCCGCCCGCCGTGTGGGCGGTGCCGGGTACCGCCCGACCAGTGTGATCCGCGGGGCCTTCACGACACCACCGCGCTCCGTAGGGATCGGCCGGAGAAAACCACGTCACTCTGTAGCGGCGCGGCCCACGATCCGCCGGAACCGGGCCGGTCCGCGCTCAGGTGGACACCCGTGCGCTCAGCCGACGGCGCCGGTGCCCGTCGGCTCGATGAGGCCGTGCAGGCGCAGGCCGAGGTGGAGCACGAGGCGGTCGGCGCCGTTGTCGAGGTCGAGCCCGGTGATCTCCTGCACCTGCCGCAGCCGGTAGTACAGGGAGGTGCGGTGGATCTGGAGGGCCTCCGAGGTCCGCGGCACCGAACCGGCGTGCTCCAGGAAGGTGCTCAGCGTCTCCACCAGGCGCGGGCCGCCGGGGGCCGCGAGGAGGGTGCGCAGCGCCTGCGGCAGCACGGTGGCGTTCAGGACACGGTCCGGCAGTTGCAGCAGCACGCTGTACTCCCCGAGCTCGTCCCAATGCCCGATCCGGCCCAGGTGCGGCAGCCGGAGCGCGGCGCGCGTCCCGACGAGCGCCTGCTCGTACGAGACCCAGGCGTCGGCGACGCCCGGCTGCGAGCTCCCGACGCCGAGGACGGAGTCGGTGCCGGGCCCGAGATAGGTCCCGAGGGCCTGGAGGATGCCGTGCGACTGGCCGCGCAGCGCCTCAGGCTCCGGTGGCCGTTCGCCGTACTGGAGCAGTACAGCACGGTCGGAGGCGAAGGCGACGGCGTCCTGCACCCACCGGCTCCGGCGGACCGTCTCCAGCGCCGCCCGCAGCGCGGTCTCCACCTGGCCCGGAGGCTCGTCGGTGCGGGTCACCCGGACGAAGGTGACCTGCGCGTGCCGGGCGTCCGCGGCGTCGCCCGCGGCGGTCAGGAAGTGGTGCCCGGCACCGGCCCGCGCGGTGGCGCTGGCGCTCAGCAGGGCCAGCAGCCGTTCCTGCGCCTCCGCCTCCCCGGCACGGCCCGCGAGCCGCTCGGCGTACATCTGGGCCGCTATCAGCCGCGCCGACTTGTCGATGTCGGCCGTCTCCCCGTCCGTCAGGTCCTTGCCGGGCGAGAGGACCATGAGCAGACCGAGCAGGTGGCCGCGTTCCCGCAGCGGTACGCAGTAACGGCTGTGCAGGCCCAGCTCGTCACAGCCTTCGATGTACCCCGGCCTCGACCACTGCGCGACGCCCTGTCCGAGGACGAACCGGACGATCTCGTCGTCCGCGCGTCCCTGCAGCAGGCTGCGCACGCGGACCGGATCGGCGTCGTCGAAGTGCCGGCTGGAGTGGATCAGCCGGACCAGCGGGTCGTCCAGCACCACGGAACGCCGGAGCCGGCCGGCCAGCTCCTCCACGAGCCCCAGCAGCACCTCGCTGCCCACCTGCGCCCGTCCCTGCTCGCCCGCCATGCCGTTCCTTCCCCGGAGCCCTTCCTACAGCAAGAGGAAGAGCGGCCCCTCACTTCCTACAGTCTGCGGTAAGTCTCGGCACGACCGGAATGCCGCCACCGGCACGGGGCCGGGTCGACTGCACTGTCGGACAAGAGCCGTGCACGGATCGGCAGGACGGTCGCCGGCCCGGTGCGTCCGGGGAAAGCCGACGGGGCCCGACTCGGAGGAGTCGGGCCCCGTGGGATGCCGATGTGCGGGGGTGGCGGGGGTGGCGGGGGTGGCGGGCTCGGCGCCCCTCAGGCGACGCCGCGCTCCCGTGCCGCGACCCGGCGCCGCACCAGCCTGATCCGGCGCACGATCACGATCGTCCCGGCGATCAGCGTCCCGCCGTAGAGCCACCCGGCCTCCATGGCCAGCGCCGTCACGAAGCCGCCCAGCGCGCCGGTGAAGCCGTCGCCGCCGTCCGCCACGGTGGTCAGGCCCACGGCGAAGGCGATCGGCACGACGATCGGGGCGGTCAGCAGATCGCCCCGCCGCACCCAGGCCGCGGTCAGCACGCACGCGGGAAGGAACAGCACGCCGTACACCGTCCGCGACGACCCGAACAGCAACTGGTCGAGGAACCCGGACGCCAGCATCACCGCCGCGCAGAACAGCCCGCCGCCCAGCCCGGTCAGCCGGGGATTGGGCAGACGGCGCAGCAGGGGCGGAGCGGCCGGCGACGGCACGGGTCCGCGCGGGGCGCCGCCGCGGACCGACCGCTGGGCACCCGGGCCGGGCGCGCGGGCAGGTCGGGGCCGGCCCTCCTGCCCCCGGCCCTGCGGGGGCAGCGGCGGCCGGCCGCGTCGCGGTCCGTACTGGGCAGGTCGCGTCCTGTGTTGCTCCACTGGTCCAACTTAGGTCGGTTAATGTGCACAATCCGCTCTCGGACACGCCGAGAAGCCCGTCTGGCCATGCGTTCGACTGCCCGCACGAAGCCTTCCGCACACCCCGTAGACTGGTGGATCGGCCCCGTCCGGGCCCCGCTCCCTCCGCATCCTCACGTACGGGAAGTCGCAACGTGTCGCTCACGATCGGAATCGTCGGTCTGCCGAATGTCGGCAAGTCGACCCTGTTCAACGCCCTGACCAAGAACGACGTGCTGGCGGCCAACTACCCGTTCGCCACGATCGAGCCCAACGTCGGCGTGGTCGGTGTCCCCGATCCCCGCCTGGCGAAGCTGGCCGAGATCTTCTCCTCCGAGAAGGTCCTCCCCGCCACGGTCGACTTCGTCGACATCGCGGGCATCGTGCGCGGCGCCAGCGAGGGCGAGGGCCTGGGCAACAAGTTCCTCGCGAACATCCGTGAGTCCGACGCGATCTGCCAGGTCATCCGCGCCTTCAAGGACGAGAACGTCGTCCACGTCGACGGCAAGGTCTCGCCCAAGGACGACATCGAGACGATCAACACCGAGCTGATCCTCGCCGACCTCCAGACCATCGAGAAGGTCCTGCCGCGCCTCCAGAAGGAGTCGCGCATCAAGAAGGACATCGCCCCCAAGGTCAAGGCCGTCGAGGAGGCCAAGGAGATCCTGGAGAAGGGCGACACCCTCTTCGCCCACGGCATCGTCCAGGGCGGCGAGCGCGCGGAGCTGCTCCACGACCTCCACCTCCTCACCACCAAGCCCTTCCTCTACGTCTTCAACGTCGACGAGGACGAGCTGACCGACGAGGACTTCAAGAACGAGCAGCGCGCCCTGGTCGCCCCCGCCGAGGCGATCTTCCTCAACGCCAAGCTGGAGGCGGACCTCGCCGAGCTGGACGAGGAGGACGCCATGGAACTGCTGGAGTCCGTCGGCGCCACCGAACCCGGCCTCGCCACCCTCGCCCGCGTCGGCTTCGACACCCTCGGCCTCCAGACCTACCTGACGGCCGGCCCCAAGGAATCCCGCGCCTGGACCATCAAGAAGGGCGCCACCGCCCCCGAGGCCGCCGGTGTCATCCACACCGACTTCCAGAAGGGCTTCATCAAGGCGGAGGTCATCTCCTTCGACGACCTGGTGGAGACGGGCTCGGTGACCGAGGCCCGCGCGAAGGGCAAGGCGCGCATGGAGGGCAAGGACTATGTGATGCGGGACGGGGATGTGGTGGAGTTCCGCTTCAACGTCTGACACGCCTGGCGAAAGGCCGCCTGACCTCCGGAGGAGCGGGTCGGGCGGCCTTTGCGGTCCGCGCGGAGTCGCCGCGCCGTCTCCTTGCCGCGACTGCGTCCTGATCGGTTCCGGACCCGCCGGCGCACCACGGCTCAGCCGAACTCCTGTGGCGGGGCGTCCGGTGCGGCTCAACGGCAGAGCTTCATGATGGTGGCGTCGAAGTCGGGAAACTCCCGTGTGCTCCGCGCGATGATCGCCGCTGCCGCGCTCGGCGCTTCGGGGCGAATCGCTCCGCGACGGCTGCCAGGCCGCGATCGGCCCGGGGAGCCCGATCCGGCCCGGGCTCGTACGAGGTGGCTGCTTCCCACGGACCGAAGCCGTCAGCCAGCAGCCACAGGAAGGCGCCCAGGTCGCGAGCGACGGCGCCTGTCTCTCCTTCGGAACCCAGGAAGACAATCGGCTGCTCGACCAGTTCCCGGCCGGGGCGAACCAGCCGGAGCGCCGCGTTCCCGCCGGTGCCGTCCTGGCCGACCACACGGAAGTCGTCGCCGTTCAGGTCGCCGCTGCCTGTCCACGCGCGGAACCACTCGGTGGTCTCATCGGCACTCAGGACGGATTCGAACGGTTCGACGTCGACACCGTCCTCGCCGATGAGCTCACGCCGGACCGCCATGGCGGCGGCGAGCGGGAGGGGGGAACCGGCGATCTCCGTCGGCGGTCATGCGAGGAGAGCAGCGATCGGCCGGAGCGCGGCGGCGTGCCCGGTACCGAAACCTCGCTGACCGGTGAGGGAGCCGGCGGCCAGGTGGTCGTCAAGGGGGAGAGCCTGAGACGGACACCGGCCGGCCGGACCGTCTCCGTCGAGCCCAGGGACACCCTGGGCGTCCGGGCCGTCCGCGCCCTGTCCGCCCGCGGCGTCCTCGTCGGAACCGTGCACTCCGCGCAACTCCCCGCCCTCTACGCCGCCACCTCCCCCGACGCCGAGCCCGGCGGCTTCTACGGGCCCGCGGGACCGGGCCACCTCGGCGGCGCCCCCGGGCCGCAGAAGCTGTACGGCCCGCTGCGCGACCCCGAGGAGGCGGGCCGCGTCTGGCGGGTCTCCGAGGAACTCACCGGGGTGCGGATCGCGGGGAAGGGCCCGGTCAGCCGGCCGTGCGGGGGACGCGCTTCTCCCAGGTGCGGTGGAACAGCACCTCGTCGCCGTCCGTGCAGATCACCTCGTTCGACGTGATGAAGTCCGCCGCGTCGCAGCTGATCTCGGAGCGGGTGCGCACGCGCGCGTCCCAGCCGAGGTCCGGGCGGCGCAGCCGGACCGTCCACTCCGAGCGGGTGCGGGCCGACAGCGGGTCCGCCTCCTGGATCGTGTACGTCTCCCGCGCGTCCTCGGTGAACTCCAGCCCGTCCGGGTACACGCGCGTGCCGCCGTAGCGCGGGTCGACCTCCAGCCGCCAGGTGCCGGCGGCCACGTCCCGTACCACCAGCCGCTCCGGGCGCGGCGCGGCCGGTGACGCGGGGGTGCGGACGTCCAGCGGCGGGGCCTGCTCGGGCGCGGCGAAGGCGATGGCGTCGTCGTCCGCGGACGCGGGGGCGCGGACCGGGAGTTCGAGGACGCTGCCGTCCGGGTCCAGGATGAAGCCCGCCTCGGAGCCGGGCTGGGGCCAGATCCACGGCCAGTACGCCGACGAGACGGCGAGCCGGACCCGGTGGCCGGGCGGGAAGGCGTGCCCGATGCCGTTCAGCTCGAAGGTGACGTCCTCGGTGGCGCCGGGCGGCCACGGCTCGGCCCGGTCGCGGCCGTGGCGGGCGGAGAGGTTGAGGACACCCCGGGTGACCAGGGTGGAGGAGCCGTCCGGGGCGACGTCGCAGAGGCGGGCGACGACCTGTCCGCGCGGTACGTCGCAGCGCAGCCGCAGCCGTACGCGCGGCCGGCCCAGGACCCGGGTCTCCTCGTCCACGGTGAAGTCGAAGCAGGCCGAGCGGGCGTCCTCCTCCCGCTGGTCGGGCGGGAGGTCGGCGTCGTTGCCGAAGGGGAAGAAGCGGCCCGCGTCGACGCCGGTGTGCTGCGGCGAGCGGACCGGAACCGGGTGGCCCCGGAGGGCGAGGGCGACGGTGGTGACGTCGGGGGAGGGCCAGGACGGTTCGCCCACCCAGCGGCCCGGCAGGGTGTCGTGGACGGTGGCCGGGGGGTGGGAGTCGCTGATCCAGGCGCGCAGCGCGGGGTCGCGGCGTACGCCGGTGTCCTCGCCCTTGAGCCACTGGTCCCACCAGCGCAGGGTCTCCTGGAGAAAACCGATCGCGGGACCCGGCGGCAGACCGCGGTCCGGGTACTGGTGCGACCAGGGGCCGATCAGGCCCCGGGTGCGGTCGGCGGGCAGGTGTTCGAGCAGGCGGAACACCGTGTCCCGGTACGGGTCGTGCCAGCCGCCCACCGCGAGGACGGCCGCGTCGATCGCGCCGTAGTCCTCGCAGACGCTGCCGTGCTGCCAGTAGGCGTCGCGGGTCTGGTGGTCCAGCCAGGTGTGCAGGAGGGGCTCCACGTGCTCCAGCCGGGAGCGCCACAGGTCGCGCCAGCCCTCGCCGGCGTACCGGGGGTCCGGCGGGCGGGAGGCGAAGGCGAGCATCGTCGCCGCCCAGGCGTGCATGTCGACGGCGAGGACGGAACCGCCCATGTAGTGCACGTCGTTGTCGTAGCGGTCGTCGGTGGAGCAGACGGTGACGACCGCCTTGAGCGGCTCGGGGGCGAGCGCGGCGATCTGCAGGGAGTTGAAGCCGCCCCAGGAGATGCCGAACATGCCGACCCGGCCGTCGCACCAGGGCTGCGCCGCCAGCCACTCGATCACCGCGACGCCGTCGGCCAGTTCCGTCGCGTCGTACTCGTCGCCCGGCAGGCCCTCGCTGTTGCCGTGCCCGCGGACGTCCACGCGGACGGAGGCGTAGCCGTGGCCCGCGTAGTAGGGGTGGCGCTGGGCGTCGCGCGGGGCGGTCCAGTCGGAGAGCCGGTAGGGGAGGTACTCCAGGAGCGCCGGGACGGGGCCGCCGGTCACCGGGCGCCAGACGCGCGCGTACAGGCGGGTGCCGTCCGGGAGCGGGATGCGGAGGTCCTCGCAGGTGGTGGCGTGGGGGAAGGCGGTGCGGAAGTGCATGGGCGGTTCCAGAGGGGTGCGGGAGAGGTTCGTCGGGGCGCGGCGTACGGCGGCTCAGCGGACGGGGTGCATCGTGCGGCGCAGCCACGGCGCGGCGGCCAGGACGGCGAGGCCCGCGGCCACCGCGATCGCGCCGTTCACCCCGAAGTAGGCGGCGTGGGAGACGTCGTCGTAGAGCTTGACCGTCTGGGCCTGGACACCGTTGGCGAGGGCGAGGGACAGGAACCACAGGGACATGGTCTGACTGGCGAAGGCGGCCGGGGCGAGCTTCGAGGTGGCCGACATGCCGGAGGTCTCCAGGACGACGTCGCCGAGACCGAGCAGCAGATACGAGCCGACGATCCACCAGACGGACAGCAGGGGGCCGCCGGTGCCGTGCCCGGCGGTGGGCAGGGCCATCAGCAGGAAGGACAGGCCACCCAGCACCACCCCGATCGCGATCTTGTTCGAGGCGTGCGGCTGGCGGCGGCCCATGCGCACCCACAGCGCGGCGACCACCGGCGCGAGCGCGACCTCGAAGGCGCCGAGGGCCGAGGCGTACCAGCTCGCGGGGAAGCCGAAGCCGAGGACCGTCGTCGCGGCGTCCGTCGAGGCCAGCAGCATCATCGTCGAGTACGCCTGGAACAGCACGAAGTTGAAGACGGTGGAGGCGAGGAAGAGGACGGCGTACGGCCTGAGCCGGCCGCGTTCGGCGGCCGTGACCCGGGGACTGGCGAACATCACCGCGAAATAGGCCACCGGCGCGACGACCGACAGCAGCGTGAGCAGGTCGACGAAGCGGGCCATGGTGAGCCACCCGGCGAGCGCGAGCACCGTCGCGGCGACCGCCACCGCGACCGCGCCGGCGACGATCCGGCGCACCGCGCGGCGCAGGGCGTCCGGGGCGAGCGCGGTCCCGGCCGCCCGCCGCCGCCCGGCCAGGTGCCGGCGGCCCAGCACGTACTGGGCGAGGCCGAGGGTCATGCCGGCCGCCGCCGCCGAGAAGCCCCAGTGCCAGCCCTGGTGGTCGCTGAGCCAGCCGGTGACCAGCGGGCCCGCGAAGGCGCCGATGTTGATCGCCATGTAGTAGACGGCGAAACCGGCGTCCCGGCGCTCGTCCTCGGTGCGGTAAAGCCTGCCGACCATGGTGGCCGCGTTGGGCTTGAGCAGCCCGGTGCCCGCGCTGATCAGCCCGAGCCCCACCCAGGTCATGGCGCCGGCGGGCACGGCCATGCAGTAGTGGCCGCAGGCGATCAGGACGCCGCCCCACAGCACCGCGCGGTACGAGCCGAGGACGCGGTCGGCGAGCCAGCCGCCGGCGACGGAGACCAGGTAGACCAGGGTGCCGTAGGCGGCGGAGACCGAGGCGGCGGTGCCGGCCGCCATGCCGAGGCCGCCGTGGGCGACCGTGTCCGCGAAGTACAGGACGAGGATCGCCTGCATGCCGAGGAACGAGAAGCGCTCCCAGACCTCCAGGCCGGAGAGGGTCAGCAGCCCCCTCGGCTGGCCGAAGAAGGAGGCGTCGTCCTCGGGGGCGGGACCGCCGTCGGGCTGGGTGCTGGTCATGTCGGTTCGGGCCACTGGGCGCTGCTTTCCAGCCAGCGGACGGCGAACCCTTCCCTGTGCGTGATCAAGGACACAGCGGCCCCGCCCGCCAGCGGAGACGACTCCTCGTGTCCGCCGCTCCCCGCATACGATGCGCCCAGCCGTACGGCAGTACGGCGTGTTCGCCGTCCGAGTCAGGAGCACGGTGCCCGTGTCCATACCGCCGCCGCCCCACCCGGTCTGGGGCCAGCCGTCCTACGGACCGCCCCGGCCGGCGCCCGTCAACGGCGTCGCCATCTCCGCCCTCGTCCTCGGGCTCCTCTGCTTCCTGCCGGCCGTCGGTCTGGTGCTGGGGCTGATCGCGCTGACCCAGATCAAGCGGCGCGGCGAGCGCGGCAAGGGGTTCGCGGTGGCCGGGACCGTGCTGTCCTCGGCGGGGCTGGTGCTGTGGGCGGTGGCGCTCACCACCGGCGGCGCGTCCGCCTTCTGGGAGGGCTTCAAGGGCGCGGCGACCGGCGAGGGCACGGCGTACTCCCTGGAGACCGGCCAGTGCTTCGACACCCCCGACGGTTCGCTCCAGGGCGTGACCTACGACGTCGAGGAGGTGCCCTGCGCGGGGGCGCACGACGGTGAGGTCTTCGCCGTCTTCGACCTGCCCGAGGGGCCCTTCCCGGGCGACGACCCGGTCGGCGAGACCGCCGACGACCGGTGCTACGCGCTGCGCTCCGGCTACGCCATGGACACCTGGGCCGTGCCCGGGAACGTCGACGTCTACTACCTCACGCCGACCCGGCAGAGCTGGCGCCTGGGCGACCGCGAGGTCACCTGCCTGTTCGGCGGCGCGGAGGAGGGCGACGTCCTGACCGGTTCGCTGCGCAACGACGAGACCACGCTCGACGCCGACCAGCTCGCCTTCCTGAGGGCGGCGGCACTCCTCGACGAGGCGGTCGGGTCCGAGCCGCTCACCAGCTACGTCGAGGACGACCTGCCCGGCTACCGGAAGTGGGCGGGCCGGATGGCGGACGCGCTCGCCGGGCAGGCCGCCGGGCTGCGCGAACACACCTGGCCGGCCGCCGCCGAGCGGCCCGTCGCCGACCTCGCCGACGACCTGGACGCCGCCCGGAAGGAGTGGGCCGGGGCCGCGCGGGCCACCGACGCGGACACCTTCTACGTGCACTACGACACCGGCTACGAACTGCTCGCCCCCTCCGGTTCGGTCACCGCCCGCAAGGCCCTGGGGCTGGCCACCACCCCGCCCTCGTACGAGGACGACGGCGAGGAGGAGGGCGGGACGGAGGGCGACCCCGGCTTCGAGGTGTGAAAGCCGCAGGGCGAAACCCGCAGGACAAAACCCCCGCGCCCCTGACTCATCACATCGAGTGATTCCCTGGCCTTTGCTTGCCTGGCACAACCTACGGTTGCGACGCTGTTGCTGTCCGTACAACCTGATGGGAGAGCGGCCAGTGACATTCGGTGAGCAGCCGGCGTACTTGCGTGTCGCGGGGGATCTGCGCAAGAAGATCGTCGACGGCCTGCTGCCGCCCCACACCCGCCTCCCCTCCCAGGCCAGGATCCGCGAGCAGTACGGCGTCTCGGACACCGTCGCGCTGGAGGCCCGCAAGGTGCTGATGGCCGAGGGACTGGTCGAGGGCCGCTCCGGCTCGGGGACGTATGTGCGCGAGCGCCCGGTGCCGCGGCGGATCGCCCGCTCCGGTTACCGGCCGTCGGGCGGGGCCACGCCCTTCCGGCAGGAGCAGGCCGACACCGAGGTGCGCGGCACCTGGGAGTCCGGCAGCGAGCAGGCCGAGGCGAGCGTCGCCATCGCCGAGCGGCTCGGCATCAAGCCCGGCGACCGCGTGATGTGCACCCGGTACGTCTTCCGGGAGGGCGGCGAGGCGGTCATGCTCTCCACCTCCTGGGAGCCCCTCGCCGTCACCGGCCGCACCCCGGTGATGCTGCCCGAGGAGGGCCCCCTCGGCGGCATGGGCGTCGTCGAGCGCATGGCCGCCATCGACGTCGTGGTGGACAACGTCACCGAGGAGGTCGGCGCCCGCCCCGGCCTCGCGGAGGAGCTGATCGCCCTCGGCGGCGTCCCCGGACACGTCGTCCTGGTCGTCCAGCGCACGTTCTACGCCTCCGGGCTCGCGGTCGAGACGGCCGACGTGGTGGTCCCGGCCGACCGGTACCGGGTGGCGTACCACCTCCCCGTGAAGTAGCCCGGGAAGCCGGCCGCGCCCCCGCCGGAGGCGCTCCCCGCGGGCGGCCGGTGTGAGATGGCGCACGCCGCCCCTCTCCCTCGCGCCCCCGCGAGGCCGCCCGCCCCGCGCCCGGAGCCGTCGCCGTGCCCGGCGGCGGCGCGACGATCCGGCCGTTCCCGCAGGTGGCACCCGATCGCCCCGGCGACGCCCGGACGTGACCCGCCGCGCCGCGGGCCCGGCGCGTTCCGCCGTGCGCGCCCCCGACGCCCTGGCCGGTTGCGTACCGCTTGGTGAAAAGCCGTATTCGCTGAGTAAAGGTTGGGCGTAAGGTCGGGCATATGCGGACTGCGGTTTCCTCGCCGGGCGGGGTGCGGCCATGGGCGCGAAGTGGAGGGGCGCGATGAATGACGGCACGGTCACTCTGCACTGGCTCGTCGTCCGGCAGGACGACAACGGCCATCGCTACCGGGTCGGCAGCTACGCCACCCGGGCCGAGGCCGAGAAGATCGCGGACAGCCTCGGCGACCGTGGTACCCGGCGGATGTACTGGGTCGAGCAGGTCGGACAGAGCGGCCCCGACGGCGACTGACCGGGGCACCGGACCCGCGCCCGCCCTCCCGTAGGCTCCGGCGCATGACGGAACGGATCGTGGTCGGTGCCGCCCTGGTCGACGGCGGACGCCTGCTCGCCGCGCGCCGCAGTGCGCCGGCCGACCTCGCCGGACGGTGGGAACTGCCCGGCGGCAAGGTGGAGGAGGGCGAGACCCCCGAGGCCGCCCTCGTCCGCGAACTGCGCGAGGAACTCGGTGTGGACGCCCGCACCGGCGACCGGGTGCCGGGGCAGTGGCCGCTGAGACCGCCGTACGTCCTCCAGGTGTGGACCGCCCGCCTGCTGCCCGGCTCCGCCGTCCCCGAGCCGCTCCAGGACCATGACGCGCTGCGCTGGCTCACCCCGGCCGAGATCTGGGACGTGCCCTGGCTCGATCAGGACGTACCCGCCGTCCGCGGCGTGCTCGCGCTCCCCGGGTTCGGCACGTCCGGCGCGCACGGGGTACCCGAGGCGCACTGAGTGGGGGAGTGCCTCTCCGCCGCCGTACGGGCACCTTCCCGTGCGCCTCTCGTGCCCCAGTGCGCTGCCGGGCCCCTCGCCGGGGGTACTTATGCGTACTTACCGGGTATATGCCTATAAGTCCCGCCACGGTGGACACGTACGGGTCCTTTCGACCGACCGGGGAGTGAGCGGCGTGATCGACACCCGAAACACCTGCGCCGAGTGGACCTTCCCCGCGACCCCGGACGCCGTCGGCACCGCCCGCTCCGTGGTCCGCGGCCGGCTGCGCGACTGGGGCCTCGAAGGCATCGGCGACATCGCCGTCCTGCTCGTCAGTGAGCTGGTCACGAACGCTTTGCGGTACGCCGCCGGCCCCATCGGCGTCCGCCTGGTCCCGCCGCCCGGACCGGGCGGTGTGCTGCGCGTCGAGGTCTCCGACCCGCTCCCGGAGCCCCCGCACGAACGCCCCGCCCGCCCCGACGACGAGGGCGGCCGGGGGCTGCGCCTGCTCGCCTCCGCCGCGCGCCGCTGGGGCACACGGCCGGGCGCGACGGGCAAGACGGTGTGGTTCGAACTCGTCCCGACCGGGTGAGCGCCGGTCACTCCGCGTACCGATGCGTCCGAGTCCGGGACCGCTGCCGAAGTACGTGATTCGATGACGTGTCCGCTGGTTAGAAGACTGGCAGTGTTGTCACGGCCCGGTTTGGAAAGCACAGGGACCGTGCTGTGATCGTGAACACCGTGTTGTGCGGTGCCGTAGTGCTGGATACTGCGGACAGCCGCCCCCGGTGACCGGTACCGGACGCGGTGAGCTGGAGGGGACGGTTCGCGTGAGCGAGATACCAGCGAGGGCCACCGAGTCCGCGAGGGCCACGGAGCCCGCGAGGGTCACGGCGTCCGAGGGCGCGCCCGGCGGCGGGCGGGCCGCGGGCGGCGACGCGCTGCCCGGGGGACGGACGCCCGCGGACCGGGGCGAGACCCTGCCCGGGGACGCCATGTGGCAGAGCAGCCCGCCCGGCTCCATCTACGACTACATCAAGGTCGCCTCCTTCTCCATCGGCCCGGACGGGCTGGTGGACCAGTGGAGCGTGCGGGCCGAGCAGCTGTTCGGCATCCCCGCGCACCGGGCGCTCGGCGTCGACCCCATCGACGTCTTCATCGACCCCGACCTGCGCGAGCGCGGCCAGCGCAAGATGGCCGAGATCCTCGACGGGCGCGAGTGGACCGGCGTCGTCCCCTTCCGCATCCCGCACGGCGAGGGCGGGGAGTGCGGCAGGCGCGGCCTCGCCGAGGTCTACGTCATGCCGACCCGGACGCGGGACGGGGAGAAGGCCGCCGTCTGCGTCGTCGTCGACGTCCGCACCCTGCGCAGCATCGAGACCGACCTCGCCGCCTCGCAGTCCATTTTCGGCCAATCTCCGTTCGGGTTCCTGCTGATCGACACCGACCTGAAGGTGCGCCGCGTCAACCGGCGCTTCGCCTCCGTCTTCGGCGGCAGCCCCGACGACCACCACGGCCGGGGCGTCCACGACTACCTGCCGCGCGCCGAGGCCGACCGGATCACCGCCACGCTGCGCCGGGTGCTGGAGACCGGCGAGTCCATCACGGACATGCACGTCACCGGTTTCGTGCCGGGCTCCGAGGAGCGCCGCCACTGGTCCGTCAACATGTACCGGGTGCACAGCGGTTCGGGCCGCCCCATCGGGGTCGCCTGGGTCGGCACCGACATCACCGCCCGCCGCGAGGCCGCCCGCGAGGCCGCCGCCGCCCGCCGCAACCTCGCCCTCCTCAACGACGCCGGGGCCCGCATCGGCACCTCCCTGGACCTGGAGACCACCGCCCGCGAACTCCTCGACGTCGTCGTCCCCGGCTTCTGCGACCTGGCCACCGTCGACCTCTACCAGGGCCTGCTCACCGGTGACGAGGCCCCGCACGGCCTCGTCGACGGCAGCGCCGAACTGCGCCGCGTCGCCTACGCCAGCGCCGTCGCCGACGTCCCCTTCCTCGGCACCGGCCAGCGCGTCCAGGTCGGCGCCGTCCACCACTACCCCTTCACCTCGCCCTGCGCCGACGCGCTGCGCACCGCCCGCCCGCGCACCGTCCCCGCCGAGGAGGGCGGCCTGGTGCAGTCCACGCTCGCGGTGCCGATGGTCGCCCACGACACGGTGGTGGGCCTCGCGCAGTTCGCCCGCACCAAGGGCAGCGAACCCTTCGGCGACCGCGACCGGAGCCTCGCCGTGGAACTGGCCGCCCGCGCCGCCGTCTGTATCGACAACGCCCGCCTCTACCGCCGCGAGCACGAGCGGGCGCTGATACTGCAACGGTCCCTGCTGCCGCCCGGCGACCCGGAGGCGTCCGGCCTCGACATCGCCTGCCGCTACCTGCCCGGCAACGCGGCCACCGGCCGGCCCAGCGAGGTCGGCGGCGACTGGTTCGACGTCATCGAACTGCCCGGCCACCGCACCGCCCTGGTCGTCGGCGACGTCATGGGCCGCGGTCTGCGCGCCGCCGTCGCCATGGGCGAACTGCGCACCGCCGTACGGACCCTGGCCCAGCTCGACCTCGAACCGGCCGAGGTCCTCGCCCAGCTGGACGAGATCGCCCGCGGCCTGGGCGCCCCCGGCGGCCCCTCCCAGGCGTCCGCGGTCGGCGTCCAGCAGGCCACCCGCGCCGCCCGCCGCCCCCGCGAGGCAGACCTCTCCGAGGTGTACCTGGCGACCTGCGTCTACGCCGTCTACGACTCCGTCACCCGGCGCTGCACCTTCGCCAACGCCGGCCATCTGCCGCCCGTCCTGGTCGAGCCCGGCGAGTCCGCGCTGATGCTGGACGTGCCGCCCGGACTGCCGCTCGGCGTCGGCGGGGAACCGTTCGAGGAGGTCGAGGTCGAGCTGCCCGAGGGCGCCCTGCTCGCCCTCTACACCGACGGCCTCGTGGAGAGCCGCGACCACCCCCTGGACGAGGGTCTGCGGGCCTTCGTCGGCGCGCTGGCCGACCCGGCCCGCCCGGCGCCGCGCGCCGCCACCCACCGGGACCTGGAGGACGTCTGCGACCACGTCCTCAACACCCTCGACTCGCACCACGGCGAGGACGACATCGCGCTGCTCATGGCGCGGGTGCAGGGGCTGCCCGCGGAGTCCGTCGGCGACTGGGCGCTGCCGCGCGAGCCGCGCAGCGTGGGCCGGGCCCGCGAGTACGCCCGTGAACGGCTGACCGCCTGGGACCTGGAACCCCTGGTCGACACCACGGAACTGCTCGTCAGCGAGCTGGTCACCAACGCCCTCAGGTACGGCGAGGGCGAGATCAGGCTCCGGCTGCTGCTGGACCGCTCACTGGTCTGCGAGGTCTGGGACTCGGGCCTGGTCCAGCCGCGCCGCCGCCGTGCCCGGGACACCGACGAGGGCGGCCGGGGCCTGCAACTGGTCGGCCTGCTCAGCGCCGCCTGGGGGTCGCGCCGCACCCCGCGCGGCAAGACGGTCTGGTTCGAACTGCCGCTGCCCGGCGGCGACACCGGTCTGCCGGACCCGGCGGAGGCACTGCTCAGCCTGTTCTGACCCGGCCCCTCTTCCCCGCGGCCTCGGCCTGTTCCGGAGCGTCCCGGCAACCGGGGCCCCACCCCCGTCGTCCCCGTGGGGGACACCGGCCGCCGGGGCGGCGGCCGGACGGGGAGGGACACGGCATGGCACAGCCGCCCGGGGCGCGGACCCGACCGGCACAACGGCGCCGGAACCACGGACCGCGCCGCCGCCCGGCCCCGCCCGCCGCCGGTGGCCCCGCGCCCTGCGCCGTACCGCCCTCGCGCCCGCCCCGGTCCTCCTCGTCCCCGTCCTCGCCGTCCAGGCCGCCCTGGGCCTGAACGGCGCCGGCGACCCGGCGGACGGCACCCGCACCCGGCACCGGGACGCCCTCTGGCTCGGCCACGCCTGGGTCGACGGCCGCGAGGAGGACGCCGACCTCGCCGCCCTCGGCCGGTGGCCACCGGCATCCGCGACCTGTACGTCCACGCCGGACCGCTGGAGCACGACGGCTCCCTGCCGCCCGCCCGGTACCCGAGGGCCCGGTGGCTGACCGGCGCCGTCCACCGGGACCTGCCCGGCATCCGCGTCCACGCCCGGTTCGGCGACGTCCTCGCCACCGAGGCCCCGGACGGCATGTGGCTGGACCGGGCCGGCACCCGCGCCGCCGTCGCCGCCTCCGCCCGGCAGCTCCTCGGCCGGGGCTTCGACGGCGTCCGCCGCGACCTGGAGCCCGCCCGCTCCGGCAGGTCGGCGGGACGCTGGAGGCGGGGCCCGCTGACCGACGGCGGCTACCTCGTCCCCCTCGACGGCGTACGCCGCGTGACCGGCGCGCGGGACGCCGTGCTCTCGGTCGCCGCCCACCGGATCGACCCGCCCCGCCCCGCACACGGTCGCCGGCGCCCTCACCGGGCACCCCGAGTGGTGGTCGCAGGAGTACTTCGGGCAGGTCGCCCGGCGCGTCGGCCGGACCGCCGTCATGTCGTACGACACCGCCCAGCCGCCGCCGGCCGCCTACGGCGGGTACGTCGCCCAGCGGACCTCGCTCGCCCTGGAGGTCACCCCGCCCACCACCGGTCCGCTGAGGGGCCTGCCCTCTGCCACGAGAGCGACCTCTCGCACCGGGGGCACGCCGACACCGTCCCCGCCGCCGTGCGCGGCGTCCGCCTCGGCCTGCCCCGCACCGACGCGGACCGGGCGGACTCCGGGGTCGCCCGTACGTCGACTTCGCCGCGACCGAGGCGACCGGCGGGCCCACCGCGCGGACCGGGTCAGCTCTCCCGGCGCCGCCTGATCTTCGAGCCGAGCCAGACCAGCGGGTCGTACTTGCGGTCCACGGCCCGCTCCTTCAGCGGGATCAGCGCGTTGTCGGTGATCCTGATGCCCTCGGGGCAGACCTCCGTGCAGCACTTGGTGATGTTGCAGTAGCCGAGGCCGTGCTCGTCCTGGGCGGCGCGCGCCCGGTCCAGGCCGGTCCCGGCCGCCGCGTCCAGCGGATGCATGTCCAGCTCGGCGACCCGCATCAGGAAGCGCGGGCCGGCGAAAGCGGGCTTGTTCTCCTCGTGGTCGCGCACGACATGGCAGGTGTCCTGGCACAGGAAGCACTCGATGCACTTGCGGAACTCCTGCGACCGGTCCACGTCCTCCTGCGTCATCCGGTACTCGCCCGGACCGACCCCGGCGGGCGGCACGAAGGCCGGGACCTCGCGGGCCTTCGCGTAGTTGAAGCCGACGTCGGTCACCAGGTCCCGGACGACCGGGAAGGCCCGCAGCGGGGTGACGGTGACCGTCTCCTCGCGGGTGAAGACCGACATCCGGGTCATGCACATCAGCCGGGGCCGCCCGTTGATCTCGGCGGAGCACGAACCGCACTTGCCCGCCTTGCAGTTCCAGCGGACGGCGAGGTCGGGGGCCTGGGTGGCCTGGAGGCGGTGGATGATGTCGAGGACCACCTCGCCCTCGTTCACCTCCACCGCGAAGTCCTCCAGGGCGCCGCCGCCCTGGTCGCCCCGCCACACCCGGAAACGGGCCTCGTAACCGCTCATCGGTACAACTCCTCGTCGGCGAGGTACTTGGCCAGCTCCTCCTGCTCGAAGAGGGCGAGCAGGTCGGGACGGACGGGGTCGGTGGTCTCCCGGTCCAGCGTGATCTGGCCGCGCACCGGGTCGGTCGCCGCCAGCCCGTCCGTCGGGTCGGTCAGCCGGCACAGCAGGTTCACGTTGCGCCACCGGCGGTCCATCGCGGCGTGGTCCTCACGCGTGTGCCCGCCGCGCGACTCGGTGCGCTCCAGCGCGGCCCGCGCCACGCACTCGCTGACCAGCAGCATGTTCCGCAGGTCCAGGGCGAGGTGCCAGCCCGGGTTGAACTGCCGGTGCCCCTCGACCCCGGCCCGGCGGGCCCGTACCCGCAGTTCGGCCAGCTTCTCCAGGGCCTGTTCCATCTCCGCCTCCCGGCGGATGATGCCGACCAGGTCGTTCATCGTCTGCTGGAGTTCCTGGTGGAGGGCGTACGGGTTCTCCGGCGGGCCGCCGGCCCGGTCCGCGGCCCCGGCCGCGCCGGCACCCGCACCCGCCCCGGCCTCGGCGGAGAACGGCCGGAGCGCCTCGGCGGCGGCGGAGCCGACGTCCTCCTCGGCCACCCGGGGCCGCTCCCCGCCGAGCGCGTACTCGGCGGCGTGCCACCCCGCCCGGCGCCCGAACACCAGCAGGTCGGAGAGCGAGTTGCCGCCGAGCCGGTTGGAGCCGTGCATGCCGCCCGCCACCTCGCCGGCCGCGTACAGCCCCGGCACCCCGCGCGCGGCGGCCGTGTCGGAGTCGACGGCGACCCCGCCCATCACGTAGTGGCAGGTCGGCCCGACCTCCATCGCCTCCGCCGTGATGTCGACGTCGGCCAGCTCCTTGAACTGGTGGTACATCGACGGCAGCCGCCGCTTCACCGTCTCGGCGGGCATCCGCGTCGACACGTCGAGGAAGACACCGCCGTGCGGGGAGCCCCGGCCCGCCTTCACCTCGCTGTTGATGGCGCGGGCCACCTCGTCGCGGGGGAGCAGCTCGGGGGGACGCCGGTTGCGGTCGGGGTCGTCGTACCAGCGGTCGGCCTCGGCCTCGGACTCGGCGTACTTCTCCTTGAAGACGTCCGGGACGTAGTCGAACATGAACCGTTCGCCGTCGGAGTTCCTGAGCACTCCGCCGTCGCCGCGCACCGACTCGGTGACCAGGATGCCCTTGACCGACGGCGGCCAGACCATGCCCGTGGGGTGGAACTGCACGAACTCCATGTTCAGCAGCGGCGCCCCGGCCAGCAGCGCCAGCGCGTGGCCGTCGCCGGTGTACTCCCACGAGTTCGACGTCACTTTGAAGGACTTGCCGATGCCGCCGGTGGCGATCACCACGGCGGGGGCTTCGAGGACGAAGAAGCGGCCGCTCTCGCGCTCGTAGGCGAAGACACCACAGACCCGGGAGCCGTCCTTGAGCACGCGGGTGACCGTGCACTCCTGGAAGACCTTCAGACGGGACTCGTAGGCGCCGGTCCGCCGGTGGTCCTCCTGCTGGAGGGCGACGATCCGCTGCTGGAGGGTGCGGATCAGCTCCAGGCCGGTGCGGTCGCCGACGTGCGCCAGGCGCGGGTACTCGTGGCCGCCGAAGTTGCGCTGCGAGATCCGGCCGTCCTTCGTGCGGTCGAACAGGGCGCCCCAGGTCTCCAGCTCCCAGACCCGGTCCGGGGCCTCCTTGGCGTGCAGTTCGGCCATCCGCCACTGGTTGAGGAACTTGCCGCCGCGCAGCGTGTCGCGGAAGTGGACCGTCCAGTCGTCTCGCTCGTTGGCGTTGCCCATCGCCGCCGCGATGCCGCCCTCGGCCATCACCGTGTGCGCCTTGCCGAACAGCGACTTGCAGATCACCGCCGTACGGGCGCCCCGCTCGCGCGCCTCGATCGCGGCGCGCAGCCCGGCGCCGCCCGCGCCGACCACGACGACGTCCCACTCCTGCCGCTCCACCACGGACATAAGCACCTTTTCTTTCGCGTCAGAAGAGGGTCGGATCGTCGAAAGCGCCGGACGCGACCAGGTACACGTAGAAGTCGGCGAGCGCCACGCTCACCAGGGAGGCCCAGGCCAGTTGCATGTGGCGGGCGTTGAGCTTCCCCGCCCACTGCCACAGGCGGTAGCGCACCGGGTGCCGGGAGAAGTGCTTCAGCTTGCCGCCGACGATGTGCCGGCAGGAATGGCAGGACAGGGTGTACGCCCAGATCAGCGCGATGTTGACGAGGAAGACGAGGGTGCCGAGACCCATGTGGCCCCAGGCGTAGTGCTCGTCGCGGAAGGCGAGGACCGTGTCGTAGGTGAGGACGCCGGCGACCAGCAGGGCGGCGTAGAAGAAGTAGCGGTGGACGTTCTGGAGGATCAGCGGGAAGCGGGTCTCGCCGGTGTACCGCTTGTGCGGCTCGGCGACCGCGCAGGCCGGGGGCGAGGCCCAGAAGCCGCGGTAGTACGCCTTGCGGTAGTAGTAGCAGGTCAGGCGGAAGCCGAGCGGGAAGATCAGGATGAGGAGCGCCGGGGAGAGGCCCCACCAGCCGCCGAACAGCTCCCAGTTGGGGCCGGAGCGCATCGGGGCGCAGTTCTCGGCCAGGCACGGGGAGTAGAACGGCGAGACGTACGGGGCCGCGTAGTAGTCGGCGCCGGCGAAGGCCCGCCACGTCGAGTACGCGATGAAGGCCAGCAGACCGGCGGCGGTGAGGGCGGGCGCCAGCCACCAGCGGTCGGTGCGCAGATGCGGCGCGGCGATGGCGGCGCGCGCCGGGGAGTGGACGCCGGCGCCGGGGGGACGGGCGTCGGCGGGTGCGGGTTCGGTACCAGTGGCCACGAGCGGCTCCGGCGGTCGGATGGGTGGGGGTCGGGGTCCCGGGCTTCAGGGGGCGCGTCGGTCGCGGGCACCGAGCCCCTCGTCGTCCGAGTCCGTCCACAGGGTGAGGTCGTAGGGCGCGTCGGAGATCGTGACCAGGTCCGGGCGTTTCGGCGCGTCCGGGGCGTCGGCGGCCTCCCGCAGCAGCGCGACGCTCTCGCGCAGGTGGGCGGCGTCGGTACGGACCCGCCGGATCTCCAGGCCGCCGGGACCGACCCGCTGTTCCAGGCGGCCGACGGACCGCGTGAGTTCGTCGAGGCAGCGCTGGAGCGTCGTGAGTTCGTCGTGCACGGACATGACGTGACCTCATCTCGGTCGCGGATCACTTCCGCCGGCCACGGCCCCGCCGG
Organism: Streptomyces griseoviridis; assembly: GCA_014649155.1. Classification (GTDB taxonomy): domain Bacteria; phylum Actinomycetota; class Actinomycetes; order Streptomycetales; family Streptomycetaceae; genus Streptomyces; species Streptomyces griseoviridis. The sequence goes on along the minus strand of BMSM01000004.1, from coordinate 345,769 downwards.
GACGGCGGGGCGCGGGTGACGTCCACGCGGTGATGTGCGCGCGGTGACGTTCATGCTGTGTCGTTCACGCGCCTGGAAGTGTCGCGCGTCACACCCGCCGCTGGGAAGGGACGTGCGGCGATTGGCCGGTGCGCGCGGGTGCGCCACCATGCGCACCCCCCGGCGCGTACGCCCGCACGGGTGACCTTGCGGGCCGAGGCCGTCGTGTCGCCCCGCGTTGCCGAACCCTTTCCTCTTCAGTGGCCGCACAGGTCTGAATACAAATGATCAACTCCATATACCCCCATAAGGGAACGTAACGCCCGCGGCTTTCCGGAGGTAGACAGATGTCCCACGTCGGCGTCGGACCACGCGCGCTCACGCGCTCGGTCGCCTTCCTCACCGCGGGCGCGCTCGCGGTCCCCGTCCTCGCCGGGTGCAGCTCCGACGACCCCGCGGGCGCCCCCCTGGCCGGCCCGGACACCGCCGCCGCGGCCCGCGCCCGTGTCGCCGACGGCGGCACCCTGCGCTGGGCCGCCGACTCGGTGCCGGACACGCTCAACGTCTTCCAGTCCGACGCCGACGCCACCACCACCCGCGTCGCCCAGGCGGTGCTGCCGTCCCTCTTCCGCCTGGACGCCACCGGCCGGCCGGTGCGCAACCCCGACTACCTGGAGTCCGCCGAGGTCGTCGGCACCGAACCCAGACAGGTCGTCCTCTACCGGCTGAACCAGCAGGCCGTCTGGAGCGACGGCCGGGAGATCGGCGCCGCCGACTTCGCCGCGCAGTGGCGGGCCCTGTCCGGCCGGGAGAGCGCCTACTGGACCGCCCGCAACGCCGGCTACGACCGCATCGAGAAGATCGAGCGCGGCAAGAACGACCTGGAGGTCAAGGTCACCTTCAAGCGGCCCTACGCCGACTGGCGCTCCCTGTTCACGCCGCTGTACCCGAAGGACGTCATGGGCACCCCGGACGCCTTCAACGACGGGGCCCGCCGCAAGCTGGCGGTGACCGCCGGGCCGTTCGCCGTCCAGAAGGTCGACCGGGAGGACGACGAGGTCGTGCTGGGCCGCAATCCGCGCTGGTGGGGCGCGCCGCCCAAGCTGTCGAGGATCGAGCTGCGCGTCGTGCCGCGCGGCAAGCGGATCGCCGCCCTCACCGCCGGGAAGCTCGACCTCGCCGAGATCGACGCGGAGGCCGCCCGCGAGGTCGGCCGGGCCGGCGCCCCGGCCGGCACCGACCCGCTCGGCGCCCGGGGCACGGCGCCGCTGGCCGGTCCCGAGCGCGGGCAGGGGCGGTCCGCCGCCGACGCCCTGCGCTCCTGGGCGGTCGCCCACGGCTCCGACGAGGAGGCCGCCTACGAGGAGACGCTGGCCCGCGCCGAGCGGCGCGAGGCCCTCGCCAAGACCGAGCGGCGGCGGGCCGCCCTGCGCGGCTTCGAGGTCCGCAAGTCGCTGGAACCGGCCTACACCCAGCTCGCCCTCAACGGCGCCGACGGCCCCCTCGCCGACGAGCGGGTCCGCCGGGCCGTCGCCCGCGCCGTCGACCGCGAGGAACTGGCCGAGGCGGTGCTCGGGCCGCTCGGCCTGCCCGCCGAACCGCTCGGCAGCCACCTCGCCCTGGCCGGCCAGGACGCCTACGCCGACGGCAGCGGCGCGCTCGGCGACCCGGACGTCAAGGAGGCGCGGGCGCTGCTCGCGGACGCCGGGTGGGTGCCGGGCGGGCCGCTGGAGAAGGGGACGGAGAAGAAGGGGGAGGAGGCGGCCGGCGCGGAGGAGGAGTCCGGGCAGGGCACCACCGCGGCCGAGAGCGACTCACCCGGCGGTGACGACGGCACGTACATCGTCGGCGAGGACGAGAAGAACCCCGGCGGCGAGGACGCCGAGGGCTCCGGCGGGGACGTCGAGCGCGCGGACGGCAAGAGCCCCGGCGACACCGGCAGCGACGAGAAGCGCGAGGGCGAGCCGCGCGGTGAGCGGAACAAGGCCCAGGGCGGCGCGCCCGGCGCCTACGCCCCCAAGGGCACCGCGGCCCCGGCGGGCGCGGCGGCCGCCCCGCTGGCCAGGAAAGGCAAGCCCCTCACCCTGCGCTTCGTCCTGCCCTCCGGCCCCGGCTCCGGGACGCTGCGCACGGTCGCCGGCCGGATCGGCGCCATGCTGGAGCGGATCGGCATCCGCACCGACATCACCAAGGTCTCCGACGAGAGCTACTTCCGCGACCACATCGCGAGCGGCGACTACGACCTCGCCCTGTACTCCTGGCCCGGCACCGCCTACCCGGCCACCGACGCCCGCCCCATCTACGCCAAGCCCGTCCCTGCCGCCGACGGCTCGCTCAACGTCGAGCAGAACTACACCCGGGTCGGCACCGACCAGGTCGACCAGCTCTTCGACCAGGCCCTCGGCACGCTGGACGAGAAGGAGGCCCGGGCACTGCTGCGCAAGGCCGACTCCCGGATCTGGGCGGCGGCCGGCTCCCTCCCCCTCTACCAGCGCCCCCAGCTGACCGCCGCCCGCGCGAACCTCGCCAACGCCGGGGCCTTCGGATTCGCCACCCCGGTCTACGAGGACATGGGTTTCCTGAAGAAGGGCGCGCAGGGCGGCCAGCGCTCCGCGAGCCCCTCCGCGTAGGGGCCCCTCCCCAGGGGTGCGGGAGGCCATCCCCGTCCGCCCCGTACCATGGGAGGGAAAAGGCCGAGGCGTCCGCATGCCCGGCGAGGCCAGCGCAGCAGTCCTGGCCGTCCTCACCACTCCGGGAGTACGCCGCACCATGGCTGTGTCCGTAACGCGTCACGACATCCGCAACGTCGCCATCGTCGCCCACGTCGACCACGGCAAGACCACGATCGTCGACGGCATGCTGAAGCAGGCCGGTGCCTTCGCCGCCCACCAGCTCGACTCCGTCGACGACCGCATGATGGACTCGAACGACCTGGAGCGTGAGAAGGGCATCACGATCCTCGCCAAGAACACGGCGGTGAAGTACCACCCGAAGGACGGCGGCGACGTCATCACCATCAACATCATCGACACCCCCGGCCACGCCGACTTCGGCGGCGAGGTCGAGCGCGGTCTGTCGATGGTCGACGGGGTCGTCCTCCTCGTCGACGCCTCCGAGGGCCCGCTGCCGCAGACCCGCTTCGTGCTGCGCAAGGCGCTCCAGCAGCGGCTGCCGATCATCCTCTGCATCAACAAGACCGACCGCCCCGACTCCCGGATCGACGAGGTCGTCAACGAGACGTACGACCTCTTCCTGGACCTGGACGCGGACGAGGAGCAGATCGAGTTCCCGATCGTCTACGCCTGCGGCCGGGACGGCGTCGCCTCCCTGACCAAGCCGGAGGACGGCACGGTCCCGAGCGACTCGGACAGCCTGGAGCCGTTCTTCTCCACGATCCTCCAGCACATCCCGGCCCCCACCTACGAGGAGGGCGCCCCGCTCCAGGCGCACGTCACCAACCTGGACGCCGACAACTTCCTCGGCCGCATCGCGCTGCTGCGCGTGCACAACGGCGAGCTGAAGAAGGGCCAGACGGTGGCCTGGCTCAAGCGCGACGGGTCCACGCAGAACGTGCGGATCTCCGAGCTGATGATGACCGAGGCGCTCACCCGCAAGCCCGCCGAGAAGGCCGGCCCCGGTGACATCTGCGCGGTCGCCGGCATCCCGGACATCATGATCGGCGAGACCCTGGCCGACCTGGAGAACCCGGTCCCGCTGCCGCTGATCACGGTCGACGAGCCCGCCATCTCCATGACCATCGGCACCAACACCTCCCCGCTGGTCGGCCGCGGCGGCACCGGCAAGGGCGCCGACGCCAAGGCGGCGGTCAAGGACCGCAAGGTCACCGCCCGCCAGGTCAAGGACCGCCTCGACCGCGAGCTGATCGGCAACGTGTCGCTGCGCGTGCTGGACACCGAGCGCCCGGACGCCTGGGAGGTACAGGGCCGCGGTGAGCTGGCGCTGGCCATCCTGGTCGAGCAGATGCGCCGCGAGGGCTACGAGCTGACCGTCGGCAAGCCGCAGGTCGTCACCAAGACCGTCGACGGCAAGGTCTACGAGCCGGTCGAGCGGATGACCGTCGACGTGCCCGAGGAGCACATGGGCGCCGTCACGCAGCTCATGGGCGTCCGCAAGGGCCGGATGGACAACATGTCCAACCACGGCTCGGGCTGGGTCCGCATGGAGTTCGTGGTCCCCTCCCGCGGTCTCATCGGCTTCCGCACGGAGTTCCTGACCCAGACCCGCGGCACCGGCATCGCCCACTCCATCCACGAGGGCCACGAGCCCTGGTTCGGCACGCTGACCACCCGCAACAACGGCTCGCTGGTCGCCGACCGGGCCGGTTCCGTCACCGCGTTCGCCATGACCAACCTCCAGGAGCGCGGTGTGCTCTTCGTGGAGCCCGGCACCGAGGTGTACGAGGGCATGATCGTCGGCGAGAACTCCCGCGCCGACGACATGGACGTCAACATCACCAAGGAGAAGAAGCTCACCAACATGCGGTCGTCCACGGCCGACGTGGCCGAGTCGATCGTCCCGCCGCGCAAGCTCTCCCTGGAGCAGTCCCTGGAGTTCTGCCGCGACGACGAGTGCGTCGAGGTCACCCCGGAGGCCGTGCGCATCCGCAAGGTGAACCTGGACGCCCGCGAGCGCGCCCGCGCCGCGAGCCGCGCCAAGCACGGCTGATCCGCCCGGCGGCCGGTCCGGCCGCCTCCCGCGAGCGGCGTCGGGCACCCCTGCGACAGGGGTGCCCGACGCCGTTTTCCACGGCCCCGCGCCGCGTCTCGCATAGCGGGACATGCCGGGAATGAGACCGATCCCACATCTCGCACCCGAGCGGCGGCCGTCCGGAAGGTCCCCGGCCCGCATGTTCCGGGCTCCCGGGCAATCGTTTTTCTGCACCGAGTGTCCGCATTGCGGACACTCACCCTCGATAGATGTGTAACAAGTCCGTTTCGCAGGGATCTTTCTGCAAAGGGTTTGTCCGGATTTTGGAAGATGTCAGCGCCAGGTGTGATCGAACCGAGACCTTTGGGGTGTGGTTCGGCTGTGGGGACATGGCAGATAGTTAGGCGCGTAGAACTCGATCGAGCGGGGCGTCCGCAGCCGCGGCGCCGACTCACGAGTGACGGGCACCCAACTTTTTCAGGCACCGGTGACGGTGTCGTGTCACGGGACTGCCCGTGCGATGAACCATTGGTCTCCTAGGAGGAATCCATGCGCGGTGCGAAGAGCGCCAAGTGGGTCGCGATAGCCGCGGTTGTGGCGCTGAGCGCGACCGCTTGTGGTGGCGGCGGCGACGACGGCGACACGAAGGCCGCGATCGACCCGGACGGTACGTTCTCCGTCGAGGTGGGTGAGCCGCAGAACCCTCTGCAGCCGGCCAACACCATGGAGTCCAACGGCAGCATCGTCATCAAGTCGCTGTTCTCGGGCCTGGTCGACTACGACTCCACCGGCAAGATCAGCATGGTGAACGCCGACTCGGTCGACACCAAGGACAACAAGACCTTCACGGTCAAGCTGAAGGCCGGCTGGAAGTTCCACGACGGCACCCCGGTCACCTCCGAGTCCTACATCAAGGCCTGGAACTGGGCCGCGAACCCGGACAACAAGCAGACCAACAGCTTCTGGTTCTCCGACATCAAGGGCTACGACGAGGTCTCCGGCGGCAAGGCCACCGAGATGTCCGGTCTGAAGGCCGTCGACGACACCACCTTCACGATCGAGCTGAGCAAGGCGCTGCCCTACTTCGTCTACAAGCTGGGCTACGAGGTCTTCGACCCGCTGCCGGAGTCCTTCTACAAGGACCCGAAGGCCGCCGGTGAGAAGCCGGTGGGCAACGGCCCCTACAAGTTCGTCAGCTGGGACCACAAGAAGCAGATCGTGGTCGAGCGCAACGACGACTACCAGGGCCCGAACAAGGCCAAGAACGGCGGCGTGGTCTTCAAGAACTACGCGCAGCTCGAGACGGCCTACCAGGACCTCAAGTCGGGCAACCTCGACGTGATGCGCCAGGTCGCCCCGCGTGACCTGCCGGTGTACAAGCAGGACCTCGGCGACCGCGCCGTGGACCAGTCGTACTCCGCGATCCAGACCGTCGCCGTCGCCTTCTACACCAAGCAGTGGAAGGACATCGACCCCAAGGTCCTCCAGGGCCTGTCGATGGCGATCGACCGCGACACCATCACCAAGACCGTCCTCCAGGGCACCCGTGAGCCGGCCACCGGCTGGGTCGCCAAGGGCGTGCTCGGTTACACGGACAACGCCGCCGGTGACGTCACCAAGTACGACCCGGCGAAGGCCAAGGCCCTCATCAAGGAGGGTGGCGGCGTCCCGGGCAACAAGATCTCCATCCAGTACAACGCGGACGGCGGTCACAAGGAGTGGGTGGAGGCCGTCTGCGGCTCCATCACCAACGCCACCGGCGTGCAGTGCTCCGGCGACTCCAAGGCCGACTTCCAGGCCGACACCAACGCGCGTGACGCCAAGCAGGTCAAGTCCCTGTACCGCTCCGGCTGGGTGCTCGACTACCCCTTCATCTCCAACTTCATCCGGGACCTGTTCGGCACCAAGTCGGACGGCAACCAGGGCGGCTTCTCCAACCCCGAGATCGACAAGCTGATCTCGCAGGCCGACAGCGCCGCGTCGCTGGAGGAGTCGGAGAAGCTCTACCAGGAGATCGAGAAGAAGCTCCCCGAGTACATGCCGAGCATTCCGCTCTGGTACTACAAGGTCAACGCGGGCTACTCGGAGAAGGTCTCCGGCGTCAAGTACGCCCAGGACGGCGACCCGATCCTGACCGGCGTTCAGGTCAAGAAGTAACCGCTGATCACAGCGTGTGCCGTGCCGCACCCCAGGGTGCGGCACGGTGTCGGCCGGTCGGCCGGGGGGCCCTTTTCACCATGTACGTACCGGACATCCGCGAGGACGGCCGGGCGTGCGCGGTGAAAAGGGCCTGCCGCTGTAACTGACATGGAGGCACCATGGGGCGCTACGTCATACGACGACTGCTCCAGATGATCCCGGTGTTCATCGGGACGACTCTGCTGATTTTCCTGATGGTCTACGCGCTGCCCGGCGACCCCGTGCGCGGACTCTTCGGAGACAAGGGCGCGAGCCCGGAGGTGCTGCAGAACCTGCGGCACGAGTACGGCCTCGACAAGCCCATCCTGGTCCAGTACTTCGACTACATGAAGGGCATCGTCCTTCACTTCGACTTCGGCAACCAGATCGCCAGCGGCCGGCCGGTGACCGAGATCCTCGGCGACGCCTTCCCCGTGACGCTGCGGCTCGCCGGACTGGCCTTCGCCATCGAGGCGGCGCTCGGCATCATCCTCGGCCTGGTCTCCGGCATGCGCGCCGGCAAGACCGCCGACACGCTCATCCTCATCCTGACGCTGCTGCTCATCTCGGTGCCGGTCTTCGTGCTCGGCCTGATCCTCCAGACGGTGGTCACCAACGCCGGCGGGGCGCCATCGGTGAGCGACGACACCGACATCGGGCAGATGCTGATGCCGGCCATCGTGCTGGCCAGTGCCTCACTGGCCTACGTGGCACGGCTCACCCGGACCTCGGTCGCCGAGAACATGCGCTCCGACTTCATGCGCACCGCCATCGCCAAGGGCCTGCCGCGGCGCCGCGTCGTCGGCGTCCACCTGATGCGGAACTCGCTCATCCCGGTCGTCACGTTCCTCGGCACCGACCTCGGTGCCCTGATGGGCGGCGCGATCGTGACCGAGCGCATCTTCAACATCAAGGGCGTCGGCGGCACGATCGCGGACGCGATCACCCGGCGCGAGGGAACGACGCTGGTCGGCCTGGTCACCATCCTGGTCCTCGTCTACCTCGTCACCAGCCTCATCGTCGACCTGCTGTACGCGGTCCTGGACCCGAGGATCCGTTATGCCTGAGCTGACCACCACCTCCGCGGAGAAGACCGCGACGGCCGCCCCCGACGGGCAGAGCCTGCCGGACCCCAAGCCGGAGAAGGCACGCAGTCTCTGGGGCGACGCCTGGCGCGACCTGCGCGGCAACTGGATCTTCATCGTCTCCTCGCTGCTGATCCTGCTGCTGCTCGTGATCGCGTTCTTCCCCGGCCTGTTCTCCAGCGCCAGCCCGGACGCCAAGGACCTCGCGGCGCACTACCTGAAGAAGCCCGAGTACGGGCACGTCTTCGGTGCCGACTGGCTCGGCTACGACGCCCAGGGCCGCAGCGTGTACGCCCGCGCCATCTACGGCACCCGCGCCTCGCTGATGGTCGGCGGCGGTACCACCCTGGCCGTCACCGTCCTCGGCGGTCTGATGGGCATGCTGGCCGGTTACTTCGGCGGCTGGATCGACGCGGTGCTCTCCCGCATCACCGACATGTTCTTCGGCATCCCCTTCCTGCTCGGCGCGATGGTGATGCTGAACTCGTTCACCGAGCGCTCCATCCCGATCGTCATCCTCGCGCTGACCTTCCTGGGCTGGACGCAGACCGCCCGCGTCATGCGCGGCTCGGTGATCACCGTCAAGTCGCAGGACTACGTGCAGGCCGCCAAGGCGCTGGGCGCGAGCACCTCGCGCATCCTCTTCCGCCATGTGCTGCCCAACGCGATCGCCCCGGTGATCGTCGTCGCCACCATCTCGCTCGGTGTCTACATCGGTGCCGAGGCCACGCTGTCGTACCTCGGCCTCGGCCTGGACGGCGCCTCGTGGGGCAACGACATCTCCGACGGCCAGAACCAGATCCGGGTCGCGGCGTACATCATGCTCTACCCGTCGATCATGCTCAGCATCACCGTGCTGGCGTTCATCATGCTCGGTGAGGCGGTCCGCAACGCCCTCGACCCGAAGCAGCGCTGAGGGAGGCGTACGTGACCATCATCGACCAGACCGCTTCCGTACCGGGACCGTCCGACGGCGGTGCCGACGCGCCGCTGCTCGAAGTGCGCGACCTGCACGTCGAGTTCCACACCCGCGACGGCGTCGTCCGGGCCGTCAACGGCGTCAACTACAGCGTCTCCGCGGGCGAGACCCTGGCCGTGCTCGGCGAGTCCGGGTCCGGCAAGTCCGTCACCGCGCAGGCCATCATGGGCATCCTGGACATGCCCCCGGCGAAGATCCCGCAGGGCGAGATCCTCTTCCGCGGCCAGGACATGCTGCGGATGGCGGCCGACGAGCGGCGCAAGCTGCGCGGCGCCAAGATCGCGATGATCTTCCAGGACGCGCTGTCCTCCCTCAACCCGGTGCTGTCCGTCGGGTACCAGCTCGGTGAGATGTTCCGCGTCCACCAGGGGCTGAGCAAGAAGGAGGCCAAGGCCAGGTCCATCGAGCTGATGGACCGGGTGAAGATCCCCGCCGCCGCGGCCCGGGTCAACGACTACCCGCACCAGTTCTCCGGCGGTATGCGCCAGCGCATCATGATCGCGATGGCGCTCGCCCTGGAGCCGGACCTGATCATCGCCGACGAGCCGACCACGGCCCTCGACGTGACGGTCCAGGCCCAGGTCATGGACCTCCTCGCCGAGCTGCAGCGCGAGTACCACATGGGTCTGATCCTGATCACCCACGACCTCGGCGTCGTCGCCGACGTGGCCGACAAGATCGCCGTGATGTACGCGGGCCGCATCGTCGAACAGGCCCCGGTGCACGAGCTGTACAAGCGCCCCGCGCACCCCTACACCCGGGGGCTGCTGGACTCCATCCCGCGCCTGGACCAGAAGGGCCAGGAGCTGTACGCGATCCAGGGGCTGCCGCCCAACCTGCTCCGCACGCCGTCGGGCTGCGCGTTCAACCCGCGCTGCCCCAAGGCGCAGGACATCTGCCGCACCGACACCCCGCCGCTGTTCGAGGTGACCGAGCCCGACGGCTCCGCCCTGCCGGGCCGGCGCAGCGCCTGCCACTTCTGGAAGGAGACGATCCATGGCTGAGATCAGGAAGGACGAGGCCGTGGACGCCACGCCGAACGTCACGGAGGTCGACGTCGTCGACGCGGCCACCGAGGACGCGGCGGTCGTCGCGCTGGACAAGCGGGTGGACCGGGGCGAGCCGATCCTCCAGGTCCGCAATCTGAAGAAGCACTTCCCGCTGACCCAGGGCGTCCTCTTCAAGCGGCAGATCGGCGCCGTCAAGGCCGTCGACGGCGTCTCCTTCGACCTCTACCAGGGCGAGACCCTCGGCATCGTCGGCGAGTCCGGCTGCGGCAAGTCCACGGTCGCCAAGCTCCTGATGAACCTGGAGCGGGCCACCGCGGGCGAGGTCTTCTACAAGGGCCAGGACATCACCAAGCTGTCCGGGCGCGCGCTGAAGGCCGTACGCCGCAACATCCAGATGGTGTTCCAGGACCCGTACACCTCGCTGAACCCGCGCATGACGGTCGGCGACATCATCGGGGAGACCTTCGACATCCACCCCGAGTCGGCCCCCAAGGGCGACCGGCGGCGCCGGGTGCAGGACCTCCTCGACGTCGTGGGCCTGAACCCGGAGTACATCAACCGCTACCCGCACCAGTTCTCCGGCGGTCAGCGCCAGCGCATCGGCATCGCCCGCGGCCTCGCGCTCAACCCGGAGGTCATCATCTGCGACGAGCCGGTGTCGGCGCTGGACGTGTCCGTCCAGGCACAGGTCATCAACCTGATGGAGAAGCTCCAGGACGAGTTCGACCTCTCCTACATCTTCATCGCGCACGACCTGTCCATCGTCCGGCACATCTCCGACCGGGTCGGCGTGATGTACCTCGGGAAGATCGCGGAGATCGGCACCGACGTGCAGATCTACGACCACCCGACGCACCCGTACACGCAGGCGCTGCTCTCCGCGGTGCCCGTGCCCGACCCCGACTCGCGCGACCACCGCGAGCGCATCATCCTCACCGGTGACGTGCCCTCGCCGGCCAACCCGCCGTCCGGCTGCTCCTTCCGCACCCGCTGCTGGAAGGCGCAGGACAAGTGCGCGCAGGAGGCCCCGCTGCTGGCGATTCCCGAGCGCTTCAAGGGCGCGGACGGCCCGGCGGCCCACGAGTCGGCGTGCCACTTCGCCGAGGAGAAGGACGTCGTCCACGCGGCCTGATCCCTCGCCCCCCCGATTCCCGGCATCCCCCAGGGGTGCCGGGAATCGGCGTTTCTCCGCTCAGGCGCGGGCGGCCCAGTGGCAGGCGACGTCCACGCCCCCGCCGCCGTCCGCGAGCGCCGGGTCCTCCGTACGGCACCGGTCCGCCACCCCCGCCCGGTCCGCCGCGCCGCTCGCCAGGACCGGGCAGCGCGGCCGGAAGCGGCAGCCGGAAGGGACACGGGACGGGTCCGGCGGCTCGCCGGACAGCACCACCGGGTCGCCCGGGGTGTCCGGGAGCACCGACAGCAGGGCCCGGGTGTAGGGGTGCCGGGGCGCGGTGAGGACCTGCTCGACCCGCCCCGTCTCCACGATCCGGCCGAGGTACATCACCGCCACCCGGTCGGCGGCGTTCCAGGCCAGCCCCAGGTCGTGGGTGACGACCAGCGCGGCCAGCCCCAGCTCGGTGCGCAGGCGCAGCAGCAGCGCCAGGATCTCGCCGCGCACCGACGCGTCCAGCGAGGCCACCGGCTCGTCGGCGACCAGCAGGTCGGGGGAGAGCACCAGCGCGCCCGCGATCACCACGCGCTGGCGCTGGCCGCCGGAGAGTTCGTGCGGGTGGCGCGGCAGGAAGCGTTCGGGCGGACGCAGTCCCGCGCGGGCCAGCGCCCCGGTGACGGCCTCCTTCTCGTCACCGGCGTACCCGTGGACGCGCAGCCCCTCGGCCACCGCCTCGTACACCGTGTGCCGGGGGTTGAGCGAGCCGCTGGGGTCCTGGAGCACGAGCTGGACGCGCCGGCGGTGGGCCTTCAGGGCGCGGGAGCGGTACTCCAGCGGGCGCCCGGCGAACTCGATCCGGCCCGCGGCGGGGCGCACCAGGCCGAGGAGGGACCGGGCGAGGGTGCTCTTGCCGCAGCCGGACTCCCCGACCAGCGCCACGATCTCGCCGGGCCGCACGGTGAGGTCGACGCCGTCCACGGCCCGGGACGGCGGAGCGCCGTACCGGCCGGGGAAGGTGACGTGCAGACCGCGCACGGTCAGCAGCGGGGACACGGTCGTCACGCGGTCCTCCCGGAGGGGTCGGCCGGAGGTCCGTCCGGGGGCCGGTCCCCGCGGCCGGCCCCCGGCACGGGCCGTCCGCCGGCGGTACCCGGCACGGGCCGTCCGCCGGCGGTACCCGGCACGAGGACGCACGCCGCCCGCCGGCTCCCCGCCGCCTCCCGCAGGGCGATGTCGTCCGTGGCGCACTCCTCCCGGGCGACCGGGCAGCGCGGGTGGAAGGCGCAGCCGGCGGGTAGGGCGGCCGGATCGGGCGGGTCGCCGGGCAGACCGCGGGGCGCGAACCGGGAGGCCGGGTCGCCGACGCGCGGGAACGCGGCGGACAGCGCCGCGGCGTACGGGTGCAGGGCCCGTTCGTGGACGGCCCCGGCGGGCCCCTCCTCGACCACCCGGCCCGCGTACATCACCGCCAGCCGGTCGCAGGTCCGCGCCAGCACCGACAGATCATGGCTGATCATGATCAGGCCGAGGTCGTGTCCGGTGACGGACTCCTCGATCAGCCGCAGGATCTGCGCCTGGACCATCACGTCCAGCGCGGTGGTCGGCTCGTCGGCGACGATCAGCCGGGGCGCGCAGGCCAGCGCCATGGCGATCATCACGCGCTGGCGCTGGCCGCCGGAGAGCTGGTGCGGATACGCCGTCGCCCGCGCCGCCGACAGCCCGACCCGTTCCAGCAGCTCACCGGCGAGGGCGCGGGCGCGCGCCCGGCTCGCCCGCCGGTGCAGCAGGACCGGCTCGGCGATCTGGTCGCCGACGCGGTGCACCGGGTTGAGGGAGTGCATCGCGCCCTGGAACACGATCGACGCCCCGGCCCAGCGCACGGCCCGTACCCGGCCCCAGCGCATGGTGAGCACGTCCTCCCCGTCCAGCAGGACCCGACCGCTCACCTCGGTGCCGGCCGGCAGCAGCCGCAGCAGCGCCAGCGCCAGCGTGGACTTGCCGCAGCCCGACTCCCCGGCGATGCCCAGCTTCCGCCCGGCCGGCAGGGTCAGGTCGACGCCCCGCACGGCGGCGGCCCCGCCCGGATAGGTGACCCGCAGGTCCCGGACCTCCAGCAGCGTCACCGCCCCACCCCCAGCCGGGGGTTGAGCACCGACTCCACCGCCCGGCCGCACAGGGTGAAGGCCAGCGCGACGGCGGCGATGGCGACCCCCGGCGGCACCAGGTACCACCAGTCCCCGGAGCTGACGGCGCCCGCCTCCCGCGCGTCCTGGAGCAGCCCGCCCCAGGACACCACCGCCGGATCACCGAGCCCGAGGAAGGCGAGGGTGGCCTCGGCGAGGACGGACGCGGAGACCATCAGGGTGGTCTGGGCCAGCACCAGCGGCATGACGTTGGGCAGCACGTGCCGGAGCATGACGTGTCCGTGCCCGCCGCCCAGCGCCCTGGCCCGCTCGATGTACGGCCGGGCCTCCACCGCCAGCGTCTGGGCGCGCACCAGCCGGGCCGTGGTCGGCCAGGAGGTGATGCCGATGGCCAGGACGACCGTGCCGAGGGAGCGGGACATGACGGTCGCCAGCACGATGGCCAGCACCAGGGTCGGCATCACCAGGAACCAGTCGGTGACCCGCATCAGCACCGTCGCGTACACCCCCCGGAAGTGGCCGGCGGTGATGCCGACCACCGCGCCGATCGCCACCGACAGCACCGCCGCGAGCAGCCCGACCAGCAGGGAGACCCGGGTGCCCCAGACCAGCAGGCCGAGCAGGTCCCGGCCGAACCGGTCGGTGCCCAGCGGGAAGCGCCCGCTCGGGCCCTCCAGCGGCCGGCCCGGCGCCCCGGTCACGCTCGCCACGTCACCGCCCACGGTCAGCGGCGCGGTGAGGGCGGCCAGCGCCAGCAGCGCCAGGACGGCCAGGCCCGCCAGCCCGGCCCGGTGCCCGCGGTACGCCCGCCAGAACCGGGCCGCCGCCCGGCGCCGTCGCCGCCACGCCAGGGCCCGCGGTCCGGCGGGCGCCGGGGAGGCGGGCGGCGCGGTCATCGTCCCACCCGGGGATCGAGCAGGGGGTAGAGCAGGTCGGCCACCGTGTTCAGGATGATCACCGCCGCGGCGAAGAAGAGGAACAGCCCCTGCACCAGGGGCAGATCGGGCACGCTCAGCGCCTGGTAGAAGAGGCCGCCCAGGCCGGGCCAGGAGAAGACGGTCTCCACCAGGACCACCCCGGCGACCGTCCGGCCGAGGTTGACGAAGATCAGGGTGACGGTGGGCAGCAGGGCGTTGGGCACCGCGTGCCGGCGCCGTACCAGGTCGTCCCGGAGTCCCTTGGCCCGCGCGGTGGTCAGGTAGTCGGACCCCATCTCGTCCAGCAGCGCCGACCGGGTCACCAGCAGGGTCTGCCCGTACTCGACGGCGACCAGGGTGACCACCGGCAGCACCAGGTGGTGGGCGACGTCGAGGACGTGGGCGAAGCCCTCCTCGGCGCCCGACTCCATGCCGCCGGTCGGGAAGAGGCCGGGCACCGGGCCGACGCCGACGGACAGGACGACGATGAGCAGCAGGCCCAGCCAGAACGAGGGCAGGGAGTACAGGGTCAGCGCCAGCCCGGTGTGCAGCCGGTCGGCTGTGCGGCCGTGGTGCCAGGCCGACCGGGTGCCGAGGAGCACGCCGAGCGCGGTGTGGAGGACGAAGGCCGTGACGGTCAGCAGCAGGGTGGGGCCGAGCGCCTCGCCGAGCTTCTCGGTGACCGGTGCGCGGAACTGGTACGAGGTCCCGAGGTCCCCGGTGAGCGCCTTGCCGCAGTAGTCCGTGAACTGCTCCCACAGCGGCAGGTCGAGGCCGAACTCCTCCCGGTAAGCGGCCAGTTGCCCGGCGGAGACCGGGCGTCCGCCGGTCATGGTCTTCACCGGGTCGCCGGGGATGAGCCGGAACAGGAAGAAGCCGGTGACCAGGACGGCGAGGAGCGAGACGACCGCGCCGCCGATCCGGCCCAGGCCGTAGCGGAGGTACCCGGAGCGGCGGCGGTCGCCGCCCGCGGGTGCGGGCGCCGCGCGGGACACGGCGTCCGCGGCGGTCACCGGCGTCCGTCCCGTGCCGGCCGGACCGGGTGCGCGTCCACCGGCTACTCCCGGTCGTCGGCGGTCGAGCGGCGCCGCAGGGCGAGGAAGACGAGGACCGCGCCGAGGACGACGACCCCGGCGGCGACGCCGGCGACGGCACCGGTGGAGCCGCCGCCGTCCGGGCCGTCCCCGGTGCCGGCGGGCTCGGCCGACCACCAGCTCCAGTAGCCGTCCTGGCCGTAGATGTTGCCGCCGTCCTCCGGCATCGTCCGCAGCTTCGCCACCTGGTCGGTGCGGTAGGCCTCCAGGGCGTTGGGGTAGGCGATGACGTTCATGTAGCCCAGGTCGTACAGCCGGGACTGGAGCCGCTTGACCAGTTCGGCGCGCTTGCCGGGGTCGTACTCGGCGAGCTGGCGGGCGTACAGGTCGTCGTACTGCTTGTCGCAGATGAAGTTGTCGGTGGCGCCGGTGTCCTCCTCGGTGGCGGGGAGGGCGCCGCAGGTGTGGATGGAGAGGACGAAGTCGGGATCGGGGTTGACCGACCAGCCGTCGAAGGCGAGGTCGTAGGTGCCGGCCAGCCACGGGTCGGTGACGTTGTCCAGGCAGGTCAGCTCCACCCCGATGCCGAGGTCGCCCCACCACTCGGTGAGGTACTGCCCGACCGCCTTGTCGTTGGGGTCGGTGGCGTGGCACAGCAGGCGGTAATGGAGCGGCCTGCCGTCCTTGCCGACGCGTCTGCCGTCGGCGTTCTTCCGGTAGCCGGCCCGGTCGAGGAGGCGGGCGGCCCGGCCGGGGTCGTAGCGGAGTTCCTGCCCGGCCGAGGGTTTCCAGAAGTAGGTGCCGAAGCGGGGCGGGATGTAGCCGGCGCCCTCGACGGCGTGGCCCTGGAAGACCCGGTCGACGAGGGTCTCGCGGTCCACGGCGAGGAAGAGGGCCTGGCGGACCCGCCGGTCGAGCAGCGAGGGGTGGCCGTCGCCGAAGCGGGTGCCGTCCTTGGTGCGGGCGCCGGGGTTGGTGGCGAGGGCGTAGAAGCGGCGGCCCGGCGCGTCGTTGACCTCGATGTCGTCCTGGCCGCGGAGGGCGTCGGCCTGGGCGGGGGTGAGACCGCTGACGAAGGACACCTCGCCCTTGCGCAGCGCGGCGACGGCCGCGTCACCGTCCTTGTAGTACCTGAAGACCAGCTCGTCGAACTTCGGCGCCCCGCGCCAGAACCGGGGGTTGGCCTTCAGCCGCACATAGCTGTCGGCCCGGTAGCCGGTGAGGACGTACGGACCGCTGCCGACGACCGGGAAGGCCTTGTCGTTGCCGAACGTCCCGAGGTCGCCGGCCTTCTCCCACACGTGCTTGGGCACGATCGGCACGTCCAGCGCCGTCATCGTGGCCTGCGGCCGTTCCAGCTCGACGACGAGGGTGGCGGGGTCGGGCGCGGACACCTTCCGGAAGTTGCCGACGAAGCTGCCGTTGGCGGTGGCCGCCTCCTCGTCGGTCATCATCGTCCGGAACGTCCAGGCGGCGTCCTCGGCGGTGATCCTCCGGCCGTCCGACCAGGTGGCGTCGGTGCGGAGGGTGTAGGTCCAGGTGAGCTTGTCGGCGGACGGCGTCCACTTCGTGGCCAGTCCGGGGACGGGGTGGCCGTCGCCGGGGTCGTAGTCGGTCAGGTACTCGTACATCAGGCGCAGGACGCTGGTGCTGACCAGGCGGGTGGCGAGGAACGGGTTGAGCGAGTCGACGCTCTGCGCGACGGCGGCCGTCAGGACCCGTTCGCCGTCGCCGGCCGCCGCGGCCGGCCGGGGTGCCGGGTCGAGCGGGGTGGCGAGGCCGGCCGTGAGGAGCAGGGCCGCGATCCCGGCGCCGGCCGCCCGCCGCAGCGCGCGGTGCCATGGCCGCCGGCGTCCCGGGCCGTGCTGTTCTTCCGTGCTCATGGTGGTGACCTCGCGTCATCGTTCGGACGGGTCGGCAGTGGCGCCACCTGCGTGAGGAGAGTGTCTATCAGTGCTGCATGCACGCGTCAACGGGCCCTCGGGGCGCGTGTGGCCAGCGGAAACACAGAGGGCGGTGTTCTCGCCCGTGCCAGTGGTCCAGACCTCTGATGCCCCGCTGGTACGGGACCGGCGGCGGGCGGGGAGGGCCGGGTCCCTCGGACGGAGGGGGTGAAGATGGCATCGCGTACATATAGGGCGATAGTGGGTTGAACTGAATCCCGCGTCTCGGTTCGCGTCAGGAAGACGGGGCGCGCCACGCACACGAGGAGGCACCCCATGCGCGGAGCGACGCACGCCACCCGGGCCGTTTGCGCCGCGGCGGCCGTGGCCCTCGCGGCGACGGGCTGCGGTGGCGGTGGCGGGGGCGGGGGTGCCGACGCGGTGCTCAGTTCCTCCTGGGGCGACCCGCAGAACCCGCTGGAGCCGGCCAACACCAACGAGGTGCAGGGCGGCAAGGTGCTGGACATGATCTTCCGGGGCCTGAAGCGCTACGACCCGGACAGCGGCGACGCGCAGGACATGCTGGCGGAGAAGATCGAGACCTCCGACTCGCGGGACTTCACCGTCACCGTCAAGGACGGCTGGACGTTCAGCAACGGCGAGAAGGTGACCGCCAAGTCCTTCGTCGACGCCTGGAACTACGGCGCGTCCCTGAAGAACAACCAGCGCAACGCCTACTTCTTCAGCTACATCGAGGGTTACGACAAGGTCCACCCGGAGGACGGGAGCGAGCAGACCGCCGACACCCTCTCCGGGCTGGAGGTCACCGGCGACCGGACCTTCACCGTCCGGCTGAACCAGAAGTTCTCCACCTTCCCCGACACCCTCGGCTATCCGGCCTACGCCCCGCTGCCCCGCGCCTTCTTCGACGACCACGCCGGCTGGCTGAGGAAGCCGGTCGGCAACGGGCCGTACCAGGTCGACGACTACACCCGCGGCTCCCAGATGTCCCTGCGCCGGTGGGACGGGTACCCCGGCGACGACAAGGCGGCCAACGGCGGCGTCGACCTCAAGGTCTACACCGACAACAACACCGCCTACACCGACCTCATGGCCGGCAACCTCGACCTGGTCGACGACGTCCCGGCCGCCCAGCTGAAGAACGTCGGGAACGACCTCGGCGACCGGTACATCAACACCCCCGCCGGCATCCTCCAGACCCTCGCCTTCCCGTACTACGACAAGAACTGGAACAAGAGCGGCTCGGAGAAGGTCCGCAAGGGCCTGTCGATGGCGATCGACCGCGACCAGATCACCAAGACCATCTTCCAGAACACCCGCACCCCGGCCACCGACTGGACCTCGCCCGTGCTCGGCGAGGACGGCGGCTACCGGAAGGGCCTGTGCGGGGAGGCCTGCGAGTACAAGCCCGACCAGGCCAAGAAGCTCATCCAGGACGGCGGTGGGCTGCCCGGCGGCCAGGTCAAGATCACGTACAACTCGGACACCGGCTCCCACAAGCAGTGGGTCGACGCGGTCTGCAACTCCGTCAACAACGCCCTCGGCAACGACAAGGCGTGCGTCGGCAACCCGGTCGGCACCTTCGCCGACTTCCGCAACCAGATCACCGACAAGAAGATGAGCGGCCCCTTCCGGGCGGGCTGGCAGATGGACTACCCGCTCATCCAGAACTTCCTCCAGCCGCTCTACTACACCAACGCCTCCTCCAATGACGGCAAGTGGTCGAACGACGAGTTCGACGGCCTGATCGACAAGGCCAACGGGCAGACCGACACCGCCGAAGCGATCAGGACCTTCCAGCAGGCCGAGGGCGTCGTCCGGGACAACATGGCCGCCATCCCGCTCTGGTACCAGAACGGCAGCGCCGGCTACTCCGACCGCCTCTCCGGCGTGAAGCTCAATCCGTTCAGCGTCCCGGTGTACAACGAGATCAAGGTGAGCTGATCCGCCGTGGGCCGCTATGTGATCCGACGGCTGCTCCAGATGATCCCGGTCTTCATCGGGGCCACCCTGCTGATCTTCCTCATGGTCAACGTCATGGGCGACCCGATCGCCGGGCTCTGCGGCGACCGGGAGTGCGACCCGGCGACCGCCGCCCGGCTCAGGAGGGAGTTCGGCCTCGACAAGCCGGTCTGGCAGCAGTACGCGACCTACATGGGCAACGTCTTCACCGGTGACTTCGGCACCGCCTTCAACGGCCAGCCGGTCACCGAGCTGATGGGCACCGCCTTCCCGGTCACCATCCGGCTCACGATCATCGCGGTGGTCTTCGAGATCGTCATCGGCATCACCCTCGGCGTCCTCACCGGCCTGCGCCGCGGCCGCCCCGTCGACACCGCGGTCCTGCTCCTCACCCTGGTCGTCATCTCGGTCCCCACCTTCGTCACCGGCCTGCTCCTCCAGCTCCTGCTCGGCGTGAAGTGGGGGTGGATCGCCCCGTCCGTCTCCTCCGACGCCCGCGTGGACGAGCTGATCCTGCCCGGCCTGGTGCTGGCCTCCGTCTCCCTGGCGTACGTCACCCGCCTGACCCGGACCTCCATCGCGGAGAACCGGCGCTCCGACTACGTCCGCACCGCCATCGCCAAGGGCCTGCCGCGCCGCCGGGTCATCACCCGGCACCTGCTGCGCAACTCCCTCATCCCGGTGGTCACCTTCATCGGCACCGACGTGGGCGCCCTGATGGGCGGCGCGATCGTGACGGAGCGCATCTTCAACATCCACGGCGTCGGCTACCAGCTCTACCAGGGCATCCTGCGCCAGAACACCCAGACCGTCGTCGGTTTCGTCACCGTCCTGGTCCTGGTCTTCCTCGTCGCCAACCTCCTCGTCGACCTCCTGTACGCCGTACTCGACCCGAGGATCCGCTATGCCTGAAGAGCCCTACGAGCCCGAGCGGGCCATCGCCGGCACCGGCATGGGCGGGACGATGGACCTCGGGGCGAGCGAGGCGGCCACGCTCGAGAAGACACCGGGCGGCCCGGACGGCACCGGCCCCCAGGACAAGCCCCGCAGCCTCTGGTCCGACGCCTGGCACGACCTGCGCCGCAACCCGGTCTTCCTGGTCTCCGGCCTGGTGATCCTCTTCCTCGTCGTGATCTCCGTCCGGCCGTCCCTCATCGCCTCCGGCAACCCGCTCCACTGCGACCTCGCCAAGGCCCAGGAGGGCTCCCAGGCCGGCCATCCCTTCGGCTTCAACGGCCAGGGCTGCGACGTCTACACCCGCACCGTCCACGGCGCCCGCACGTCCGTCCTGGTCGGCGTCCTCTCCACGCTCGGGGTCGCGGTCCTCGGCAGCGTGCTCGGCGGGCTCGCCGGGTTCTTCGGCGGGGTGTGGGACGCGATCCTCTCCCGGCTCACCGACATCTTCTTCGCGATCCCCGTCGTCCTCGGCGGCCTCGTCCTGCTCTCCGTCATCACCAGCAACACCGTCTGGCCGGTCATCGGCTTCATCGTGCTGCTCGGCTGGCCGCAGATCTCCCGCATCGCCCGCGGCTCCGTCATCACCGCCAAGCAGAACGACTACGTCCAGGCCGCCCGCGCCCTCGGCGCGAACAGCTCCCGCCTGCTGCTGCGCCACATCACGCCCAACGCCGTCGCGCCCGTCATCGTCGTCGCCACCATCGCGCTCGGCACCTACATCTCGCTGGAGGCGACCCTCTCCTTCCTCGGTGTCGGCCTCAGACCGCCCAGCGTCTCCTGGGGCATCGACATCTCCGCCGCCGCCCCGTACGTCCGCAACGCCCCGCACGCGCTGCTCTGGCCCTCCGGGGCCCTCGCGATCACCGTCCTGGCGTTCATCATGCTCGGCGACGCGGTGCGCGACGCCCTCGACCCGAAGCTGAGGTGAGCCGCCGCCATGCTGCTCGAAGTGCGTGACCTGCACGTGGAGTTCCGCACCCGGGACGGGATCGCGAAGGCCGTCAACGGCGTCAGCTACGGCGTCGACGCCGGCCGCACCCTCGCCGTGCTCGGCGAGTCCGGCTCCGGCAAGTCCGTCACCGCCCAGACCGTCATGGGCATCCTCGACGTCCCGCCCGGCCGGATCACCGGCGGCGAGGTCCTCTTCGAGGGCCGGGACCTGCTGAAGCTCAAGGAGGAGGAGCGCCGCACGGTGCGCGGCGCCGAGATGGCGATGATCTTCCAGGACGCGCTGTCCTCGCTCAACCCCGTCCTCACCGTCGGCGACCAGCTCGCGGAGATGTTCACCGTCCACCGGGGCATGTCCCGCAGGGACGCCCGCGCCAGGGCCGTCGAACTGATGGACCGGGTCCGCATCCCGGGCGCGAGGGAGCGGGTGAAGCAGTACCCGCACCAGTTCTCCGGCGGCATGCGCCAGCGCATCATGATCGCCATGGCGATGGCCCTGGAGCCGAAGCTGATCATCGCCGACGAGCCGACCACCGCCCTCGACGTCACCGTCCAGGCCCAGGTGATGGACCTCCTCGCGGACCTCCAGCGCGAGTACGACATGGGCCTGATCCTCATCACCCACGACCTCGGCGTGGTCGCGGACGTCGCCGACGAGATCGCCGTGATGTACGCGGGCCGGATCGTCGAGACCGCCCCCGTCCACGAGATCTACAAGGCGCCCGCCCACCCCTACACCCGGGGCCTGCTGGACTCCATCCCCCGGCTCGACCAGAAGGGCCGGGAGCTGTACGCCATCAAGGGCCTGCCGCCCAGCCTCACCGCGATCCCGCCGGGCTGCGCCTTCCATCCGCGCTGCCCGCTGGCGAGGGACGTCTGCCGCACCGACGAACCCCCGCTCTACCAGGTGGGCGACACTCGCGGCAGCGCCTGCCACTTCTGGCGGGAGTGCCTGCATGACTGAGCCGATCCTGGAGGTCTCCGGCCTCGTCAAGCACTACCCCCTCACCCGCGGCGTCCTCTTCAAGAAGCAGGTCGGCGCGGTCAAGGCGGTCGACGGCGTGGACTTCCACCTCGACGCGGGCGAGACCCTCGGCATCGTCGGCGAGTCCGGCTGCGGCAAGTCCACGGTCGCCAAGATGCTGGTCGGCCTGGAGCAGCCGACGGCCGGACGGATCCGTTACCGGGGCGAGGACATCACCCGCCTGTCGGGAAAGGCGCTGAAGGCGGTCCGGCGCAACATCCAGATGGTCTTCCAGGACCCCTACACCTCCCTCAACCCCCGCATGACGGTCGGCGACATCATCGGGGAGGCGTACGAGATCCACCCCGAGGCCGCGCCGAAGGGCGACCGGCGCCGCCGGGTGCGGGACCTCCTCGACGTCGTCGGCCTCAACCCGGAGTACATCAACCGCTACCCCCACCAGTTCTCCGGCGGCCAGCGCCAGCGCATCGGCATCGCCCGCGGCCTCGCCCTGCGCCCCGAGATCATCGTCGCCGACGAACCGGTCTCCGCCCTCGACGTCTCCGTGCAGGCCCAGGTCATCAACCTGATGGGCCGCCTCCAGGAGGAGTTCCACCTCTCCTACGTCTTCATCGCCCACGACCTGTCGATCGTCCGGCACATCTCCGACCGGGTCGGCGTGATGTACCTCGGCCGCATCGTGGAGACCGGCCGCGACGCCGAGATCTACGACCACCCCACGCACCCCTACACCCAGGCACTGCTCTCCGCCGTGCCCGTCCCCGACCCCGAGGCTCGCGAACACCGCGAGCGGATCATCCTCGCCGGCGACGTGCCCTCCCCGACGAACATCCCCTCCGGCTGCCGCTTCCGCACCCGCTGCTTCAAGGCGCGGGAGCGCTGCGCCCTGGAGGTGCCGCTGCTGGCGGTCCCCGCCGAGTTCCGGGGCACCCGCGGCCCCGCGGCGCACGACTCGGCGTGCCACTTCGCGGAGGAGATCCGGGTGGTGCCGCCGGAGACGGGACGGGAGCACGGCAACGGGCCGGGATGACATGGCGCATCCCGGCCCGTTCACGGCACCCGCACGGCCGTACGCTGTACAGCCTGACGCGTCCGTATATCGGTCCCGCGTCCGTCGAGTTGCCGCTGTGTTAAAGAGGTTCGCGCGGGTTTGGGGCGCTATGCCAGGGCGCGCCTGAGGAAGTCGACCTGGAGCAGCAGCAGGTTCTCCGCGACCGACTCCTGCGGGGTCATGTGGGTGACGCCGGACAGCGGCAGCACCTCGTGCGGCCGGCCGGCCGCCAGCAGGGCCGAGGAGAGCCGGAGGGAGTGGGCGACCACCACGTTGTCGTCCGCCAGCCCGTGGATGATCATCATCGGGCGGTGCGGCTCGGCGGCGTCGACCAGGCCCGCGTCGTCGATCAGCGAGTTGCGCCGGTAGACCTCGGGCCGCTCCGCCGGGTCCCCGAGGTAGCGCTCCTGGTAGTGGGTGTCGTACAGGCGCAGGTCGGTGACCGGGGCGCCGACCACCGCCGCGTGGAAGACGTCCGGGCGGCGCAGGGCCGCGAGCGCCGCGAGGTAGCCGCCGAAGGACCAGCCGCGGATCGCGACCCGGCCGAGGTCGAGGGGGAAGTCGGCGGCGAGCGCGTGCAGCGTGTCCACCTGGTCCTGGAGGACGACCGCCGCGAGGTCGTCCTTGACGGCCTTCTCCCAGGCGGGGGAGTGCCCCGGGGTGCCGCGCCCGTCGGCGACGACCACCGCGAACCCCTGGTCCGCGAACCACTGGGAGGTGAGGTGGGCGTTGTGCGCGGCGACCACCCGCTGGCCGTGCGGGCCACCGTAGGGGTCGAGCAGCACCGGGAGGGGGGTGTCGCCGTGGTAGTCCGTTGGCATAAGCACGGCGCACGGGACACGGCGTGCGCCCCCTCGGGTGAGCGTCACACGCGGGGACAGACCGGGATCTTCGGCGTACGACGTGACAGTCGCCACCGCTTTCCGGTCACCGCCGCGATCGGCGTCCCGCAGGACCTGGGCCCGGCTGCCCGGCCGGCCGGGCGTCGCGGAGACCAGGACGGTCACGCCCCCGGCGCGCACGGCCGTATGCACGCCGGGTTCCTGGGAGACGCGTTCCACCCCCAGTTCGTTGACGCGGTACACATGGATCTCGCCCGTCTCCGCCTCGGCCGCCTCGGCGCCCGCCGACGCCGTGACCAGGACGTCCTGGCCGGAGGCGTCCAGCACCGCCCGTACGTGCAACTGCGCGCCGGTCAGCGGACGTTCCCCGACCGCCAGCACCCGGGCGCCGCCCTCGTCCGCGATGCGGACCAGGTGCCCGGAGGGGCTCCAGCAGGGCACTCCGGGGAAAAGTTCCAGCCAATCTTGATCTTCGTCGGCGTGCACCATCCGGGTCCGCCCGGACTCCGGGTCCACGGCCAGGCAGACCTGACCGCGCTGATCGCGCGTCTGTACGAGCAGTAGCGGGGCACCCGCCGCTGACCAGTGCACTCGTGCCAGGTACGGGTAGCGCCCCCGGTCCCAGCCGACCTCCGTACGGCTGCCGTCCAGGCCGATCACGAACAGCCGCACCTCGGCGTTGGGGGTGCCGGCCGCCGGGTACGCGACGTGGTGTGGGTCACGCTCCGGGTGCGCGGGGTCGGCGATCCACCACCGCTGTACCGGCGTGTCGTCCACCCGCGCCACCAGCAGCCGGTCCGACTCCGGGGCCCACCAGAATCCCCTGGTCCGCCCCATCTCCTCGGCGGCGATGAACTCCGCCAGTCCGTACGTGACCCCCGCCGCCTCGGGCTCGGCCAGCGCGCGGTCGCCGTCGCCCCCGGCCCCCGTGACCCGCAGCGCGCCCCGCGCCACGTACGCCACATGCCGCCCGTCGGGAGCGGGCCGCGGGTCGATCACCGGCCCGGCGACGGGCAGTTCACGCACCGCACCGGTCCGCGCTTCGGCCGTGAAAAGCCGCCCTGACAAGGCGAAAGAGGCCAGTTCGACGGCCGCGTCGGTGGCGTAGCCGACGATGCCGGCGCCGCCCTCGCGGCTGCGTTCGCGGCGGGCCCGTTCCTCGGGCGGCAGGTCCTCCTCCGCACCGCCCAACAGGGCGCGCGGGTCGGCCGCGAGGCGCTCCGCACCGTCCGCCGGGTCGAGCACCCACAGGGCGTTCGCGCGGTCCGTGCCGGACGCGGAACGGAGGAACACGACACGGGAGCCGTCGGGCGCCACGGTGAAGGAACGCGGCGCGCCGAGGGTGAACCGCTGGGTGCGGGCGTGCCGTCTGGGGAAGGAGTCAGCCTCGGTCGTCATCCCCCGACCATATTGGCCATGCGCCCCCTTGTGCGGCTGTGCGCCGATCGATGCGCGCGTACTCATAGTTATGATCACTAGCGCATAGTGGGTATCAACCTGCTGCCCGCTGTGTGGATTTATCTGCCCCCATGGTTCCGACGTCCCGACCGCGTTCGACCCCCCATGTCCCTGGGTTCCTTTGGAGGTGAGCCGCCGTGGCACTCTCGATTTCGGCGGTGGTGCTGCTGGCGATCATCGTCTTCCTGCTGATCAGGAAGTCCGGACTGAAGGCGGGGCATGCAGTCGTCTGCATGCTCTTGGGTTTCTACCTCGCCTCCTCCACGATCGCTCCCACGATCAGCGAACTGACGTCGAACATCGCCGGCATGATCGGCAGCATCAGCTTCTGACCCGGACCCCCACCGCAACCGACCGGCACGCCCTCCGCGTCCCCGTATCCGTCCTCGCAAGGATATTCGGATACGGAGGAGCCGAGGCATGTCGAACGCCCTGATGGCCACCGTGCTGTGCGGCCTGGCGGGGGCCGCGCTCCTGTGGGCCGGTCTCCACGAGGCGGCACGGGCGCGGCGGCTGCGTCGGCACGGCGTCCGCACGACGGGCGTCGTGACCGGCGGCGGCCCCGCGCGGGCGCCGATCATAGCCTTCGCCGACGGCGAGGGGTACCGCGTGGAGTTCACGCCGGGCCCGCACGGCCCCGGCACGGCGCTCGCGGCCGGCCGCCGGGTGGCCGTCGTCTACCTGCCCCGCGACCCCGGGTCGGCCCGCGTCCTCACCCGCCGCCACATGACCGCCCCGGCCGCCTTCGTCCTGGCCTGCGCCCTGACCTTCCTGACCTGCGCCGCCCTGGTCGCCGCGGTCTCCTGAACCCCGCGCGGGCGCCGGGCCGGGACGGCGGACCGCGCCGGGTGCGGGCCTGTGGAAAACCCCTCGTAGGCTGGGGGCCATGACCGAACAGCCCTCGCGGCGTCTGCTGCTGGTGCACGCGCACCCGGACGACGAGTCGATCAACAACGGCGCGACCATGGCCCGGTACGCGGCCGAAGGCGCCCAGGTGACGCTGGTGACCTGCACGCTCGGGGAGCGGGGCGAGGTCATCCCGCCCGAGCTGGCGCACCTGAACGGCCCCGCCCTCGGCCGGCACCGGATGGGCGAGCTGACCACCGCGATGGGCGAGCTGGGCGTGCGTGACGTCCGGCTGCTCGGCGGCCCCGGCCGGTTCGCCGACTCCGGGATGATGGGGCTCCCCGACAACGAGGACCCCGGCTGCTTCTGGCAGGCCGACGTCGACGAGGCCGCCGCGCTGCTGGCCGAGGTGATCCGCGAGACCCGCCCCCAGGTCCTCGTCACCTACGACCCGGACGGCGGCTACGGCCACCCCGACCACATCCAGGCCCACCGCGTCGCCACGCGCGCCGCCGAACTGGCCGCCGCGGCCGGGCACGGCCCCGCCCGCGTCTACTGGAACCGCGTCCCGCGCACCACCGCCGAGGCCGCCTTCGCCCGGCTCGGCGAGGAACTGCGCGGCCTCCCCTTCGACCGGGCCGCCACCGTGGACGACGTACCCGGCGTGGTCGAGGACGAGCGGATCGACGTGGAGATCGCGGCCGGCGACACCCCCTACGCCGCCGCCAAGGCCGCCGCCATGCGGGCGCACGCCACCCAGATCGAGGTCGCCGGGTCCTGCTTCGCGCTCTCCAACGCGCTGGCCCAGCCCCTCTTCACCACCGAGTACTACGAACTCGCCGCCGGACAGCCCCTGCCGGAGGCCCGCGCCACCGACCTGTTCGCGGGCCTCGCGGCGGACGCCGGGGCGGCGTCGTGAGCGGCCGGACCGGACCGGCCGGGCAGCCCCCGCTGCTCGCCCGGCCGCTGCGCCCGCCGTCCGCCGGGCGGGCCGTCCTCCACCTGCTCCTGCTCGTGCTCGGCGCCCTGACCGGGGTGGCCGGCGCGCTGGTGCAGCCCGCCTGGTTCCCGGGCGGGCTGCTGCTCGCCCTCGCCGCCGAGGCCGGGCTCGTGGTGGGCGCGGCCCGTGCCGCGGGGCACCGGGGCGCGGCCGTCGCGGCGGCCGTCGGCTGGGCGGCCGCCGTCATCTTCCTCACGGCCAGCAGGCCGGAGGGCGACTTCCTCTTCGCCGCGGGAAGCGGTTCGTACCTCTTCCTGCTCGGGGGCATCGCGGTGGCTGTGATCTGTGCCACCCTCGCCCCCGTTCGGCAACCGGACGGCGACCCCGTCCGACTTGGCAAGTGACGTACTACTTCGCCGCCGCGCGCGGGTGCGGGCCCCGCGAGGGTTTCCCCGGCGGTCACGGGATACGCGTGACCAGCGGCCAGTATGGTGGTGCGCGCCGCCGAGCCGCCCGCTTCGTAGGTGTGACGGGCGGCGGAGCCAACCGGGAGAACCTGCCTTGAGTCGTGAAACTGACACTCCGTCCTCCGGACCCCACGGGCGCGGCGGAGCCGCGTACCCGTCGGGCACGCCGCCCTACGGGACGCCGACGGGTCCCGACACGGGTGCGGGCGCGGGACGTCCGGCCGCCCGGCCGGACGAGCGCAAGACCGAGACGACGCTGACCACCCGGATCCGGATCAACATCCCCGGATCACGGCCCATCCCGCCCGTGGTGGTGCGCAAGCCGGTCGGCGAGGCCGAGGACGGCACCCCCGAGCCGGAGGCCGAGGCCGCGGCGCCCGAGGACGCGCGGGCGTCCGCGCGGACCGCCGGTGCCCCCGCCGAGCCGGCCCGGCCCGCCGCCGAGAAACCGACCAGCGACTGGTTCGCGCCCCGCAAGTCCCCGGCGCCCAAGGGCGGCCCGGCGGGCGCTCCCGCCAAGGGCGCCGCCCCCGCGGCCGGTCCGGCGGGCGGCCCCGCCCCGGCCCCGCCCCCGAGCGGCACCGGCCGGCCCGGCGGGATCGTCGGCGCCATGAACGCGTCCGGTGGCTCCCGGCCGCGCTCCCCGGGCGGCACGGGACCGACCGGGGCGACCGGCGGACCCGTCGCGCCCGGACACGGCGGCGGCACCGGTTCCTTCGACGTCACCGAGGCGCTGGCCGCCGGTCCCCTGGGCGACGGCCCCCGTCCCGGCACCGGCCCCGGCTCCCACACCGGCCAGGAACCGCGCCGCGACGACCTGCCCTACTTCACCGAGCCCGGCACGGGCACGGGCCCCGGCCCCGGTGCCGGTCCCGGCCCCGGGGAGGCGCGCGGACACGAGGACTTCACCGCTCCCGGCGGCCCGGCCGGCCCGACCGGCGGCCCGGTCACCGGCGACGGCCCCCTGACCCCGCCTCCCTCGCCGGCCTCGGCGGACACCGGCACGCTGCCCGGCGTCCCCGGCGGCGGACTCAGCGACGACACCGCGATCCTCACCCCGCAGGCGCAGGCCCCGGAGCCCCCGGCCGGCGGCCCCTTCGGCCACCCGGACAACGTCTCGGGCAACACCGTCACCAGCGGCATCCCCGTCGTCCCCGGCGACCGGAGCGTTCCGTTCCAGAACGGCGCGCCCGTCGGCGGCCCGACGCCGCAGGCCCGCCCCGAGCCCGTCACCCCGGCCCCGGCGCCCGCCCCGGCCCCCGCCGCCCCGGCCAAGGCGGCCAAGCCGGCCAAGAAGAAGGGCCGGAACAAGCTCGTCCTGCTCTGCGGTGCCGTGATCTTCGTGGGCGGTGTCGCCTACGGCGCCGGTCTGCTGATGAACCACTCCGACGTGCCCAAGGGCACCACCGTGCTCGGCGTCGACATCGGCGGCGGCACCCGGGACGACGCCGTCGAGAAGCTCGACGCCGCCTTCGACGACCGGGTGAACAAGGAGCTGAAGCTCACCGTCGACGGCGACACGGTCGCCCTCAAGCCGGACCAGGCGGGCCTCCAGTTCGACGTCCAGGCCACGGTCGACGTCGCCGCGCACAGCGACTACAACCCGGTCACCGTCATCGCCTCCCTCTTCGGCAACCACCGGGTCGTCGACCCCGTGATGCCGGTCGACGAGGAGAAGCTCCAGGCCGCCCTGGAACGCGCGGCCGGCGGCTCGGGCTCCATGGCCGAGGGCGGGATCGAGTTCAAGTCCGGCGCGGCCGTCCCGGTCTACCCCAAGGCGGGCAAGGGCATCGACGCGGACCGGTCGGCCGACGCGGTCGCCGAGGCGTACCGTACCCAGGTGGGGACCGGCACCTCCGCGGCGGTGAAGGTGCCCACCACCGCCCGGCAGCCCCAGGTCACCAAGGCCGAGGTCGACCGGGAGATGAAGGAGTTCGCCGAGCCGGCGATGTCGGCCAACGTGGTCGTGCGGACCGACGCGGCGCACACCATCGAGATGAGCCCGCAGAAGTCCCTGTGGAAATTCCTCCGGGTCACCGCGGTCGACGGCAAGCTGGTCGACAAGCCCGACCTGGACGCCCTCCAGGAGCTGTACGGCCAGACCTTCGACGGCGTGCTCATCACCCGCGCCAGCGGCGAGAAGACGGCCGTCACCCCGCAGGACGTCTACGGCGCCCTCCGTCAGGCCCTGCTGAGCACCACCGACCGCGTGGCGGTCATCGACACCGACCCGAGCTGACGCCGGCCGGCGAGGGGGGTGTCCGCGGACGCCCCCCTCGGCCAGGTCAGTTCAGCAGCGCCCGGGCCGCCGACGCCTCCGCCCGCACCCGCTCGGCCGCCGCCGCGTCCACGGCCCCCACGACCTCCGCGTACGCCTCCAGCTCCGCCGCCCCGGCCGCGAACTCCCCGCGCCGCACCAGCAGCCGTGCCCGCTCGTACCGCAGCCGCGCCGGGTGCGAGGGCAGCAGCAGCGACAGCTCGACGGCCCACAGCGCCACGTCCGACCGTTCCGGCCGGGCCTCGGCCCACGCCCGTACGTTGTTCAGGACGCGCAGCACCACGTCCAGCGGATCGGCCGGCGACAGCATCGACGGCGCGAACGCCTCCCCGGTGGCCCCCGTCACCAGCAGCTCCGCGTCCGCCCCCGTCAGCAGCCGCCCCCCGGCGAAGGGATCGGCCAGCACCCGCTCCCCGTACGGCCCGGACTCCGGTCCGAACCCCACGACGAAGTGGCCGGGCAGCGCGACCCCGTACACCGGCGCGCCCGCCCGCCGGGCCACCTCGATCCACACCACCGACAGCAGGATCGGCAGTCCGCGCCGCCGGACCAGCACCTGGTGCAGCAGCGACGACTCCAGACGCCGGTAGTCCGCGGCCGAGCCCTCGAACCCGTACCGCCCGCCGAGCAGGTCGCGCAGCGCGACGGCCCAGGCGGCGGGCCCGCCGGGCCGGAACGGGAGCTGTCCCGCCAGCCGGTCCAGCTCCAGCTGCGCGGCGTCGATCCCGTCCTCGTCCAGGGCATCGTCCGCCACCGCGCCCAGCAGCAGGCAGAGCGCGGCCAGGTCGGGCCGCCCGGACCGCGCCTCCTCGGCGAACCGGCGGCGCAGCCCGGCGCTCCGGCCGGGCGACGGGGGCCGGGGCGAGAACGGGGAACGGCCGCCGCTCACCGGTGCCCGCCGGTCTCCTCCGGCGCCCGGTAGTGGTGATAGGCGTGGTGCGCGGCGAACCCGCTCCTGGCGTACATCGCCCGCGCCCCCGCGTTGTCCGTCTCGACCTGGAGCCAGGCCGCCGACGCGCCCTCCTCCAGCGCCCGCCGGGCCAGCGCCGCCATCACCGTCGTAGCGAGCCCCCGCCGCCGCCGCGCGGGGTCCACCTCCACGGCCGCGAACCCGGCCCAGCGCCCGTCCACCACGCACCGCCCGATCGCCGCCGGCCCGTCCCCGTCCGGGCCCGGCACCGACGCGAACCACACCGACGCCCCGGCGCCCAGCACCTTCAGCGCCACCTCGCTCACGCCCTTGCGCTGATACCGCGCGAGCCACCCCTCGTCCGCTGTCCGGGACAGGACCACCCCCGCGCCCCCGGGCCGGTCGGCGACGGGCGCCAGGTTCCCGGTCCACAGCTCGGCGCTCACCTCCCGCGTCCAGCCCCGCCGCTCCAGCTCCGCGCAGAGTCCCTCCTGGGTGCCCTCGCCACCGGTGGCGGTCTGGACGTACGCGGGCAGCCCGCGCGCGTCGTACCAGTGCCGTACGGCGGTCAGCGCCTCGTCGAGCGGCAGCCCCGGATCGCCCAGCGGCAGCACGGAGTTGGCCCGCCGGGTGAACCCGGAGGCGGCCCGCAGCTCCCAGTCACCGAGCCGCTCGCTCTCCACCGGGCGCCAGCCGCGCGCGGCGATCCGCGCCAGCTCCCCGTAGGACGCGGCCGGCCCGCGCCTGCGCGCCGGGGCGGAGGGCACCACTTTGCCCGCGACCAGCGAGGATTCACCGATCCGGACGGTTTCGCCGCCCTTGCGTGTGATCAGCAGCACACCGTCGTCCCAGGATGTGAGAACGCCCACCGTGTCGGCGAACTTCCCGCCCGGCGCGTCGCTCCCCGTCGACCGCCGTACCGAGACCCGTTTGCCCACGTCAGCAGCGGTGATACGGACCTTGAGACGCCCGGCGCCAGAGATTTCCACGGGTCGGTTCACCCCTCCTGTTCGGATCATGCCCAAGAACGGAGATACTAGAGGCGGGCATCGACGACGCCGCGCTCCCGCGCGCCAGGCGGCGGAGCCTGAGGAGGCCCGCCAGCGCCCGTATCGAGGAGGAACGACAGCGTGACCTACGTCATCGCGCAGCCTTGTGTCGACGTCAAGGACAAGGCGTGTATCGAGGAGTGCCCGGTCGACTGCATCTACGAGGGCCAGCGGTCCTTGTACATCCACCCGGACGAATGCGTCGACTGCGGTGCCTGTGAGCCGGTCTGCCCGGTCGAGGCGATCTTCTACGAGGACGACACTCCCGAGGAGTGGAAGGACTACTACAAGGCGAACGTCGAGTTCTTCGACGAGCTGGGCTCGCCCGGCGGCGCCAGCAAGCTGGGCCTGATCGAGCGCGACCACCCCTTCGTCGCCGCGCTGCCGCCGCAGAACCAGTAGCGGTCCGCACACCGCGCCGCCTCGGTCCCGCTCGGGACCGGGGCGTTCGCCGTGAGACGGCCGCAGCGCACCAGAAAGTGAGCCAGAACCCCGTGTCCGCAGTCACCGACCGACTCCCCACCTTCCCCTGGGACAAGCTGGCGCCCTACAAGGCGACGGCCGCGGCCCACCCGGACGGCATCGTCGACCTCTCCGTCGGCACGCCGGTCGACCCGGTGCCCGAGCTGATCCAGAAGGCCCTGGTCGACGCGGCCGACTCCCCGGGGTATCCGACCGTCTGGGGCACGCCGGCGCTGCGCGACGCGATCACCGGCTGGGCCGAGCGGCGCCTGGGGGCCCGGGGTGTCACCCACCGCCACGTCCTGCCCGTCGTCGGCTCCAAGGAACTCGTCGCCTGGCTCCCGACCCAGCTGGGCCTCGGCCCCGGCGACCGGGTGGCCTTCCCGCGCCTGGCCTACCCGACGTACGAGGTCGGCGCCCGCCTGGCCCGCGCCGACTTCCTCGCCTACGACGACCCGACCGAGCTGGACCCGGCGGACCTGAGGCTCCTCTGGCTCAACTCCCCGTCCAACCCCACCGGCAAGGTCCTGTCCCGGGCCGAGCTGACCCGGATCGTCGCCTGGGCCCGCGAGCACGGCGTCCTCGTCGCCTCCGACGAGTGCTACCTGGAACTGGGCTGGGAGGCCGACCCGGTCTCGGTCCTGCACCCGGACGTCAACGGCGGTTCCTACGACGGTCTGGTCGCCGTCCACTCCCTGTCCAAGCGGTCCAACCTGGCCGGCTACCGGGCGGCCTTCCTGGCCGGCGACCCGGCCGTGCTCGGCCCGCTGCTGGAGATCCGCAAGCACGGCGGCATGATGACCTCCGCGCCGACCCAGGCGGCCGTGGTGGCGGCCCTCGGCGACGACGAGCACGTCCGCGTCCAGCGCGAGCGCTACACGGCCCGCCGCACCGCCCTGCGCGAGGCGCTGCTCGGCCACGGCTTCCGCATCGAGCACAGCGAGGCCGGCCTGTATCTGTGGGCCACCCGCGACGAGTCCTGCTGGGACACCGTGGCCCACCTGGCGGAGCTGGGCATCCTGGTCGCCCCCGGCGACTTCTACGGCCCCGCCGGCGCCCGCTTCGTCCGCGTCGCCCTGACCGCCACGGACGACCGGGTGACGGCAGCCGCCCACCGTCTCACCTGACCCACCCAGCCGTGGGCAGCCGTACGGCGGAGCGGCGGGGGCACCTCCCAGGCCGTTCACGCACTGGGGGAGGGTGGGCACGGCGACCCACGCCGGGCACCGTTCGAGACGTGGTGCCCCCGTAGCCGCGGACACACACGGAAACGGGGCCCGGGGGCATCCCCCCGGGCCCCGCACCGGCTCCGCGGCGTCAGCCGCCCAGCGGCAGCCCCTGCACCGGCAGCGTCCCCGTCGCCGGCAGCCCCTTGCCGACCGAGTCCGCCGCGGGCAGCGTCCGCGCCGTCTCACCGACCAGGTCCCCGGCGGAGCCCGCCGCGTCCCCGGCGGCCTTCTGCGCGGCAGGCGTGGCCTTCTTGACGACCGCGCCGCCGGTCTTGCCCGCGGCCGGCACCGCCTTCTTCACGGCCTTGCTGCCGGCCTCACCCGCGGTCTCGGTGACGTTCTGGGCGGCGGAGTCCACGGCGGTGCCGACGTTCGCCCCGTCCAGGGCGGTCAGCCCGCTGAGGTTCGGGGTGGCCGGCAGCTCCGCGGCCGCGCTGGCGGAGCCGGCCGCACCGACCCCGGCGGCCGCTCCCGCAGCGACGAGCAGCGCGGCACGGGCGATCCGGCGGGTCAGGGGGAGGGACATGATGCTCCTTCGACGGAAGTCAACGGTGAGTCAACGGTGATGCGGTCCTGGCGGACGCAGTGACTACCGCTCGAAGGCGGGGAAGGTTGCGGCGGCCCGACGTAAAGAGTTGGCAATGCGTCGCATTATCGGGTGCGCAGAAAAACGGGCAAAAGGCTCCGGTCGGAAAGTCTGCCGAATCCTTACGGCCCCGTGTTCCCAAGGATTCCGGCGCCCCGGCGGATCACCGGGCGGAAAGCCGCCCGCCGCGCCGCCGGGAGACCGTACGGGTCAGCCGTCCGGATGACGGCTCGCACTACCGCGCGGTGACGATCCGGACCGCTCCGCCGCCCCGCTCGGTACCCCGCGCACCGGACGCCCCCAGCGGCCGCCACCGGCCCCCGACGGTTCCGGCGGTCCACTCGCGGCCCGCGTACACCACCCGTTCGAGGTGCAGCGCGGAGGCGTTGGCCACCGCCCAGTGCGCGAGCTGCCACCCGCGCCGCCGGTCCCGGTCCGGCGCACCGGGGGACACGGGCAGCGTCACCGCCCGCCCGTCCGGACCGCTCACCACGACCGGCACCGCCGGGCCCGACCGCGCGGCCCCGGCGGACCGCGCGGACAGCGCCACCGGGGCGGTGCCCGCCCCCGACCCCGCCCCGCCCGGCCGGAGCACCCCGCGCCCGAAGTCCCGCACCAGCGCCGCCCGCACCCCGTCCGGGCCGCCGGCCGGGGTGGCGGACGGGCGTCCCGCGCAGGTCAGGGTGGCCGCGCTCCGGCCGGTCAGCGCCGCCGCGAGCAGCGCGGCCTGCCGCTCGTGCCGGGCGTACGCCTCGGGGAAGCCGCTGCGCTGCACCCGCTGGGCGGCGACGGTCAGCGGCAGCCGCGTGTAACCGGGCACCTCGACCAGGTGGTCGTAGAACTTCCCGGCCGCGTAGGTCGGGTCCATGATCTGCCGAGGGGTGCCCCAGCCCTGGGAGGGCCGCTGCTGGAACAGGCCGAGCGAGTCCCGGTCGCCGTGGCCGATGTTGTGCAGCGCCGATTCCTGGAGCGCGGTGGCCAGGGCGATCGTCACGGCCCGTTCGGGCAGGCCGCGCGCGGTGCCGACGGCGGTGACGGTCGCCGCGTTCACCGCCTGCTCCGGGGCGAAGTCGTACTCCTCGCCGTCACCGTCCGCCGAGACGACGGCGCAGTCCGACCCGCCGGTGCCCGCGGTGAGGTACTGCATCAGGAGATAACCGGCGAGCGCGGTCAGCACCGTCAGGGCCGCCCCGAAACGGAGCAGACGGCCTCGGTACTTGCTGGTGGGGGGCGGTTCTAGCACGCGGTACAAGGTACTTGAGGGCACATTCGATGTCCGGTCAGGCACGAGCGGTGCCCGAAAGGACCGGGGCGTTAGGGTCGGGCCATGGCCGACACCCCGCTTGACCTCACGCTGGACGCCGCCGAGCTGACCGCCCGGCTCGTCGACTTCCCCTCCGAGAGCGGCTCCGAGAAGCCCCTCGCCGACGCGATCGAGCACGCGCTGCGCGCCCTGCCGCACCTCACGGTCGACCGGCACGGCAACAACGTGGTGGCCCGCACCCGCCTCGGCCGCGCGCAGCGGGTGATCCTCGCCGGGCACATCGACACCGTGCCGATCGCGGACAACGTCCCCTCCCGGCTCGACGAGGACGGCGTGCTGTGGGGCTGCGGCACCTGCGACATGAAGGCGGGCGTCGCCGTACAGCTGCGCATCGCCGCCACCGTCCCGGCCCCCAACCGCGACCTGACCTTCGTCTTCTACGACAACGAGGAGGTCGCCGCCGACCGCAACGGGCTGGGGCACGTGGCCGCGGCCCACCCGGAGTGGCTGGAGGGGGACTTCGCGGTGCTGCTCGAACCCTCCGACGGCCAGGTCGAGGGCGGCTGCCAGGGCACCCTGCGGGTACTGCTGAGGACCGCCGGGGAGCGCGCGCACTCCGCGCGGAGCTGGATGGGCTCCAACGCCATCCACGCGGCCGCCCCGATCCTCGCCCGGCTCGCCGCCTACGAGCCCCGGTACCCGACGATCGACGGCCTGGAGTACCGCGAGGGCCTCAACGCGGTCGGGATCTGCGGCGGAGTGGCCGGCAACGTCATCCCCGACGAGTGCGTGGTCACCGTCAACTTCCGCTACGCCCCGGACCGTACGCCCGAGGAGGCCCTCGCCCACGTCCGGGAGGTCTTCGCCGGCTGCGGGGTGGCGGAGTTCGTCGTCGACGACCACAGCGGCGCCGCCCTGCCCGGCCTGTCCCACCCGGCCGCCGCGGCCTTCATCGAGGCGGTCGGCGGCACCCCGCAGCCCAAGTACGGCTGGACGGACGTCTCCCGCTTCGCCGCGCTCGGCGTCCCCGCGGTCAACTACGGCCCCGGCGATCCGCACCTGGCCCACAAGCGCGACGAACGCGTCGAGGTCGCCAAGATCCTCGCCGGCGAGGAGCGCCTGCGGTCCTGGCTGACCGCCTGAGAGCGGCGTGGTTTGAGCCGCTGCGCGGCGGACATGCTGAGGTACCCCGCACGTAACCCGTGCCGCTCTACGCTGCCGAGGAACGACCTGCACCTTCGTACGACCCGGACGACCGCACGACGCAAGGGAGCCCCTATGCCCACCGGCAACCCCGCAGGAAAGAAGCAGCCGCCGGACGAGCAGCGCACGGGGCCGGTCCTGCGCAGGCGGGACCAGGTCAAGGCGAGCACCACGGACCAGCGGCTGCTGGACGAGCGCGCCCCCACCGACTGGGTGCACACCGACCCCTGGCGGGTGCTGCGCATCCAGTCCGAGTTCATCGAGGGCTTCGGCACGCTCGCCGAACTCCCGCCCGCCATCAGCGTCTTCGGCTCCGCCCGCACCCCCGCCGACTCGCCCGAGTACGAGGCCGGGGTCCGGCTGGGCCGGGGCCTGGTGGAGGCCGGGTTCGCCGTCATCACCGGCGGCGGTCCGGGCGCCATGGAGGCGGCCAACAAGGGCGCCCTGGAGGCGAACGGCACCTCGGTCGGCCTGGGCATCGAGCTGCCCTTCGAACAGGGCCTCAACCCGTACGTCGACATCGGCCTCAACTTCCGGTACTTCTTCGTCCGGAAGATGATGTTCGTCAAGTACGCGCAGGGCTTCGTGGTCCTGCCCGGCGGTCTCGGCACCCTGGACGAACTCTTCGAGGCCCTCACCCTGGTTCAGACCCAGAAGGTGACCCGCTTCCCGATCGTCCTGTTCGGCACGGAGTACTGGGGCGGCCTGGTCGACTGGCTGAAGAACACCCTGGTCGCCCAGGGCAAGGCGGCCGAGAAGGACCTGCTCCTGTTCCACGTCACGGACGACGTGGACGAGGCGGTCGCGCTGGTCTCCAAGGAGGCCGGGCGGTAGGGCTCCTACGCCAGACCCCGGCGGGCCACCGCCGGCGGCCGGTGCCCCGCGATGGAGGCGACCATGTCCAGCACCTGGCGGGTCTCGGCGACCTCGTGCACCCGGTACACCCGGGCGCCGAGCCAGGCCGAGACCGCCGTCGTCGCCAGGGTGCCCAGCAGCCGTTCGTCGACCGGCTTGTCCAGGGTCTCGCCGACGAAGTCCTTGTTGGACAGGGAGACCAGCACCGGCCAGCCCGTCCCCGCCATCTCGCCCAGCCGCCGGGTCGCCTCCAGGCTGTGCCGGGTGTTCTTGCCGAAGTCGTGCCCGGGGTCGATCAGCACCGACTCCCGGGGCACGCCGAGCGCCACCGCCCGCTCGGCCAGGCCCACGGTCACCCGGAGGATGTCGGCCATCACGTCGTCGTACGCCACCCGGTGCGGGCGGGTGCGCGGCTCGGCGCCCCCGGCGTGCGTGCACACCAGGCCCACGCCGTGCCGCGCGGCCACCTCCGCGAGCTTCGGGTCGGCACCGCCCCACGCGTCGTTCAGCAGGTCCGCGCCGGCCTCGCAGACGGCCTCGCCGACCTCGTGCCGCCAGGTGTCCACGCTGATCACGACGTCCGGGAAGCGCCGCCGCACCTCGGCGACGAACCCGACCGTGCGGCGCGCCTCCTCCTCGGCGCTGACCTCGTCGCCCGGGCCGGCCTTGACCCCGCCGATGTCGACGATCGCGGCGCCCTCGGCGACCGCCCGCTCCACCCGCGCGAGCGCCGGGCCGTCGTCGAAGGTGGCGCCCCGGTCGTAGAAGGAGTCGGGGGTCCGGTTCACGATCGCCATGATCACCGGCTCGTGCGCCTCGAATACGCGCCTGCCCAGTCTGAGCATCCCCTGTGTCCTCATTTCCGAGTGCCTGTGTCCGTCCTGTGCGCGGAACCGGTCGCGGGCCGCCTGCGGCCCCGGCTGTCAGACTCGCATGGCACGATCGACCTGACACACCCGACTCCGGTCCGGGCTCTCCGTCCGCGGGCCGAGCCGGGCCGACTCCGTCCGATCATCGACCGTGGGGGCTTCAGCGGTGGTTATGTTCCTGTTCCTCGTCATCGCGCTCGCCGTGGTGGTCGCCGCGGTGACCCTCGCCGTGGTCGGCGGCGGTGAGAGCGGCCCGCTGCCGGAGGCCGCGCCCGAGCGGCCGGCCGACGCGCTGCCCGCCGAGCGCCCGGTGCACCGCGCCGACGTGGAGAACCTGCGCTTCCCGCTCACCGTCCGCGGCTACCGCATGGCCGACGTCGACGACGCCCTCGGCCGGCTCGGCGCCGAGCTGGCCGAGCGCGACGCCCGCATCGCCGACCTGGAGGCCGCCCTCGCGGGCGCCGGCGCCACGACGGCCCACCACGCCCCCGCCGAGCAGCGGACCGGCGGCATCCGGGGGGCCGGGGACATCCGCGAGACCGGAGAGACCGGGGAGGAGGCCAGGTGAGCGACCGGGCCACCGCCGTCGGCCCGGACGGCGCGCCGCGCTGCCCCTGGGCCCTGTCCACCGCCGACTACGTGGCGTACCACGACGAGGAGTGGGGCCGCCCGGTCCACGGCGACGACGCGCTGTTCGAGCGGCTCAGCCTGGAGGCGTTCCAGTCCGGGCTGTCCTGGATCACCATCCTGCGCCGCCGCCCCGGCTTCCGCGCCGCCTTCGCCGAGTTCAAGATCGACGCGGTGGCGGAGTTCACCGACGAGGACCGTGAGCGCCTCCTCGCCGACCCGGGCATCATCCGCAACCGCGCCAAGATCGACGCGACCCTCGCCAACGCGCGGGTGCTGGCCGGCTGGGCCCCGGGCGAGCTGGACGCGCTGATCTGGTCCCACGCCCCCGACCCGGCCGGCCGCCCGGTGCCCCGGACC
This sequence comes from Streptomyces griseoviridis, assembly GCA_014649155.1. Lineage (GTDB taxonomy): Bacteria > Actinomycetota > Actinomycetes > Streptomycetales > Streptomycetaceae > Streptomyces > Streptomyces griseoviridis. The sequence goes on along the minus strand of BMSM01000004.1, from coordinate 306,612 downwards.
CTGGTGGACGTCCCGGCGATCACCCCCGAGTCGACCGCCCTGTCCAGGGCGCTCAAGAAGCGCGGTCTGCGCTTCGTCGGCCCGACCACGGCCTACGCCCTGATGCAGGCCTGCGGCCTGGTCGACGACCACCTCGCCGACTGCGTGGCCCGGCGGGCCTGACGCCTCACCGGCCCAGGTACACCGGCTTCCGCTTCTCCACGAAGGCCCGCACCGCGATGCCGTGGTCCTCCGAGGACCCCGCCCGCGTCTGCAGCTCCTCCTCCTTGTCCAGGGTCTCGGACAGGGAGTGCGTCAGCCCGTACGCCATCGACTCCTTCAGCGCCGCGTACGCCACCGTCGGGCCCTCGGCCAGCGCGCGGGCCGTCTTCTCGGCCTCGCCGCGCAGCTCGGCGGCGGGGACGAGCCGGTTGGCGATCCCCAGCTCGTACGCCTCCCGCGCGTCGATGCTGCGCGGGAAGAGCAGCAGGTCGGCGGCGCGCCCGGGGCCGACCACCCGCGGCAGGGTCCAGGAGACGCCGGAGTCGGCGGTGAGCGCCACGCCGGCGAACGACGTCGTGAAGGACGCCGTCTCCGCGACGATCCGGTAGTCGGCCGCCAGCGCGAAGCCGAGGCCCGCGCCCGCCGCCACGCCGTTCACCGCGGCGACCACCGGCTTCGGCGCCCCGGCCAGCGCCCGCACGATCGGGTTGTAGTGCTCGGCCACCGTGCTCATGGTCTGCCCCGAGCCGCTCTCCCGGTCGGCGGCCAGCAGCCCGATGTGCTCCTTGAGGTCCTGGCCGACGCAGAACGCCCGGTCACCGGCGGCGGTGAGCAGGACGGCCCGTACGGCGTCGTCCTGCGCCGCGGCCCGCGCCGCCTCGCGCAGGGCGACCTTCGTCTCGACGTTCAGCGCGTTCATCGCCTCGGGGCGGTTCAGCGTGATCGTCGCGAGCCCGTCGCTCACCTCGTACAGCACGGTGTCGGCCATGGTGTGTCCCCTCCGCGTCGCGGCGTGCCGGCGCACCCGTCGGCACGCCCTCGTCTGACTCGTCCGGGGACAGCATGACGGAGATCACCGGGGCCGGGGCACGCGGACCGGGTGTGAGCTGCGTCAAAGAATTCCGGTCCGTGGTCATTCGGTGGAAGTGCGTACGGGCGCGCAGTATCGCAGTCCCCTCGCCGAATTGAGTGGTTTTGCTCGCGCGCGTTGTCCAAGCGATGCCGACCGATGTTGGTCATCGGGTCCTGCGATGCGGGATAATGGCCTGGAAGCAATGTGTTCGATGCCGGTGTCGCGTGTCCCTAGTACAGGGCTGCGCGTGCCCTCGTGGGCCGTCGGCCTGGACGATGTACTGGTATCAGGAAGGGGAACGAGCATGGCGGCCATGAAGCCGCGGACGGGCGATGGCCCGCTCGAGGTGACCAAGGAGGGGCGGGGCATCGTCATGCGCGTTCCGCTCGAAGGCGGCGGTCGACTCGTCGTCGAGCTGACCCCTGACGAGGCCGACGCACTGGGCGATGCCCTCAAGAAGGTCGTCGGCTGACGCGCAAGCGACCCTACATGTCCAGTCGCCCCGGTGCCGCACGCGGTACCGGGGCGACTGTCATGACGGACCGGTCCCGCTCCCTCAGCGCTTGACCGCGCACAGCAGGCCCTCGCCCACCGGCAGCAGTGACGGCACCAGCTCCTGGCTCTCCCGCACCGCCCGCAGCAGCTCGCGCAGCCGCAGCACCTCCGTGGGCTGCGGGCCCGAGCCGACCGTCCGGCCGTTCGCGAAGACGCCCTCGAACACCACGAGACCGCCCGGCCGCAGCAGCCGCAACGATTCGGCGAGGTAGTCGAGGTACTCCAGCCGGTCGCCGTCGCAGAAGACGAGGTCGTAGCCGGCGTCCGCCAGCCGGGGCAGGACGTCCAGGGCCCGGCCCGGGATGAACCGCGCCCGGTTGCTGGCGAACCCGGAGGCGCGGAACGCCTGCCGGGCGAACTGCTGGTGCTCCGGCTCCGGGTCGACCGTGGTGAGCACCCCGTCCGGCCGCATGCCGTGCAGCAGGTGGATACCGGAGACACCGCAGCCGGTGCCGATCTCCGCGACGGCCTTGGCGTCCACGGCGGCGGCGAGCAACCGCAGCGCGGAGCCCGTGCCGGGCGTCACCGAGCGCAGGCCCGCGTCGTGCGCCCGGTCCCGGGCCCAGCGCAGCGCGTCGTCCTCGGCGACATAGGCGTCGGCGAACGCCCAGCTCGTCTGCCGGTTGCCGGTAATGACCCTCTCCTGTCCCCGTCGATGCCTCGGCGTGACTGTATCCGTTGGCGTCGGGAACCCGCAGATGGGACCGGTCGTTTACAGGGGTACGGGAGAGACGAACGGGCGAGCGGTCCGCGACGGGGGGCACGGGATGGCACAAGGCGCCGAGCAAGTGCTGACGCAGCCGTACGAGCCGGACCGGCCCGAATCAAATTCTCGTAAAACCGCTTATCCGGAGCTAACGGGCGAGGTGGCTATGGTAGGGGCTCCACTGGACACCACCAGAGCCGACAGGGGAGGTGCGGCCGCGCCCGGGGATCGCGCGGGAGTGCTGCGGCGCTTCCTCGGATCGGCGGGCAGGCCGAAATCCGTGAACGACACCGCTGCTGACCACAGCCACGCCGCCGGCCCCGCCGGCCCCGACCGGACCGCGACCTTCGCCACCGACGCGGACGCTCCGGCGTGGACTCCGCCCACATGGGAGGAGATCGTCAGCACCCACAGCGGCCGGGTCTACCGGCTGGCCTACCGCCTCACCGGCAACCAGCACGACGCCGAGGACCTCACCCAGGAGGTCTTCGTCCGCGTCTTCCGCTCCCTGTCGACCTACACGCCGGGCACCTTCGAGGGCTGGCTGCACCGCATCACGACCAACCTCTTCCTGGACATGGTCCGCCGCAAGCAGCGCATCCGCTTCGACGCCCTCGGGGAGGACGCCGCCGAGCGGCTGCCCAGCAAGGAGCCCACCCCGCAGCAGGTCTTCAACGACGCGCACTTCGACGCCGACGTCCAGCAGGCGCTGGACACCCTCGCGCCCGAGTTCCGCGCCGCCGTCGTCCTGTGCGACATCGAGGGGCTGTCCTACGAGGAGATCGCCGCCACCCTGGGCGTGAAGCTCGGCACGGTCCGGTCCCGTATCCACCGCGGCCGTTCCCAGCTGCGCAAGGCCCTCGCGCACCGCTCTCCTCAGGCGCGCGCCGAGCGCCGCTCCTTCATGGCCCGCGTTCCCGCACTGGGAGGAGGGGGCGCGAGCGCGTGAGCGGTACACGGCCGAAACCCGAGGGACACCTCGCAGAGCAGCATCTGGGAGACCGACTCTCCGCCCTGGTGGACGGCGAGCTCGGTCATGACGCGCGCGAGCGCGTGCTGGCGCACGTGGCCACCTGCCCCAAGTGCAAGGCGGAGGTGGACGCCCAGCGCCGGTTGAAGAACGTCTTCGCCAAGGCCGCGGGACCGGCCCCGTCCGAGAGCCTGCTGGCCCGCCTCCAGGGCCTGCCCGGCGGGGACGGCCCGCCCGCCGGCGGTGACGCGCTGCCCGGCTTTCCGGACCTCGCCGGACGCTTCGGCGACGGCACCACGGCAGCCGGCGGAACCGCCGGAGTCTTCGGGGTGAGGCGAGGCGGGCGGTTCGCGTTCGACTACGTCCCGTCCCGCCCGCCCGCCTCCTCCGTGCTGACGCCCGCCACGCCGGGCCGCGGCTTCCGCGTCCATGACGTCGGACGGCCGGACTCCGACCGGTCGGCCTCCCGCGGGCTGCGGTTCGCGTTCGCCGCCGCCGGGGCGGTGTCGCTCGCCGCGGTCGCCCTCGGCGGGGTCACCGCGGGCACGCCCGACAGCACCGCGGAGGCCCGCGGCGGCGCCGGAACCGGCAGCAATGTCACCCCGGCACGCACCCAGGGCGCGGGCTCGGCCACGGCCCCCGACACCCAGCGGCGCCGCTCCCTCACGCCACTGCTCGGACAGGCCGCGGGCCAGGCGGCGCCGGGTGACAGCCCGGCGGTGTCCGCCTCGGTCTCCGCGCCGCTGCTGCCCGGCCTGCCGGTGCCCTCCGCGGGCCCCGACGACCGGGCCGTCCAGGCGCTGACCGCCCCGGTCATGGCCGGCGCCGTCGCCATGTCCCCGCTGATACGTCCCTTCGAGGCCGTTCCGCCGGTCACCCTGACCTCCTGGGCCACGGTGGCCGAGGTCACCGCGCCCGGCCTGCTCGCCGGACCCGCCCCCGACCCGGCCCCGGCCCCGGCCACCGCTCCCTCGGCCACCCCGGCCGCCTCCTCGTTCCCCTCCGTGCCCTGACCGGTCCGCCGGACCTGATTGAATCCAGGGGGACGCGCAGTCGACCGGCCGAGCCACGGCCAGCTGTGGGGAGAGCATGAACGAGGACGTCCGGGAGGACGGAGCCGACCGGGACGACCGCGCCGGTCAGCGCGACTGCGAGCGGTCCCGTCCCGCGCCGGCCGGCGTCGGCCACCCCCGGCCCCCGCAGGACCCGGACCTCCACGACACCCCGCCGTACGGCACACCGGGCCCCTGGGCCCCCGCCCCGCCGGTGCAGCCCCCGGCCTCCGCCGCCCCGCCGGTCCAGCTCCCGGCGCCGACGGCTCCTGCCGCCCCGCCGGCGCCCCCCGCCGCCTCGTCGGCCCCAGCCCCCGTGCCCCCCGCCGTCCCGCCGCTCCCGGCCACGGCGGAACCCGTGCCGGGGGCCGCGTCCGGGGTCCGAGACCCCTGGGCGCGTTACGACCCCTGGGCCGTCTCCCGGTCCGCCGCCGGGCCCCTTCAGCGGCACGGCGGGCCCGGCACCCCGGCCCGGCGCCGCGGGCGGACGCGGAAGGCGCTGGCCGGCGCGGCCCTCCTGCTGGCCCTCGTCTCCGGGCTGGCCGGCGGTGTCGTCGGCGTATGGCTGGAGCGCGACGGCGGCTTCGGGACCGTGGAACTGCCCCAGGTCGCGGAGGAACCGGCCGGCCGGGACCCGGACAGCGTCGCCGGTATCGCGGCCAGGGCCCTCCCCGGCGTCGTCACGCTCCATGTGAGCGGCGCCGCCGAAGCGGGCACCGGCACCGGCTTCGTCCTCGACACCCGCGGCCACATCCTCACCAACAACCACGTCGTGGCACCCGCCGGCGCCGACGGCGTCATCACGGTGACGTTCCACAGCGGCGACACCGCCCAGGCCACCGTCGTCGGCCGGGACAGCGGCTACGACCTCGCCGTGGTCCGGGTCAAGGGCGTCCACGGACTCACCCCGGTGCCCCTCGGCAACTCCGACAACGTCCGGGTCGGCGACCCCGTCGTCGCCATCGGCGCCCCCTTCGACCTGGCGGGCACCGTCACCGCCGGCATCATCAGCGCCACCCGGCGGCCCATCACGGCGGGCGGCGAGCAGGCCGACGGCAGCGACGTCTCCTACGTCGACGCCCTCCAGACCGACGCGCCCATCAACCCCGGCAACTCCGGCGGCCCCCTCCTGGACGCCGCCGGCCGGGTCGTCGGCATCAACTCCGCCATCCGCTCCGCCGACGGCGCCACCGGCCCGGAGGGCGGCCGGGCCGGCTCGATAGGGCTCGGCTTCGCCATCCCCGTCAACCAGGGCAAGCGCGTCGCCGAGGAACTGATCGGCACCGGGCACGCCACCCACCCGGTCATCGGCGTCACCCTCGACATGGACTACGCCGGTGACGGCGCCCGGGTCGGCACCGAAGACGGCGACGGCGGCCCCGCGGTCACCGAGGGCGGCCCCGGCGACCGGGCCGGCCTCCGGGCGGGGGACGTCGTCACCGCCGTGGACGGACGCCGGGTCCACTCGGGGGAGGAACTCATCGTCCGCGTCCGCGCCCACCGCCCCGGCGACCACCTGGACCTCACCGTGGAGCGGGCCGGCGCGGTGCGGCGGGCCTCCCTGGTGCTGGGCTCCTCGGACGGCGGCTGACGACGGCCCGCACCGCCGCGTCCGGCACAAGGCCCGCGGGCCACCGGTAAGGCAAACAATGCGGAAAGCGGCCGGACGGACGCACAAGGAGCGGACGGGACTGTACCGGTCTCACGGGGTGGGCGGGTACCGTGGAGGCGGCCCGGACATCCCAAGGAGCTTCAGGTGTTCAATGACATAGGACCGCTAGAGCTGGTGACGCTGATCGTCCTCGCCGTGCTCGTCTTCGGTCCGGACAAGCTCCCCAAGGTCATCCAGGACGTGACGCGCACGCTCCGGAAGATCCGCGAGTTCTCGGAGAGCGCCAAGCAGGACATCCGGCAGGAGCTCGGCCCCGAGTTCAAGGACTTCGAGTTCGAGGACCTCAACCCCAAGACGTTCATCCGCAAGCAGCTGGACAACGAGGACCTGGGGCTCAAGGAGATCCGCAACGGCTTCGACCTGAAGAAGGAGATGGCCGAGGTCGCCGACGCCGTCCAGGGCCGCGAGTCCGAGTCGTCGTCCGGCCGGGTCGACATGAGCAAGAAGCCCGTGGTCGACATGGTCAAGAAGCCGGAGGGCGCGGCCCGCGACGAGCGCCCGCCCTTCGACGCGGACGCCACCTGAGCCGACCCCGGCGGGCGTGACGCTTGTCATACTCCGTTGCGGTGGTGCGCGGCCGGAACCGGCCGTCCGTGGGACCCCCGTACCGGGCGCGTTCCCGGCTGTCCCCAGCGGGGTGGCTATGCTGCCGACTTGTTGCGCGGATCGTACGAGTACGCCCGAAGGGGGGCGGGCCGTGCCGGTCCGACGAGAGCGAGGAGGCGTCCGGGCACATGGAGACGACGAGTCGGGCAGTCGCGCAGGCGCCGGCCGCGGAGGGCGGAGAAGAGTCCCCTTCCGCCCGGCGCGCGGTCGACGGCTATCTGCGTGCGCCCTTTCCCTGGTACGGCCTCGACGAGGCGTTCACCGGGCCGCGCTGGCTGATGCAGGTCGGCACGGCCGCCGACGGGGCCGTGGAGCACGGGTCGATCGGGCACGGTGACGAACCGTCGGTGCGCAACGAGCACGTGGCGGGCGACGACCAGGACGCCAAGGAGAAGTTCGCGGTCGTGGTGACCGTCGCGGCCAACCCGGTGCGGCGCAGCGCGGACGGCACCGGCATGCTGGAGGCCACGTCGGTCTCCTCGGCGGCCTGGCTGGCCGGGGTGGGACTGCTGTCCTTCACCTGGCCGGGGCAGATGGACCACTCCCTGCGGGACGACTGGCTGGAGCAGCAGACGGAGACGGCGTGGGTCCTCGCCGACGACCTCGACGGCCCCGACTGGTCCACGCTGTCCCTGCCGGTGGACGGGGTGCCGACACCGTTCCACTACCGGGAGTCCGAGTTCGGGTGGGTGCTGGCCGGCTCCGCCGAGCAGGGCGTCCACCTCGGGGCGTACGGGCGGGGGATGAGCGCGTACGGGCTGGCGTTCGCCGTGGTGAAGGACGTGGCGGAGTACGCGTGAGCCCGGGGCGCCGCCGGGGGGCGGCGCCCCCTGACGGGGCTCCTGGAACGCGTCCCTCGGAAGGTGTCCTCGCAGACGCGTTCTTCTAGAACTTGTTCTTCGGAGTGATCCCCAGCGACAGCCCGGACAGGCCGCGCTGCCGGCCCCCCAGCTTCCCCGCGATGGCGCGCAGGGCCGCGCCCGCCGGGGAGTCGGGGTCGGAGAGGACGACCGGCTTGCCCTCGTCGCCGCCCTCGCGCAGCCGGACGTCGATCGGGATGGAGCCGAGGACCGGGACCGAGGCGCCGGTCGTGCGGGTCAGGCCGTCGGCGACGAGCTGGCCGCCACCGGTGCCGAAGACGTCGACCATCTCGCCGCAGTGCGGGCAGGGCAGCCCGGACATGTTCTCGACCACGCCGACGATCTTCTGGTGGGTCTGCACCGCGATCGCGCCGGCCCGCTCGGCCACCTCGGCCGCCGCCTGCTGAGGCGTCGTCACCACCAGGATCTCGGCGTTCGGCACGAGCTGGGCGACGGAGATCGCGATGTCGCCGGTGCCCGGCGGCAGGTCGAGCAGCAGGACGTCCAGGTCACCCCAGTACACGTCGGCCAGGAACTGCTGGAGGGCGCGGTGCAGCATCGGGCCGCGCCACACGACGGGGGCGTTGCCTGGCGTGAACATGCCGATGGAGATGACCTTCACGCCGTGCGCCGACGGCGGCATGATCATGTTCTCGACCTGGGTGGGACGCCCGTCGGCGCCCAGCATGCGCGGCACGGAGTGGCCGTAGATGTCGGCGTCCACGACCCCGACCTTCAGACCGTCCGCCGCCATCGACGCGGCCAGGTTCACCGTCACCGACGACTTGCCGACGCCGCCCTTGCCGGAGGCGACCGCGTACACCCGGGTGAGGCTGCCGGGCTTGGCGAAGGGGACCTCGCGCTCGGTCTGGCCGCCGCGCAGCGCGCCGGCCAGCTCCTTGCGCTGCTCGTCGCTCATCACGTCCAGGGTGACGTCGACGCGGGTGACGCCCTCGACCCGCGAGACGGCGTCGGTCACCCGCTGGGTGATGGTGTCCCGCATGGGGCAGCCGGAGACCGTCAGGTACACGGTGACCGCGACCGCCCCGTCCGCACCGATCTCCACCGATTTGACCATCCCGAGTTCGGTGATGGGCCGGTTGATCTCGGGGTCGTTCACCGTCGCCAGTGCTTCGCGCACCGCGTCTTCCGTAGCCATAAGGAGATGGTACGGCGCCCGGCGGGCCCCCCGGAAAGGCCGTCAGCGGTCGTCTGCGTCACGTCCGCGCGGCCGCTTCGCCGGGACTGCCGGTATCGCGTCGGTCCCGGACCGGTGGCCGTCGCGCCGGGACTGCAGCTCCTTGAGCATCTCCTGCAACTCGTCCCGCATCCAGTCCCGGGTGGCGACCTCGCCCAGACCGATCCGGAGCGCGGCGATCTCCCGGGCCAGGTACTCGGTGTCGGCGATCGACCGCTCGTTCTGCTTGCGGTCCTGCTCCAGGTTGACCCGGTCCCGGTCGTCCTGCCGGTTCTGCGCGAGCAGGATCAGCGGGGCCGCGTAGGACGCCTGGAGGGACAGCATCAGGGTCAGGAAGATGAACGGGTACTCGTCGAACCGCAGCTGCGCCGGCGCGGCGATGTTCCACACCACCCACACGATGATGACGACCGTCATCCAGACGATGAACCGCCCGGTGCCCAGGAACCGCGCGATCCGCTCCGACAGCCGGCCGAACGCCTCCGGGTCCCACTCCGGCAGCAGCCGGCGGCGCGGTGAGCGCGGCTGGTCGAGGCGGGGCCCGCGGTGCCGCGAGGTGGCCGTCGCCCCGGCCACGGCCCGCTCCCGTACGGTCGTCTCACGCTCCGGTGCCATCGGCGCGCACCCCCTCTTCCTCCTCCAGGTGGTACTCGGTCTCCCGCCAGTCGTCGGGCAGCATGTGGTCCAGTACGTCGTCCACGGTGACCGCGCCCAGCAGCGACCCGGAGTCGTCGACCACGGGCGCCGCCACCATGTCGTACGTGGCGAAGAACCCGGCGACCACGGGCAGCGCCGCGTCCGGGTCCAGCGGTTGCAGGTCGTCGTCGATGATCGAGCCGACCAGCGTGTACGGCGGGTCCCGCAGCAGCCGCTGGAAGTGGACCGTGCCCAGGTACTTGCCGGTCGGCGTGTCGTCGGGCGGGCGGCAGACGTACACCTGGGCGGCGAGCGCGGGGGAGAGGTCGCGGTTGCGGACCCGGGCGAGGGCGTCGGCGACGGTGGCGTCGGGCCGCAGCACGATCGGCTCGGTCGTCATCAGACCGCCGGCCGTGTGCTCCTCGTACGCCATCAGCCGGCGCATGTCGGCGGCGTCGGCGGGTTTCATCAGGCTCAGCAGCCGCTCCTTGTCGGCCTCCGGCAGCTCGCCCAGCAGGTCGGCGGCGTCGTCCGGGTCCATCGCCTCCAGGACGTCGGCGGCGCGCTCCTCGGCCAGCTTGCCGAGGATCTCGATCTGGTCGTCCTCCGGCAGTTCCTCCAGGACGTCGGCGAGCCGGTCGTCGTCGAGGGCGGCGGCGACCTCGGCGCGGCGCTTGGCGGACAGGTGGTGCAGGACGTTGGCGAGGTCGGCGGGGCGGAGCTGCTCGAAGGTGGCGAGGAGGTTCTCCGCGCCCTGTCCCTGTTCCTCCGCGGAGAACCCGGTGACCGCCGTCCACTCCACGGTGAGCGCCTCGCCCCTGGTCCGGCGGAAGGCGCCGCTGCGGCCCCGGCGGACGAAGACCTGGGTGATCTCCCAGTCGCGGCGGGCGGGGAGCTGCTGCACCGACAGGTCGAGGACGGTGACCTCCTCGCCGGTCTCGGTGAGGGTGACCCGCCGGTCGAGGAGTTCGCCGAAGACGAGGCGCTCGGTGGGCCGCTGCTCGAAGCGGCGGACGTTGAGCACGCCGGTGGTGAGGACCTGGCCGGACTGGATGCCGGTGACCCGGGTCATCGGCAGGAAGATGCGGCGGCGGGTGGAGAGTTCGACGACGAGGCCGAGGAGACGCGGGGGCTTCTGTCCGACGCGGAGCATGACGACCAGATCGCGCACCCGCCCCACCTGGTCGCCGTTGGGGTCGAAGACGGCGACACCGGAGAGGTGCGAGACGAAGATCCGGGGGGCGCCCGCTGCCATGCTCGCGGCTCCTTCGTGTGAGAGGGCGGGAAGGCTGTTACCTGCTGTGTCTCTTTTCCGAATTGCCCGCTCGGACGGCCTTCAGGCTAGCCCGTCCCGAACGGGTCCGCCCTGGTGGCCGGTCCGGACGGACTGGCTCCGCCGGCCGGGTCCGGCCCCGGTACGCTGCCGTACGCCGCACCGGTTCCCCGCGAGAAAGGCGGCCCCACCTGTGACTGTGACTTCCCGGCGCAGAAGTCCCCGGGCGGCCCTCGCCGGTGCCGCGTGCGTCCTGGCCGTCGGGGCGGCGCTGACGGGCTGCGGCGGCGAGGACCCCGACGCGGGCACCAACGGGGTCGGCAGGCTGTCCGCCGCGCAGATCCAGACGAAGACCCGTACGGCGGCCGAGTCCGCGCGGACGGTACGGCTGCACGGCACCGTCGTCACCAGCGGCAGCACGTACGCCCTCGACATGCGGCTGAAGCCGGACGGCGGCACCGGGTCGGTCACCGCCAAGGGGGCGACGTTCGGGCTGCTCCGGGTCGGCGAGGAGCTGTTCCTCAAGGCCGACGCCGCGTTCTGGAGCCATGACACGGGAGAGGCGGACGCCGCCGCGGCGGAGAAGCTGGCCGGCAAGTACGTGAAGGTGCCGCAGGGCGACCCCTCGTACCAGAAGTTCAGCGGATTCACGGACAAGGACGTCCTCCTCGACGGTCTGCTGAGTCTGCACGGCACGGTGGAGGCGGACGGGCGGCACGAGCGGAACGGCGTCCGGACCGTGCGGATCAGCGGGGACGGAGGGGCCGGCGGCTCGCTGGACGTCTCCCTGGAGGGCACGCCGTACCCGCTGCGCCTGGTCCGCGCGGGCAGCGCCGGCACGCTCACCTTCTCCGACTGGAACAAGGACTTCGCGCTGGAGCAGCCGGCCAAGGACGACACCCTCGACTACGGCAGGCAGCTCCCGGCGACCTGACGGTCAGGGCCGCCGCCCGCGGCGCCCGCGCAGCAGCCGGGGCAGCGCTGCGGGGACCGGCTCGCGGGTGGTCGCCGGGGTCGGCAGCGGCGGCTCGGCCAGGGAGCCGTCCGGCAGCGGTGCCGTCGTCCCCGCCGGCTCCAGCCGCAGCACCCGGCACTCGCGCGCCCAGCGCTCCGGCATGGTCTCCGCGTCGGGGGCGTTGAGCCGCTTGCCCTTCAGCTCCGCGACCGCCGCCCGCCACGCCTCCGAGCCGGCCGGCAGCTCCACGACGCGGGCCGGGAAGGCGACCAGCCGGCCGCCCTTGTCCTTGCTGCGGACGGTCACCTCGGCGGTGCCCCCGTCGGCCAGCGACGGCAGCGGCTGCTCGCCGGGGCCGTCACCGACCACGCAGGCGGCGCCCTCGTGCCAGACGTGCCACAGCGCGCGGGCCGGACTGCCGGGCCCCCGGACCCAGATGAGGCCGGACTTCTTGACGGCCTCCTCGACGAGGGCCTGGCCGAGCAGCTCGCTAGTCATGCGCCCACCCTAGCGAGCCGGCCTCAGAGCCAGCCGTTGCGCTTCAGGGTGCGGTGGATGCCGAAGCAGATGGCGACGGTGACGCCGAGGACCAGGGGATAGCCGAAGCGCCAGTGCAGTTCGGGCATGTGGTCGAAGTTCATGCCGTAGACCCCGCAGACCATCGTCGGTACGGCGACGATCGCGGCCCACGAGGTGATCTTCCGCATGTCCTCGTTCTGCGCGACGGAGGCCTGGGCGAGGTTGGCCTGGAGGATGGAGTTGAGCAGCTCGTCGAAGCCGACGACCTGCTCCTGCACGCGGGCGAGGTGGTCGGCGACGTCCCGGAAGTACTTCTGGATGTCGGGGTCGATCAGCCGCATCGGCCGCTCGCTGAGCAGCAGCATGGGGCGGAGCAGCGGCGACACGGCCCGCTTGAACTCCAGTACCTCGCGCTTGAGTTGATAGATCCGCCCGGCGTCCGTGCCGCGCGGGGCGCCCTTGCGGCCCGGCGAGAACACCTCGGTCTCGACCTCGTCGATGTCGTCCTGCACGGCGTCGGCGACCGCGATGTACCCGTCGACGACGTGGTCGGCGATGGCGTGCAGCACGGCCGAGGGGCCCTTGGCCAGCAGCTCGGGGTCGTCCTGCAGGCGGTGGCGCAGGGCGCGCAGGGAGCCCTGCCCGCCGTGCCGGACGGTGATGAAGAAGTCCCGTCCGGTGAAGCACATGACCTCGCCGGACTCCACGACCTCGCTGTTCGCGGTCAGTTCGTCGTGGTCGACGTAGTGGATGGTCTTGAAGACGGTGAACAGGGAGTCGTCGTACCGCTCCAGCTTGGGCCGCTGGTGGGCGACGACGGCGTCCTCGACGGCCAGCGGGTGCAGCCCGAACTCGCGGGCGACACCAGCGAATTCGTCCTCGGTGGGCTCGTGCAGCCCCATCCAGACGAAGCCGCCGTCGCGGCGCACCTGCCGCATCGCCTCCTGCGGGCTGAGCGGACCGTCGGTCTCCACCCGGCGGCCGTCCCGGTAGACGGCGCAGTCGATCACGGCGGAGGGGCTCGCCGGGTCGCGGGTGGTGTCGTAGGGGCCGCTCTCCTTGCGCAGCGGCACACGGGAGGGGCGGACCGCGGCTCGCAGGTCACGGATCATCGACATGGGCAGGCTCCTTCGCTACGGGCAGCGAACGGCGCCGGCGACGGGTGGAACCACCCGGAATGAGGACGTCCTGTACCTGGCCGTACGTCGCTGTACCTGGCCGTACGTGCTGCGCGTGTCGGCACGTCCACAAAGCGGGGAGCACCCCACCGTCGCGATGGCGGGCTTCACTGCTGGTTCACATGAGACGAAGTGCTCTTCCGCAGGAAAGCGCGTGGCTGACGGAAGGCGGCGACCGGTGAGAGTCCGGAAGCGGCGGCGCGTCAGCGGCCGGAAGAGCGGGTGGTACTGCACGGTCGACTTCGGTCCATGCCAGCCCCACCTCCTCCGGCCGGTCCCTCGTGAGGGACGTCCATTCCCCCGTTTAGAGGGGTTCCCCGTAGGGGAGTGTTCATCGCAGCGACGGGGCTTGCGCTCCGCGCTTCAGCGGGCTGCCCGGCGACCGGCCCAGAGTACCAGCCGCCACCTGTGTCAAGGCGCCGCTTTGCCTCGTACTGACGAGTTCTATGCTCGCGGCATGGCTGATGTTCTTCCTCTGGTAGAGGCCCGGTTGCGCAGTGCGTTGGGTGAACCGGACGCCCGCGCGGCGGTCACCTTCCTCGGTACCGACCGCGTCGAGGTGCTCCGTTTCCGCGCCCCGGGCCGGTCCGCCGAAGAGGGGGACGTCGTCCGCTACGCCACCCTCGGCATGTCCGCGCAGCCCATGGCGGACCCCACGGCGGTGCTCGCCGACCCGGTCGGGGGACCCCGCGCGGAGCTGGTCCTGTCGGTGCGGGCGGGCGTCGCCGACACCGACAAGGTGCTCCGCCCGCTCGCCGTGCTCGCCGCCTCCCCGCAGGTCGAGGGCGTGGTCGTGGCCCCCGGCGCCTCGCTGGACGTCGGGGAGCCGCTGTGGCCGGGGGCTCCGTTCACCTCGGTCCTGGTCGCCGAGCCGGGCGGGCTGGTGGAGGACCTGGAACTGGACGCCCCGCTGGACCCGGTGCGCTTCCTGCCGCTGCTGCCGATGACGCCCAACGAGGCCGCCTGGAAGCGGGTGCACGGCGGGCAGGCGCTCCAGGAGCGCTGGCTGACGCACGGTACGGACCTGCGGGACCCGGCCCGCCGATCCGTACCGCTGGACTGACCGGCTCCGGCTCCGCGCGGCTCAGTCGGCGAAGGCCGACACACCGTCCTCGGTGCGGTGCCCCGGCTCCAGCTCCGCCGCCTCGCGGGTGAGCGCCCGGCGGCGTACGGCGACCACGGCGGCGCCGATCACCGCGGTGACGGCCGCCACCACGAACGGGACGTGGACATCGGTCCACTCCTCGATCTTCGGCGCGAAGTACGGCGCCGCGGCGGCGGCGAACCAGCGCACGAAGTTGTAGCCCGCGCTCGCCACCGGACGCGGGGCGTCGGAGACGCCGAGGGCCAGTTCGGTGTAGACGGTGTTGTTCACGCCGATGAAGGCGCCGGAGAGAATCGTGCAGACGATCGCCGTGGTGTGGTCGCCGTAGCCGAGCACGAGCACGTCGGCCGCGAGCAGCACCAGCGAGCCGCCGAGCACCTTCAGCGAGCCGAAGCGCCGCTGTGCGCGCGGCGCCACCAGCACCGAGAAGACGGCGAGCAGCACGCCCCACGCGAAGAACACGGCACCGGACTTGTACGGCGTCATGTCCAGCACGAACGGGGTGAAGGCCAGCACGGTGAAGAACGTGTAGTTGTAGAAGAAGGCCGAGATCGCGGCCGAGGCGAGACCACCGTGGCCCAGTGCCTTGACCGGGTCGAGCAGCGAGGTCTTGCGGGCGGGCTTCGGCTGTTCCTTCAGGAACGCCGTGATGCACAGGAAGCCGACGGCCATCAGGAACGCGGTGCCGAAGAACGGGTAGCGCCAGCTCGCGTCGCCGAGCAGCGCGCCGAGCAGCGGGCCGCAGGCCATGCCGAGGCCGAGGGCGGACTCGTAGAGCAGGATCGCCGCGGCGCTGCCGCCGGCCGCCGCGCCGACGATGACCGCGAGGGCGGTCGAGACGAAGAGCGCGTTGCCGAGCCCCCAGCCGGCCCGGTAGCCGACGAGCTGGCCGACCGTGTCCGAGGTGCCGGCGAGGCCCGCGAAGACCACCACGAAGGCGAGGCCGAGCAGCAGGGTCTTCCTGCCGCCGATCCGGCTGGAGACGAAGCCGGTGACCAGCATCGCGATCGCGGTGATGAGGAAGTACGAGGTGAACAGCAGGGAGACCTGGCTTGCGGTCGCGTGCAGTCCCGTGGCGATGGACGGCAGGATCGGGTCGACGAGTCCGATGCCCATGAAGGCGACGACGGAGGCGCCGGCGGTCGCCCAGACGGCCTTGGGCTGCTTGAGGATGCTGCCTGCCCCCGCTTCGAAGGGGTCCATGCTGGCTCCTAGATCCGCAGATGGTTGGTGTATACACATATTAAGTTAGATGAGCTAAAGGATGCAAACACCATCTAGTTCTGGCCGGTCAGGTACCGCCTCGGGGTGCCACCTCCGGATGGGTGATCGTCCTTGACGCGGCGGGACCTGGGTAGGACCGTGGGGCTCTATGAGGGGCGAACCCAGTTGCCCGAAGTGTGGTGGCCGGGTCAGGGCTCCCGGCCTCTTCGCCGATTCCTGGCAGTGCGACGCGCACGGGCCCGTCCACCCGGTCCAGCCCGTGATACCGCCGAGCGTCGAGGCCCTGGAGGCCGTCGTGCACCGCACCCAGGTGCCGGTGTGGATGCCCTGGCCGCTCCCGGTCGGCTGGCTCTTCACGGGCGTGACCTGCGCGGGCGACGACCGCACCGGCGGCCGTGCCACGGTGGTGGCCTGTTCCGGGCCCGGCCCGCTCGGCGGTGTCGGCGAGCTGATCCTCGTCGCCGAGGAACTGGGCGTCGGACTCGGCGCCTACTTCGCCGGGCTCGACGGACCCGACCCCGGACCCCACCTCGACGTCGAGAAGCCGCCGCAGGCCAAGGTGCTCGCGGCGGGCCGCCCGACCCCGCTCTGGCATGTCTCCGGCGCGCCCGTCGACCGGGCCGTCTTCGCGGGGGAGGCGCTCGGCATGTGGCTGTGGGCGGTGGTCTGGCCGGAGCGGTCGGGGCTGCTGATGTACGACGAGCTGGTGCTGACGGACCTCCGGGAGGCGGGGGCGGAGGTGGAGCTGGTGCCGTGCGGGGCGTTGTCGCCGCGCTTGCTGGAGCCGTGAGGCCCACGGGGCACCGGTGATCGAGGTGTGTGTAGGGGGCTCTCGCGCTCTGCGGGGATGACGGGGGGGAGTCGGAGAGTCCGGTTATCCTTTCCTCGTCCGTTTCCGTTTCCCCGCCGTCTGGAGTACGCCGTGCGTATCGATCTGCACTGCCACTCGACGGCGTCCGACGGGACGGACACCCCGGCCGAGCTGGTGCGCAACGCCGCGGCGGCCGGGCTGGACGTCGTCGCGCTGACCGACCACGACACCACCCGCGGCCACGCCGAGGCCGTCGCCGCGCTGCCCGAGGGGCTCACGCTGGTCACCGGCGCCGAGCTGTCCTGCCGCGTCGACGGCGTCAGCATGCATCTGCTGGCCTACCTCTTCGACCCCGAGGAGCCGGCCCTGCTCGCCGAGCGGGAGCTGGTCCGGGACGACCGGGTGCCGCGGGCCAAGGGCATGATCGCCAAGCTGAACGAGCTGGGGGTGCCGGTCACCTGGGAGCAGGTCGCGCGGATCGCGGGCGACGGCTCGGTGGGCCGGCCGCACATCGCCTCGGCCCTCGTCGAACTCGGCGTCGTGCCGACCGTGGGCGACGCCTTCACCGAGGAGTGGCTGGCCGACGGCGGCCGGGCCTTCGTGGAGAAGCACGAGACCGACCCCTTCGAGGCGGTCCGGCTGGTCAAGGCCGCGGGCGGGGTCACGGTGTTCGCGCACCCGGCCGCCGCCAAGCGCGGCCGTACGGTGTCCGAGGCGCGGATCGCCGAGCTGGCCGCCGCCGGGCTCGACGGCGTCGAGGTCGACCACATGGACCACGACGAGCCGGCCCGGGCACGGCTGCGCGGCCTCGCCGGTGAGCTGGGGCTGCTGGTGACCGGGTCCAGCGACTACCACGGCAGCCGTAAGACCTGTGTGCTCGGCGAGTACACCACCGACCCCGAGGTCTACGGGGAGATCACGCGGCGCGCCTTCGGGGCGTTCCCGGTGCCGGGGGCCGGCGGAGCCGGGGTCTGAGGTCCACGCCGCCCCCGCCCGTACCATCGCAAGGCCAGTAGCTCACCCATGTTCGATCTCGCCGTCTTCGGCTCCCTGTTCCTGACCCTTTTCGTCATCATGGATCCCCCTGGGATCACCCCGATCTTCCTCGCCCTGACCGCCGGACGGCCGGGCGCGGTGCAGAAGCGGATGGCCTTCCAGGCCGTCTGTGTCGCCGGCGGGGTGATCACGGTGTTCGGACTGCTCGGGCACCGGATCCTGGACTATCTGCATGTCTCGGTGCCCGCGCTGATGATCGCGGGCGGACTGCTGCTCCTGCTGATCGCGCTCGACCTGCTCACCGGCAAGACCGACGAGCCCAAGCAGACCAAGGACGTCAACGTCGCGCTCGTCCCGCTCGGCATGCCGCTGCTGGCCGGACCCGGCGCGATCGTGTCGGTGATCCTCGCCGTGCAGAAGGCGGACGGCGTCGGCGGCCAGGTGTCGGTGTGGTCGGCGATCCTCGCCATCCATGTCGTGCTGTGGCTGGTGATGCGGTACTCGCTGCTGATCATCCGGGTCATCAAGGACGGTGGTGTGGTCCTGGTGACCCGGCTGGCGGGCATGATGCTCTCCGCGATCGCCGTGCAGCAGATCATCAACGGCATCACCCAGGTGATCCAGGGGAGTTGACGCCGCTCCCGTGCCCCGGGACGCGGAACGGGCCCCCGTACGGCGTGCGTACGGGGGCCCGAAAGGCGGTGTGAACGATCCGCCGCTACGAGGCCGAGGTCTCGGCGGGGCGGATCCACAGGCGCTGCCCGATGGCGGCGGCCTGCTGGACTATCCGGTTGACGGAGGCTGCGTCCACGACTGTGGTGTCCACGGGCGTACCGTCGACGTCGTCGAGTCGCATGACTTCAAAGCGCATGGCCTCTCCCTTCGTCTGGTCATCCTCCAGAGGAGAACTACTGAGGGGAACCGCGGGTCATCGGTGCCTGGGGTTCCGTATGTGGTCAACGAGTGACCCGGTGCGAACATTCCCTACGCTAAAGAAAATTTTCGACAGGCTAATTACTGGTGGGTAAATTGTCGTTTTCGCGGCCCGGTACGGGGCTAGGTGTGCGGTGGCGGCGCGGGGAGGTCCGATGTCAGTTTGGCGTCGGCGTCTGTCCAGTACAAGACTGACCGGGACCGGTTGTGTTCGCAGCGTGACCGCCGGGACAATGGAGACGATGAACGACGACCTCGCATCCCTGCCCGCCCGCATCGACCGCACCAACGAGCTGCTCCAGCGCATGCTCGCCGAGGTGGCCAAGACACCGTCCACCCACGCGATCTTCGTCGACGCGGGATACCTGTACGCGGCGGCGGGACGGCTGGTCGCGGGGACGGAGGACCGGCGCGCCTTCGACCTGGACGCCGAGGGGCTGATCGAGGCGCTCATCGACCGGGCCCGCACCATCTTCGCGGACAGCAGGCTGCTGCGGGTCTACTGGTACGACGGCGCCCGGCGCCGCATCCACACCGCCGAGCAGCAGAGCATCGCGGAGCTGCCCGACGTCAAGGTCCGCCTGGGCAACCTCAACGCCAACAACCAGCAGAAGGGTGTCGACTCCCTCATCCGGAGCGACCTGGAGTCCCTCGCCCGGCACCGCGCGATCAGTGACGCGGCGCTCCTCGGCGGTGACGAGGACCTGGTGTCGGCGGTCGAGGCCGCCCAGGGGTACGGGGCCCGCGTCCACCTCTGGGGCGTCGAGGCCCCCGAGGGGCGCAACCAGGCCGACCCGCTGCTCTGGGAGGTCGACAGCCAGCGCACCTTCGACCTCGACTTCTTCAAGCCGTACGTCTCCCGGCGCACCCTGCCCGCCTACGACGCGGCCGGCACGGGCCGCCCCACCCGGGAGAACGTGCGGTTCGCCGGGTCGCAGATCGCCGCGAAGTGGCTGGCGTCACGGGGCCGGGAGGCGCTGGTCGAGCTGCTCGACGGCCACCCCTACCTGCCCGGCCCGGTCGACCAGGACCTGCTGGTCGAGGCCGAGGGGCTGCTCCAGTACTCCCTGCGCGGCCAGGCTGACCTGAGACGGGCGCTGCGGGACGGATTCTGGGAGTACGTGCAGACGCAGTACTAGGGCCTGTCGTTCGGGTCACGCCGCGGACGCGGGGAAGGCGCAGCCGATTCCCCGCGACCCGATCCAAACGACAGGCCCTGGGCGCCGCGCACGTCCGGGGCCGAGTTCGGGTTCGTGTCCGGGGCCGTGTTCGTGAGGTCGTCCCAGAAGTCGGCCAGTGCCGTGGCGGTCGGCAGGGGCTGATCCGCGTTGGGCGAGTGCTCGGCCCCGGCGATCACGGTCCGGCGTGCGTCCAGCCGCACCGCCATGTCGTCCAGGAGGGGCACCGGCCAGGTGTCGTCGTACTCCCCCGACAGCACATGGAACGGCAACGGAACCGCCGCCAGCTCCGCCACCCGGTCCGGTTCGGTGCACAACTGGCTCCCACCGGCCAGGAGTTGCGCGGGCCGGGTGCCCAGCCAGCGCTGCCGCAGCCGCTCCTCGTCGACCGGGCCGCGGGTGGGACCGCCGACCTCCTCCGGCGGTCCCATGGCCTGGATCGTCTCCCAGACCTCCGCCATGGTCATCACGGCGAGCGCGTCCCGCAGCAGCTCGACCCGCTGCCGCTGGTGCTCCGAGATCTCCGCCGGACCCGAGGACATCAGGGTGAGGGAACGGAAGGGGGAGGGGTCCAGCAGGACGGCCGACCGGGCGATCTGGCCGCCGAGGGAGTGGCCGACCAGATGCACCGGGGTGCCGAGGGCGGCGGTCTGGGCGAGGACGTCCCGGGCCAGTTCCGGCCGTGCGTAGGCGGACTCGTCGTGCTCGGGGCCGTCGGACTCGTACTGCCCCCGGCCGTCCACGGCGACCGTACGGTAACCGCGGGCCGCGAGCGGCTCGTGCAGCAGGGTGAAGTCCTCCTTGCTGCCGGTGAAGCCGGGCAGCATCAGCGCCACGCCGCGCGGCTCGACCCCGGCGGGCACGGGCGAGTCGACGGCGGCGAACTCACCACGCGCGGTCCGCAGCCGGTACGCGCGGGCGGCGGGGGGCGGGTCGAAGGCGGCGTTCCTGCTCACGGGCTGAGCGTATCGGGGCCGGGGGACCCGACGACGTCGGCCCGGTCCCGCACGGGGCGGGACCGGGCCGACGACGGTACGGCGGTTACGACAGGACGGGTCAGCCCTCCGTGGACGGGGCTTGGGCGCCGGTCGTGGTGGCCGCCGCAGAGGTCTTGCGGGTACGGCGGGCCTTGGGCTTGGTCTCGGCGGTCTCGGCCGCCGTTTCGGTCGCCCCGGTCGCGGTTTCGGCCGGTTCCTCGGCCGCGGTCTTGCGGGTGCGGCGGGGCTTGGTCTGGGCCGGGATGCCGGCGGTGGGCTCGGAGCCGGTGGACTCGGCGGCCGCGGGCGCCGTCGCCGCGGTCTTGCGCGCACGGCGGGTCCTGGGCTTGGCCGCCGCGTCGCCCGTGGCTTCGGCGGTGTCCGTGGCCGTTGCTGCCGTGGTGTCCGTGGACGTGGACGTGGCCGGGGTCGCCGTCGCGGTCTTGCGGGTGCGGCGGGTCTTCGGCTTGACCTCGGGTTCGGCGTCGTCGGTGGTGGGGGCCGGGGTGGCCTCGGTGGTGGTGGCCGCGGTGGTCTTGCGGGTGCGGCGGGCCTTGGGCTTGGTCTCGGCGCCCTCGGCGGTCTCGGCCGCCGTTTCGGCCGGTTCCTTGGCCGCGGTCTTGCGGGTGCGGCGGGGCTTGGTCTCGGCCTGGGGTTCCTGTGTGGTCTGGGCCGGGATCTCGGCGGCCGTCGCTGCCGTGGTGTCCGTGGCCGGGGTCGCCGTCGCGGTCTTGCGGGTGCGGCGGGTCTTCGGCTTGACCTCCGGTTCGGCGTCGTCGGTGGTGGGGGCCGGGGTGGCCTCGGTGGCGGTGGCCGCGGTGGTCTTGCGGGTGCGGCGGGCCTTGGGCTTGGTCTCGGCGCCCTCGGCGGTCTCGGCCGCCGTTTCGGACGCCGTCTCCGCCGGTGCCTCCGCCGTGGCCTTGCGGGTGCGGCGGCGCGGCTTGGCGGGGGCCTCCTCGGCCGCCGGGGCTTCCTCGACCGGGGTGGCCTCGGTGACCGGGGTGGCCTCGGTGACCGCCGGGGCGGTCGGCTCCAGGACGGCGGCCGGCGTCTCCGCCGACTTTCGCGTCCGGCGGCGGCGCGGCTGCTCCGTCGCTTCGGGCGCGGCGGGGGCCTCAATGGCCGTCGCGGCCTCGGTGACCGCCGGTGCCGGCGCGGTCGCCTCGTCGGACTCCGCGGTGGTCTCCGTCGCCGGGGTCACCTGGCGGCGCGTCGAGGCTCCGCCACGGGTGCGGCGGCGTCGGCGCAGGACACGCGGGGCGTCACCGTCCTCCGGCGCGGCGCCGTCGGCCACGGGCGTGGCCGGCGTGGCCGGCTCGGCGGCGGGGGAGGCCGCCGCGTCCAGGGGCGTACCGCCGCGCGTACGGCGCCGACGGCGCGGCGTGCGCGCCGGGCGCTCCGGCTCGGCGGAACGGGACTCGTCCCGCGCGCCCCGGCCGCCGCGACCGCGGTCCCGGCCGCCACGGCCACCGGGCTCGCCCAGGTCCTCCAGCTCCTCGGCCGCCAGACCGGCCCGGGTACGGGCCGCGCGCGGCAGCACACCCTTGGTGCCCTCGGGGATGCCGAGGTCGGAGTAGAGGTGCGAGGAGGTGGAGTACGTCTCCGGCGGGTCGTTGAAGTCCAGCTGGAGCGCCTTGTTGATCAGCTGCCAGCGGGGGATGTCGTCCCAGTCGACGAGGGTGATCGCCGTACCCTTGGCGCCCGCGCGGCCGGTGCGGCCGATGCGGTGCAGATACGTCTTCTCCTCTTCCGGCGACTGGTAGTTGATGACGTGGGTCACGCCCTCGACGTCGATGCCGCGGGCGGCGACGTCGGTGCAGACGAGCACGTCCACCTTGCCGTTGCGGAAGGCGCGCAGCGCCTGCTCGCGGGCGCCCTGGCCCAGGTCGCCGTGGACCGCGCCGGAGGCGAAGCCGCGCTGCTGGAGCTGGTCGGCCAGGTCGGCCGCGGTGCGCTTGGTGCGGCAGAAGACCATGGCCAGTCCACGGCCCTCGGCCTGCAGTATGCGCGCGACCATCTCGGGCTTGTCCATGTTGTGCGCGCGGTAGATGTACTGCTTCGTGTTCGCCACCGTCTGGCCCTCGTCGTCCGGCGAGGTGGCGCTGAT
This sequence comes from Streptomyces griseoviridis, assembly GCA_014649155.1. GTDB lineage: Bacteria > Actinomycetota > Actinomycetes > Streptomycetales > Streptomycetaceae > Streptomyces > Streptomyces griseoviridis. The sequence goes on along the minus strand of BMSM01000004.1, from coordinate 284,047 downwards.
GTGGGTCGGCTGCGACATGTACCGGCGGGCCAGTCCGATGACCGCGCCCGGCATGGTGGCCGAGAACAGCATCGTCTGCCGCTTGGCCGGCAGCAGGTTGATGATCTTCTCGACGTCTGGCAGGAAGCCCAGGTCGAGCATCTCGTCGGCCTCGTCGAGGACCAGGCACTTGATGTGCTTCAGGCTCAGCTTCTTCTGGCCCGCGAGGTCGAGGAGCCGGCCCGGGGTGCCGACGACCACGTCGACGCCCTTCTTCAGGGCCTCGACCTGGGGCTCGTAGGCGCGGCCGCCGTAGATCGCGCTGACGCGCACATTGCGCACCTTGCCGGCGGTCAGGAGGTCGTTGGTGACCTGCTGGCACAGCTCGCGCGTCGGGACGACGACGAGGGCCTGCGGGGCGTCGGTGAGGTCCTCGGGGGCGGCGCGTCCGGCCTCGACGTCGGCGGGGACGGTGACGCGGTCGAGGATGGGCAGGCCGAAGCCCAGCGTCTTGCCGGTGCCGGTCTTGGCCTGGCCGATGACGTCCTTGCCCGTGAGGGCGACGGGGAGCGTCATCTCCTGGATGGGGAAGGCGGTGGTGATGCCGACGGCCTCAAGGGCCTCGGCGGTCTCGGGAAGGATGCCGAGGGAACGAAACGTCGTAGTCAGGGTGCTGCCTCTTCTGTGTGCGCGGTGCGAGGCGAGCGCGGGGGTCGTGTCGGACCGTGCCGGGGACGTCGGCTGCCGTACGGGCGAGCCGTAGACACGGGACCACTGCCGACGCTCTAGCGCTCGAACCGCTGAGGGTCCCCCTCCGGGCTGCCGCACACAGTGGCGTACGGCGGGGAGGGCTGTCGGGCGGAGCCGATCGGGCCACCGACCGGGCATCCTCATGCGTGCGCCCCGACGACCATGTCACGTAGCCATAGGTCACGATCACGAACTCGTACGTCACATACTCGGCAGGCGCATTACCACCATACCCCGGATTCGCGCACATGTGATGGCCGATTCGGTCACGTAGTCGTCGTCACACTGACTGACCAGGGCCTTCCCGTCGCCTACGAGCGGGCTATTGTGCGCTGCATGACGAGCTCTGACACGCCTGGCACCGCAGCGAACGCCCCTGCCGAACGTACCGCCGTCGCCGCCCGGGACTGGTCGTCGGCCGCCGCCGACCCCCAGTACCGCGCGGCGGTCGTGGACCTGCTCGGGGCGCTCGCGTACGGCGAGCTGGCGGCGTTCGAGCGGCTCGCGGAGGACGCCAAGCTGGCGCCGACCCTCGCGGACAAGGCGGAGCTGGCCAAGATGGCCTCGGCGGAGTTCCACCACTTCGAGCGGCTGAGCAACCGGCTCGCCGAGATCGGCGAGGAGCCGACGGAGGCGATGGCCCCGTTCGTCACCGCCTACGAGAGTTTCCACAAGCAGACGGCCCCCTCCGACTGGCTGGAGGGGCTCGTCAAGGCGTACGTCGGCGACTCGATCGCCAGCGACTTCTACCGTGAGGTCGCCGCCCGCCTCGACACCGACACCCGTGAGCTGGTGCTGGCCGTGCTGGACGACACGGGGCACGCCGAGTTCGCGGTGGAGAAGGTGCGCGCGGCGATCGACGCGGACCCGAGGGTGGGCGGCCGGCTGGCGCTGTGGGCGAGGCGTCTGATGGGGGAGGCGCTCTCGCAGTCCCAGCGGGTGGTCGCCGACCGGGACGCGCTGTCGACGATGCTGGTGGGCGGTGTCGCGGACGGCTTCGACCTGGCGGAGGTGGGCCGGATGTTCTCCCGGATCACCGAGGCGCACACCAAGCGGATGGCCGCACTGAAGCTGGCTGCCTGATCCGCGCCGGCCGGTCAGGCGGTCGCCGACCGGCCGCGCAGCCGGCCCGCCGGGCGCAGCAGGAGCGACAGCGAGGCGGAGCAGACGGCGGCCGAGCCCAGCAGGACGGCCAGCAGGCTCGCGGCGCCCAGCGCGCTGTGTGTGACGAACGCCCCGAACAGGGCCCCGGCGACGCCCGTCGCGAGGACGAGGGAGCGGGCCGGCAGCCGGTGCGGCAGGCGGCGGGCGGCGGCCCAGGCGAGGGCCAGCCCGAGGATCGCGGCACTGAGCGCTTCCAACAGCATTGTCGGGGTCCCTCCCACACGGCCGGCCTGCTCGAACGGTCGTAGCCGTCCTACCCCTGACCTGCGGAATGCAACCCTCCCCTGTGAGGGAGTTGTGCGCCGTTCGTGGAGGGGGGCGCGGGCGCCGGGGCGCGCGGAAGCGCGTACGAGGACCTGCGCGGGGTGGCGTACGAGAGCCCGCGCGGGGTGGCGTACGTCGGTCCTGCGCGGAGGCGCGTACGCCGGTCCTGCGTGGAGCCGCGTACGTCGGTCCTGCGCGGAGGCGCGTACGCCGGCCCGGTACGGAGGCGCGTACAGCGGTCCTGCGCGGAGGCGCGTACGCGGAGGGGCCCGGCGGTGTCCGCCGGGCCCCTCCGTATGCCGCCTGTGGCTACAGCGCGCCGAAGCCCACCTTGCGCGGGGCCGGCTCGCCGAGCTCGACGTACGCGAGGCGGTCGGCCGGGACCAGGACCTTGCGGCCGTGCTCGTCCACGAGGCTCAGCAGCTGCGACTTGCCGGCCAGTGCCTCAGCCACCACGCGCTCGACCTCCTCGGCACTCTGACCGCTCTCCAGAACGATCTCGCGGGGCGCGTGCTGCACGCCGATCTTGACCTCCACGGCTATGTCCCTCCGACGGTCAGTGATGTGCGCGATCTTCCGCGCCGTACCCAGCACACATTAGCCCGGTGAGGGGACGTACACGCTGCGCCCGGCCACGCCAGGAGCGAACAGCCGACGGGAACAGACGGGCGGCGCCGCCCCGCTCAGTGCTGCTCGTTGCCGTGCAGCGGGAAACCGGCGATGCCGCGCCAGGCCAGCGACGCGAGCAACTGCACCGCCTGGTCGCGCGGCACGCTGCGGTCGCTGTGCAGCCAGGAGCGGGCCACCACCTGGGCGAGGCCGCCCAGCCCGGAGGCGAGCAGCATCGACTCCGCGCGCGAGAGGCCGGTGTCCTCGGCGATCACGTCGCAGATCGCCTCGGCGCACTCGTTGGTGACCTTGTCCACGCGCTCGCGCACGGCCGGCTCGTTGGTCAGGTCCGATTCGAAGACCAGGCGGAAGGCGCCGCCGTCGTCCTCGACGTACGCGAAGTACGCGTCCATGGTCGCCCGTACGCGCTGCTTGTTGTCGCTCGTCGACGCCAGCGCGTTGCGGACGGACTGGATCAAGGACTCGCAGTGCTGGTCCAGCAGGGCCAGGTAGAGGTCCAGCTTGCCCGGGAAGTGCTGGTAGAGGACCGGCTTGCTGACGCCGGCGCGCTCGGCGATGTCGTCCATCGCGGCCGCGTGGTAACCCTGGGCGACGAACACCTCCTGCGCGGCGCCCAGCAGCTGGTTGCGTCGGGCGCGGCGCGGCAGGCGTGTGCCCCGCGGGCGTGCCGCCTCTGTCTGCTCGATGGCTGTCACGCCGCCTCCCAAAGTCGTCCCTGTGCGGTGTGCGCCGCGCGGCCATCGTACTTTTCGGTAACCGTGGTGCGCGCGGTGCGGACGCAGAATTTCACGGACCGGACAGCGGTGAAAGGAGTGCAAACAGTTTCAAAAATGCCCGGAACGGGCAAACGTCTGCCTCCTCCCTGTTCATTCCCCGCGCGGCGCACGCCCTCTCCGTCGGCCGTCGTCAGCGGTAGTCGTCCTCGTCGAGGGTGACCACGCGGGCCTGTTCCGCGAGGTCGGCCTCGCTGCCGCGGTCGGGGTCGACGCCGGTGAGCGGGTCGTCCCGGTCCGGGGTGATGTCCTTCTGCTGCTCGGCCGCGTCGGCGTCCGGCGCCTCGACGCCGACGTCCTGGGACTCCTCCGTCTCGTCGTGCGCGAAGGTCTCGGGATCAGTGGGATCGATGGCCATGCCGGCTCCCTTTCTGTGGACGTCCCCGCCGGGAGGCGGGGGGTGGTCAGGTGCGGGTGCCCTCGGTACGAGCCTAGGAGACACCCGAATCCCGCGCCGTGCGATCCGTGCCGGCCCGGGAGGGGGCGTGAGGGCCCGGGGCGCGTCGGGGGGTGTCTGCTCCGGTGCGTACCCCGGCGCGTTTCCCGATACCGCGCGAACGCACCCCTGTTGTGATGCCGAACACGTGAACCGTCGCGTGATCGTCTCGTAACATTGCCGCATGTCTTCGACCGAGCTGCCGTCCGTGCCGCCCGCCAATGTGCTGCCGGAGGCGACCGCGGTCCGGGTCGCGGAGGGCGAGCGGCTGCGGTCGGTGCGGCTGCCGGGGATCACGCTGACGGTGCGGTCAAGGCGCCCGGCCCGCGAGGGACTGCCGCCCGCCCTGTATGTCCACGGCCTCGGCGGTTCCTCGCAGAACTGGTCGGCGCTGATGCCGCTGCTGGACGACGTGCTCGACAACGAGGCGGTCGACCTGCCGGGCTTCGGCGACTCCCCGCCACCGGACGACGGCGACTACTCGATCACCGGGCACGCGCGCGCGGTGATCCGCCACCTCGACGCGTCGGGCCGCGGCCCCGTCCATCTGGTGGGCAACTCGCTCGGCGGCGCCGTCGCCACCCGCGTCGCCGCCGTCCGCCCCGACCTGGTGCGCACGCTGACCCTGATCTCGCCCGCGCTGCCCGAGATCCGCGTCCAGCGCAGTGCCGTGCCCACCGGACTGCTGGCCCTGCCCGGCGTAGCCGCGCTGTTCACCCGCGTGAGCCGGGACTGGACGGCGGAGCAGCGGGTCCGCGGCGTCATGGCGCTCTGTTACGGCGATCCCGCGCGGGTGTCGGAAGAGGGCCTGCGGCACGCCGTGGAGGAGATGGAGCGGCGGCAGCGGCTGCCGTACTTCTGGGACGCGATGGCGCGCTCCGCGCGGGGCATCGTCAACGCCTACACGGTGGGCGGCCAGCACGGCCTGTGGCGCCAGGCCGAGCGGGTCCTCGCGCCGACCCTGCTGGTCTACGGCGGCCGGGACAAGCTCGTCGGCTACCGCATGGCACAGCGCGCGGCCCGCGCCTTCCGCGACGCGCGGTTGCTGACCCTTCCGGACGCGGGCCACGTCGCCATGATGGAGTATCCGCAGACGGTCGCCACGGCCCTCCGCGAACTCCTCGCGGACACCGCCGGATCGACGGCCGCCGACGATCGGCACACCGACGAGAACACAGGAGGCTGAGGCGCGAGTGGGACGCCACAGCCGTCGCGGGCCGGCCCCCAAGGGCGACCCCGCGGACGCCACCGCAGCACGGGAACGCCAAAGCGCACGGCCCGAGGAGCGGGGCGGCCCGTCGACGCCGCCCGGGGAGCGGACGGGACCTCCGTACGGTGACGGGTCCCCCGCCGGCCGGGTCGGCGCGCGTCCGCCGCGCGGCACCCGGGCCTACGACACACCGGCCTTCGGCACGGGGCGGGTGGGTCCGGCCGGGCAGGTGCGAGGCGGACACCCCGAGCAGCGCGAACCGGGCGGCGGCTGGGGCGAGTTCGGGGCGGCCGGCGCGGCTCCGGGCGCGCCGCGCGGTCCCGGCCTGTCCCTGCCCCGGCAGCGGCAGGCGCCCCAGGGGGCGCGCACGCCGGGGGCACGGGGAGGCGGCGGACCCCGGCAGGAGTACCTCGACGCGTTCGAGCGCGGGTCCGACGACCCCAGTGCCTCCGCGGCCTCCGCGGCCTCCCCGTCCGCGTCCGGCTCCGCCCCGGCGACCGGGTCCGTGTTCACGCCCGCGTCCGGGACCGCGCGAGTCCGGGCCGACGCGCCCCCGCCCGGCTCCCGCGCCACCGCCGGTGGCCGGAGCGACGGGGGCGGTCCCGTCCGCGGGGGCGGCAAGGGGCGGGCCTTCACCGGCGTCGCCGCGGCGGCCGTCACCATCGTGCTGGCCGTCGTCGTGGCCGGGCAGGTCGCCGACGGGCGTGCCGGCGAGGCCGCGGCGTCCCGGTCGGCCGCCGACCGGGCGGGCGCGGAACAGGGCTCCGTTCCGGGCGCGGCGGAGGAGATGGGCACGTCCGATGCGGGAGCGGGCTCCGGTTCCGGACCGAGCGCGGCGGCGCCGCTGACGTACGCGCAGAAGATGGGCACGGTCTATCCGCTCAGCGCCACACTCAAGGGCTCCGGCGAGTTCGACGCGATCGAGGGCGTCGACAAGGCGCCGGGGAGGGGGCAGAAGTACACCTACCGCGTGGACGTCGAGAAGGGGCTCGGCCTCGACGGCGAACTCTTCGCGCAGGCGGTGCAGAAGACCCTCAACGACGACCGCAGCTGGGCCCACAACGGCGCCCGTACGTTCGAACGCGTCCACTCCGGTCACCCCGACTTCGTGATCACTCTGGCCAGCCCGGGCACGACCGCCGACTGGTGCGCCAAGTCCGGCCTGGACACCACGATCGACAACGTCTCCTGTGACTCGGCCGCCACCGAACGCGTCATGATCAACGCCTACCGGTGGGCCAAGGGCGCGAAGACCTACGGCGACGACAAGATCTACCCCTACCGGCAGATGCTGATCAACCACGAGGTCGGTCACCGCCTCGGCCACAACCACGTGACCTGCGACAAGGACGGCGACCTCGCTCCCGTCATGCAGCAGCAGACCAAGTTCCTGGAGTACGACGGCATCCGCTGCCGCCCCAACGCCTGGCCGTACCCGTCCGCCTGAGCCGCGCCGCGTGAGAGTCGCCCGACCGGGTGCGGCCATGACGTGACGCTCGGTGTTCGTCCGCTCCCTTGACGCGACCGAACGCGCTTCGCCCGGGAAAGTTACGCCCGTTCACCCCTTTTGGTGGCGTGATGGACAACCGTCCGTCGCGCCACCGCCTTGTCCGCATACGTTCGTCCCCGCTGCGAGCCGCCGGACCAACGGCGGCTCCCCATACGGGACATCGGGGGTGCGTGTGCGCATCGGACTACTGACGGAGAACGGTTACCCGTACGTCAGCGGCGACGCCGGACTCTGGTGCGACCGGCTCGTGCGCGGGCTCGGGCAGCACGAGTTCGACGTCCACGCGCTCAGCCGGTGCGAGCGCCAGGAGGACGCGGGCTGGGTCCCGCTGCCGCCGCAGGTCCGCCGGGTGCGCACCGCCCCGCTGTGGACCGCCGAGGACGACGGGGTGGTGTACGGCCGGCGCGCCCGCCGGCGCTTCACCGAGTGCTACGGCGCCCTCGCCGCCGTCCTGTGCGCGGCGGGCCGTCCGGACCCGTCGTCCGGCACCGCGGGAGACGCCTCCGCCGCAGAGGCGGACCGTTTCGCCAACGCCTTGTACGGGCTCGCCGAACTCGCTCGCGACGAGAACGGCCTGGTGGCCGCGCTCCGCTCCGAAGCCGCCGTACGGGCTCTGGAGCACGCCTGTCGCGCGCCGGGCGCCCAGCGACCCGCGCGCGAGGCGCGCGTCCCCGATCTCCTCGCCGTCGCGGGCCATCTGGAACGCGCCCTGCGCCCCCTCTCGCTCGGCTGGTACGAGGACGCCGGTCTCGGCGCGGTCGACCTGTGCCACGCGACGTCCGGCGGTGCCGCCGCCCTGCCCGGCCTGCTGGCCCGGCACTTCTTCGGCGTACCGCTGCTGGTGACCGAGTACGGCGTGCGGCTGCGTACGCACTACCTGACCGCGCCCGACGCCTCACCGGCCGTACGCGCCCTGCTCGCCGCCTTCCACGGCCGGCTCGCCACGGAGATCTACCGCCGGGCCGCCGTCGTCACCCACGGCAACACGCACGCCCGGCGCTGGCAGGAGCGGTGCGGGGCCGACCGGCACAAGCTGCGCACGGTCCACCCCGGCATGGACGCGGCCCCGTTCGCCGCGGCCGGCGAGGCGCGCGGCGACGCCGGTCCGAACACCCTCGTGTGGGTCGGCCGGGTCGAACCGGCCAAGGACCTGGTCTCACTGCTGCACGCGTTCGCCGAGATCCGGAAGGCGGTGCCGGGGGCCCGGCTGCGGATCGTGTCCGTTCCCGGTCCAGTCCCCGGTTCCGGTCCAGGGGGAGCGTTCGGGGAGGAGGGCGGTGGTGCCGGTGGTGCCGGTGGTGTCGGTGAGGCCGGGGAGGCCGCCTATCTCGCGCACTGCCGGGGACTCGCCGCCCAGCTCTTCCCCGACGAGGCCGACGGTCCGTACGCCGTGGGCCGGAACCCGGTGTCCTTCGAGGAGGTCGGCGGGCCGGACCTGCCGACCGTCGCCGACGCCTACGCGGCCGGTTCCCTGGTCGTCCTCTCCAGCGTCGTCGAGGGCTTCCCGGTGGGGCTGGTCGAGGCCATGCTCTGCGGCCGAGCCACGGTGTCGACCGAGGTCGGCGCGGTGGTGGAGGTGATCGGCGGCACCGGATCGGTCGTACCGCCGCGCAATCCGCGGGCGCTCGCCGAGGCGTGCGTGGCGCTGCTGCGCGACCCCGCGCGCCGTGAGCGCCTGGGCGCCGCCGCGCGCGCCCGCGCACTCGAACTGTTCACCGTCGAGCAGAACACCGCCGCCTTCCACGGCATCTACCTGGAGATCCTCTCCCGTACCCCGCTGCGCCGCGGCGGCCTCGACAGCGCGGGCGCGTCCCTGCCGTTCGCGGTGCCGGCCGAGGCGTACGTCCCCGGCCGCTGGAGCGCCGGTCCCGGGAGCGGGGGCGGGGGCGCGGGCGGGGGCGGTCTCGGCACCCCCGTCGAGTCCCGGACGGTCGTCCGTGGCGGGCCGGGCTGGGCGACGGACACCCCGGTACCCGTCACCGAGGGGGCCCGATGAGCGGCTTCGACGGCCTGGACCGACCCGCGGCCCCGGGCAGCCCCGGCGCCTGGGACGAACGGTCCGGGGCGTACCTGACGGAGGCGACGGGTGCGGGGGCCTTGTCGGGCTCGGCTTCCGGTCCGGGGCCGGCGTCCGTGTGGGGGTCGGCTTCCGGTTCGGGGTCGGCGTCCGTGCCGGGCTTCGCTTCCGGTCCGGCGTCCGTGCCGGGCTTCGGTTCGGGGCCGGCGTCCGTGTCGGGCTCGGCTTCCGGTCCGGCGTCCGGTCCGAACTCGGCATCGGTGTCCGTGTCGGCTCCGGATGCCAAGGCCGGCTCGGAGGCACGGCCGGAGATGGGGCAGGCGCCCGGGGCGCTCTCCGCCCGTCCTGCCGGGAGGACCCGACCCGCCGCCGCCCGGCGGACCGGCGCGGACCCCGTGAAGGCCCTGATCCACCGCCACCAGGAGCTGTGCCGAAGAGCCGTCGACCCCCTGGAGATCGCGGCGGGCCTGGAGGCCCACGGCATCACCGACCGGACCGCCAACCGTTTCCGTCACCGTGACGTCTTCACCCTCGCCGAGGAGATGTACGCCCGCGTCCCGCGCGACGGCACCCCCTCCGGTTCCGGACGGACCCCGGAGACCGAGAGCCCCACCACCCCCTCCGTCCGCCGGCCCGGCACCCGCTGGATCGTCCTCACCCTGCTCCCCGGTGCCCTCGGCGTCGCCACGGTGTCCGGCCTGCGGCTCACCCAAGGCCAGCCACGCCTGATCACAGCCGTCGTCGGCGTGCTCGCGGTCACCCTGGCCGTGCGCGCGCTGCTGCGCCGGGGGCGCCTCCCGGGCGCCGCGGACGACCACAGCTCCCTCTGGGTCCACTGGCTCATCGCCTACGCCCTGCTCGGCGACGGGCTCCTCGACGCGGCCCTCACCGGTGGCCCCGACGGCCCGCCCACCGGCGCCGCCGACGGTCCCTGGCCCGTCACCGTCGCTCCCGTGCTGGCCCTGACGCTGGCCTGCGCACCCGCGGCCTGGTGCGCCCGCTTCTTCACCGTACGCGCCCGCCGCAGGCTGGGGGCGAGCCGCGGACTGGAGGAGTTCGCCGCCTCCGTACGGCCGTTGCTGTGCGGCTCCTTCCTCCTGTTCCTGGCCGCGCTGGCGGCCCTCCTCGCCCTCACCGGCGCGGCCCTGGACCAATCCGCCGGTTACGCGCCGGCCCTCTCCCTCGGGGCCCTCCTGCTGCTGGCCCGCCTCCTCACCGGCCACGGCTACGCCTACGCCCCCTCCTTCGCCCTCACCACGGCGGCGACCGTCGAGGCCACCGCCCTGGCCGGCCTCTTCGCGAGCCGCCTGCCCGGCTGCGGCGTCCTGGCCACGCCCGTGGAGGCGCTCGTCACCACGTGGGGCACCCAGAGCGTTCCGACCGTGGCCTGCGGCACCGGCGCCCTGGTCCTGCTGCTGCACGCGAACCGCCGCCTGACCCGAGCCTCGGCCCACGCCCACCCGGAGCCCCACCGATGAACCCCCCGCTCCCGGCCCCCACCGCCCACGGCCCGCCGCACCCACGCGCCTCCGCGCCCCTCACCGACCTTCCGGCGTGCCGCCCGTCCCGTAGCTGAGACCCGGCCACCGCCCTTCCGCCCGGCATCACCCCCTGAAGGAGAACCCGACATGACCACCTCCCGACCCGAAGCCTCGGCCCCGGGAGTCGTCCGATGAGAGTCCTGCTGATCGGAGCCAATGGCTACCTCGGCCGCTTCGTCGCCGACCGCCTGCTCGCCGACCCGGCCGTCCAGCTCACCGCGCTCGGCCGCGGCGACGACGCGGACGTCCGCTTCGACCTCGCCACCGGCAGCCCCGGCGCCCTCACCCGCTTCCTCGACGCCGTCCACCCCGGCGTCGTCATCAACTGCGCGGGCACCACCCGCGGCGGCGCCCGCGAACTCACCCGGCACAACACCGTCGCCGTCGCCACCGTCTGCGAGGCCCTGCGCCGCAGCGGCTGCGGGGCCCGCCTGGTGCAGATCGGGTGCAGCGCGGAGTACGGGCCCAGCCAGCCCGGTTCCTCCACGGCCGAGGACGCCGTCCCCCGGCCCGGCGGCCCCTACGGCGTCAGCAAACTCGCCGCCACCGAACTGGTCCTCGGCTCGGGCCTGGACGCCGTCGTGCTCCGCGTCTTCTCCCCGGCCGGCCCCGGCACCCCCGCCGGTTCCCCGCTGGGCCGCCTCGCCGAGGCCATGCGCCGCGCCATGCAGTCCGGCGACGGCGAACTGCGCCTCGGCGGCCTAGGCGCCCAACGGGACTTCGTGGACGTCCGCGACGTGGCGCGCGCCGTGCACGCCGCCTCCCTCTCCGCCGCGCAGGGCGTCATCAACATCGGCTCCGGCCGCGCCGTCCGCCTCCGGGACGCCGCCGCCACCCTCGCCCGGGTGGCCGGCTACGGCGGCGCCCTCCACGAACTCGACGGTCCGCCCGGCGCCCTGCGGCCCGTCATCGGCCATCCCCGGGCCGAGGCCATGACGCACCGGGCCGACTCGCTCGGCCACCGCGCCGAGTCCGCCGGTCACCGCGTGGACGGACTCGGCCCCCGGAGCGACACCGACCACCCGTCGCCCGCCGCCTACCCGTACCCGGACGGCTGCGGCAGCTGGCAGCAGGCCGATGTGCGCACCGCCCGCGACCGGCTCGGCTGGCGCCCGCGGATCAACCTCGAGGAGTCGCTGGCCGACATCTGGATGGAAGCCGCATGCCGCATCTGACCCGCGCCCGGAGGGGCACCGCGAGCACCGGCATCCGTACCGGCCTCGGCGTCCCCGGCCTGGCCCATCCCCTGGTCGCCCCGGCCGAGTGGGCCGAACTCACCCGGCCGGGCACCCCCCCTGCACTGGGTCGTCCTGGACGTCGCCGACGGACCGGGCACCGCGCGCGACCCGCACTGCCTGGCCGCGGCCGGCCGGCTGCGCAACGCCGGTGTCCGCGTCCTCGGCCGGCTCGACGCCGCGTACGGCACCCGCCTCGGGGGCGGAGGGGCCGGCGCGCTGCTCACCGAGGCCCGGCGGTATCTCGACTGGTACCGGGCCGACGGCTTCCTCCTGGACCACTGCCCCGCCGACCGGGAGACCTTTCCCGCGGTCCGCGGCACGGTCGCCGCGCTGCGCGCGGCCGGTGACGGCGCCCACATCGTGCTGGGCCACGGCACCCACCCGTATCCCGGCTACGCCGAGAACGCCGACCGACTGATCACCTTCCGCGGCCCCCGGAGCGACTACCGCGGGTCCCAGGTGGCGGAGTGGACCGTCGGCCACCCGCCCGAACGCTTCTGCCACCTCGTCCACGGCGTCCCCGCCCCGCACCTCGACGAGGCCCTGCGCATCGCCCGCCGGCAGGGCGCCGCGACGGTCTGGTTCACCGACCGCACCGACCACCGGGGCCGCGTCGAGCCGAGCCCCTGGGGGACGATGCCCGGCTACTGGGACACCATCGTCTCGCGCATCGGGACAGGTGTCTCGGAATGAAAAAGGCCGTGGCAGTGTTACGGGGGAACAACCCGTAATGACTGACCGACCAACGGAGTCCCCGTGTCGCTGCCACCCCTGGTAGAGCCAGCTTCTGAGCTCACCGTAGACGAGGTCCGCAGGTACTCCCGCCACCTGATCATTCCTGACGTCGGGATGGACGGGCAGAAGCGGCTGAAGAACGCCAAGGTGCTGTGTGTGGGCGCCGGCGGCCTGGGTTCGCCGGCGCTGATGTACCTCGCCGCCGCGGGTGTCGGCACCCTCGGCATCGTGGAGTTCGACGAGGTCGACGAGTCGAACCTGCAGCGCCAGATCATCCACAGCCAGTCCGACATCGGCCGCTCCAAGGCCGAGTCCGCGCGTGACACCGTCAAGGGCATCAACCCGTACACGAACGTCGTCCTTCACGAGGAGCGGCTCGAAGCCGACAACGTGATGGACATCTTCAGCCAGTACGACCTGATCGTCGACGGCACCGACAACTTCGCCACCCGCTACCTGGTCAACGACGCCTGTGTGCTGCTGAACAAGCCGTACATCTGGGGCTCGATCTACCGGTTCGACGGACAGGCCTCCGTTTTCTGGTCCGAGCACGGCCCCTGCTACCGCTGCCTCTACCCGGAGCCCCCGCCCCCCGGCATGGTCCCCTCCTGCGCCGAGGGCGGCGTCCTGGGCGTGCTGTGCGCGTCCATCGGCTCCATCCAGGTCAACGAGGCCATCAAGCTCCTCGCCGGCATCGGCGAGCCGCTGGTCGGCCGCCTGATGATCTACGACGCCCTGGAGATGCAGTACCGCCAGGTCAAGGTCCGCAAGGACCCCGACTGCGCGGTCTGCGGCGAGAACCCCACCGTCACCGAGCTGATCGACTACGAGGCCTTCTGCGGCGTCGTCTCCGAAGAGGCCCAGGCGGCGGCGGCCGACTCCACGATCACTCCCAAGCAGCTCAAGGAGTGGATCGACGAGGGCGAGAACATCGAGATCATCGACGTCCGCGAACAGAACGAGTACGAGATCGTCTCGATCCCGGGCGCGCGGCTGATCCCGAAGAACGAGTTCCTCATGGGTACGGCCCTGGAGAACCTCCCGCAGGACAAGAAGATCGTCTTGCACTGCAAGACGGGCGTCCGCAGTGCGGAAGTCCTCGCGGTCCTGAAGTCGGCCGGTTTCTCCGACGCCGTGCACGTCGGCGGCGGCGTGATCGGCTGGGTCAACCAGATCGAGCCGGAGAAGCCGGTCTACTGACGGCCGGTCCGCCGGTGGCCGGCACGCCAGGACGCGTCCGGCCAGGTCTCCCGAACGGCGGGGATCTCGCGCACCCCAGGTGCCCGGGGTCCCCGCCGTCGCGTACCGGCTCCCGGCGCCGGGCGTCAGGAGCAGACCTTGCCGTCCTCCGGCACGGTCCCCTCCAGGAGATAGGCGTCCACCGTGGAGTCGACACAGTCGCTCCCGCTCCCGTACGCGCCGTGTCCCTCGCCCTTCCAGGTGAGCATCACACCGACGTCCGGGCCCAGTTCGTCCGCCATCCTGCGGGCGCCCTCGTAGGGCGTCGCCGGGTCCCCGGTGTTGCCCACGACCAGCACCGGGGCCGCTCCGGCCGCGCTGACCTCCGGCGTCTCGTACTGCCCGGCCACCGGCCAGTCGTGACACCAGCCGGCGGTGTCCCAGCCGAGGAAGGAGCCGAACACGGGGGAGATCCGCTCGAACTCCGGGAGCAGCTCCTTCGCCTCCGCCGCCGTCGGCCGCTCCCTGTCGTCCAAGCACGATATGACCCGTTGGGAGTGGCTGCTCGTGCCGTAGCGTCCCGAGGCGTCCCGCTCGTTGTAGCCGTCGGCGAGGGCCAGCAGCTCCGAACCGTCGCCCTTCTCGGCCGCCGACAGCGCACTGGTCAGCGCCGGCCAGCTGGACTTGCCGTACAGCGGCAGCACGATCCCGGTGAGCGCCAGCGTCTGCGTCAGTTCCCTGCCTTCTGACGACGTGGGCAGCGGCTCGGTGTCGAGCCGGTCCAGCAGACCGGCGATCTCCCGAGAGCCCTGCTCGGGGTCCCGGCCGGTGGAGCGGAGGTAATCGTCCAGCGCCCGCTGGAAGCCCCTGGCCTGGTGCTCGGCGTGACCGATGGTGTCCGCGGTCGGGTCGACGACCGCGTCCAGGACCATGCGCCCCACGTTCTTCGGGAAGAGGTGGGCGTAGACGCCGCCGAGTTCGGTGCCGTAGGAGATGCCGAAGTAGTGCAGTTCGTCGTCGCCGAGGACCTGGCGCATCAGGTCCATGTCGCGGGCGGTGTCCGTGGTCGAGACATGGGTCATCAGCTTCGCGGCGGCCCGCTCGCAGCCCGCGCCGAAGTCGGCGGCGTCCTTCAGATACGCCTGCTCCTCGCCCGGGGTGTCGGGGGTGGCGTCCACCGCCGACTCGGCGGCCTGGATCTGCTCGTCGTCGCGGCAGCGGATGCCCTCGCTCGCGGCCACTCCCCGCGGGTCCCAGCTGACCAGGTCGTACCGCTCGTGCAGGGAGGACACCAGGGAGGCGTAGGAGGGCATCGTGGAGATGCCCGAGCCGCCGGGGCCGCCGAAGTTGAACAGCAGCGAGCCGGCCCGCTTCGCACCGGTGGCCTTGGCACGGATCAGGGCCAGCTCCATCCGCTCACCCTCGGGCTTCGCCCAGTCCACCGGCACTTCGAGGTCGGCGCACTGCCAGTCCCGGCCCGGCGCCGGAGCGTCGCCGGTCGCCTCGCAGCGGCCCCAGTCGAGCCGCTGGGACGTCAGCGACGCCGGCGACGCTCCGGTGGTCGCGGCACCGCCGTCCCCCGTTCCGTCCTCGCCACCGTCGGACGCACCCGTGCTGCATCCCGACAGCAGCAGTCCCGCCGCTGCCAGGGAAGCCGTCCACCCCGCGAACCTCGACCGCGCGCGCCGACCCGGGTGCGCCGTGTACCGCCCCATGTGCGTTCCCCCCTGACGGGCCGTCCGCGCCGTGCGGCGGATGGCTGTCATGCCATGGTAGGGCGAGCGCAACACACTCGTCGCGGCCTGTGGATAACCCTCTGACCTGCTGGTTTGCCCGTCTGTGGTGGTCCGTCGGGTCAGGTGCAGACCGTCCCGGCCTTCGGTGTCCGCCCGTTCAGAAGGTATCCGTCGACCGCGTTCCGCACGCAGGCGTTCTTGCTGTCGTAGGCACCGTGGCCCTGCCCCTTGTAGGTCAGCTCCACACCGACGCCCGGGCCCAGGGCGTCCACCATCTTCCGCGCGCCCTCGTACGGCGTGGCCGGGTCACCGGTGTTGCCGACGACCAGGACCGGCGGGGCGCCCGGCGCACCGACGTCGGGGTGGTCGGCGGCACCGGCCACCGCCCAGTCGGTGCAACCGACCATGGACCAGGCGAGATAGTCACCGAAGACGGGGGAGGCGGCGCGGAACTCGGGCAGCTTCTTCTGCACGTAGGCGGCGTCGTACCGGGACTTGTCGTCGGCGCAGTTGATGGAGATGTTGGCCGCGGTGATGTTGCTGTACTCGCCGTTCTCGCCGCGCCCGTTCAACGCGTCGGAGAGGGCCATGAGGATGCGGCCGTCACCCTCGTACGCCTGCGTCAGCCCTTCGGTGAGGTACTCCCAAAGGTCCTGGGAGTACAGGGACTGGGCGATGCCGCTGGTCGCGGCGGTCTGGGTGAGCCGGCGCGGGGGGATGCCGGGGATCGGCTTCTCGTCAAGGTTCTTCAGCAGCCGGGCGATACGGTCCTTGACGTCCTGGGCGGTGTCGCCCACGGGGCAGTCCTCGGTCTGGGAGACGCAGTCCCGCGCGTAGTTGTCGAGGGCCCGCTGGAAACCCTTGGCCTGGCCGAGCGAGCCCTGTTCCGCGTTCTGCGTCGGGTCGACCACGGCGTCGAAGACGGCCCGGCCCACCTTCTTCGGGAAGAGGTGGGCGTAGACGCCGCCGAGTTCGGTGCCGTAGGAGATGCCGAAGTAGTGCAGCTTGTCGTCGCCGAGGACCTGGCGCATCAGGTCCATGTCGCGGGCCGCGTCCGTGGTGGCGACGTTCGGCAGCATCTTCTCGGAGTGCTGCTCGCAGGCCGCGTTGAACTTCTCGGTGTTGTCCATCAGCTCGGTGCGTTCCGACGCGTCGTCGGGAGTGGCGTCCTGCTGGAAGTAGCTGTCGAGCTGCCGGTCGTCCAGGCATTCCACGGGCGCGCTGCGGCCCACCCCGCGCGGGTCGAAACTGACCAGGTCGTAGCGGGTGCGCAGCTTCGCGTAGTCCTCCCCGAAGGCGGGCAGCGTGGTGACGCCCGAGCCGCCCGGACCGCCGAAGTTGAAGATCAGTGAGCCGATCCGTCGGTCGGCGGCGCCGCTCGCCCTGGCCCGGATCAACGCGATGCCGATCGTGGCACCGTCCGGGTCGTCCCAGTCGAGCGGGGCCTTCATCGTGGCGCACTGCCAAGTGCCGCCGTCCGGCAGCGGAGAGGGCGCGCTGCCCCCGCCCTGGGCCGGGGAGGGGGCCGGGCAGTCCTGCCAGGAGAGCTTCTGCCGGGTGAGGTCACCGTCGTCCGCGGCGGTGCCGCTGTCACCGCCGCAGCCTGCCAGCAGGGAGGACAGCAGGAGGACGGAGGCGGCGGGGGCGGCGGCGCGCAGCCGGGCGGGATTCGGCATGCCCCCATCGTGCGACCCGGCCGGTCAGGGCGCTCGGGGCGCGGGCCGTACGAGGTACGGACCGATACGGACCGTACGAGGTGAGGTGCGGACCGATACGGACCGTACGAGGTTGAGGTGCGGACCGATACGGACCGTACGAGGGGCGGACCGTGTGAAAGTGCGGGCTTTATGAGGTACGGGCCGTATGAGGTGCGGGCTACGAGGCGAGGTACGGGCCGTGCGCAGTACCGGCTACGCGCGTACGAGGCGCGAGGCGGCGCGCGCACCGGGAGCAGTGCGCCTGCACCCGGCGTGCAGACCGGGCGCAGTGCGCCTCCACGCGGCGTACGGGGCGCGCTACAACGCCTGTTTCCTCGTCAGGTGGTTGAAGGCCAGCCAGCCCGGCAGGACCGGCAGCCACAGGGTCAGGAGGCGGAAGAGGAGCACCGCCGGGGCGGCGACCTCCTTGGGCAGGCCCACGGCGATCAGGCCGAGCGTCAGCGTCGCCTCCACCGCGCCCACACCGCCGGGGGTGGGCGCGGCGGACCCCAGCGCGTTGCCCGCGAGGAAGACGACGGCGACGCTGGCGATGCTGATGGACGTCGACTCGTCGCCGAACGCGCGGATCGAGGCGTCCAGGCACATCACGAAGCACGCGGTGAGCAGCAGCATGCCGCCGATGCCGGTGACCAGCTTCTGCGGGCGCTGGAGCACGTCCAGCATGCGCGGCACGACACCCGCGAAAAGCGAGCGCACGCGCGTGACGACGAATTTCCGCAGGAAGGGCACCGAGGTGACGACGAGCACCAGGACCGCCACCGTCAGCAGACCCGCGATGACCGTCCGGGACGGTGACAGCGACGGGGTCTTCTCGGTGCCGGTCAGATAGCCGAAGGACAGCAGCATCAGGATGTGGCAGCCGAGTCCGAACAGCTGTGACGCGCCGACGCTCGCCACCGCGAGCCCGGGGCGTACGCCGGCGCGCTGCAGGAAGCGTGTGTTCAGCGCGACACCGCCGACCGCCGCCGGCGCGATGATCTTCACGAAGGAACCGGCGACCTGAGCGGCCACGGTCCGCGGGAACGGCACCCGTTCCGGCACGAACCCCAGCAGCGCCATCGCGGCCGCCACATAGCTCACCGCCGAGAACAGCACGGCCGCGGCGACCCAGCCCCACTCCGCGTTGGCGATCAGCGGGCCGAACTCGATGTGGGTGAGCTGGGTGAGCAGGAAGTACGCGCCGATCGCACCGGCGATGAAGCTGATCAGGGTGCGCGGCCGGATGCGTTCCAGCCGGGCCGGTTCGACGGGTGCCTGCGGCCTGATCCGCAGCACCTGGTGGCGGATCTGGGTGAGCAGGTCCTCCTCGCGCGCCTCCTCCATGGCCTCGTCCAGGGCCCGTTTCTCGGCCCGCTGCTCCGCGCGCTCGGCCTTCTTGTCCGGTCTCCCGGATTTCTCGGCCGGGACGGGCAGGCCGACGGTGGCACCCGCGCCCTCGTGGTCCGCCGCGGCCTCCACGCGGGCCTGCTTGGCCTGCCGGGACGCCTCCAGGACGGCCTCGCGCTCCCGCTGGGACCGCTCCCGGGCCAGTCTGCGCAGCGTCGCGCGCGTGGAGCGGCTCAGCGCGATCGGCTGGAGCATCGGCAGACAGTCGGCCACCGCGTCCGGGCCGAGGACGCTCACCGCGGAGGACACCGACCGCTCGGCCCCGACCCGCAGCCCGAGCGTCACCAGCAACTGGGAGATGTCCATCCGCAGCAGCAGGTCGCCCGCGGCGATCTCGCCGGTGCGCAGGTCCGTGATGCTCACGGTGCCGGAACGATCCACCAGGATCGCGTCTCCGACCAGCCTGCGGTGCGCGATGCGCCGCGACTGGAGGGCCCGTACCTGCTCCCAGGTGTCGCGCAGCAGGTCGTCGGTGATCTCCTCGTCCGCCAGCGAGTCGAGGGAACGGCCACCGGTGTGCTCGTAGACGAGCATCACCGCGTCGGGGCCCAGTTCCGAGGTGGCGATCAGTTTCGGGGCGTTGGCGCCGGCCGCGATGGCCGCGTAGGCGAGCAGTGCCTCCTGCTCCAGTGCCTGGCGCAGTGACTGGAGGCTGCTGCGGGTGGCGAAGCCGCGCAGGGTGAGATTGCGCCACGCGCGGTAGAAGAAGCCCTGCGCCTGCTGCTCGCGGTCGACGACCGTGACGTCCAGCGGCGGGCCGTCCTCCAGGGTGACGAAGTAGCGCCGGCCGCGGTCGCCGGTCTCCAGGGTGTCCGCCGGCGCCTCCTCGCGGGAGGCGGTCACCGGGCGGAAGCCGACCGTCTTCAGGCCCGCCATGAGGGTGCGTCCGGTGGGCCGGACGTTGGGCGAGCCGACCGCGTACAGCGTTCCGTAGGCGACGGTCCAGCCGATCAGCACGGTCAGGATGATCGAGAACGGGGTCGTGTAGCCGGTGACGAGCATCGAGAACGCGTCGAGGAGCAGCACGATCCACAGCACCGCGCGCCACCGCGGTCTGCGGGACATGCCGACGGCCGTCATGTACGCGATGACCGGCGCCAGGTAGCCGTGCACCGGATCGGTGAGGGCGTGGATGTCGCCCGGCGAGGGCTGGGTCAGCGCCTCCTGGATCGACCCGGGCGCGGCTTTCGCGACCCACAGGTCCGTGGCGAGTGTCACTCCATGGGCGAGTACGGCGGCCAGCACGCCGTCGGCGATCCGCAGCCCGTCCCGTTTGATCAGCCGCTCGATCGCGAAGGCGACCGGGACCAGCAGGATGGCGATGCTGGAGGCCAGGCCCGCGATCTTGATCAGGAGGTCGGGTGCCTGGCCGGTGCCCTTGTTGATGTCCTGTTCGAGGCCCGAGGTGGTGCCGTGGGCGAACGCGGCGACGGCGAGCAGCACGCCGATGGCGAGCACGCCCACCAGGAGCCGCATCAGGTCGGAAGGGCGGTGCACGCGCGCGGGGAGGAGCGGTTCGTCGCCCTCCACCTCGTCGATGTGCGCGGTGTCCGCGAGGTCGGCGTCCTGCGCGGTGCTTCCGGTGCTCCCCTTGCTGCCGCCGACGGCGCCGGGGCGCGACGAAGCGTCAGAGGTGCCCTGCGTGTCGCCGGGCCGCACACCCTGCTGCTTCATCGTCTCTTCTTGCTCCCGTATCACTGGTCACCGCCCGCACGATGGTGGCATGCCGCACCGACACACGGGGGCATCAGGGTGGATCAGGGGGTGGATCAGGGCGGACCCGCGGGCCGCACAGTCTGCCCGAAGCGCATCCTCCGGGCGAGGGACGCGGACCGGTCGCGTGAGCGCGCCACGGTGTCGGTGGGGTGCGGCACTATGGGTCGGATGAGCGAGGAAAGTCTTCCGGACGGTGTCCGTTCCGGGCCCCCGGACGCGCTGCCCGAGTACGCCGAGCGGGTCCTCGAGGTCACGGAACTGATCCCGCCAGGACGCGTCATGACCTACGGGGACGTCGCCGAATGGCTGGAGGAGGGCGGCCCTCGGCAGGTCGGCCGCGTGATGTCCCTCTATGGGGTGGGCGTTCCCTGGTGGCGCGTGGTCCGTGCCGACGGCGCCTTGCTCCCTGGGCACGAACTGGAGGCGCTCGACCGGTACCGGGAGGAGGGGACGCCCCTGAAGGAGGCGGGCCGGGCCGCGGAAGGCCACCTGCCGCGCATCGACATGAGACGGGCGCGGTGGGACGGCGGCGAGCACGCGCAGGGTCACACCTGACAGCTTCCGCCATCCGGCGCCTCGATGAGTGACCGGTGATCCGTACGAGGGAATCGGGGCGGATCGGGCACGTCCGTGACATGACGTACGTTCGAGGGGCGCGTGACCCATGCGCCGCGGGCGGCGGGAGGAGAGAAGCGGAAGTTCTGCTTCCGGTCTTTCCGGCGGCGTAGCGTCGGCCGCGCGCATCCCGTTCACCCCGCGCCCACCGTTCCTCTGCCGTCCACCGTTCCCGTCCCGTCCGCTGTTCCCGCCCCGCCCACCGACCGTCCCCCGTCCCGACCCACTACGCGTCCACCGTCCGTCCCGCGCGGCGGTCGTCCCACCAGCACACCCACCAGGACCGGCGAACCACGTGAGCTCCTCTTCCTCCATCAGCCGCCCGGCGCACACCCAGGTGCGCCAGGCGGACCGTGGCGCTTACCGACTGGTTCGTACGCCGCCCTCGCGCGTGACGCCCCCTCTTCTGGACGCCGCCCAACGCACCGTGGTTGACCACGGCACCGGCCCGCTGCTCGTGCTCGCCGGTCCGGGCACCGGCAAGACGACCACGCTCGTGGAGTCCGTCGCGGCCCGGATCGCCGCCGGCACCGACCCCGAACGCATCCTCGTGCTGACCTTCAGCCGGAAGGCCGCCGTCGAACTGCGCGACCGCATGGCACGGCGCACCGGCGCGGCGCGCGCCCCGCGCGCGACCACGTTCCACTCCTTCAGCTACGCCCTCGTCCGCGCCCACCAGGACAGCGACGTGTTCGCCGAGCCGCTGCGGCTGCTCTCCGGCCCGGAGCAGGACGTGGCCGTACGCGAGCTGCTCGCCGGCCAGGCCGACCTCGAACGGCTCGGACTGGCCCACGTGCGCTGGCCCGACGAACTGCGTGCCTGCCTGACCACCCGGGGCTTCGCCGACGAGGTCCGCGCGGTGCTCGCCCGCAGCCGCGAACTGGGCCTCGGCCCGGACGCCCTGGCCGACTTCGCCCGGCGCATCGGCCGCCCCGACTGGCGGGCCGCCGCCGTCTTCCTCGCCGAGTACCTCGACGTGCTCGACCTCCAGGGCGTGCTCGACTACGCGGAACTCGTCCACCGCGCGGTGCTCCTCGCCCAGCGCCCCGAGGCCGCCGAACGCCTCGCCGGCCAGTACGACGCCGTGTACGTCGACGAGTACCAGGACACCGACCCGGCCCAGGTACGGCTGCTGCACGCCCTCGCGGGCGGTGGCCGCACCCTGGTCGCCTTCGGTGACCCCGACCAGTCGATCTACGCGTTCCGGGGCGCGGACGTCGGCGGCATCCTGGAGTTCCCGCACGCCTTCCCGCGCGTGGACGGCCGTCCGGCACCCGTACGAGTGCTGCGCGCCGCCCGCCGCTCCGGTGCGACCCTGCTGGCCGCCACCCGGCTGCTGACCCGGCGCATGCCGCTGCCCCGGCTCCCCGCCGAGCAGGTGCGCGCCCACCGGGAACCGCAGCCGGTACGGGACGGCGGGCACGTCGAGGTGTACACGTACCCGACGGCCGGCACGGAGCTGGACAACGTCGCCGACATCCTGCGCCGGGCACACCTGGAGGACGGCGTCCCCTGGAGCGAGATGGCCGTCCTGGTGCGCGCCGGCGCCCGCACCCTCCCGGCGGTGCGCCGCGCTCTCACCTCGGCCGGTGTCCCGGTCGACGTGGACGGCGACGACCTGCCCCTGCGCCACGAGCCGGCGGTCGCGCCACTGCTGACGGCCCTGCGCGCGGTGGCGACGGCGGAGGCGGCGCAACCGGTGGGCGTGGTGGAAGCGGAACCTGACGACCCGCGACCGGCCGATACGGGACTGAGCGATGAGGGACCTGACGACCCGCGACCGACCGATACGGGACCGAGCGATGAGGGACCGGCCGGCCCGCGACCGGCCGATACGGGACCGAGCGATGCGGGACCGACGGATACGGAGCCGACTACTACGGAACCGGCCGATACGCGACCGGGCGTCCCGGAGGCCGAAGGCTCGGAACCCGGGAATCCAGAACCGGCGGACCCTCCCGCCGACCCCGCCGACCCCGCCGACCCCGCCGTCTCTGCAAATTCCGCCGACATCACCCCGTGCTGGCTCGACACGGAGACCGCCCTCACCCTGCTCACCTCCCCCCTCGCCGGCATGGACGCCGCCGACCTGCGCCGGCTCGGCCGGGCCCTCCGTGAGGAGGAGCGGGCCGCGGGCAACGCGCTGCCGCCCCCCTCGGACCAGCTGCTCGCGCGGGCGCTGGCCGAGCCGGAACGGCTGGCCGTCCACGACCCGGCGTACGCGCGGGGCGCACAGCGCCTGGGCGCGCTGCTCCGCACCGCCCGGGAGCGCCTGGCGAAGGGCGGTACGGCCGAGGAAGCGCTGTGGGAGCTGTGGGCGGGCACCCCGTGGCCCGGACGCCTGGCGCGGGCCGCCCGGCGCGGCGGCGCCGCCGGCCGCAACGCCGACCGGGACCTGGACGCCGTATGCGCCCTGTTCGCGACCGCCGCGCGCGCCGAGGAGCGCACCGGTGGCCGGGGCGCCCTGAACTTCCTGGAGGAGATCGAGGCCGAGGACATCGCCGCCGACACCCTCACGCGGCGTGCCGTGCGCCCCGAGGCCGTACGCCTGATGACCGCGCACCGCGCCAAGGGCCTGGAGTGGCGGCTGGTCGTCGTGGCCGGCGTCCAGGAGGGACTCTGGCCAGACCTGCGCCGCCGCGGCTCCCTGCTGGAGGCCGACCGGATCGGCCGGGACGGACTCGCCGAGCCCCTCAGCCCCGGCGCCCTGCTCGCCGAGGAGCGCCGCCTGTTCTACGTGGCCGCCACGCGCGCGCGGGAGCGTCTCGTCGTCACGGCCGTCAGGGCACCGGCGGACGACGGCGACCAGCCCTCCCGGTTCCTGACCGAGCTGGGCGTCGAGCCCAAGGACGTCACCGGGCGCCCGCGCCGCCCCCTGTCGGTCGCCGCCCTGGTCGCCGAGCTGCGCGCCACGACCGTGGACCCGCGTGTCTCGGACGCCCTGCGCGAGGCCGCAGCCCAGCGGCTGGCCCGGCTCGCCGCCCTCAGCGACGAAGACGGCCGGCCCCTGGTGCCGGCCGCGCACCCCTACCGCTGGTGGGGCATGTTCGAACCCACCGAGTCCAAGGTGCCGCTGCGCGACCGTGATCAGCCCGTCGTGCTCTCCGGCAGCGCCCTCGACCAGCTCGCCAACACCTGCGCCCTCCAGTGGTTCCTCGGCCGCGAGGTGAAGGCCGACGCCCCCGCGACCGCCGCGCAGGGCTTCGGCAACGTGGTGCACGTCCTCGCCGACGAGGTCGCCTCCGGGCACACCCCCGCCGACCTCGACGTCCTCATGGAGCGGCTGGACTCGGTGTGGAACGCGCTCGCGTTCGACGCGCCGTGGAAGTCGGAGCAGGAGAAGGCCCACGCGCGCGTGGCGCTCGAACGCTTCCTGAAGTGGCACGTCATGGACCGCGCCGGACGGACGCCGGTGGCCAGCGAGCACGACTTCGACGTCACGCTCGCCGCGGGCGACTACGAGGTGCGCATCCGTGGCCAGATGGACCGCGTGGAGGCCGACACCGACGGCCGCGCCTACGTCGTCGACTTCAAGACCGGCAAACAGGCCCCCAGCTCCGCCGAGGTGGCCCGGCACCCGCAGCTCGCCGTCTACCAGCTCGCCGTCCGCGAGGGCGCCGTCGACGAGGCGTTCGACGGCGTACGCCCCGAGCCGGGCGGTGCCGAGCTGGTCCAGCTGCGCCAGGGCGCCGCCCAGCGGGACGGCGGCGAGACCCTGCCGAAGGTGCAGGCGCAGGAACCGGTCGCCGGCGCCGGGGGCGAGTGGGTCGGGGAGCTGCTGGCCACGGCCGCGGGCAAGGTCCTCGACGAACGGTTCACGCCGACCGCGGGCCAGCACTGCGCGCACTGCGCCTTCCGGGCCTCGTGCAGCGCGCGGCCGGAGGGCCGCCACGTGGTCGAGTGACCCGCGTGACGCAACGCACCACCCGTGCCGACCTGCGCTTCTCCCGCCCCGGCAGATGATCCGGCCCCTGCTGTCAGTGCTCGCCGCTAGCCTTTTTCCCGTGTCCGCCCGTATCACCGATCCCGAACAGCTCAAGGAGCTCCTCGGCATCCCGTTCACCCCGGAGCAGACGGCGTGCATCATCGCGCCGCCCGCCCCGCAGGTGATCGTGGCCGGGGCCGGCTCCGGCAAGACGACGGTGATGGCGGCGCGCGTGGTCTGGCTGGTCGGCACCGGCCAGGTCGCCCCCGAGCAGGTGCTCGGCCTGACCTTCACCAACAAGGCCGCCGGTGAGCTGGCCGAACGCGTCCGCAAGGCGCTGATCAAGGCCGGCGTCACCGACCCGGACGCCATCGATCCGGACCACCCCCCGGGCGAGCCGGTGATCTCCACGTACCACGCCTTCGCCGGCCGGCTGCTCGCCGACCACGGCCTGCGCATCGGCCTGGAACCGGCCACCCGGCTGCTCGCCGACGCCACCCGCTACCAGCTCGCCGCGCGGGTGCTGCGCGAGGCCCCGGGTCTCTACCCGGCGCTGACCCGCTCCTTCCCCGACCTGGTCGGCGACCTCCTCACCCTCGACTCCGAGCTGTCCGAACACCTCGTACGCCCCGAGGACCTGCGCTCCTGGGACGCGGACCTCCTGGAGACCCTCCGGACCGTCAAGCTCAGCAACGCCGACCTGCGCAAGGTGCCGGAGGCCGCCGCCGCCCGGCGGGAGCTGGCCGAGCTGGTGATGCGCTACCGGTCCGCCAAACGCGACCGCGACCTCCTCGACTTCGGCGACCAGATCGCCCTGTCCGCGCGGCTCGCGCGGGTCCCGGAGGTGGGCCGGCTGCTGCGAGAGGAGTTCCGGGTCGTCCTGCTCGACGAGTACCAGGACACCTCGGTGGCCCAGCGCGTCCTGCTGGCCGGTCTCTTCGGCGGCGGCACCGGCCACCCCGTGACCGCCGTCGGCGATCCCTGCCAGGCGATCTACGGCTGGCGCGGCGCGTCCGTCGCCAACCTCGATGACTTCCCCGAGCACTTCGCCCGCGCCGACGGCCGCCCCGCCGTCCGCCAGGCGCTCAGCGAGAACCGCCGCAGCGGCGGCCGGCTCCTCGACCTCGCCAACGGCCTCGCCGGACCGCTGCGCGCGATGCACGCGGGCGTGGAGGCCCTCCGCCCGGCGCCCGGCGCCGAGCACGACGGCGTCGTCCGCTGCGCCCTGCTGCCGACCCACGCGGAGGAGATCGACTGGATCGCCGACTCCGTCGCCCACCTCGTACGGACCGGGACGGCGCCCGGCGAGATCGCCGTCCTGTGCCGCACGGCGACCGACTTCGCCGAGATCCAGGGCGCCCTGGTGGCCCGCGACGTCCCCGTCGAGGTCGTCGGCCTCTCCGGGCTGCTGCACCTGCCCGAGATCGCGGACCTGGTAGCCGTCTGCGAAGTGCTCCAGGATCCCGGTGCCAACGCCGCCCTGGTGCGGCTGCTCACCGGCCCGCGCTGGCGGATCGGGCCGCGCGACCTCGCCCTGCTGGGGCGCCGCGCCCGCCGGCTCGTCGCCCACGCGCGCGTGGCCGGCGACGACGACCCCGACCGGCGGCTGGCCGAGGCCGTCGAGGGCGTCGACCCCGCCGAGGTGATCTCGCTCGCGGACGCGCTGGACACGTTCCTGGAGACGCCGCTGGCGGGCGGCGGGGACGACGACGGGCTGCCGTTCTCGCCGGACGCGCGGGTGCGCTTCGCGCGCCTGGCCACCGAACTGCGCGACCTGCGCCGCTCCCTGGCCGACCCGCTGATGGACGTCCTGCACCGCGTGCTCGCCGTCACCGGTCTGGAAGTGGAGCTGTCGGCGTCCCCGCACGCGCTGGCCGCCCGCCGCCGCGAGACCCTCTCCAACTTCCTCGACGTCGCCGCCTCCTTCGCCGCCGGGGACGGCGAGGCCAACCTGCTCGCCTTCCTCGGCTTCCTGCGCACCGCCGCCCAGTACGAGAAAGGGCTCGACAACGCGCTTCCGGGCGGTGAGAACACCGTCAAGGTGCTCACCGCGCACCGGTCCAAGGGGCTGGAGTGGGACGTCGTCGCCGTCCCCGGCCTGGTCACCGGCACCTTCCCCAGCACCCAGGGCCGCGAGAAGTGGACCGCGCAGGGCAAGGTCCTCCCGCACCGGCTGCGGGGCGACGCCGCCACCCTCCCCGACGTCGGCTCCTGGGACTCCCGTGGCCTCAAGGACTTCCACGAGGCCATGAAGGAGCACCAGCACACCGAGGAGCTGCGCCTCGGCTACGTCGCCTTCACCCGCCCCCGCTCCCTCCTCCTGGGTTCGGGCCACTGGTGGGGTCCCACGCAGAAGAAGCCCCGGGGGCCCTCCGACTTCCTCCAGGCCCTGTACGACCACTGCGCGGCGGGACACGGTGAGATCGAGGTCTGGGCGGACCCGCCCGCCGAGGGCGAGGAGAACCCCGCACTGCACCGGGCGGACACCGTCCAGACCTGGCCGCTGCCCCTGGACCGGGCGGCCCTGGCCCGCCGCCGGACGGCCGCCGAGACGGTCCTCGCCCACCTGGAGCACCTCGCCGCCGCCGGCGACCACGGCCGGCCCACCGCCGCCGTGCACGACCCGGACACCTATGACGACCCCGACTGGCCGCCGCCCCCGGAGGACGACGAGCCGCCCTACGAAGAGGACCCCTTCCTGGAAGGGGACGCCGCCCCGTTCCCCGACGAGCACCCCTCCGGCGCGCGGGAGCGGACGCCCCGCCGCCCCTCGGTCCCCCATCAGGCCACGCCCCCGAAGACGCGTCCCGCCGGTCCGGAGGCGCGTCCCGCCGGTCCGGAGACGCCTCGCCCGCACCCGCCGAGTGCCGCAAGCACCGCCGCCCCGAGCCCCGCCGACGAGACCTTTCTCACCCCGGAGGAGGCCCGCACCGTCGCCTCCTGGGACCGCGACCTCGACGCCCTCGCCGGCGAGCTGCTCCGCGCGCGCGCGAGCGTCACCGAGGTCCCGTTGCCCGTGTCACTGACCGCGACCCAGCTGCTGCGCCTGGCCGCCGACCCCGACGGCCTCGCCCAGGAGCTGGCCCGCCCCATGCCCCAGGCACCCCGGCCCGCCGCCCGCCGCGGCACCCGTTTCCACGCCTGGGTCGAGGCCCGCTTCGAGGAGCTGACCCTGCCCTTCCTGGAACCCGACGAGCTGCCCGGCGACGACGCCGAGATAGCCGGCGAGGACGACCTGGCCGCCCTGAAGGAGGCCTTCGAGCGCACCGAGTACGCCCACCGCACGCCGTACCGGGTCGAGACCCCCTTCCAGCTCTCGCTCGCCGGCCGCGTCGTACGGGGCCGGATCGACGCCGTCTACAAGGAGGGCGACGGGGAGGGCGCGACGTACGAGATCGTCGACTGGAAGACGTCCCGCACCCGTTCCGCGGACCCGCTCCAGCTCGCGGTGTACCGCCTGGCCTGGGCCGAGCGGCAGGGCGTACCGCTCACCGCGGTGACGGCGGCCTTCCTCTACGTGCGGACCGGCGAGGTGGTGCGCCCGGAGGGACTCCCGGACCGCGCCGCCCTGGAGCGGCTGCTGCTGCCCGGGGCGTACGGTGACGAACCGCACGACCAGGGTGTCGGTGCGGGCCAGTAGGCTCGGAGGCATGAGCAAGCCCGTTGACAGTGCCGTCAGCGCCGTCCGTACGCACATCGCGCGGCACCGCGCCGCCTTCCTCGACGACCTCGTCGAGTGGCTGCGCATCCCCTCGGTGTCGGCGCAGCCCGCGCACGCGTCCGACGTGCGCCGCAGCGCCGACTGGCTCGCCGCGAAGCTCAAGGAGACCGGGTTCCCGACCGCCGAGGTCTGGGAGACGCCCGGTGCGCCCGCCGTCTACGCCGAGTGGCCGGCCGGTGACCCCGGGGCCCCCACGGTCCTGGTCTACGGACACCACGACGTGCAGCCCGCCGCCCGCGAGGACGGCTGGACGAGCGACCCCTTCGAGCCCGTCGTCCGCGGCGGCCGGCTGTACGCGCGCGGCGCCGCCGACGACAAGGGCCAGGTGTTCTTCCACACCCTCGGCGTCCGCGCCCACCTCGCCGCCACCGGCCGCACCGCCCCCGCCGTCACCCTGAAGCTGCTCATCGAGGGCGAGGAGGAGTCCGGCTCCCCGCACTTCCGCGCCCTCGTCGAGGAGCGCGCCGAGCGGCTCGCCGCCGACGCCGTGATCGTCTCCGACACCGGCATGTGGGCCGAGGACACCCCCACGGTCTGCACCGGCATGCGCGGCCTCGCCGAGTGCGAGATCCGGCTCCACGGACCCGACCAGGACATCCACTCCGGCTCCTTCGGCGGCGCCGTGCCCAACCCCGCCACCGAGATGGCCCGTCTGGTCGCGGCCCTGCACGACGAGCACGCGCGCGTGGCGATCCCCGGCTTCTACGACGGTGTCGTCGAGCTGACCGACCGCGAGCGCGAACTCTTCGCCGAACTGCCCTTCGACGAGCAGCGGTGGCTGAGCACGGCCAAGTCCCGCGCCGCCCACGGCGAAGCCGGGCACACCACGCTGGAACGCGTCTGGGCCCGCCCGACCGCCGAGGTCAACGGCATCGGCGGCGGCTACCAGGGCCCCGGCAGCAAGACCGTCATCCCGTCCAGCGCCATGGTGAAGCTCTCCTTCCGCCTCGTCGCCGGCCAGGACCCCGACCAGGTGGAGAAGGCCGTCCGTGCCTGGGCCGCCGGACGGGTCCCGCCGGGCATCCGCTGCGAGATCGCCTTCGCCCCGGCCACCCGGCCGTGCCTGACGCCCCTCGACCACCCGGCGCTCCAGTCCGTCGTCCGCGCCATGGAACGGGCCTTCGAGCAGCCGGTGCGCTTCACCCGTGAAGGAGGCTCCGGTCCCGCGGCCGACCTCCAGGACGTCCTCGGCGCACCGGTGCTCTTCCTGGGCATCTCCGTCCCGTCCGACGGCTGGCACGCCCCCGACGAGAAGGTCGAGCTCGACCTGCTCCTCAAGGGCGTGGAGACCTCCGCACACCTGTGGGGCGACCTCGCGACGCACTGGCGGCACGGCCCCTGACGATGCCGCCCGACCGTCCGGACCGGCTTCCGGCGCGGGACACCCGGGGCGAGCCCGTACCGCCGGGCCCTCCGGGACCCGGTCGCCGTCCGCCGCCCCAGAACCCGCCGAACCGCCCGCCGAACCACTGACCACCGCACCGGGGGAGTTGGAAGCACCTGTGACCACCTGGACCGACCGCACCGCCGAACATCCCATCTCGCTCACCGAACCGAGCGGTGTCGACCGCGCCGCGCACCACCGTCTCGACGAGGCGTGGCTCGCGGCCGCGTGGAGCCACCCCTCCACGCGCTGTTTCGTGGTCTCCGGCGGTCAGGTCCTCATCGACGAGACGCCGGACGGCCGTACCGAACTCGTCATGACGCCCTCCTTCGAGGCCCCGCTCACCGAGGCGCACCGCTACTTCCTCGGCATCGACGAGGACGGCGTGAGCTACTTCGCGCTCCAGAAGGACTCGCTGCCCGGCCGCATGGACCAGTCCGCGCGCCCGGCGGGCCTCCGGGAGGCCGGCCTGCTGCTCTCCCCGCGCGACGCCGGCCTCATGGTGCACGCGGTCGGCCTGGAGAACTGGCAGCGGACCCACCGGTTCTGCTCCCGCTGCGGCGAGCGCACCGTCATCGCCGCGGCCGGCCACATCCGCCGCTGCCCCGCCTGCGGCGCCGAGCACTACCCGCGCACCGACCCGGCCGTGATCATGGCCGTCATCGACGACAGCGACCGCATCCTGCTCGGCCGCCAGGTGCACTGGCCCGAGGGCCGCTTCTCGACCCTCGCGGGCTTCGTCGAGCCCGGCGAGTCCATCGAGCAGTCGGTGCGCCGTGAGGTCCAGGAGGAGGCCGGCATCACCGTCGGCCCGGTCGAGTACGTCGCCAGCCAGCCATGGCCGTTCCCGTCCAGCCTCATGCTCGGCTTCATGGCCCGTGCCGTCTCGACCGACATCACGGTCGACGGCGACGAGATCCACGAGGCCCGCTGGTTCTCCCGCGACGAACTGGGCGCCGCCTTCGAGTCGGGCGAGGTCCTCCCGCCCTACGGCATCTCGATCGCCGCCCGCCTGATCGAGCTGTGGTACGGCAAGCCGCTGCCGACTCGCAGCTTCGTCTGAGCAGCCGGGACACGACCGAGGGGGCCGTCCCGCCGGGACGGCCCCCTCGGTCACGACTGCCTGCGCTCAGGCGCCGATCTTCTGCTTCACCTGAGCCAGCGACGGGTTGGTGAGCGTCGAGCCGTCGGGGAAGAGCACGGTCGGCACCGTCTGGTTGCCACCGTTCGCCTTCTCCACGAACGCCGCCGACTCCGGGTCCTGCTCGATGTTGATCTCGGTGTACGCGATACCCTCACGGTCCATCTGGCTCTTGAGCCGACGGCAGTAGCCGCACCACGTGGTGCTGTACATCGTCACAGTGCCCGGCATGTCTCTCGTGCTCCTTCAACGGCTCGGGGAGTGTCTGTTCGCCCTGAGGCAAACGCCCGCGGAGCCGTCCCCATTCCCGGCCCTCGTCCGGGGAGGCACGCATTGGTACGACCGCGAGGTCCCGCCTGTGGACAACCGGCGCTCCCTCCTCTCGCGACCTGGCAGCATGGCTGTGTGACAGCAGCAACGCACTCCACCCTCTTCCCGCAGGTACCGGACTCGGCCGACGCGGTGCTCGACGGTCTCGACCCCGAGCAGCGCGAAGTGGCCACCGCCCTGCGCGGCCCGGTGTGCGTACTGGCGGGCGCGGGCACCGGCAAGACCCGGGCCATCACCCACCGCATCGCCTACGGGGTACGGGCCGGCATCCTCCAGCCCACCACCGTGCTCGCCGTCACCTTCACCAACCGCGCCGCGGGCGAGATGCGCGGCCGGCTGCGCCAGCTCGGCGCCGTCGGCGTCCAGGCCCGCACCTTCCACTCGGCGGCGCTGCGGCAGCTCCAGTACTTCTGGCCGAAGGCGATCGGCGGCGCCATGCCCCGGCTCGTCGACCGCAAGATCCAGCTCGTCGCCGACGCGGCCGCCGCCTGCCGCGTCCGCCTCGACCGGGGCGAGCTGCGGGACGTCACCGCCGAGATCGAATGGTCCAAGGTCACCCAGACCGTCCCCGCGGACTACGCCCTCGCGGCGGCCAAGGCGGGACGGGAGACACCCCGCGACCCCGCGGAGATCGCCCAGCTCTACTCCGCCTACGAGGAACTCAAACGCGGACGCGGGGTCATCGACTTCGAGGACGTGCTGCTGCTGACCGTGGCGGTGCTCCAGGACCGGCCGGACGTGGCCCAGCAGGTCCGCGCCCAGTACCAGCACTTCGTGGTCGACGAGTACCAGGACGTCAGCCCCCTCCAGCAGCGGCTGCTGGACCTGTGGCTCGGCGACCGCGACGACCTCTGCGTGGTCGGCGACGCCAGCCAGACCATCTACTCGTTCACAGGAGCAACCCCCGACCACCTGCTCGACTTCCGGCTCCGCCACCCCGGGGCGACCGTCGTCAAGCTGGTCCGGGACTACCGCTCCACCCCCCAGGTCGTCCACCTCGCCAACGGACTGCTGGCCCAGGCCCGGGGCCGTGCCGCCGACCACCGTCTCGAACTGGTCTCCCAGCGTCCCGCCGGACCCGAGCCCGTCTACACCGAGTACACCGACGAACCCGCCGAGGCGGAGGGCGCCGCCCGCCGCATCCGCGAACTCGTCGACTCCGGCGTGCCGCCCGCCGAGATCGCCGTGCTGTTCCGCACCAACTCCCAGTCGGAGATCTACGAGCAGGCCCTCGCCGACGCCGGGGTGCCCTACCAGCTGCGCGGCGCGGAACGGTTCTTCGACCGTCCCGAGGTGCGCAAGGCCGGCACCGCGCTGCGCGCCGCGGCCCGCTTCGGCGGCAACGACGCCCTCCTGGACGACACCGTCGACCTGCCGTCCCAGGTCCGCGCCGTGCTGTCGGGGGAGGGCTGGACGACCGAACCCCCGGCCGGTTCGGGCGCGGTCCGGGAGCGCTGGGAGTCCCTGGCCGCCCTGGTGCACCTCGCGCAGGACTTCGCCGCCGCCAAGCCCGACGCCACCCTCGGTGACCTCGTCGCCGAGCTCGACGAGCGGGCCGGCGCCCAGCACGCGCCCACCGTGCAGGGCGTCACCCTCGCCTCCCTGCACTCGGCCAAGGGCCTGGAGTGGGACGTCGTCTTCCTGGTCGGCCTCGCCGAGGGCATGATGCCGATCACCTACGCAAAGACCGACGAACAGATAGAGGAGGAGCGCCGCCTCCTCTATGTCGGTGTGACCCGCGCGCGTGAACGCCTGCACCTCTCCTGGGCACTGGCCCGCTCGCCCGGCGGCCGGGCGGGTCGCCGCCCGAGCCGTTTCCTCGACGGCCTCAGGCCCGGCTCGGCCGGAGCCGCCGGCGGACGCCTGGCCGCCGGCGGCGCCGGAGGAGTCGAGCGAGGCTCCTCGGGCCGCTCCGCGCTCGCCCCGGCCCCGCGGCGGACCCAGCGCGCCCCGGCCCGCTGCCGGGTCTGCGGGCGCTCGCTCACCGACGCCGGTGAGATGAAGCTGATGCGCTGCGAGGGCTGCCCCTCCGACATGGACGAGGGCGTGTACGAGCGGCTGCTCGCCTGGCGCGCCGTCCAGGCGGAACGCAGCGGGCAGCCCGCCTTCTGCGTCTTCACCGACAAGACGCTGATGGCGATCGCGGAGACCGTCCCGGACGACGAACGTGAGCTGTCCCGCATCCCCGGCGTCGGCGCCCGCAAGCTCACCCGCTACGGGGCCGATGTGCTGGCCATCTGCACCGGTCAGGAGGTCGACGGGGCCGACAACGGCGACTGATCCGAACTCTGCGAAAAAATAGTTTGCGCATGCCCCAGCGATCCCCATAGGTTCTTGCACACGGGAGCAGCGGCCTTCCCGAAGGCCCTGAATCCGTGTTGTACTTGCATTTCCGCGGATCGGTTCGCCCGATCCCCTAGACGCCGAGAGGAGGCGATTCCAGTGATCAGCATCAACAGCGGCTCCGCCCTGAAACTGACCGATCGCTCGTCCGTCTCCCTCTGCATGCTCAGCGTCCCCAACCCGGGCACCGGTCTGTCCGGCATTCCTGCCGTGCGTCCGGCGTCCTCCTCCGTCGCTCTCTCGGGCTTCCCTGTCCGTGAGCGCGATGAGCGACCGACCGAGGCACTGGAAGCAGCAGTAGTGGCACAGGCCCAGGCCTCTGCCTTTGCGGCGGCCGGTGCCGGATTCCGGAAGCAGACGACGCAGCACCACCTGATGTGGGCCTTCCGTGGGCCAGAACCCTGGAGTGATCCAGCCTGATCTAGATCAGGCCGGCGCCTTCAGGGCCGCGGAACCCCACCCGGGATCCGCGGCCCTTCTGTTTTCCCCGAACGGGGGCGACAGGGCGAAGGGGCCTCGGGACGACCAGAGACCCGGTACCAAGCCGCCCCGGCCGACCGGCCGGACCGACCAGACGAGGAAGACGAACCGTGCAACTCGAAGCGCACGCCCCGTCCGTACCACCTTCCGGCACCATCCCCAAGCCCGGCTCCACGGAGGACCCCGCCTTGATCCCGCTCACCGCGCTCACCGCGCTCGACGACGCCATCGAGAACCTCGGCGTACCCGTCCCGTGCCGCTCCTACGACCCGGAGGTCTTCTTCGCCGAGTCGCCCGCGGACGTCGAGTACGCCAAGTCCCTCTGCCGCACCTGCCCGCTGATCGAGGCCTGCCTCGCCGGCGCCAAGGAGCGGCGCGAGCCCTGGGGCGTCTGGGGTGGCGAGCTGTTCGTGCAGGGGGTCGTCGTCGCCCGGAAGCGGCCGCGCGGCCGTCCGCGGAAGAACCCGGTCACAGCATGAACACCGCAGGCACGATCGACCGTCCCCTCACGTACGACCCCATGAAGCAGGCCCCGATGAAGCCGTCCACCCACGAGCCCGCAGGCTCCGCACCCGAAGACCTCACCACCAGTGGCGCGAACGACTCGCGACAGAACAGGACCCGAGAGATGCAACTCATCCAAGAAGCCCTGGCCCGTGCGCATATGCACGACCGGCTGCACGAGGCCGAGCGGGAACGCCGGGCCCTGCGCCTGGCGGCCGCCCGCCGGATGCAGCGCAGGGCCGAGCGCGCCTCCCTGCGTGCCCGGCGCGCGCTGGCCATGGCCCTGATGCAGTGACCGAGCACACCTGAAGCGGTGACCTCCCAGGCCGGGAGGCGAAGTCTTCCCTCGCGGGGGCCGGTCCGTCCGTACGGACCGGCCCCCGCGGCGCGTCCGGGGCCCCGGCGCGGGGCGCGGAGCGGTGGCCGGTGCTCACGCCTCCGCCGCCCGCTCCTCGTCCTCCCCTTCCGCCCCCTCTGCTTCCCCTTCTTTCTCTGCTTCTTTCTCTGCGGATTCCGCCACGGACGGCTCGGCGAGGAATCCCGGCAGCCACGCCTCCAGCTCCTCGCGCAACCGGACCGTGGCACCGAGCTGGCACAGCACACCGATCGTGCTCAGGGTCACCCGGTGGATCAGCAGATACGCCGGCGGCAGGTTGAGCTGCTTGCCCAGCTGGTACGCGGGAGAGCGGATGTCGCCTATGCGGGCGGCCTGACTGCGCATCCAGCCCCGGCTGAAGGTGAACGCGTCGACCTGGGCCGGCTCGATGATCGGCAGGAGATAGTCGAGGACCGCGTCCGGGTCCAGTTCCACCGTCTCCTTGACGAAGCCCTCTGTGCGCAGCTCCTCGTAGACGGCCTCGGCCTCGCCGTCCAGGGCCATGCGCAGACAGGCGCCGATGGTGGCCGGCAGACCCCCCGGGAGGCGGTCGACGGTGCCGAAGTCCAGGACGCCCAGCCGCCAGTCGTCCTCGCCGTCCGGGCCGCCGGGCAGCAGCCGGAAGTTACCCGGGTGGGGGTCGGCGTGCAGTAGGCCGGTACGGGCCGGCCCGGCGAACAGGAAGTGGGCGAGGAGCTGACCGGCCCGGTCCCGCTGGGCAGGCGTGCCGTCCGCGATGACCTCGGACAGCGGAACCCCGTCGATCCACTCGGTGATCAGGACCTGCTCGCACTGGCGGACCACGTCCGGCACCACGATGTCCGGGTCGTCGGCGAACTCCTCGGCGTGGGCCCGCTGGGCCTGGGCCTCCAGACCGTAGTCCAGTTCCTCCGACACCCGGTCCTTCAGCTCCGTGATCAACGGCTTGATGTCCAGGCCGGGAATCAGCGGGCCCAGCAGCCGGGCGAACCGGCCTAGCTGGTTGAGATCCGACAGGAGGGCCTCGCCGGCCCCCGGGTACTGGACCTTGACCGCGACCTCGCGGCCGTCGTGCCACACACCGCGGTGCACCTGGCCGATGGAAGCCGCCGCGGAGGGCTTGTCCTCGAACTGCTCGAACAGCTCCTCCCAGTCGGCACCGAGGCGCTCGGCGAGGACGGCGCGCACCGTGCGCGTCGGCATCGGCGGAGCGGCCTCCTGAAGCTTGGTCAGGGCCGCCCGGTAGGGGCCGGCGATCTCCTCGGGCAGGGCGGACTCGAAGACGGACAGGGCCTGGCCGAACTTCATCGCCCCGCCCTTGAGCTCGCCGAGCACCTTGAACAGCTGCTCGGCGGTGCGCTGCTGCAACTGCTGGCCGACCAGCTCGGCGGACTCGCCCACGATCCGCTTCCCGAGTCCCCAGGTGGCCCGTCCGGCGAAGCCGAGCGGGAGCGCGGCCAGTTTGGCGGTCCTGGTGACCGCCTTCCGGGGAAGATCAGACATGCGCCCTCCAAGTGCCGGCCGGCCGAGCCGCCCCTGCCTCGCGTCGTACGCCGGCTGACGGCCGTTGCCCCGCCATTGTCTCGCGCCGGTCGCCCTTCCTGGCGACGTGTTCCCGCTCACCTTCCTCTTCGGTCCTGCCCGCCGCGCCGCAAGGGCACCCGGGATGGGCCGGGATCTGCCGGGCGTGCCAGTTGAGGCCGGGCAGAGCGGCCTCCCAGCGGGTGCCCGCGCTGGAGGGCAGGTGGCCGTCCAGGAACGCGAGGGCGTGTGCGGCGGCGAGTCCGGCGACCGTGGTGGCCAGCGCCAGATCGCAGGGCCGTACCCGGCGCTGGGAGCCGGAACGCCACTGGCTGATCAGCCGGGGCCAGGCCGGGTCCCGGTCGGTGCGGTGCTCCTGGAGGCAGCCCGCGCAGCCCGTCTCGCCCGGCAGGACGAAGGGGCCGACGATGCCGGTGCCCTCCGCCACCCCGGCGTACAGATGAGGGGTGCCGACGGCCATGAAGGGGTCGGCGGCGGACGGTGGGGGCGCGTGCACGGCGATGTCGTCGCGCGGAGCCAGGACCACCAGGGAGAATCCCGGGCCGCCGTCCTCGGGTGGTGCCGCGGGCCCGCGGCGGGCCGGGCGGCCAGGCGCCGCCCGGCGCACGGCACGGCGGGCGGAGTCGGACCGCCGGTCGCCCACCGACTCGGCGGGGAGCCCGCCCGGAGCGACGTCCCACGGCTCGACGCGACCGCCGTCGAGCACGTCGACCTCGCCGATCCCGGCGCCCGACAACAGCGACGCCAGTACGGCACCCACCCGGCCCGCACCTCTGACCTGCACGCGCTGGGCACGGCGGGCGGCGAGCCGTCCCATGGCAGCCCCCGGCTCCGAGGTGGTCAGGGAGAGCGACGCCAGGTCCGGGCGGAGCCGGTCCAGGGCCTCCTCGTCCTCGCGGAGGGCGTCGGCGGCCGGCCCGCCGCCACGGGCGTCGTCGAGGAGCCCGGCCCGTGACAGCCGTTCGACCAGCAGGTCGACATGGCCCTCGGGCAGGTCCATCTTGTGTCCCTCCTCGCGCAGCAGTGGCAGCCCGCGGGTGCCGTCGAGCAGGTCGAGGAAGCTGCCCGTCGCCAGGTCCACCGGTCCCAGCGTCAGCGCGTGCGCCGGGGCCATCCCGAACTGCACGGTGTTGAGATCCCGCCAGCCGCGCCGCAGCGCGGGTTTCACCATCGGATGCATGTCAGGCCCCCGTACGCTCTCGTGCTCCCCGTGGGCCGGCCCGGTGGTCGAGAGCGGGCCGACGCGTGCCAGCATGCCCGGTCCGGTCGGAGCGTGCCGAAAGTTATCCACAGGCGGTGGATGATTGTCGTACTGGTAGCGGGAGGTCTCCCGGCCCCGGTCGCCCCCCGGCGCACGGGTGGTGCCGGGGGCGCGATCCGGTGGGCGAGCCGCCGGGAACCGTCCGGAACCGGGACTTCCCCGGGCGCAGCGGGTAACGTCGGGGCGTGTCCGCCGACCCACTGCACCGTGCCGGAACGCCACGACGCCTGCCCGCCGGCGAGCCGCCCGGTGGCGCGGGCGCGCGCGCGATCGAGGTGCGCCGGAGCACCCGCCGCCGCAGGACGGTCTCCGCCTACCGCGAGGGCGACCGCACCATCGTGCTGATCCCCGCCCGGATGTCCGAGGCGGAGGAGAAGCGCTGGGTCGACGTCATGCTCGGCAAACTGGAGGCCCAGGAGAGCAAGCGGGTCCTCGGCGACACGGAGCTGGCCGAACGCGCGCAGCGGCTCTCCGCCCAGTACTTCGAGGGACGCGCGCGCCCCGGCTCGGTCCGCTGGGTCACCAACCAGAACACGCGCTGGGGCTCGTGCACCCCCGCGGAGGGGAGCATCCGCCTCTCCCACCGGCTCCAGGGGATGCCCGAGTACGTCGTCGACTACGTCCTCCTGCACGAACTGGCCCACCTGCTGGTTCCCGGACACGGTCCCGACTTCTGGCGCCTGCTGGAGGCGTACCCGCGGACCGAACGGGCCCGGGGCTACCTCGAAGGCGTGGTCGCCGCCGACCGCCTGCCGCACGTGCCGGGGGCTCGCGAGCGCTGACACCCGCGGGCGGTCCGTACCGGCTCCGTACCGGCTTCGGGCGGTGTCAGCCTTTGCGGTTAGCCTGACGCGACGCACTTGTTTTCGGGATGGGGGACGGTCGTACGCATGGCCAGGGAATTCCAACGCGGCCACAAGGCCAGGATCAGCGATCTCACCGCGGGCACGGATCTGTACGTAGGTGTGCAGATCTCCGGCCCCGGGCTGACCTTCGACATCAGTTGCTTCGGTCTGGACGCCGACGAACGGCTCTCGGACGACCGGTACTTCATCTTCTACAACCAGCCGAAGTCCCCCGAGGAGTCCATTCAGCTCCTGGGGGCGCAGGCCGGGGACACGGAGTCCTTCCGCGTCACCCTGGAGCGGATCCCGCCGCAGATCCAGAAGCTGTCCTTCACGGCGACGCTCGACGGCGCCGGGCAGATGTCGCAGATCGGCCCCGGGTACCTCCGCATCGTCGCGGGCGGCGAGGAGGTGGCCCGCTATCCGTTCGACGGCTCGGAGTTCTCCACCGAGCGGGCCGTGATGCTCGGCGACTTCTACCTGAAGGACGTCTGGCGGTTCGCGGCCGTCGGGCAGGGCTTCGACGGCGGCCTGGACGCGCTGCTGAAGAACTTCGGCGGTGAGGTGGCGGAGGAGGAGACTCCCGAGCCCGCACAGCCGGCCGCGGACCCGGGGACCGGTGCCGTCCCCGGGTTCGCCCCGCCCGCGCCGGCCCCGCAGCCCCCGGCGTTCGGCGTCCCCGCCGCCCCGCCCGCGCCCCCCGCTCCGGCGCCCCGGCCCGCCGCCCAGGGCTTCGCCCCTCCGCCGGCCCCCACGCCCCCGCCCGCCCCGGCCCCCGTGCCGCACGGCCAGCCGGTGCAGCAGCAGCCGTACCCCCAGGCGCCCGACCAGACCGCCCCGCTGCCCCCGGGCTACGGCCGGCCGCAGGTCCCGCACCCCGCCCCGGCACCCCAGAGCCCGCCCCCGGGCCACGGCGGGCAGGCCCCCTACGGCGCACCCCAGGGCGCCGTACCGCCCCAGACCATCCCGCAGGGAGCGCCGCAGCCCGCCGGGGTCGGGGCCGCCCTCCAGAAGTTCCGGGAGACGCCCACCGGGCAGCGCTGGACGCAGCAGAACGACAAGCTGGTCCGGGTCGACCTCGGCCTCGGCGACCAGCCCGTGCTGGCCCGGCAGGGCAGCATGGTGCTCTACCAGGGCAAGGTCGACTTCAGCTACAAGGGCGCCGGATTCGCCGGCCGGATCGTCGGCAACGCCACCGGCCAGGAGATGCAGCTCATGCGCTGCACCGGCAAGGGCCAGGTGTTCTTCGCCGACAGCTCCACGATGCTCCACCCCATCGAGCTCCAGGGCGACGCCGTCTGCGTCTCCGCGGAGAACGTGCTGGCGTTCGACGAGAGCCTCCAGTACGAGGTACGCCGGATCGAGGGCCACGGCATCCCCGGCGGCGCGCTGTTCACGATGCAGTTCCAGGGCACCGGCACGCTCGTCCTCAAGACCCACGGCACGCCGGTGGTCCTGCCGGTCACCCCCACCACGTTCGCCGACTGCAACGCGGTCGTCGCCTGGTCGGCCGCCGCCCAGGTCATCGTCTCCAGCCAGGTGCGGATGCGCCGCAACTCCTACCCCGGCGACACCGGCGAGAGCGTGAACCTCCAGTTCCGGGGAGCGCCCGGCAACTTCATCGTCGTCCAGCCGTACGAGATCTGAGGGAGCGCCCGACATGAACCAGCCGCTCGCGGGCTACGCCCCCGCACCGGTCACCGCCCGCATGGAGAACCACGGCGACCACATGCTCAAGGTCGCCCTGCAGACCGGCAACGACCTCTTCGCGCGCGTGGGCTCGATGGTCGCCTACGAGGGCTTCGTGCAGTACGAGCCCAACCCGCCCGCCGTCCGGCAGATCGCCAAGGACTGGATGACCGGCGAGGGCGCGCCCCTGATGAAGTGCTCCGGCGACGGCCTGCTCTACCTCGCCGACTACGGCGCCGACGTCGTCGTGATCCAGCTCGACGGCGACGGGATCTCCGTCAACGCCACCAACCTGCTGGCCTTCGACGCGCAGCTCACCTGGGGCGTGGAGCGGGTCAAGGGCCTGGCGAAGTTCGCCGGGCAGGGGCTGTGGAACACGAAGATCTCCGGCCAGGGGTGGGTGGCGCTCACCTCGCGGGGCAAGCCGATCGTCGTCGACTGCGGCGGCGGCGAGGACGAGACGTACGTCGACCCGGACGCGCTCGTCGCCTGGTCGCCGAACCTGAAGGTCAAGGGCAAGCGCAGCTTCAAAGCCGGGTCGCTGATCGGCCGCGGCAGCGGCGAGGCCTACCAGATGGCCTTCTCCGGTCAGGGCATCGTCGTCGTCCAGCCCAGTGAGGACAGCACCGACCGTCTCCGGGTCCGGGGCTGAGGGGGAGCAGAACACCATGCAGAGCCCGCTTTTCGCCTACAACGACCAGCAGTCCCCGGAGCGCTGGAGCCTCCAGAACAAGCAGATGCTCCGCGTCGCCCTGGAGGGCCACGACGACATCCTCGCCCGCAAGGGCACGATGGTCGCCTACCAGGGGCTCGTCGAGTTCGACGCCGAGTTCCGGAGCCGCGGCCAGGCACGCGCGCGTGCCCGCACGGGCGAGGGCCTGGACCTGATGCGCTGCCACGGGCAGGGCACGGTCTACCTCGCCAACCTGGCCCAGCAGATCCACGTCCTGGACGTCGAGCAGGAGGGCCTCACCGTCGACAGCGCCTATGTGCTGGCGATGGACTCCTCCCTGCACCACGAGGTCATCGCCGTGGACAGCCTGTACGGCATCTCCGGCTCGGGGAAGTACCAGCTCAACATCACCGGCCGCGGCCGGATCGCGCTGATGACCTCGGGCGCGCCGCTGCTGATGCGGGTGACGCCGGACACGTACGTCAACTGCGACGCGGACGCGATCGTCGCCTGGTCCACCGGGCTGCGGGTGCAGATGCAGGCCCAGACCCATTCCTCGGGGGTGTTCCGGCGCCGCGGCAACACCGGCGAGGGCTGGGAGCTGAGCTTCATGGGCAGCGGCTTCGCCCTCGTGCAGCCCAGTGAGCTGCTGCCGCCGCAGAACGCGGCGATCGGCGGCGGACCGGCCGCCCAGTACGGCGTGGGCCAGCAGGGGGCACGCGGTCAGAACCAGGGCAACGTCTGGAGCTGACCCGAGGCGTACGGGTAAGGGGCGAGCACCTGGGTGCTCGCCCCTTACCCGTACGCCGTCAGAGCCTGGCGCGGGTGGCCGCGAGGAGCCGGACGACGGAGTCGTCGGCGACCTCCGCTACCTCGTCGTAGCCGAACCAGCGCAGGTCCAGCGACTCGTCGCTGATCGCCTCCACCGCGCCGGCCGGGGCCAGGGCCGCGTACTGGACGTCCAGGTGCCAGGCGCACGGCGTGTGGTGCCGGTCCAGCCGCACCGGGCCGCCGGGGAGCAGGGTGAGCCCGGCGACACCGGACTCCTCGGTGCCCTCGCGCAGCGCGGCCGCGGCGAGCGTGGCGTCCTCCGGCTCGCAGTGCCCGCCCATCTGCAGCCACATCCGCAGCTTCCTGTGCAGGGTCAGCAGGACCCGCTCGCGCGCGGGGTCGATCACCAGGGCGCTCGCCGTGACGTGCCCGTCGCCGCAGGACTTCCACAGGCCGTCCGGATGCGCCGCCAGGTGATCGAGGTACACCTGGCGCAGCTCGTCCTGGTCCTCGTACCCCTTGAGGACGAGGACCGCGTCGTCGTGAAGGCTCACTCCGTGCCGTCGCCCTCGTCCTCGGCGTCGGCCCCGTCCTTCCGCTCCCGCTGCTCCCGCTTCTTCAGGTCGGGCTTGCCGGCGGCCTCACCGAGCATCTTGTCCAGCTCGGAGAAGTCCAGCTGCTCGCGGTGGACGAAACCGTCCGGGTCGTCCAGGTCGGTGGCGGTCGGCAGCATGTCCGGGTGGGCCCACAGGCCGTCCCGGCCGTCGACGCCCCGCGCGTCCGTCAGCGACGCCCACAGCCGGGACGCGTCCCGCAGCCGGCGCGGCCGCAGCTCCAGGCCGATCAGCGTGGCGAAGGTCTGCTCCGCCGGGCCGCCCGAGGCGCGACGGCGGCGCAGCGTCTCGCGCAGCGCGTCGGCCGAGGACAGCCGCGGTTTGGCGGCGGCGTGCACCACCGCGTCCACCCAGCCCTCGACGAGCGCCAGAGCCGTCTCCAGACGGGCCAGGGCCGTCTTCTGCTCCGGCGTGTCCTCCGGCTGGAACATGCCCTGCTGGAGAGCCTCCTGCAACTGCTCGGGGTTCTGCGGATCGAACTGCCCGACCACGTCCTCCAGCTTGGCGGTGTCCACCTTGATGCCGCGGGCGTACCCGTCGACCGCGCCGAACAGGTGCGAGCGCAGCCACGGCACATGGGCGAAGAGACGCTGGTGGGCGGCCTCGCGCAGGGCGAGGTACAGCCGCACCTCCTCCTGGGGGACGCCCAGGTCCTTGCCGAACCGCTCGACGTTGGCGGGGAGCAGCGCGGCCTTGCCGGCCGGGCCGAGCGGCAGGCCGATGTCGGACGAACCGACGACCTCGCCGGCGAGCACGCCGACGGCCTGCCCGATCTGCGTGCCGAACATGGCGCCGCCCATGGAGCGCATCATGCCGATGAGCGGGCCGGCCATGGCCTGCATCTCCTCGGGCAGGACGTCACCCATGGCGTTGCCGACGCGCTCGGCGACCGGGTCGACCAGCTCCTTCCAGGCGGGCAGGGTCGCCTCGACCCACTCCGCGCGGCTCCAGGCCACCGCGGAGCCCGCGCCCGAGGGCAGGGCGGTGGCGTCGTCGAGCCACAGGTCCGCCAGCCGGACGGCCTCCTGGACGGCACTGCGCTCGGCGGGGCCGACGCTGGCGTCCTTGGTGCCGTCCGGTGCGCCCTGGGCGACCGTCTGGCGGGCGATCTGCTTGGCCATGTCCCAGTTCACCGGGCCGCCCTCGTAGGAGAGCATCTGGCCCAGCTGCTGGAAGGCGGCGCCCAGGTCGGTGGGGTTCATCGAACCGAACATGGCGGCGAACGGATTGTCCGCGCCGGGGCCGCCCAGACCTCCACCGGGCTGCCCGAAACCGAACGGGTTGGCCGGTCCCCGACCACCGCCGCTCTCCTGGTCCTTCTTCTTGCCCTCGTCGCCGTCGTCCGGCTCCTCCGGCGGAAGGCCGAATCCGAATGGGGTGTCACTCACGGGGTTCCTCGGCTGGTAGGGCCGCCGGTTCTCTCCGGCGGCACGGCTGCCCGACATTCACCACCCAGCGTAGACACCCGGGGCGGATCGGGCCTCGGTGCTTCGCCGACTGACGGCCTGCGGCAGGATGGATGCCACCTGGTACGGACGCGTCACCGCGTGCGTACTGAAGACAACCGCTGGAGACGCCCGGTGAGTTCCCCAGATCCGCAGGTTCGCGCAGCGCGAAACCAGTCAACCAGCCCGTCCGCCCGCGTGGCGCGGGGACCCGTCGTCGCGGTGACCGGCGCCGCGTCCGGCACCGGCGCCCTGCTCACCGCCCGGCTCGCCGCGTCCGACGAGGTCAAGCAGGTCGTGGCGATCGACGAGCGGCGCGGCGAGTGCGCGGACGCGCGGTGGCACGTCCTGGACGTGCGGGACCCGGCCATCGCCGACAAGCTGCGCGGCGCCGACGTCGTGGTGCACCTCGCGCTCGACCTGGACCTGGAGACCGACGCCGCCGCCCGGACGGCTTACAACGTCCGGGGGACGCAGACCGTGCTGACCGCCGCCGCGGCGGCCGGCGTGCACCGCGTGGTGCTGTGCACCTCCGCGATGGTCTACGGCGCCCTGCCGGACAACGAGCTGCCCCTGTCGGAGGACGCCGAGCTGCGCGCCACCGCCGAGGCCACCGGCGTCGGCGACCTGCTGGAGATCGAGCGCCTCGCCCGCCGCGCGCCCCGCGCGCACCCTGGGCTGAATGTCACCGTCGTGCGCCCCGCCGTCCTGGTCGGCGGCACCGACACGGCGCTGACCAGGTACTTCGAGTCGCCCCGGCTGCTCGTGGTGGCCGGGTCGCGGCCCGCCTGGCAGTTCTGCCACGTCGACGACCTGTGCGGCGCGCTGGAGTACGCCGCCCTGGAGAAGGTCGACGGCGAGCTGGCCGTCGGCTGCGACGGCTGGCTGGAGCAGGAGGAGGTCGAGGAGCTGAGCGGCATCCGCCGCATGGAGCTGCCGTCCGCGG
Organism: Streptomyces griseoviridis; assembly: GCA_014649155.1. Classification (GTDB taxonomy): domain Bacteria; phylum Actinomycetota; class Actinomycetes; order Streptomycetales; family Streptomycetaceae; genus Streptomyces; species Streptomyces griseoviridis. The sequence goes on along the minus strand of BMSM01000004.1, from coordinate 239,481 downwards.
TGGCCCTGGGCGCGGCGGCCCGGCTGCACCGCATCGGGCTCACGCCCTCCCCGGCCGGGGACCTCGCCTACACCATGTACCCCTGGGTGGTCAGCGGCAGCCGGCTGCACGACGCCGGGTGGCGGCCGAAGTACACCAACGAGGAGGTCCTCGCCGAGCTGCTCGAAGAGGTGTCCGGCCGGCACACGGTCGCCGGGCGGCGCCTGGGCCGCAAGGACGCGACGGCGGCGGGCGCGGCGGGCGCGACGGTGGCCCTGCTGGGCGCGGCGGCGGTGGTCCGCCGGGCACGCAGGGCCCGACGCCGGATCTGACGACCCCGGGAACGCCCGCAGGGCTCTCGTAGGAGCCTCCGAACCGGCACGCGCGCGTACCGGCCGACAGCACGGTTCCGCCTCTCCCGGCCGTGCGGCACGATGGAGGCATGGCACCCATGAACGATCACCCCGGCGAGCAGGCCGCGCAGGACCCGGTCAAGCTGATCGCGATCCGTGACACGCCGCTCTCCGTGGACGAGGTCTTCCGGGCCGTCGGCGACTCCGCGGCCGGCGGGACCGCCCTGTTCGTGGGCACCGTGCGCGACCACGACGGGGGAGCCGACGTCGACCGGCTCGGCTACTCCTGCCACCCCAGCGCCGAGGCGGAGATGCGGCGGATCGCCGAGAAGGTCGCCGCCGACCACCCGGTGCGCGCCCTGGCGGCGGTGCACCGCGTGGGCGACCTGCGGATCGGTGACCTCGCCGTCGTCGTCGCCGTCTCCTGCCCGCACCGGGGCGAGGCGTTCGAGGCATGCCGCAAGCTGATCGACGACCTCAAGCACGAGGTGCCCATCTGGAAGCACCAGACGTTCAGCGACGGCACGGAGGAGTGGGTGGGCGCCTGCTGAGGGCCTCCGCGCGGCCGTCCGGTTGCGTAACCGCACCCCCGGCACGACCGTTGTCACTGCGGATGGTTAATCTGCTGATCGGTCAGTCGCGCACATGGGGTCGGGAGGTCGGCATGGCGGCGCTCGCCTGGTTGCTCATTCCGCTGGTCGCTGCGATCGTCGCGGGTCTGTGGGGAAGTTGGGCCAACCGGACCCGCAAGGTACGGGGCGACGGTCCCGAACTCGACGGGTACGCCCGCTTCCGCGAAGCCATGGAGAAGCAGCACTCCCGTACCTAGGGCCACCTGCCCGGTCCGCCCTGACGGTGCGCCGACAGGACCGTCCCGTACTGTCGTTCCATGCCACGCCGCACCGCGACGATGCTCGCCTCCACCCTGATGCTGATCGCGCTCCTGTGCGCGGGAGTCTTCATCCCCGTGCCGTACGCGGAGATGTCCCCGGGGCCGACGGTGAACACGCTGGGCGATCACGACGGCGAGCCGGTGCTCCAGATCTCCGGGCACAAGACGTACGAGGCGAGCGGCCACCTCAACATGACGACGGTCCGCGTCACCAGCGCCGACTACAAGATGAACCTCGTCGAGGCCGTCTACGGCTGGCTCGCCCACGACAACAAGGTCGTGCCGCACGACACGCTCTACCCGGACGGCAAGACCGAGGAGCAGTCCACCCAGGAGAACGCCGAGGAGTTCAGCCAGTCCCAGGAGAGCGCCAAGGTCGCGGCCCTGAAGGAGCTGGACGTCCCGGTGAAGTCCTGGGTGGTGGTCTCCACCGTCGTCAAGGACTCCCCGGCCGAGGGCGAGCTGCACGCCGGTGACGTGATCAAGTCGGTCGACGGCACGGCGGTGAAGCAGCCCGCCGACGTCGCCGAACTGGTCACCCGGCACAAGCCCGGCGAGGACGTGACGTTCACGGTCGTGCCCGCCAAGGAGCAGGCCGCCGCCGAGAAGGAGAACCGGACGGCGACCACCACCGAGAAGGTCACCATCACCACGGCCGCCTCCGACGACACCGGAGAGAAGCGCGCCATCGTAGGGATCTCCGCCGGGACCGACCACACCTTCCCGTTCAGCATCGACATCAAGCTCGCCGACGTCGGCGGGCCCAGCGCCGGCCTGATGTTCGCCCTCGGCATCTACGACAAGCTGACCCCCGGAGACCTCACCGGAGGCCAGTTCGTCGCGGGCACCGGCACCATCGACGACGACGGCAAGGTCGGCCCGATCGGCGGCATCGAGATGAAGACGGTCGGCGCCCGCGACAAGGGCGCCCGGTACTTCCTGACGCCCGCCGGCAACTGCGCCGCCGCCGCGAAGGACACCCCCGACGGCCTCACCCTGGTCAAGGTGGACACCATCGGCGACGCCCTGGACGCGCTCAAGGGCATCCGGTCCGGGGACACCGGCTCGCTGCCCTCCTGCACGACGGGCTGAGACCTACTCCGCGAAGGTCGCCGCCAGCGCCTCGGCAAGGCCCGGCACCAGGTCGGACCCGGTGAGCACCTCGGTCGGCGTGTCCTTCTCGCGCAGCCGCAGCGCCGACTCGCGCGCCCCGTCGCGCAGCACGGCCACCGTCATGCGGACCTCCTGCCGGTCCGGGTGGTCCGCCACCCACTTCGCCAGCTCGGCCTCGCCCAGACCCTGCGGAACCTGCGCCTCCGCGGACGGCGGCAGCATCAGCCGCTCCACACTCAGGGCGCAGCCGGTCACCGCGTCCGGCCAGGCGATGGTCGCCAGGAACTCGTCCAGCGGCCGGTCCGCCGGCACTTCGTCCTGCTCGATCGGGGTGAGGCCGGCGGACTCGCCCTCGTTCTGGAGACCGAGCCGGTCCGCGAGCGAGGGCTGCTCGGCCTGAAGTCGTGCGGTGTCTACGAGGGCGAAGAGGCGGGCGGGCTGGTCCCAGCCGAGGCCGGACACGTACTCGTCGATCTCGAGCACGGACCGGGTCAGCGGGCTCGCCGCCATGGGGGTGTTGGACATGGTCACAATCCTGCCTCGTTCGGGGCCGGAATCGGGAACCGAGTAAACGATGAGTAAGTTGCATGAGTGTGGGCCCGCGAGTACGGGGGCGCACGGAGGGCCCACGAACCCGGGGGTCTGAGGACTTACGACAGCGAACTTCGAGGTGCGCACCTTGGCTTTCCAGATGCCGGACCGCGGCGGAGGCCCGACAGGGCCACGGATCAGAGTGGGACGACCGTCCCGGCGCGTCCGGACGCTGCTCCTGACGCTGGGCGTCCTGGCCGTGCTGGCCATGGCGTTCACCATGTTCGCGGGCTTCTGGACGGACTGGCTCTGGTACCGGTCGGTCGACTACTCGTCGGTGTTCACCACGACCCTGTGGACGAAGATCGGACTGTTCTTCGTCTTCGGCCTGCTGATGGCCCTCGCCGTGGGGTTCAACATCTGGCTGGCCCACCGCATGCGCCCGCCGCTGAGCGCCATGTCGATGGAGCAGCAGAACCTCGACCGGTACCGGATGGGCATCGCGCCCTACAAGAAGTGGCTGCTGCTCGGCATCACCGCCCTGGTCGGCCTGATCGCCGGTGCCTCGGCGGCCGGCCAGTGGCGCACGTGGCTGATGTGGGTCAACGGCGTGCCGTTCGGCCAGAAGGACCCCCAGTTCAAGCTGGACGTGGCCTTCTACGCCTTCGACCTGCCCTGGTACCGGTTCCTGCTCGGCTTCGGCTTCGCCGCCGTGATCATCTCCGTGATCGCCGCCGCGCTGACGCACTACCTGTACGGCGGGCTGCGCGTCACCAGCCCCGGCGCCCGCGCCACGGGAGCGGCCACCGGCCACCTGTCCGTGCTGATCGGCATCTTCGTCGCCCTGAAGGCGGTGGCGTACTGGCTGGACCGCTACGGACTGGCGGTGAAGTCCAGTGACTTCAAGGCCACCGACAACTGGACGGGCCTGCGGTACGTCGACGCCAACGCCTATCTGCCGGCCAAGACGATCCTGTTCTGCATCGCCGTCATCTGCGCCCTGCTGTTCTTCGCCACCATCTGGCGGCGCACCTGGCAGCTCCCGGTGATCGGCTTCGGCCTGATGGTGCTCTCCGCCATCCTGATCGGCGGCCTCTACCCGGCGATCGTGCAGAAGTTCCAGGTCCAGCCGAACGAGCAGGCCAAGGAGGCGCCGTACGTCGAGAAGAACCTGGCGGCGACCCGGGACGCGTACGGCATCGACGGCACCGAGGTCACCGAGTACGACGGCAAGAGCGACACCAAGGACCTGACGCGGCTGCGCGACGACGTCTCCGACACCGCCAGCATCCGCATCATGGACCCGAACATCGTCTCGCCGACGTTCCAGCAGCTCCAGCAGATGCGGAAGTACTACGCCTTCCCGACCAACCTGGACGTCGACCGCTACAGCAAGGACGGCTCGGACCAGGACACGGTCATCGGCCTGCGTGAGCTGAACCTGGCGGGCGTCGACAAGCAGAACTGGATCAACAACCACTTCCGCTACACCCACGGCTTCGGTGTGGTCGCCGCCAGGGGCACCGAGGTCGACCCCGAGGGCCGCCCGGTCTTCACCGAGTCCAACCTGCCCTCCAAGGGCGACCTCGGCACGTACGAGCAGCGGATCTACTACGGCGAGAAGACCAGCACGTACTCCATCGTCGGCGGTCCCCAGAAGGAGATCGACTACTCCGACGACAGCGGGGAGAAGACCACCAGCTACAAGGGTGACGGCGGGGTCGACCTCTCCAACCCGGTCAACCGGGCGGCGTACGCGGTGGCGTTGAACGAGCCGCAGATCCTCTACTCCGGGGCGATCGGCGACGGTTCGAAGATCCTCTACAACCGCACCCCGAAGGACCGCGTCGAGGCGGTCGCGCCCTGGCTGACCATCGACGGCGACGCCTACCCGGCGGTGGTGGACGGCCGCATCCAGTGGATCGTGGACGCCTACACGACCACCAACGGCTATCCGTACGCCTCGCGCACCACTCTCGGCGACACCACCGCCGACTCGCTGACCGCGACCAACGACAACCGCGCGGTGGTCGCCCAGCAGAACCAGGTCAACTACATCCGCAACTCGGTGAAGGCGACCGTCGACGCGTACACCGGCGAGGTCAAGCTCTACCAGTGGGACACCCAGGACCCGGTCCTCAAGACCTGGATGAAGGCGTTCCCCGACACGGTGCAGCCCAAGTCGGAGATCTCCGGCGCCCTGATGGCCCATCTGCGCTACCCGCAGGACCTGTTCAAGGTCCAGCGCGAGCTGCTCAGCCGCTACCACGTGGAGGACGCCGAGACGTTCCTCAGCGGCAGCGAGGTCTGGCAGGTGCCGGGGGACCCGACCAACAAGTCGGGCGACGCGGTGCCGCCGTACTACCTGAGCATGAAGATGCCCGACCAGGACCAGCAGTCGTTCTCGCTGACGACCACGTTCACGCCCAACGGGCGGGACAACCTCAGCGCGTTCATGGCGGTCGACGCCGAGGCGGGCACCAGCGGCTACGGCAAGATCAGAATCCTGAAACTGCCGACCAGCACGACCGTCGACGGCCCCAAACAGGTGCAGAGCCAGTTCAACTCCGAACAGGACATCGCCGAGTCCATCAGGCTGCTCAGAGGCGGCGACTCGGAGGTGGAGTACGGCAACCTGCTGACGGTGCCGCTCGACGGCGGACTGCTCTACGTGGAGCCGGTCTACGTCCGCGGCGGCGGCCTCAAGTACCCGCTGCTGCGCAAGGTGCTGGTGACCTACGGCGGCCAGACCGCCTTCGAGGACACCCTGGACGAGGCCCTCGACAAGGTCTTCGGCAAGGGCAGCGCGGCGGCCGAACCGCCGGACGAGGGCGACGACACCGCCGAACCGCCGCCGACGTCGAGCGACCCGACGGTCCAGCAGGCGCTCGACGACGCCCAGGCGGCCTTCGACGCCGGCCAGAAGGCCCTCCAGGAGAACGACTGGACGGCGTACGGCGAGGCCCAGAAGGACCTGGAGGAGGCACTGCGCCGGGCCGAGGACGCCCAGGCCGAGGCGGACCGGAGCGGCAGCGGCGGCAAGAACGGCGACAGCGCGTCCAGTCCGTCACCGAGCGCGAGCGACAGCGCATCCCCGGACAGCGGCTGACCGGCCCGTGGTCGGCCTCCCTCCCGCGCCGTGATAGGTTGAGAACACAACGGCGCGGGGTGGAGCAGCTCGGTAGCTCGCTGGGCTCATAACCCAGAGGTCGCAGGTTCAAATCCTGTCCCCGCTACTGAAGTCGGACACAGCACGTGGACGGCCGCGAAGGCCCGGATCTCATGAGATCCGGGCCTTTGTCGTGTGCCGGGACGCGTGTCCGGCCGGCCCGACGGCCGCGCCGCCTACGGGAGTTGGGCGATCTGTGTTTGACTTGTCTCTCTGTGGGCATGTCGACAAAACGCTGAAGTGACCTCACTGACTGCGGTATACCGGGTGTACCCAGGTTGCAGGTGGTGCGACGATGGACGTTATGGGGGACATGGCAACTCTGTTCGAGACGGGGCGATTTGTGCAGTCATCCGGCCCCGGCGGGACCGGGGACGAGACCGAGGCCGCCGACGAGGCGGCCGAGGAGGTGCGCCGGCGGCTCGCCGCCGAAGCCGGTGACGTCGAGGCGAAGAGTGTTCTCGGGTCGATGCTGCTGCGCCGCGGTGATCTCGACGGAGCCGAACCCCACCTGCGGGCCGCCACCGCGGCCGGGGACCGTGCCGCCGCCAACAACCTGGGCGTCCTGCTGCACCAGCGCGGGTACGCCGACGAGGCCGCCGGCTGGTGGCGGATCGCCGCCGTCGCCGGATCGGCCGCCGCGGCGCACGCGCTGGGCCGCCACTTCCGCGAGCGCGGTGACGAGCCCGCCGCCGAGTACTGGCTGCGCCAGTCCGCCGAGCAGGGCCATGTCCTCGGCGCCTACGCCCTCGCCGACCTGCTGGAACACCGCGGTGACACGGCGGCCGAGCGCTGGATGCGGATGGCCGCCGAGCGGGGGCACCGGGAGGCCGCGTACCGGCTGGCCCGCGCCCTGGACCGGCGGGCCGCGCGGGAGACCGGTGGCGACGGCGAGCAGCGGAGCGCGGCCGACGAGGCCGAGCAGTGGTACCGGCAGGCCGCGGCCCGCGGCCACCGGCGGGCCGCGCTGCACCTCGGCGCGATCCTGGAGCGGCGCGGCGAGCTGAAGGAGGCCGGGCGCTGGTACCTGACCTCCGCCAAGGACGGCGAGGCGCGCGCCGCCTGCGCGCTGGGCTTTCTCCTGCGCGACGCCGGGGACACCGAGAGCGCCGCCGTCTGGTGGCTGCGCGCCGCGCAGGACGGCGACGGCAACGCGGCCAACGCGCTGGGCGCGCTGCACGCCGAGCGGGGCGAGCACCAGACCGCCGAGCGCTGGTACCGGGCGGCGATGGACGCCGGCGACGACAACGGCGCGTACAACCTCGGCCTGCTCTGCGCCGCGCAGGGCCGCACCCAGCAGGCCGAGCAGTGGTACCGGCGCGCGGCCTACGCCGGGCACCGGGAGGCCGCCAACGCGCTGGCGATCCTGCTGCTCCAGAGCGGCGACCGGACCGGTGCCGAGCCCTGGTTCTCCAAGGCCGCCGAGGCGGGCAGCGTGGACGCCGCCTTCAACCTCGGCATCCTGTACGCCGGGCGCGGCGCCGACGAGGAGGCCCTGCGCTGGTACGAGCGGGCCGCCTCCGCCGGGCACGCCGAGGCCGCGCTCCAGGTCGGCATGGCCCGGCTGCGCGACGGGGACGAGCAGGAGGCCGAGCGGCACCTGCGGTGCGCGGCCGGCGCGGGCAGCGCCGAGGCGGCGTACCGGCTGGCCGCGCTGCTGGACGCCCGCCGGCCGCCGGAGCCCGCGCACGAGCTGGGCGAGCCGGCGCACGAGAAGACCGAGTGCGAGGAGTGGTACGAGCGGGCGGCCGGGCAGGGCCACCGCCGCGCCCAGGTCCGGGTCGGCATGCTGGCCGCGGCGCGCGGCGACGTGGTGGAGGCCGCCCGCTGGTACAGGGCGGCGGCCGAGGCCGGGTCCCGCAACGGCGCGTTCAACCTGGGGCTGCTGCTGGCCCGCGAGGGCAGCGAGCCGGAGGCGGCCCTGTGGTGGACCCGCGCCGCCGACGCCGGTCACGGCCGGGCGGCGCTCCGGCTCGCCCTGGTCTGCGCGCGCCGCGGGGAGCTGTCCGAGGGGCAGCGGTGGGCCGACCGCGCGGTCACACTGGGACCCACCGAGGTGGCCCGGCGGGCGGCCCGGCTGCGGGACGCGCTGCGGGAGGAACTGTCGGCGTGAGCGGGGGTGCGTCGCGCCCCACGCGGGTCCTTCGCGGGCGCGGGGGCGCCGCTCGTGCCGGGCGTGCGGCGGCGCGGGCGCCGTTCACTGCCGTCATCTGCGGGCGCGGGCGCCGTTCGTGACGCCGTCCGACAGGCCGGGTGCGGGCGCCGTTCACACCGAGGCGCGCGTCGGGCTCCGGGGCGCCGGCCGGGGCGGGCGCGCGGCGCACTCCTGTGGCGCCCGGCCGCGCGGGGGCGCATCACGTCCCCGGCGGCACCCGATTTGCTTCCGCCCGCGACCTTGACGTAATGTTGCATTCATCGCCGCGGGGTGGAGCAGCTCGGTAGCTCGCTGGGCTCATAACCCAGAGGTCGCAGGTTCAAATCCTGTCCCCGCTACTGATGGCCGAGGGCCGGAATCCGAAAGGGTTCCGGCCCTCGGTGCGTTGCCGGGGCCGGCGTGTCCCGTGGCACGAAAAACCCCGGCACCTCATCGGTACCGGGGAAGCGGCAGGTTCAGGCCGCGGCGCAGTTCGGGCAGATGCCGCGGTAGGTGACCTCGACGTCCGACACCGTGAAGCCGAAGCGCTCCGAGTCGGGGAGGTCGGCCAGCGGATTGCCGGACGGGTGGACGTCCCGGATGGCGCCGCACTGGGCGCAGACCAAGTGGTGGTGCGGCCGGTGCGCGTTCGGGTCGTAGCGCTTGGCGCGCTTGTCCGTCGCCACCTCCAGCACCTCGCCGAGCGAGACCAGCTCGCCCAGGGTGTTGTAGACGGTGGCCCGGGAGATCTCGGGCAGCTTCGTCACGGCCCGGGCGTGCACCTCGTCGGCCGTCAGATGGACGTGCTCGCCGTCCAGGACCTCGGCCACGACGCGCCGCTGGGCGGTCATGCGCCATCCACGTCCACGCAGCCGTTCCAGTAGGTCACTCATGCCAACCAGCCTAACAGCCAGGGGAGCCAGGTCCCGAACCAGTGTGACTTTGGAGCCTTACTTGACTTAGACATTGTCCATTGTAGGATCGGCTACGGCTTCGGCCAAGGGACAGGTACAGCAGAAATGGCGCAGGAGGCCCACGTGACTCAGGGACCGCTCACTACGGAGGCCGGAGCTCCGGTATCCGACAACCAGAACAGCGAGACGGCCGGTGTCGGTGGCCCCGTGCTCGTCCAGGACCAGCTCCTCCTGGAGAAGCTGGCCCACTTCAACCGCGAGCGCATCCCGGAGCGCGTCGTGCACGCCCGTGGCGCCGGCGCCTACGGCACCTTCAAGGTCACCGCGGACGTCACCCCGTACACCCGTGCCGCCTTCCTCTCCGAGGTCGGCAAGGAGACCGAGGTCTTCCTCCGCTTCTCCACCGTGGCCGGCAACCTGGGCGCGGCGGACGCGGTGCGCGACCCGCGCGGTTTCGCGGTGAAGTTCTACACCGAGGAGGGCAACTACGACCTCGTCGGCAACAACACCCCGGTGTTCTTCATCAAGGACGCCATCAAGTTCCCCGACTTCATCCACACCCAGAAGCGCGACCCGTACACGGGCTCGCAGGAGGCGGACAACGTCTGGGACTTCTGGAGCCTGTCGCCCGAGTCGACGCACCAGGTGACCTGGCTGCACGGCGACCGCGGCATCCCGGCCTCCTACCGGCACATGGACGGCTTCGGGTCGCACACCTACCAGTGGAACAACGAGGCCGGCGAGGCCTTCTGGGTGAAGTACCACTTCAAGACGGACCAGGGCATCAAGAACCTGACCGCCGAGGAGGCCGAGATCCTCGCGGGCAAGGACCCCGACTCCCACCAGCGCGACCTGCGCGAGGCCATCGAGCGCGGCGACTACCCGTCCTGGACGGTCGGCGTGCAGATCATGCCGGTGGCCGAGGCGGCGACCTACCGCTTCAACCCGTTCGACCTCACCAAGGTCTGGCCGCACGCGGACTACCCGATCCACTGGTTCGGCAAGATGGAGCTGAACCGGAACCCGGAGAACATCTTCGCCGAGGTCGAGCAGTCGATCTTCTCCCCGGCGCACTTCGTGCCCGGCATCGGCCCGTCCCCGGACAAGATGCTCCAGGGCCGCCTCTTCGCCTACGGCGACGCCCACCGCTACCGCGTCGGCATCAACGCCGACCACCTGCCGGTGAACCGCCCGCACGCCACCGAGGCGCGCACCCACTCCCGTGACGGCTACCTGTACGACGGCCGGCACAAGGGCGCGAAGAACTACGAGCCGAACAGCTTCGGCGGCCCGCACCAGACGGACCGCGCGCTGTGGCAGCCGGTCGCGGTCACCGGTGTCACCGGCGAGACCGTCGCCCCGGTGCACACCGAGGACAACGACTTCGTCCAGGCGGGCAACCTCTACCGGCTGATGACGGAGGACGAGAAGGAGCGCCTGGTCGCCAACCTGGCGGGCGGCATCTCCCAGGTCTCGCGCGAGGACATCGTCGAGCGCGCGATCAACAACTTCCGCCAGGCGGACCCCGACTTCGGCAAGCGGCTGGAGGCCGCGGTCCAGGCCCTGCGCGGCTGACAGCACTGGACCGCTTGTCGTGGCGGCGGGCCGGGCTCCCCTTCACCGGGGACCCGGCCCGTTCCGTCGTGGTCAGGCGGGTACCCGGGCCGGCACCCAGCAGCGGATGATGTCGCGGACCGAGACGATGCCCGCCGGCTCGCCGCGGTCAAGGACGATCAGGTGGCGGAAGCCGCCGCGGGTCATCGCGCCGGCCGCCTCCTCCAGTGTCCAGGACGGCGCGGCGAAGACCACGTCACCGGTGGTGTGGGCATGGGTGCGCTCGGCGTCCGGGTCCTGGCCCCGGCCGAGGGAGACGAGGATGTCGCGTTCGGTGAGGATGCCGATCTGCTCGGCGTGAGGATCGTGGACGACGGCCGCGCCCACCCGCCGGGCGGCCATCAGGGCGGCGGCCTGGCGCAGGGTGTGGTCGGGGCCGATGGTGAGGACGACCGTGCTCATGGCGTCGCGGACGAGCATGGGTGGAGCCACCTCCTGGTGAGTCCCGAAGGCCCCTCCGGGTCAATCCATGAGCTAGTTCATGGATTCACAAGTTCACAAGGAGGGGGACTCTCAGGGTGGCAGGCAAAGAGCGGGCAAACAAGAGGGCCGTCAGTGCCGTCCGCCGAGGTGGCGGAGCAGCTCGTCGTGGAGCAGTCCGTTCGACGCGGCCGCGTCGCCGCTGTGCGGGCCCGGCCGGCCGTCGAGCCCGGTGAAGGTGCCGCCGGCCTCCGTCACCACGATCGCCGGCGCGGCCATGTCCCACAGGGACAGCTCCGGCTCGGCGCAGAAGTCGACCGCCCCCTCGGCGACCATCATGTACGGCCAGAAGTCGCCGTACGCGCGCGTGCGCCACACCTTGCGGCTCAGGTCCAGGAGGCCGTCCAGCCGCCCCCGCTCCTCCCAGCCGCCGAGCGAGGAGTAGGCGAAGGACGCGTCGGAGAGCCCGGACACCCGCGAGACGCGCAGCCGGGAGGCGGAGGTCAGACTGCGTCCGGAGAAGGCGCCGTTGCCCTTCGCGGCCCACCAGCGGCGGCCCAGCGCCGGGGCGGAGACCACACCCACCACCGGCTGGTAGCCGCCCTCGCCCGCCTCCATGAGGGAGATCAGCGTGGCCCACACCGGGACGCCCCGGACGTAGTTCTTGGTGCCGTCGATCGGGTCGATCACCCAGCGGCGCGGACCGGTGCCCTCGACGCCGTACTCCTCTCCGAGGACCGCGTCGCGCGGGCGGGCGCGCTGGAGATGCCCGCGCAGCAGTTCCTCGGCCGCCTTGTCCGCCTCGCTGACCGGCGTCATGTCCGGCTTGGTCTCGACCTTGAGGTCGAGGGCCTTGAAACGGTCCATGGTCGTCGCGTCGGCGGCGTCCGCGAGGACGTGGGCGAGACGGAGGTCGTCGAGGTAGTCCGGCATGCGGCAACCGTATCCGGCACGGACCCGGCGCAGCCACCAGGGGCGGCCGGGGTGGGGGAAGTCCCGGTGGTGAGCGGCCTCTTGACAGTGTTCCCGGGCGCGTCAAACCTGTGAGCGGAGCCGCTCGCCCCTGGGGAGGCGAAGATGCCTGGAGCGCGGGAGTCCCTGCTCGACGCCGCCGGCGCGGCGCTGGCCCGCCGGCCCTGGTCCGCCGTGCGCATGGTGGACGTGGCCGCCTCCGCCGGGGTGTCCCGGCAGACGCTGTACAACGAGTTCGGCAGCAAGGAGGGGCTCGGGCGGGCGCTGGTGCGCAGGGAGGCGGACGGTTTCCTCGCCGGGGTGGAACGGGTCCTCGCCGGCGCCGGGGACCCGCGGGAGCAGCTCACCGCGACCGCCGAGTGGACCACGTCGGCGGCCCGCCGGAGCGCGCTGGTACGGGCCCTGCTCACCGGATGCTGGGAGCCGCGGCTGCCCGCGCCGGCGCTCGCGGCGGTGCCGTCCACCTCCGTGGTCCCCGCCCAGCGCCGGGCGGACGGGCCGCTGCCCTCACCCGGGGAGCTGGTGGTGCTGGTGCGCGACCGCGCCGCGGCGACCCTGTCCGGCAGCGCGCCGGCGGAGACCACCGACCTCTCCCGGGCCTGTGAACTCGTCGTCCGGCTCGCCCTGTCCTGCGTGACCGCGCCCCCGGCCGAGGGCCGTGTCGCCGACCTCGTGCGGACGGTACTGCCGGGGCGGCCGGCGCCCTGACGGCCGTACCGGATCAGTGGCCCGGCGCCTTGGCGCCTTCGCGGGTCGGTGGCTCAGTGCGAGGAGCCGGAGAGCTGGAGGCCGATGACGCCGAGGATGACCAGGCTGATCGAGACGATCTTCAGCGTCGACACCAGGTCGCCGAGGAAGATCATCCCGTAGATTGCGGTGCCGGCCGCGCCGATGCCGGTCCACACCGCGTACGCCGGACCCACGTCGAGCTTCTTCAGGGAGAGGGTCAGCAGGCCGAAGCTGCCCAGCGCGAAGGCGGCGAAGGCGATGGTGGGCCAGAGCCGGGTGAAGCCGTGCGACAGCTTGAGGCAGACGGCGAATCCGGTCTCCAGCAACCCGGCCACTATGACCAGCAGCCACGCCATGGGTGGTCCTCCCGTAGATCCAAGGTTCCGTGACCGCTTCGCCGGGCTTTTGCTCGCGCTTGGTTCCGGCTTGGTGCGATTATGCACTTACCGGCGCCGGGGGAGCGCAAACAACGCGAAGGTCAGTCGCCCTCCGTGCGCTCCCGTGTCGCGAGCAGCCGGCGCAGCGAGTACAGCCGCGCCGGGTCCGCGTGCCCCCCGGCCACCCAGTCGTCCAGCGCGCAGTCCGGCTCGTCGTGGCTGCACGCGCGGGGGCAGCCCGCCGTGCCCGGCTCCAGGTCGGGGAAGGCGTGGATCACACGCGACGGGTCGACGTGGTGCAGCCCGAACGACCGTACGCCCGGAGTGTCGACGACCCAGCTGTCGGGGGCCGCCAGCGGCAGCGCGAGCGCCGAGGTGGTGGTGTGCCGGCCGCGCCCCGTCACCGCGTTGACATGACCGGTCGAGCGGCGCCGGTCGTCCGGGACCAGCGCGTTGACCAGCGTCGTCTTGCCGACGCCGGAGTGGCCGACGAACGCCGTGATCTTGCCGGTGAGATGGTCGCGGACCCGCTCGGCGGCGTCCCCGGTCTCCAGTTCCTCGCGGCTGGTGACGACATGGGGGATGTCCAGGGCGCCGTACAGCTCCAGGAGCTTGTCCGGCGGGGCCAGGTCCGACTTGGTCATCACCAGCAGCGGGGTCAGACCGCCGTCGAACGCCGCGACCAGGCAGCGGTCGATCAGCCGGGGGCGCGGCTCGGGGTCGGCGAGGGCGGTGACGATGGCGAGCTGGTCGGCGTTGGCGACGACCACCCGCTCGAAGGGGTCGTCGTCGTCCGCGGTGCGGCGCAGCACCGAGGTGCGCTCCTCGATGCGGACGATCCGTGCCAGGGTGTCCTTCTTGCCGGACAGGTCGCCGACGAGGGCGACCCGGTCGCCGACCACCGCCGCCTTGCGGCCCAGCTCCCTGGCCTTCATCGCCAGAACCGTACGGTCCCCGACCAGGCAGGTCAGCCGGCCCCGGTCGACGGTGAGGACCATGCCCTCGGCGGCGTCCTCGTGCTTGGGGCGGATGGTGGTCCGGGGCCGGGTGTTGCGGCGGCCCGGACGGGTGCGGATGTCGTCCTCGTCGGTGTGCTTGCCGTAGCGGCGCATGGCTTGTCCCGCGTCCCTAGGCCCCGAGCATCCCGGTCCACAGCTCGGGGAAGTCCGGCAGGGTCTTCGCCGTCGTCGCCACGTTCTCGATCGTCACGTCCTTCACCGCCAGGCCGAGGATCGCGCCGGCGGTGGCCATGCGGTGGTCCTCGTAGGTGTGGAAGGTGCCGCCGTGCAGCGGACGCGGGCGGATGTGCAGGCCGTCGGCGGTCTCGGTGACGTCACCGCCCAGCTCGTTGATCTCCTTGGTGAGCGCGGCCAGCCGGTCCGTCTCGTGCAGGCGCAGGTGGGCGACGCCGCGCAGGGTCGAGGGGGAGTCCGCGAGAGCGGCGACGGCCGCGATGCCCGGGGTCAGCTCGCCGACCTCGGAGAGGTCCACGTCGATGCCGTGCACGGCACCCGAACCGGTGAACACCAGCCCGTGGTCGGTCAGTTCGCAGGAGCCGCCCATCTCGGTGAAGATCTCGCGCAGCCGGTCGCCGGGCTGGGTGGTGCGGGCCGGCCAGTCCGGGACGGTGACCCGGCCGCCGGTGACCAGCGCCGCCGCGAGGAACGGCTGGGCGTTGGAGAGGTCCGGCTCGACGGTCAGGTCGCGGCCGAGCAGGGCACCCGCGGTGACCCGCCAGACGTTGGGCTCGCCGCCCGACTCCGGGGTGTCGACCTGGGCGCCGACCGCGCGCAGCATGTCGACGGTCATCCGGATGTGCGGCATGGAGGGGAGCGCGGAGCCCGTGTGCCGGACCTCGACGCCCTGGTTGAAGCGCGGGCCGGAGAGCAGCAGGGCGCTGACGAACTGGGAGGAGGAGGAGGCGTCGATCGCCACCGGGCCGCCCTCCAGGGCGCCGCCGCCGTGCACCGTCAGCGGCAGCGCGCCCCGGCCGTCGTCGTCGATCCGGGCGCCGAGCGCGCGCAGCGCGTCGATCACACCATGCAGCGGACGCTCGTAGGAGCGCGGGTCGCCGTCGAAACGGACCGGGCCGTCGGCGAGGGTGGCGACCGGGGGCAGGAAGCGCATCACGGTGCCGGCGTTGCCGACGTCGACGGTGGCCGGGCCGCGCAGGCCGGCCGGGATGACGCGCCAGAACTCACCGGTGCCGTCCGGCCCGACGCCCTCCTCGATCCCCACGCCCAGCTCGCGCAGCGCGCCCGCCATCAGCAGGGTGTCGCGGGAGCGCAGCGGGCGGCGCAGCCAGCCGGGCTCGGAGGCGAGGGCGGCCAGCACCAGGGCCCGGTTGGTGACCGATTTGGACCCGGGCACGTGGACGGTCGCATCGACGGCTCCGCTCGCGTGCGGGGCGGACCAGAGGGCGGTGTGCGCGGGGTTCAGCGTCATGAAGGCCACTTTAGTGGCTGAGAGCGATCGGAGATCGTGATCAAAAGTGTCGAAACCTGACCGAAACACCGGCATGGTAGGTGCCGCGCATATATGCGTTCGATCTCACCGCGAAGGCGTCCCGGACGGCCCGGTTCACAGCTCCAGCAGCCAGCGTCCCCCGCCGATCAGCGAGCACAGCGACACCATGTGGAACAGGAAGAACCAGACCCCCGCCGGCGCGTGCGTCAGCCGGGCCAGTTGGTCCGCGTCGGAGTCCCCGGCGCCTCCCCGGGACCGCTTCGCCTGGAGCTCGAAGGCCGGGCGGACCCCGCCGAGCAGCAGGAACCACACCACCGCGTACGCGAACGCCGCCTGCACCTGCGGCCCGGCCAGCCAGGACACCAGGACGAAGGCGCCGCCGGTGAGCAGGACCGTCAGCGCCCCGTAGGCGTTGCGGATCATCACCAGCAGGGCGAGCAGCAGCGCGGTCGCCAGCCACAGCAGCAGCGTGATGCGGCCCGCGCCCAGCAGCGCGGCGCCGCCCAGGCCCAGCAGCGGGGGAGCGGTGTAGCCGGACGCCGCGGTGAGGATCATGCCGAGGCCGGTCGGCTTTCCCCGGCTGACGGTCAGGCCGCTGGTGTCCGAGTGCAGGCGGATGCCGGTGAGCCGCCGGCCGGTGAGCAGCGCCACCAGTCCGTGCCCGCCCTCGTGGGCGATGGTGACGGCGTTGCGGGCTATCCGCCAGGGCCGGTGGGGCACGACGACCGCCAGCGCGGCGACCAGGGTGGCGATCACCACCCACAGGCCGGGATCGGGCTGGGTGCCGGTGACCTCGTCCCAGAGCGAGGTGGCTGTGGTGCTGTCCATCTGCGGTGAGGGCCCCTCCGGTCCGGTGGAATCTGGCAGTGTTGCACGTATGTGCGGACGGTATGCGGCGAGTCGTGGACCCGAGGATCTCGCAGGAGTCTTCGAGATCGAGAAGTGGGAGCCCACGGAGACGGTTCTGGAGCCCGATTACAACGTGGCCCCCACGAAAGAGGTCTACGCCGTCCTCGACCGCCCCCTGAAGGACGCCGGCGACCCCCGGCCGGTTCGGCAGCTGCGGAAGCTGAGGTGGGGGCTGGTCCCCTCCTGGTCCAAGACGCCCGAGGGCGCCGCCCGGATGATCAACGCGCGGGCCGAGACCGTGCACGAGAAGCCCTCCTACCGCCGTGCCTTCGCCACCCGCCGCTGCATCCTGCCCGCCGACGGCTACTACGAGTGGGTCACCGGCGAACAGGAGCGCGACCTGGAGGTCGAGGGCAAGAAGAAGCGGCCGCGCAAGCAGCCGTACTTCGTGACACCGGCCGACGGATCGGTCTTCGCGATGGCCGGGCTCTACGAGTTCTGGCGGGACCGCACCCTGCCCGACGACCACCCCTCGGCCTGGTGGGTGACCTGCTCGGTGATCACCACGGAGGCCGAGACGGCCCCGCTCGCCGTCGCCCCCGCCGAGGGCCCGCGCGCCCTCGCCGACATCCACCCCCGGATGCCGCTGATGCTCACCCCGGACCGCTGGGACGCCTGGCTCGACCCGGCCCGTACCGACCCGGCGGAACTGCGCGGGCTGCTCGCGCCGCCGCCTGCGGGGCTGATGCGGGCGTACCCGGTCACCACCGCCGTCAGCAACGTCCGCAACAACGGGCCGGAGCTGCTGAAGGAGCTGGAGGGGCCCGAGGAGGGCACACTCTTCTGACGTGACCCCTGATGTGACGGTGACGGAAGAGACCACCGAGACGGAAGCGGGGACCGCCCGCGTCACCTGGCACTCCGCCCGGGACGCGCGGCTGGTCCTGGCCCTCGGCCACGGCGCCGGCGGCGGCATCGAGGCCCGCGACCTGCGGGCGCTCGCCGCCGCCCTGCCCGCGCACGGCGTGAGCGTCGCCCTCGTCGAACAGCCCTGGCGGGTGGCCGGCAAGAAGCTGGCCCCCGCGCCGAAGACCCTGGACGCCGGCTGGCGGGGCGTCTGGCCCGCGCTCGCCGCACCCGGCCCGCCGGTGATCGCCGGGGGCCGCAGCGCCGGCGCCCGCGTGGCCTGCCGTACCGCCGCCGAGCTGGGCGCGCGGGCCGTGCTCGCCCTCGCCTTCCCGCTGCACCCGCCGGGCAGGCCGGAGAAGTCCCGCGCCGACGAGCTGCTCGGCGCCGGCGTGCCCACCCTCGTCGTCCAGGGCGGCAACGATCCGTTCGGCAGGCCCGCCGAGTTCCCCGAGGGACCCCACGACCTGGTCGAGGTGGCCTGCGGCGACCATGGCTTCGCCGTCCCCAAGCGGGCCCCGGCCGGCCAGGACGAGGCGCTCGCGCTGCTCACCGACGCCGTCCTGGAGTGGACCGGGTCACTGGCCTGAACGGCCGGGAATGAGCGGTGCCGCACGACTGTTGTGCCAGGCGAACGTGCTGGTGCCGCCAGCAGGGACGCCGTAGAGAGGAAGTCCGCCGCATGGGTTTCACCATCTGCCCGGCCCGTGGCAGTCGTCCTGACCTTGAGTGGTCGGTGCTGCACGCGGCGAGGACCGCCCCTGTCCGGGCGGCGGGCGGACCGGGAAGTCGTCTATCCTCCGATTCGAGCGGGGCCGGATTCGGTTCCGTGACGGCATTGGAGGAGGTGGGTCCGGTCACCGGTACCGACGCAGGGACCGACAACGGCCAGGCGGAGCAGCCCGAGGGCCGGGGCGGCGCTGGAGCGGAGACGACCGCGGAGCGCAGCGCGCGCTTCGAGCGGGACGCGCTCGAGTTCCTCGACCAGATGTACTCGGCGGCGCTGCGCATGACGCGCAACCCGGCGGACGCCGAGGACCTCGTGCAGGAGACGTACGCCAAGGCGTACGCGTCCTTCCACCAGTTCCGCGAGGGCACCAACCTCAAGGCATGGCTCTACCGGATCCTCACCAACACCTTCATCAACTCGTACCGCAAGAAGCAGCGTGAACCGCAGCGCAGCGCGGCCGAGGAGATCGAGGACTGGCAGCTCGCCCGCGCCGAGTCGCACATGTCGACCGGCCTGCGCTCCGCGGAGTCGCAGGCGCTCGACCACCTGCCCGACTCGGACGTGAAGCAGGCGCTCCAGGCGATCCCCGAGGAGTTCCGCATCGCCGTGTATCTGGCGGATGTCGAGGGCTTTGCCTACAAGGAGATCGCGGACATCATGGGGACGCCCATCGGCACCGTGATGTCACGGCTGCACCGGGGGCGCCGTCAGCTGCGCGGCATGCTGGAGGACTACGCCCGCGACCGCGGACTGGTCCCCGCCGGCGCCGGAGAGTCGAACGAAGCGAAAGGCTCGGGGTCATGAGCTGCGGAGAGCCGCACGAGACGGAGTGCAGCGAGATCCTCGATCATCTCTACGAGTTCCTCGACAAGGAGATGCCGGACACGGAGTGCACGAAGTTCGAGACGCACTTCGAGGAGTGCTCGCCGTGCCTGGAGAAGTACGGGCTCGAGCAGGCCGTGAAGAAACTGGTGAAGCGGTGCTGCGGGCAGGACGACGTGCCCGGTGACCTCCGCTCCAAGGTCATGGGCCGGCTGGAGCTGATCCGGTCCGGGGAGGCCGTCCCCGACCACGACGTCTCGGCGGCGCCCCCGGCGTCCCAGGAGACCTGAGGCGCCCCGCATCACCCGAGCGTGCCGACCGGCGGGGCACGGCGAGGTCGCTCGCCGTGCCCCGCCGCGGTCTTACCTCCCGCGCGGCTGGGTAACCCATGGGTAATGAGCGCCCCTCCAGCCGTACGTGGTTTGATGCGCAGGAGAGGGTGTCCGGGGGGCGGAAAAGGCACAGCCAGCCCACAGAACGGAACTGGCAGGCGGGAATCGTGAGGATCTTCGGCAAGGGACGGCACCGGCCCTCCGCCTCCTGGCGGCAGGCCACCGACCGTGCGTTCACCTTGATCGGCGACGGCAGGTACGAGGACGCGGGGGCGCTGCTGACGCGGGCCGCCGATCTGGAGCCCTGGCTGTCGGAGTCATGGTTCAACCTCGCCCTGCTGCACAAGTTCCGGCACGACTGGGAGCAGGCCAGGACGGCCGGCCTGCGGGCGGTCGCCCTCCTCGACCGGGACACCGGCGCCCCCGACTGGTGGAACGTCGGCATCGCCGCGACCGCCCTCCAGGACTGGCCGCTGGCCCGTCGCGCCTGGCAGGCGTACGGGCTGCGGCCCCCGGGCGCCGCGACCGACTCCGGTGAGCCGCTCGGCATGGAACTGGGCAGCGCGGCCGTACGGCTCTCCCCCGAGGGGGAGGCCGAGGTCGTGTGGGGACGGCGGCTCGACCCCGCCCGCGTCGAGGTGCTGTCGATCCCGCTGCCGTCGTCCGGGCGGCGCTGGGGCGAGGTCGTGCTGCACGACGGCGTCCCGCACGGCGAGCGGACCACTGCCGCCGGGCACGCCTACCCCGTCTTCGACGAGATCGAGCTGTGGGCGCCGTCGCCCGTGCCGACCTGGGTCGTCCTGCTGGAGGCGGCGACCGAGGCGGACCGGGACGCGCTGGAGCAGCTGGCCGCCGACGCCGGGTTCGCGGCGGAGGACTGGTCGTCGTCGGTACGGCTGCTGTGCCGGATGTGCTCGGAGTCGCGGATGCCGTCCGACGAGGGCGACGGGGAGCACCTCGACCCGCACGACCACAGCGAGCCGGGGCATCCGGGGCCGCTGGGGCACCGGACGGACGGGCAGCTGTGGGTGCCGGAGCGGGAGTGCGGGGTGGCCGCGCCGGCTTCGCTGGTGCGGGGGCTCCTGGACGGGTGGGTCGCGGACAGTCCGGATTCGAGGGACTGGCGGGATCTCGAGGAAGTCTGTTAGGCGCCTGTGCGTGGGTGGCTGAGCGCGCCGTTCCCCGCGCCCCTGCCGGGGCGCGTTCCCCTTTACCCTGTATCAAGCATCAGACCCGGGTTTCACTGAGGAAGGCGTACGTCCGTCATGGCGCAGCAGGACACCGATCAGCAGCACGTGGGCGTGCTTCCCGTGGATGACGAGGGGTACGTCGTCGACACGGAGGACTGCGAGGAGCGTGAGGCCGCCTGGCGGGAGCGCGGGACCTCGCGGCCCATCACGGTGGTCGGGAACCCGGTGCTGCACAAGGAGTGCAAGGACGTCACCGACTTCGGCGAGGAGTTCCAGCAGCTCGTCGCGGACATGTTCGCCAGCCAGCGCACCGCCGAGGGCGTCGGCCTCGCCGCCAACCAGATCGGTGTCGACCTCAAGGTCTTCGTCTACGACTGCCCCGACGACGAGGGCGTCCGGCACGTCGGGGTCGTCTGCAACCCCAAGCTGGTCGAGCTGCCCGCCGAGCGGCGCCGCCTGGACGACAGCAACGAGGGCTGCCTGTCCGTGCCGACCGCTTACGCGCCGCTCGCCCGCCCCGACTACGCCGAGGTGACCGGGCAGGACGAGAAGGGCAACCCGGTCAAGGTGCGGGGCACCGGCTACTTCGCGCGCTGCCTCCAGCACGAGACCGACCACCTGTACGGGTACCTCTACATCGACCGGCTGTCGAAGCGGGAGCGCAAGGACGCGCTGCGGCAGATGGCCGAGAACGAACCCCGCTACCCCGTGGTCGCCAACGACTGACACGGACCACCTGCCCCACCCCTCTCCTTCGAACGGCGTCTGTCCTGGAACACCCCCCGGAACAGGCGCCGTTCGCGTGTCCGCCCCGGAAGCCGCCACACACCAGGAGAATTCCGGCACTGCCCGTAGCGAATGAGGCGAATCCGTTCCCATTCCAGTCAGTTGTAGGGCTGAATGGGAGGGCGTTGCTACGTAACGGCGCACACTCGGCAAGCGGGAGCAGTGCGCCACCGGCGGCTGAGAGGGGCTAGTCCGTGCTTGCTTTCCCAACCGGCACCACAGCGACACCGACCGCGATCGCGGTCCCACCCGCGCTCCGGCTCCCTCTGATCGAGGCGGCATTTCCCCGGCGGCTCCATGAGTATTGGCCAAAGCTTCAGGAGAAGACCCGCGCCTGGCTGCTGGAAAAGCGGCTGATGCCCGTGGACACGGTGGAGGAGTATGCCGATGGCCTGTGCTACACGGACCTCATGGCCGGCTACTACCTGGGCGCCCCCGACGAGGTCCTCCAGGCGATAGCGGACTACAGCGCCTGGTTCTTCGTCTGGGACGACCGGCACGACCGGTACGTGGTCCACGGCCGGGCCGGCGCCTGGCGGCGGCTGCGGGACCGGCTGCACACGGCACTCGACTCCCCCCGAAGTCACCTGCACCACGAGGACGCGCTGGTCGCCGCCTTCGCGGACAGCGTGGGGCGGCTGTACGCGATCCTGCCGGGGACGTGGAACGCCCGGTTCGCCCGGCACTTCCACGCGGTGATCGACGCCTACGACCGGGAGTTCCACAACCGGACCCACGGCATCGTCCCCGGCGTCGAGGAGTACCTGGCGCTGCGCCGCCTCACCTTCGCGCACTGGATCTGGACGGACTTGCTGGAGGCCAGTGCCGGATGCGAACTCCCGCCCGCCGTACGGAAACACCCGTCCTATCGTCGTGCGGCGCTGCTGAGCCAGGAATTCGCCGCCTGGTACAACGACCTCTGCTCGCTGTCCAAGGAATTGGCGGGCGGCGAGGTCCATAATCTCGGAATCAGCCTCATCACACATGACGAAATGACCCTGGAAGAAGCGACGGCAGAACTCAGGAACCGCATACAGGAATGCGTGGTCGAATTCATGGTGGCCGAGGGGGAAGCCCTGCGGTTCGCCGACGGCCTGGCCGACGGGACCGTACGCGGAAAAGAACTCGGTATCGCCGTGCGCACCTGTGTGGGCAACATGCGGAACTGGTTCAGTTCCGTCTACTGGTTCCACCACGAGTCCGGCCGGTACGCGGTCGACAGCTGGGACGACCGATCCACGCCACCGTACGTCAGCAACGAAGCGGCAGGTGAGTAATGAACGTCGAGTCCGTCAACTCCCGCCCCACGACGGTGGCGGGAACCCTGCGGGAACCACCCGTCGCCGGCGGTGGTCTGCCACTGCTCGGCCACGGTCCGCAACTGGTCCGCGACCCCCTGGGCTTCATGGCCCGGCTCCGCGACGACGGTGACGTGGTCCGCATCCGCCTCGGCCCCAAGACGGTGTACGCCGTCACCGCCCCGCACCTGACCGGAGCACTGGCCCTCAGTCCCGACTACATCATCGCCGGGCCGCTCTGGGAGTCCCTGGAGAGCCTGCTCGGCAAGGAGGGGGTGGCCACCGCCAACGGCCCGATGCACCGGCGGCAGCGGCGCACCATCCAGCCCGCCTTCCGGCTCGACGCGATCCCCGCCTACGGGCCGGTCATGGCCGAGGAGGCGTACGCGCTGGTGGAGCGGTGGCGCTCCGGGCAGGTCCTCGACGTCACCACCGAGTCGTTCCGGGTGGCCGTGCGGATCTCCGCGCGCTGCCTGATGCGCGGCAGCTACATGGACGACCGGGCCGACCGCATCTGCGCCGACCTCGCCACCCTCTTCAGCGGCATGTACCAGCGCATGGTCGTCCCGCTCGGACCGCTTTACCGGATCCCCGTGCCGAGCAACCGCGAATTCAACCGGGCACTGGCCGATCTGCATCTCCTGGTGGACGAGATCGTCGCCGACCGGCGGGCGAGCGGACAGAAACCGGACGATTTGCTGACGGCTCTGCTGGACGCGACGGACGAGAATGGCGAGCCCATCGGGGAACAGGAGATCCACGATCAGGTCATCGCCATCCTCACCCCCGGCAGTGAAACCGTCGGTTCCGTGCTCATGTCGCTACTCCTGGTGCTCACCGAGCATCCGGAACTGGCCGACAAGATCGGCGACGAGGTGAAAAGGGTCGTCGGTGACCGCCCGGTCGCATTCGAGGACGTCCGGGAACTGACGTACACCGCGAATGTGGTCGTCGAGACAATGCGGCTGTATCCCGCCGTCTGGATTCTGACCCGCCGTTCGGTTGCCGAGACCGACCTCGGCGGGTACCGCATCCCGGCCGGGGCGGACGTGATCTACAGCCCGTACGCGGTCCAGCGCGACCGGCGCTCGTTCGACCGGCACGAGGAGTTCGACCCCGACCGGTGGCTGCCGGGGCGCGGCGGCCAGGTACCGAAGCACGCGATGGCGCCGTTCGGCGTCGGCAACCGCAAGTGCCCCAGCGATCACTTCTCGATGGCCGAACTGACCCTGCTCACCGCCGTGATCGCCGCCGCCTACCGGTTCGAGCACGCGCCCGGCTCGGACACCCGGCCCCGGATCGGCATCACGCTCCGGCCCCGCGGGCTGAAGCTGCGGGCCCTGCCCCGCTGACCCCGGCGCGTGCGCGTTCAGGCGGCCCGCGGGCCCCTGAACGTGCGCCGGTAGGTCTGCGGAGTGGTCCCGAGCACCTGGGTGAACTGGTACCGCAGGGCCGCCGCCGTGCCGAACCCGCAGCGCCGGGCGATCGTCTCCATCGTCTCGTCCGTCTCCTCCAGCAGCCGCTGGGCCAGCAGCATCCGCTGGCGCAGCAGCCACCGGTACGGCGTGGTCCCCGTCTCCTGCTGGAAGCGGCGGGCGAAGGTGCGCGGGGACATGTGGGCGCGGGCGGCGAGCTGCTCGACGGTGACCTCCTCGTCGAGGTGCTCCTGGAGCCAGGCCAGCACCCCGCCGACGGTGTCGCAGGCGGAGCGGGGCAGCGGACGCTCGATGTACTGGGCCTGGCCGCCGTCCCGGTGCGGCGGCACCACCATCCGCCGGGCGATCTTGTTGGCGGTCTCCTGCCCCTGCTCCTTGCGGACGATGTGCAGACAGGCGTCGATCCCGGCCGCCGTGCCGGCCGAGGTGATCACCGGGTCCTCGTCGACGTAGAGCACGTCCGCCTCGACGGACGCCCGCGGGTACTGCCGGGCCAGCTCGGCGGCGTGGTGCCAGTGCGCGGCGCAGCGCCGGCCGTCCAGCAGGCCGGCGGCGCCGAGCACGAACACCCCGGAGCACACGCTCAGCACCCGCGTCCCCCGCGCCACCGCCCGCCGCAGCGCCTCCAGCAGCTCCGGCGGAAAGCTCCGGCGCAGGAACTCGTTCCCCGCCGGTACGGCGATCAGGTCCGCCTCCTCCAGCCGGTCGAGCCCGTACGGCGTGGCGACGGTCAGCCCGCCGACGTGGGTGGTCAGCGCCGGGCCCTCGGCGGAGACCACGGCGAAGTCGTAGCCGGGCAGTCCCTCGTCGCGGCGGTCGATGCCGAACACCTCGCAGACCACGCCGAGTTCGAAGGGATGGACACCGTCGAGCAGCACCGCGGCCACGTTTCTCAGCATGCCGCCAGTGTGCCCGGTCGATGGCAGGAATTCGAGGCCCTGGGGCAGTCCTGCCACTCACGGTCGGCCGTGTCCCGGCGGGACAGTGGTGGCATGACTACGGAACAGACGGAAGCGCTGATCGGCATGGGTCTCACCTTCGCGATCCTCGTCCTCATGATCCTCCCCTCGCTGGTCGGCATCGCGCACGAGCGGCGCGTCGACCGGCAGCTCAGGGAGGCCGCGGAGGGCGGGGCTCAGAAGTCCTCGTCCAGGTCGACGGTGCCCTCCACCGCCACCTGGTACGCGGAGGGCCGCCGCTCGAAGAAGTTGGTCAGCTCCTGAACCCCTTGCAGCTCCATGAAGGAGAAGGGGTTCTCCGAGCCGTACACCGGGGCGAAGCCCAGGCGGGTGAGCCGCTGGTCGGCCACGCACTGGAGGTACTGCCGCATCGACTCGGTGTTCATCCCCGGGAGGCCGTCACCGCACAGGTCGCGCGCGAACTGCAGCTCGGCCTCGACGGCCTCCCCCAGCATGTCGGTGACCTCACGGCGCAGCGCGTCGTCGAAGAGGTCCGGCTCCTCCTTGCGGACGGTGTCGACCACGTCGAACGCGAAGGACATGTGCATGGTCTCGTCGCGGAACACCCAGTTGGTGCCGGTGGCCAGGCCGTGCAGCAGGCCCCGGCCGCGGAACCAGTAGACGTACGCGAAGGCGCCGTAGAAGAACAGGCCCTCGATGCACGCGGCGAAGCAGATGAGGTTGAGGAGGAAGCGGCGGCGGTCGGACCTGGTCTCCAGACGGTCGATCTCCTCCACCGAGTCGATCCACTTGAAGCAGAACCCGGCCTTCTCCCGGATCGAGGGGATGTTCTCCACGGCCGCGAAGGCGGCGGCCCGGTCCTTTGGGTCGGGGAGGTAGGTGTCCAGGAGCGTCAGATAGAACTGGACGTGCACGGCCTCCTCGAAGAGCTGGCGGGAGAGGTAGAGCCGAGCCTCGGGGGAGTTGATGTGCTTGTAGAGGGTCAGCACCAGGTTGTTCGCCACGATCGAGTCGCCGGTGGCGAAGAAGGCCACCAGACGGCCGATGAGGTGCTGTTCGCCGGGGGTGAGCCGGGCGAGGTCGGCGACGTCGGAGTGGAGGTCGACCTCCTCCACGGTCCAGGTGTTCTTGATGGCGTCCCGGTAGCGCTCGTAGAAGTCGGGGTAGCGCATGGGGCGCAGGGTCAGCTCGAAGCCGGGGTCGAGCAGGTTCTTGGCGGTGGTCACTGGCAGGCCTCGCAGGACTCGGGGTTCTCCAGGGAGCAGGCGGCGGCGGCCTCGGGGGCCGGCTGCGCCCGGGCGGCGCGGGCGATCCGGGTCGCCGGGCGCGAACGCAGGTAGTACGTGGTCTTCAGGCCCCGTTTCCAGGCGTAGGCGTACATCGAGGAGAGCTTGCCGATGGTCGGCGTCTGGAGGAACAGGTTCAGGGACTGCCCCTGATCGAGGTAGGGGGTACGGGCGGCGGCCAGGTCGATCAGGGCGCGCTGCGGGATCTCCCACGCGGTGCGGTACAGCCGGCGGACGTCCTCGGGGAGCCAGCTCATGTCCTGGACCGAACCGCTCGCCTCGCGCAGTGCCTCCCGGGTGCGGGCGTCCCAGGTGCCGAGCCGCTTGAGGTCCGCCACCAGGTAGGGGTTGACCTGGAGGAACTCGCCCGACAGCGTCTCGCGCTTGAACAGGTTGGACACCTGCGGCTCGATGCACTCGTAGGCGCCCGCGAGGGAGGCGATGGTGGCGGTCGGGGCGACGGCGAGGAGCAGCGCGTTGCGCAGCCCGGTCCGCGCGACGCGCTCGCGCAGGGCGGTCCAGCGCTCGGGCCAGGTGGGGGAGACCCCGTAGTGGTCGGGGTGCAGGACCCCGCGGGCGGTCCGGGTCTTCTCCCAGGCGGGCAGCGGGCCGTGCCGCTCGGCGAGGCCGGCGGAGGTCTCGTACGCGGCGAGCATGATCCGCTCGGCGATCCGGGTGGAGAGGTCCAGTGCCTCGGGGGAGTCGAAGGGCAGGCGGAGCGTGAAGAAGACGTCCTGGAGGCCCATCACGCCGAGGCCGACGGGGCGCCAGCGGCCGTTGGACCGGGCCGCCTGCCCGGTCGGGTAGTAGTTGATGTCGACGACCCGGTCGAGGAAGGTGACGGCGGTGCGGACGGCCGCGTCCAGCCGCTCCCAGTCCAGGGTGCCGCCGGTGACGAAGGCGCCGAGGTTGACCGAGCCGAGGTTGCAGACCGCCGTCTCCCCGTCGTCCGTGACCTCCAGGATCTCCGTGCAGAGATTGGACGAGTGGATGACGTGTCCGGGCTCGGCGGTCTGGTTGGCGGTGCGGTTGGCGGTGTCCTTGAAGGTCATCCAGCCGTTGCCGGTCTGCGCGAGGGTGCGCATCATCCGGCCGTACAGCTCGCGGGCCGGCAGGGTCCTGCGGGCCAGGCCCGCCGCCTCGGCCGCCCGGTAGGCCGCGTCGAACTCCGCGCCGTACAGGTCGGTCAGCCCGGGGACGTCGGAGGGGGAGAAGAGGGACCAGTCGGCGTCCGCGTCGACGCGGCGCATGAACTCGTCCGGGACCCAGTGGGCGAGGTTGAGGTGGTGGGTGCGGCGGGCGTCCTCACCGGTGTTGTCCCGCAGTTCGAGGAACTCCTCGATGTCCGCGTGCCAGGTCTCCAGGTAGACGGCGGCGGCCCCCTTGCGCCGGCCGCCCTGGTTGACGGCGGCCACGGAGGAGTCCAGCGTCTTCAGGAACGGGACGATGCCGCCCGACTGCCCGTTGGTGCCGCGGATCAGGGAACCCCGGGCGCGGACGCGGGAGTAGGCGATGCCGATGCCGCCGGCGTGCTTGGAGAGCCGGGCGACCTGGTGGTAGCGCTCGTAGATCGAGTCCAGGGCGTCCCCGGGGGAGTCGAGGAGGTAGCAGGACGACATCTGGGGGTGCCGGGTGCCGGAGTTGAACAGGGTGGGGGAGGACGGGAGGTAGTCGAGGCGGCTCATCAGGCCGTACAGCTCGGCGACCTCGTCGAGGGAGCGGGGGGACTCGTCGGCGGCGAGGCCGGCGGCGACGCGGAGCAGGAAGTGCTGGGGCGTCTCGATCACCTTGCGGGTGAGCGGGTGCCGCAGCAGGTAGCGGCTGTGCAGGGTGCGCAGGCCGAAGTAGCCGAAGCGGTCGTCGGCGGCCGGGTCGGCCAGCGCGTCCAGGCGGGCCGCGTGCCGGCGGACGAAGCCGGCCGTGCGGTCGGCGATCAGGCCCTCGCGGTGGCCGGCGGCGACGGACCCGGTGAAGGAGGTGACGCCCTGGGAGGCGGCCTCGGCGCGGATCGACAGGGTCAGCAGGCGGGCGGCCAGCCGCGAGTAGGCCGGGTCCTCGGAGATCAGGCCGGCCGCGGCCTCCGTGGCCAGTTCCCGCAGTTCGGCGTCCACCTCGGGGGCGGCCCCGGACGCGGACCGGCCGCGGAGCGCGGCGGCGGCGACCCGGCCGGGGTCGGTGTCGGGGAGGTCGGCGGTCAGCTCGGTCAGAGTGCGCAGCAGGGCGGCACCCGGGCCGTCCCCGTCGGTGCCGGCGGTTGTCGCCGGGGCACCGGCTGGAGCGGTGGGTGTCGCGGTGGGTGTCGCCGGGGCGTCGGCTGGCGCGATGGTCACGTGGGGCTTTTCCCTCGCTCGGCACGGGGCCTGGCGGAGGGCAGGGGCAGCTCACGAGCGCGCGGTGCGGCGTCGCGTCCACCGGCCCATTCCACGAGGCCCGGACGTCAGGCGCCCGGACCGGATGGCCGGGCGCGCCGTCGGCAGGTACTCGGACTGGACCGGCGTGCGTGCGCACGCGGTACACCGTTGCGGGACAGTTCCGGATTCGCACCGGATTCCCCTGCGGCGACAGCGAGCATGAGCATACATGTTGTGCCGTGTCGCCGGAGTGGGGCCAGATGTTGTGTCGGGGGCGGGGTGAGATGGGGCGGGGTGAGATGGGGTGGGATGTGGGTGTGGGCGGGTGCGGGCCGCCGGTGTGGGTGGGTGTGGATGTGGGTGCGGGCCGCCGGTGTGGCTCTCGCCGGCGGCCCGCTTCGGGTTCGTCGCGGTTGTCCGCGCAGTCCCCCGCGCCCCTTCGGGGCGCCTCAGTGGGAGGTGCCTGCTGTGGCCGGAGGCAGTTCGGTCCGGACGCCCGGGTCGCCCGCGTCGGCCGTGTAGTCCTCGGGGCTGGTCTCGTCGATGCCGTCGGGGGCCTTGGCCGCCCTCAGGACGACGGTGAGGACCACTGTCACCAGCACGTTCAGCACGAACGCCGTGAGGCCGATGTAGCCGATCTCGCCGATGCCCGGGATCTCCTTCGAGGAGCCGCCGAAGTGCGCCTGCGTCGGCGAGGCGACGCCGTACGCGGCGAGCGTGCCGTAGACCATGCCGACCGCCCAGCCGGCCAGCAGCGCCCAGCGATGGAACCAGCGGGTGAACAGGCCGCCGACCAGCGCCGGGAAGGTCTGCAGAATCCAGATGCCGCCGAGCAGCTGGAAGTTGATCGCGACCGTCTTGTCCATGCCGAGGACGAAGACCAGCGCGCCGACCTTCACCAGCAGCGACACCAGCTTGGAGACCTTGGTCTCCTGTTCCGGCGTGGCGTCGGGCCTGATGAAGTCCTTGTAGATGTTGCGGGTGAACAGGTTGGCGGCGGCGATGGACATGATGGCCGCCGGAACCAGCGCGCCGATGCCGATCGCCGCGAAGGCCACGCCCGCGAACCAGTCCGGGAACATGTCCTCGAAGAGCTGCGGGATGGCGAGCTGGCCGTTGCTCACCTTGATGCCGGCCGCGATCGCCATGAAGCCCAGCAGCGCCAGCAGGCCCAGCATCAGGGAGTACAGCGGCAGGATCGTGGTGTTGCGGCGGATCACCTCGCGGCTGCGCGAGGACAGCGTCGCGGTGATCGAGTGCGGGTACATGAACAGCGCCAGGGCGGAGCCGAGGGCGAGCGTGGCGTACGTCCACTGGCCGCTGTCGGGCGGGGTGACGCCGCCCGCCCCCGCCGCCTCGAACTTCTCCCCGGCCGCCGCGAAGATGTCGTCGAAGCCGCCCAGCTTGATCGGGATGTAGATGATGGCGACCGCGATCACGAGGTAGATCAGCGTGTCCTTCACGAACGCGATCAGCGCGGGCGCCCGCAGCCCCGACGAGTACGTGTACGCCGCCAGCACACCGAAGGCGATCAGCAGCGGCAGGTCCTTGATGAACCAGTTGGTGTCCTCGCCACCGCCGACGCCCATCACGTCCAGCACCGCCTGGATGCCGACGAGCTGGAGCGCGATGTACGGCATCGTGGCGAGGATGCCGGTGACGGCGACCGCCAGCGACAGGCCCTTCGAGCCGAACCGGCCGCGCACGAAGTCCGAGGTCGTCACGTACCCGTGCTTGTGCGAGACCGACCACAGGCGGGGCAGGAAGGTGAAGATCAGCGGGTAGACCAGGATCGTGTACGGCACCGCGAAGAAACCGGACGCGCCCGCCGCGTAGATCGCCGCCGGGACGGCGACGAAGGTGTACGCCGTGTAGAGGTCGCCGCCCAGCAGGAACCAGGTGATCCAGGTGCCGAACG
Organism: Streptomyces griseoviridis; assembly: GCA_014649155.1. Taxonomy (GTDB): domain Bacteria; phylum Actinomycetota; class Actinomycetes; order Streptomycetales; family Streptomycetaceae; genus Streptomyces; species Streptomyces griseoviridis. Next base: position 208,994 of record BMSM01000004.1, on the reverse strand, counting down.
ACCGTCCGCCCAGCCCCCATTCGTCGAGGCTGGCCTCGTTCTCGGCCCGGCGCCAGCGCGCGGCGAGGAAGCCCATGGCGGTGACCAGCACGAAGAAGAAGATGAAGACGGCGAGTGCCACGCCGTTCACGCCGCCGTTCACTTGGCCGCACCCCCCTGCGGGGCACGCCGGGCGCGCTGGTCGCGCTGCCACAGCTTGTACGCGATCATCGTCAGCGCCGTCGAGACCAGCACCCACGCCATCTGGTACCAGTAGAAGAACGGGATGCCGATGAAGGCCGGGTCGGTCTTCGCGTAGGAGCCGACCCACAGCATGGCGACGAACGGTGCGACGAGGCAGATCCCGATGACCACGCGCACCGGCGTCACCACCGGTCCTCTGCTCGTTTGCGGTGCTTGTGACATGCGGCGGCTCCGTCCCCTGGGCGATCACCTCTGTAATGCGGAGGCAATCTAGGTGACGGTTACACGACAGCGGAAGCCCTTGTCCGTATATCGGTCCGTGAGATCCCGGTCCGCCCGGGGCCCCGGTGCCCGCTCAGTCCTGGGGCCGCTTCAGCCGCGCCACGAACTTGTAGCGGTCGCCCCGGTACACCGACCGCACCCACTCCACCGGCTGCCCGGTCCGGTCCAGGGAGTGCCGGGAGAGCATCAGCATCGGCAGGCCGACGTCGGTGCCGAGCAGCCCGGCCTCGCGCGGGGTGGCCAGCGAGGTCTCGATGGTCTCCTCGGCCTCGGCGAGATGGACGTCGTAGACCTCGGCGAGGGCGGTGTAGAGGGAGGTGTACTTGACCAGGGAGCGGCGCAGCGCCGGGAAGCGCTTGGCGCTGAGGTGGGTGGTCTCGATGGCCATCGGCTCCGCGTTGGCCATCCGCAGCCGCTCGATGCGCAGCACCCGGCCGCCGGCGGTGATGTCGAGGAGCGCGGCGATGCGGTCGTCGGCGGTGATGTACCCGATGTCCAGCAGCTGGGACGTCGGTTCCAGACCCTGGGCGCGCATGTCCTCGGTGTACGAGGTGAGTTGCAGCGCCTGGGAGACCTTGGGCTTGGCGACGAAGGTGCCCTTGCCCTGGATGCGCTCCAGCCGGCCCTCGACGACCAGTTCCTGGAGGGCCTGGCGGACGGTGGTGCGGGAGGTGTCGAACTCGGCGGCCAGGGTGCGCTCGGGCGGCACCGGGGTGCCGGGTGCCTGCGTGCGCACCATGTCCAGCAGGTGCTTCTTCAGGTGGTAGTACTTGGGCACGCGCGCGGTACGGACGTTCGCCCCACCCTCGTTCTCCGCACTGCTGACGTCGGTGCTCATCTCCGCCTTCCCGGCTCCGGGTGCCGTCGCGGCCGACGTTCCCCGTCGGCCACGGCTCACATCGTGGCACGGCTCGGCACCGGGTGGTCCCGCACGCTCCGTGACTCCCTCTGTATACCTCCGGGGCCCCCGTTGGTCTAGTCCACCGCGCCGTCAAGACCCGGTGGTACGCGCGTCCGGACGGCCTTCGGGCCGGCGTCGGCGGCCGTCTGGTACGGGCGTGGACGGGGCTCGATCCGCGGTCCGCGAAATGGAAGAACCCTGCATATCTCGGTCGCATCACGGAGGCCCGGCGGGTGGTGGAACACCCTTGACAGGCTTATTGGTCTGGGCCAGTCTCCCCCTACTGGTCTACACCATTGGTCCAGTCCCGGCCCCAAGGGCGGTCACGCGTCGGCGAGTTACCGCGGGGAGGCAGGGGGGTTGTGGCATCCCTGAGGAGGGTGGCGTGAAGCGCAAGCTGATATCCGCGATCGGTGTCGCGGGCATGATGGTCTCCATCGCGGCGTGCGGGGGCGACGGCGGAGACAGCGAGGCCGGGACGAAGGGCCAGACCCTCACCGTATGGGTGATGGACGGCTCCTCCCCGGACCAGTGGCAGAAGGACCTGGGCGCCGCCTTCGAGAAGCAGACCGGATCGAAGGTCAAGTTCGAGATCCAGCAGTGGAACGGCATCCAGCAGAAGCTGACCACCGCCCTCTCCGAGGAGAACCCGCCGGACGTCTTCGAGATCGGCAACACCCAGACCCCGGCCTACGCCAAGACCGGCGGCCTCGCCGACCTCGGTGACCTCAAGTCGGAGATCGGCGGCGACTGGACCGAGTCCCTCAACGCCTCCTCCATCTACGAGGGCAAGCAGTACGCGGCCCCCTGGTACTTCGCCAACCGCGTCGTCGTCTACAACAAGAAGGTCTGGGCCGAGGCGGGCATCAAGGACACCCCGAAGACCCGGGACGAGTTCTACGACGACCTGAAGACGATCGGCGACAAGACCGACGCCGAGCCGATCTACCTGCCCGGTCAGAACTGGTACCACTTCGTCGGCCTGGTGGTCGGCGAGGGCGCCGAACTGGTCAAGAAGGACGGCGACAAGTACGTCTCCAACCTGGACGACCCCAAGGTCGCCGCGGCGATGGAGACCTACAAGAAGTTCCAGGACCTCTCCGACGCCCCCAAGGACAAGGACGAGGCCACCCCGCAGCAGGGCGAGGTCTTCGCCAAGGGCAACGTCGGCGCCTTCATCGGCATGGGCTGGGAGGGCGCCACCGCCATCCAGGCCAACCCGAAGATCGAGCAGGACCTCGGCTACTTCACCATCCCGGGCGCCACGGCCGGCAAGCCCGAGGGCGTCTTCCTCGGCGGCTCCAACCTGGCCGTCGCGGCCGGCTCCGCCAAGCAGGACCTGGCCAAGGAGTTCCTGAAGCTCGCCCTGTCCGACAAGTTCGAGGGCCAGCTCGCCAAGGAGAACGGCGTCATCCCGAACAAGGAGGCGCTGCAGACCAACCTGAAGGGCAACGCCCCCGCCGAGGCCGCCGCGCCGGCCGCCGCCGTCGGCGGCACCACGCCGCTGATCCCCGAGTGGGCCGCGGTGGAGAACGCGCCGAACCCGATCAAGACGTACATGACCGCCGTACTCAACGGCAAAAGCCCGGCCGAGGCCGCCCAGCAGGTCGAGGGCGAGTTCAACAAGCGCCTGGCGCAGCAGCAGTAGGAGCGTGGGCAGGAGCGGGGGACGGCCGCCGGCCGGCCCCCGCCCCCGGCGTCGCAGAGGCCGAGTAGAGAGATCGCGAGCATGACCGTGCAGACCGAACGGCCGCCCTCCGGCCCGGCGGACGTCAGCAAGACGGCCGGCGGGGCGTCCGGCGGGCCGGCCCCGAGAGCCGCGTCGCGGGCCGGCGCGCTCGCCCCGTACCTGTTGCTGCTGCCCGCCGTCGCGGCCACCGTGCTGCTGCTCGGCTGGCCGTTGCTGAAGGACCTGCTGCTGTCGTTCCAGAACCTCAACATGGCGCAGCTGATCCAGCACGCCACCGAGTGGAACGGCATCGAGAACTACCGCCAGGTCCTCACCGGAGAGGACTTCTGGCGGGTCACCCTCCGCTCGATCCTGTTCACGGCGGTCAACGTCGCCCTGATCATGGCCGCGGGCACCCTGATCGGCCTGCTCCTCGCCCGCCTCGGCAAGCGGATGCGGGTCACCCTGCTGATCGGCCTGGTGCTGGCCTGGGCGATGCCCGTGGTCGCGGCGACCACCGTCTACAAGTGGCTGTTCGCCCAGCGCTTCGGCGTCGTCAACTGGGTCCTGGACAAGCTCGGCTGGCACTCGATGGCCGACTACAGCTGGACCAGCAGCCAGATGTCGACCTTCTTCGTCGTCACCCTGCTGATCGTCTGGATGTCCATCCCGTTCGTCGCGATCAACCTCTACGCGGCGACCACCACCATCCCCGGCGAGCTGTACGAGGCCGCGGCCCTGGACGGCGCCGGAGCCTGGCGCAGCTTCACCACCGTGACCATGCCGTTCCTGCGGCCGTTCCTGTACGCGACGACGTTCCTGGAGATCATCTGGGTCTTCAAGGCGTTTGTGCAGGTCTTCAGCTTCAACGGCGGCGGCCCGGACCGGCTCACCGAGATCCTGCCCGTCTACGCCTATGTCGAGGGCGTCGGCAACCAGCACTACGGCATGGGCGCGGCGATCGCCGTCCTGACCATCCTGATCATGCTCGGCCTGACCGCGTACTACCTCAGGATCGTGCTCAAGCAAGAGGAGGACGAGGCGTGAAGCGCTCGCTCTTCGGCCGCCTGTGGCCCAACGTCACGGCCGTCCTGTTGTTCATCGGCTTCGTCTTCCCCGTGTACTGGATGTTCGCCACGGCGTTCAAGCCGACCGGCGACATCATCTCGGAGACCCCGGTCTGGTTCCCGACCGACGTCACCTTCGACCACTTCAAGACGGCCGTCGACGCCGACCACTTCTGGACGATGGTCGCCAACTCGCTGATCGTCACCGTCCTCGCGGTCGTCTTCTCCCTGGTCGTCGCGTTGCTCGGCGCCTTCGCGCTGGCCCGGATGCGGTTCAAGGGGCGGCGCGGCTTCATCATCGGCTTCATGTGCGCCCAGATGGCGCCCTGGGAAGTCATGATCATCGCCATCTACATGATCGTCCGGGACGCCTCGATGCTGAACAGCCTCGTCCCGCTGACGCTCTTCTACACGATGATGATCCTGCCCTTCACCATCCTCACGCTGCGCGGCTTCGTCGCCGCCGTGCCGAAGGAGCTGGAGGAGTCCGCGATGGTCGACGGCTGCACCCGCCCGCAGGCCTTCCGCCTGGTCATCCTGCCGCTGCTCGCGCCGGGCCTGATGTCCACCTCGATGTTCGGCTTTATCACCGCCTGGAACGAGTTCCCGCTGGTCCTGGTGGTCAACAAGGAAGCCGGGGCGCAGACCCTGCCGCTGTGGCTGTCCAGCTTCCAGACCGTCTTCGGCGACGACTGGGGCGCGACCATGGCCGCCTCCTCGCTCTTCGCCGTCCCGATCCTGATCCTCTTCGTCTTCCTCCAGCGCAAGGCCGTCAGCGGCCTGACCGCCGGCGCCGTGAAGGGCTGACGCCACCGATGACGACACTCACCAGCGGCACCGACACCCTCACCCGCGACGCCCTCGCCGTGCTCCAGCCGGGCTTCGCCGGCACCACCGCCCCCGACTGGCTGCTGCGCCGCCTCGGCGAGGGCCTGGCCTCCGTCGCCCTGTTCGGCCGCAACATCCACACCGCCGAGCAGGTCGCCGCGCTCACCGCCCAGGTCCGCGCCGAGCGCGGCGACGTGCTGGTCGCCATCGACGAGGAGGGCGGCGACGTCACGCGCCTGGAGGTGCGCACCGGCTCCTCCTTCCCCGGCAACCACGCCCTCGGCGCCGTCGACGACACCGACCTCACCCGGGCGGTCGCCACCGAGCTGGGCCGCCGCCTCGCGGCCGCCGGCGTCGACTTCGACTGGGCCCCCTCCGCCGACGTCAACGCCGACCCCGACAACCCGGTGATCGGCGTACGGTCCTTCGGCGCCGACCCCGCCCTGGTCGCCCGGCACACCGCCGCCTACGTCACCGGCCTGCAGTCGGCCGGCGTCGCGGCCTGCACCAAGCACTTCCCCGGCCACGGCGACACCGCCGTCGACTCCCACCACGCGGTGCCCCGCATCGACGCGGACCTGCCCCTGCTCACCGAACGGGACCTGGTCCCCTTCCGCGCCGCGATCGCCGCCGGCACCCGCGCGATCATGAGCGCCCACATCCTCGCCCCGGCCCTGGACCCCGACCGCCCCGGCACCCTCTCCCCGCGGGTCCTGACCGAACTGCTCCGCGGCGAGCTGGGCTACGACGGCCTGATCGTCACCGACGGCATCGAGATGCGCGCCATCTCCGGCACCTACGGCCTCGAACACGGCACCGTCCTCGCCATCGCCGCGGGCGCCGACGCCATCTGCGTGGGCGGCGGCCTCTGCGACGAGGACACGGTGGGCCGGCTGCGCGACGCCCTGGTCACGGCCGTACGCACCGGCGAGCTGCCCGAGGAGCGGCTCGCGGACGCGGCCGAGCGGGTCCGGGCCCTCGCCCGCTGGACGACGGCCGCCCGCGCCACCGGCCCCGCCACCGCCCCCGACCCGGAGGTCGGCCTGCGCGCCGCCCGCCGCGCCCTGCGCACCACCGGCGCCCCCTTCACGCCCTTGACCGAACCGCCCTACGTCGCCCAGCTCACCCCCGCCCCGAACATCGCGGTCGGCGACGAGACCCCCTGGGGCGTCGCCGCCGAGCTGTCCGCCCTGCTCCCCGGCACCGGGACGGGCAGCTTCACCGGCCCCGGCGCCGGCGCCGAGGTGCTGCGCGCGGCCGGACCGCGCCGGGTCGTCGCCGTGGTCCGCGACGAGCACCGCCACCCCTGGATGGCGGCGGCCCTGGACACCCTGCTGGCCGCCCGCCCCGACACGGTCGTGGTCGAGATGGGCATCCCCCAGGCGCCCCCGCGCGGCGCCCTCCACCTGGCCACCCACGGCGCGGCCCGGGTCTGCGGCCGCGCGGCGGCGGAGGTCATCGCGGGCGGGTAGCACCGCGTACGCGCGGAGAAGGGCGCCGGCCCCTGGGGGACCGGCGCCCTTCTCCGTACCTCCGTACCTCCGTGCCTCAGATGCCCTGCCACTCCGGCTTGTTCGCGTACGTCTGACGGAAGTAGTCGGCCAGCTTCAGCTCGGACGCGGCGGCCTCGTCGACGACGACGGTCGCGTGCGGGTGGAGCTGGAGCGCCGAGGCCGGGCACACCGCGGCGACCGGCCCCTCCACCGTCGCGGCGACCGCGTCCGCCTTGCCCTCCCCGGTGGCCAGCAGCACCAAGTGCCGGGCCTCCAGGATGGTGCCGATGCCCTGGGTGATCACGTGGTGCGGCACCTGCGCGATGTCGCCGTCGAAGAACCGCGCGTTGTCCACCCGGGTCTGCTCGGTCAGCGTCTTGATCCGGGTCCGCGAGGCCAGCGAGGAGCACGGCTCGTTGAAGCCGATGTGCCCGTCGGTGCCGATCCCCAGCAACTGGAGGTCGACCCCGCCGGCCCCGGCCAGCGCCCGGTCGTACGCCTCGCAGGCGGCCTGGATGTCCGCCGCCGTGCCGTCCGGGCCCAGGAACGCCTCCATGCCGATCCCGAGCGGCTCCAGCACCTCCCGCCGCAGCACCGACCGGTACGACTCCGGATGGTCCGCCGGGAGCCCCACGTACTCGTCGAGCTGGGCGATCCGGGCCCGCGAGATGTCCACCGAGCCCGCGCGCACCCGTGCCGCGAGTGCCTCGTACACGGGCAGCGGCGTCGAGCCGGTGGCCACGCCGAGCAGGGCGTCGGGCTTGCGCCGCAGCAGCTCCGCCATGGCCCCGGCGATCAGCTCGCCGCCCGCCCTGGCGTCCGGAACGATGACAACTTCCACGCTGGCCTGCCGTTTCGAGAAGGGGACGGGATACGCCCCGGAAGGGCTATGTGGTTTAGACCAATCTAACAGAGCGGGCCCCCTCCTCCCAGGTTTCCCGGCCCGCCGGACGCCCGCCACCCGGCTCCGCGCCGCCCGCCGAAACCGGCTCCGCGGACCGGCCCCACTCGTGCCCCGTCCGGGCTAGGCTGCTGCCGACCGCTCGGACGTCCGAGCAGTCGTGGGAAAGTGACAACACAAAGCCGTTCCCGTGCATGGACACCGATAGTGGTCTAGTCCACAATGGCGTCAAGCTTCCGCTCTCCCCGCACAGGAGGGCGGACCGAGGAACCGAGGCTCTCTGCCCTGACTGCCCCGGCTCCTCGACCTTCGGCCGACCGGGACCGCACACCCCACGGCCGTTGTTGCTCCGGGCTGCGGTGCCGGGAGGGTTGAGGGTCCCTCTCAGGCGCCGCGGCCCGCGGGTGCCCCGCGGCCCTCCGGGTACGCTCGACCCCGTGCCCTCCATGAACGAACTCGTACGCCAGCACACCGCCCTCGACAGGTCCGACCTGGAATGGCTGCACCTGCTGGTCTCGGAGTGGCAGCTCCTCTCCGACCTCTCCTTCGCCGACCTGGTCCTGTGGGTCCCCACCCGCGACGGCACCCGGTACGTCTCCGTCGCCCAGATGCGGCCCAACACCGGCCCCACCTCCTACCAGGACGACATGGTCGGCCACCTGGTCCCGCGCGGCCGGCGCCCCATGCTGGACATCGCCCTGGACGAGGGCCGGATCGTGCGCGAGGGCGACCCGGAGTGGCGCGAGGAGGTGCCGGTCCGCATCGAGTCGATCCCGGTCCGGCGCCAGGGCCGGGTCCTCGGCGTGATCGCCCGCAACACCAACCTGCTCACCGTGCGCACCCCGAGCCGCCTGGAGCTGACGTACCTCCAGAGCGCCTCCGACCTCGCCCAGATGATCGCGGCCGGGGCCTTCCCGTTCGAGAACCAGCAGGTCGACATGGACGCCTCGCCCCGCGTCGGCGACGGCCTGATCCGCGTCGACGGCGACGGCATCGTCCAGTACGCCTCGCCGAACGCCCTGTCGGCCTACCACCGCATGGGCCTCGCCGCCGACCTCGTCGGCCACCACCTGGGCCGCACCACCGCCGAACTCGCCCCGACCCACGGCCCGGTGGACGAGGCGCTCGCCAAGGTGGCCAGCGGCTGGGCGCCCCGCGAGTTCGAGATCGAGGCCGCCGACGGCGTGATCCAGTTCCGCGCCATCCCGCTCAAGCCCAAGGGCACCCGCATCGGTTCGCTGGTCCTGCTGCGGGACGTCACGGAACTGCGCCGCCGCGAACGGGAGTTGATCACCAAGGACGCCACCATCCGGGAGATCCACCACCGGGTGAAGAACAACCTCCAGACGGTCGCCGCCCTGCTCCGCCTCCAGGCCCGCCGGATCGAGTCCGAGCGGGGGCGCGAGGCGCTGGAGGAGGCGGTACGCCGGGTCGGCTCGATCGCCATCGTGCATGAGACGCTGTCCCAGAACCTGGACGAGCGGGTGGAGTTCGACGAGATCGCCGACCGGGTGCTGGCGATGGTCGCGGAGATCTCGCCGGGCAAGGTCACCGGTCGGCGCACCGGGCACTTCGGCATCCTCGACGCCGAGGTCGCCACCCCGCTCTCCATGGTGCTGACCGAGGTCCTCCAGAACGCCCTGGAGCACGGCTTCCGCGAGGGCGACACCGGCACGGTCGAGGTGTCCGCGGTCCGCGGCGGCACGTCCAAGGAGGCCCGCCTGCTGGTCACCGTCCAGGACGACGGTGTCGGCCTGCCCGAGGGCTTCGACCCGCACCGCTCGGGGAACCTCGGTCTCCAGATCGTCCGCACGCTGGTGGAGGGCGAGTTGAGCGGGTCCTTCGACATGGTCCGCGCCCCGGAGGGCGGCACCCGGGTGCTCCTCGACGTCCCGGTGCGCTCACAGAAGTAGGCCGCTCGCGGGGCCGGGCGGTCAGGCGGTCGCGGGCGGCAAAAAGCCCCGGATCGACGGTGATCCGGGGCCAGTGCTCGCTGCGGGGTACTGCGCGCTGCGGCTCGGGGGCGGGGTGTGCATACTCGCTGTACGCGCCGCCACGCTGAGGCTGTCGCGGGGTGGGTGTGTCAGGCGGAGGCCTGACGGGCCCGGTTGCGGGCGGCGCGGCGCTTCATGGCACGGCGCTCGTCCTCGCTGAGACCACCCCAGACGCCGGAGTCCTGACCGGACTCGAGCGCCCACTGCAGGCACTGCTCCATAACCGGGCAGCGACGGCAGACGGCCTTGGCTTCCTCGATCTGCAGCAGCGCAGGACCGGTGTTGCCGATGGGGAAGAAGAGCTCGGGGTCTTCTTCGCGGCAAACGGCGCGGTGACGCCAGTCCATGGCTGCTACCTCTCCTTGGTATGACTGTGCAAGTGCTTGTGAATGTGAACGCTTTCACGAATCCCTCAACAAGTGAAGGGCCACCCGCCAGGTTCCCTGGCGTGGTCCTGTGTTTTGTAGAGGGGTTCTGGCGATCTGTAGAGGCCGGTTGTGCGGGCCGTCCCGATCGCCATGTAGAGACTCGCAAACCTCGGCGGCGGATACAACCCCTTCCGGAAAGTTTTTTTTGATTCTTCGGTGTCGACTAGGTCACAGCCGTACTTCCATGGGGTGGACCCTGGCCTAAACGTTCGAGTGAAAGGACTTTCGCTGGTTCTGCTCACACAATCACACGCAGTGCACGGCGTACGCCTGTGAACGTCACGCTGGTACGCAGCCCCAGGTGGTCACCGTCCATCTGGAGGGGGAGCGGCACCTTCGAATGCAAGGTGAACTCGGACATGTCGTGCAGGGAGACCGCATGTCTGCCCCGGGGTCCGCGCTCGGGGGACGAAGTGAGCAACTGGGTGCCATACCGGGCAACCGCGCCCGTCGTCATCCGGCTGAGACCGAGCACGTCGAGCCCTTTGTCGAACGAGGCCTTAGGCGACGCGTACATCGGGTGATTGCCCAGGAACGTCCACGGAGAGGTGTTCGACACTATGGACAGCACCAAACCGGTCACCGGGTCCGCGTCCGGCCGTTCCAAAGTGATCGTTCCGTTGCGGCGGTGCGCTTCTCCGAAGAACTGGCGCAATACCTGACGCACATACAGCGCGTGCGTCGACTTGCGGCCGCGCTCGCGGTGCTGTTCGACCCGTCCGACCACGCCGGCGTCGAAACCGAGCCCCGCGTTGAAGGTGAACCAGCGGGACGGCACGGCCTCGTCCTCCGTCCCCGGGGTGCCGGAGGTCAGGCCGAGCCCGACGGTCCGCTCGCTGCCCTCGCGCAGGGCGTCCAGCAGGGCGCCGGTGGCCTCCACGGCGTGGTTGGGCAGACCGAGTGCGCGGGCGAAGACGTTGGTCGAGCCGCCGGGGACCACCGCGAGGCGGGGCAGCCGGTCGGGGTCGGGTCCGGCGTGCAGCAGGCCGTTGACGACCTCGTTGACCGTGCCGTCGCCGCCGAGGGCGACCACCAGCTCGATGTCCTTGCTCTGCGCCGCCTGCCGGCCCAGGTCCCGGGCGTGGCCCCGGTACTCGGTGGTCATGGCCTCCAGCTTCATCTCGCTGGCGAGCGCGTGGATCAGTACGTCGCGTGTGCGCGCACTCGTGGTGGTTGCCGCCGGATTGACCACGAGGAGTGCACGCATGGGTCGAGCGTACCTACTGGGCGGTACCGAGCCCAGGCCGATCGGTGGATCAACGGCCGGGGGCGACGTGAACCTCGCCACGGGGCGCCGGGGCGGTGCGGGCTACCCTGCTGGGGTGAGCAGCGAGCAGACCCCCCGTACCGATGGAGCCGCCCCCGCCGAGGGGGCGGACGCCCGTCCCGCCCGGCTGACGGCCGCCGCGGCCCTCGCCGGTCTGGAGGGCCTCGCGCTCGTCGCCGGCGGGGCCTGGATGCTCGTCGGCGGCCTCACCGGGCACCCCGACGACCGCACCCAGGCCGTCACCGGAGGGGTCACCCTGATCGTCCTCGCGCTGCTGCCGCTGATCGCCGCCCGCGGGCTGCTGGCCCGGCGCGGCTGGAGCCGGGGTCCGGCCGTGATCACGCAGATCATGGCGCTGCCGGTGGCCTACAACCTGCTCCAGGCCGACAGCGTCGCCATCCCGGCCGGGATCGTGCTGGCCGTGGTGGCGGTGGCCGCGCTGGTGCTGATCGTCAATCCGGAGACCACCCGGGCCCTCGGCATCCGGGGACCCGGTCGGCCGAAGGGCTGACGGCGCCGGCCGAAGGGCCGACGCCCGGCGTGGCCCGCCCGCCGCTCACTCCTCGACGAGCAGCTTCTCCCGCAGCTGGGCCAGGGTGCGGGCGAGCAGCCGCGAGACGTGCATCTGCGAGATGCCGACCTCCTGGGCGATCTGCGACTGGGTCATGTTGCCGAAGAAGCGCAGCAGCAGGATGCGCTTCTCGCGGGGCGGCAGGTCCTCCAGGAGCGGCTTGAGCGACTCCCGGTACTCCACCCCCTCCAGCGCCTCGTCCTCGGCGCCGAGGGTGTCGGCGACCGCCGGGGACTCGTCGTCGGTGTCGGGGACGTCCAGGGAGAGCGTGGAGTACGCGTTGGCGGACTCCAGGCCCTCCAGGACCTCCTCCTCCGAGATGGCCAGCCTCTCGGCCAGCTCGTGGACGGTGGGGGAGCGGCCGTGCAGCTGGGACAGCTCCGCCGTCGCCGTGGTCAGGGAGAGCCGCAGCTCCTGGAGCCGGCGCGGCACCCGCACCGCCCAGCCCTTGTCCCGGAAGTGCCGCTTGATCTCGCCGACCACCGTCGGGGTCGCGTACGTCGAGAACTCCACGCCCCGGTCCGGGTCGAACCGGTCGACCGACTTGATCAGGCCGATGGTGGCGACCTGGGTGAGGTCGTCGAGGGGCTCGCCCCGGTTGCGGAAGCGGCGGGCGAGGTGCTCGACCAGCGGCAGGTGCATGCGGACCAGCCGGTTGCGCAGCTCCGCGTACTCGGGGCTGCCGGCGTCCAGGCCGCGCAGCTCGGTGAACAGGGCACGGGCCCCGCTGCGGTCCTGCGGGTCGTGGTGGGAACCCGGCGCGCTGCGCGCGCCGGGCACGTCGTCCTCGGAGTGTCGCTGGTGCTCGCTCATCGTCCCGCCCGTAGCCCTTTCCGGAGCCCTCGCCTCCGATCGGCCGGGCAGTACGGGAACGCCCCCGTCCGGCCCGTCCGCAGGCATGTCCCGCACGGCACCGTCCCGGCTCCCGGCCTCCGGGCCGCCGGACCGGACACCGGCGTCGTCGGGGTGCGGCCGGGCCTGCTCGGGGATGCCGTCGATGCCCTCCGCCCGGTGCCGGGCCCCGCTCGGAGGACGGGTGTCCTCGGGCGGCAGCTCCCGCGTGCCGCGCTCTTCGTCCCGCACCGGCCCGTCCTCCCTCACGCCGGCCCGGGGCCCGCGCCGCGCTGTTTGTAGAGGCTGATCGACACGGTGTCGTCCTCGTCGACGGCGGAGGAGACCTTGCCCGCGAGCGCGGACAGCACGGTCCAGGCGAAGGTGTCCCGCGAGGGCGCGTGGCCGTCGGTGGTCGGCGCCGAGACGGTGACCTCCAGTGAGTCGTCGACGAGGCGGAAGACACAGCTGAGCACGGAGCCGGGCACGGCCTGCTGGAGCAGGATCGCGCAGGCCTCGTCCACCGCGATGCGCAAGTCCTCGATCTCGTCGAGGGTGAAGTCCAAACGGGCCGCGAGGCCGGCCGTCGCCGTACGCAGCACCGACAGGTAGGCACCCGCGGCCGGCAGCCGGACTTCCACGAAGTCCTGGGTCGCGGGCTCGCCTGCGATCTGGGACACCCTCACCTCCAAGGTGGTACAAGCGTTTCAGGGCCGAGGGTCATCCCCCGGGTAACGCGGTGACGCGATACGTGGTTCAGCGGTGACGTTATCGCGCTCCGTACTTTCCTGTCCCCGAGACCCCAGCCCCTTGCTGTCACTCATAGTAAACAGCAATCACGCACAGTGGCTAGAGGTCGGGCGGGACCAAATCGGAAGAGGACGCGCCGGGTTGACGTACCCAGGCGTCAGACGGCCGAACCGTCCCCTCCTCTTCCCTTCGCGTTCCCCCTCCGTCTCCCGCTCCCCGCGGCCGGGTCTCCCTTTTCCGCGGCTACACGAGCACGTGGTCGACGAAGCACCAGCGCCAGTCCTCGCCCGGCTCGAAGGTCCGCATCACGGGATGGCCGGTCTGCTCATGATGGCCCGTCGCGTGCCGTTTCGGGGAGGAGTCGCAGCAGCCGACATGACCACAGGTGAGGCACAGCCGCAGCTGCACCGGGTCCGTTCCCTCCGCCAGGCACTCCGGGCAGGTCGCGGTCAGCGGCTCCGGCTCCGGGTGGGGCAGCGCGTCGGCGTGCGTGCACTGTTTCATGATTGCCAGGTTACGACGGGCGTGCGGAAGACCGCGCGGAGGAAAAGGGTGGGCAGGAACCATGGACGTGATGCCGCTGCTGTTGCTGGTGGCGGGGAGCGCGGCGGTGGCCGCGGCGGGGCGGCGCACACCGGTGCCGGCGCCCCTGCTGCTGGTCGCGGCCGGGCTGGTGGTCAGCTACCTGCCCGGCGTGCCCGACTACACCCTCGACCCGCATGTCGTGCTGCCGCTGCTGCTCCCGCCGCTGCTGTACACGGCGGGCACCGACAGCTCCTACCTGGACCTGCGGGCCCAGCTGAGACCCGTGGCGCTGCTCTCCGTCGGGTACGTGCTCTTCGCCACCTTCGTGGTCGGCTGGGCCGCGTACCTGATCGTGCCGGGGCTGCCGCTGACCGCCGCCCTGGTGCTGGGCGCGGTGGTGGCGCCGCCGGACGCGGTCGCGGCGACGGCGGTCGCCCGGCGGGTCGGGCTGCCGTCCCGGATCACCACGATCCTCCAGGGCGAGTCCCTCGTGAACGACGCCACCGCCATCACCGCCTACAAGGTGGCGCTCGCCGCGGCGGTCGGCGAGGGCGCCACCTGGGCCGGCGGGATCGGCGAGTTCCTGATCGCCGCGGTCGGCGGCGTCGGCGTCGGCCTGATCCTCATGGTGCCGCTGCACTGGCTGCGCACCCGGCTGAAGGAACCCCTGCTCCAGAACACCCTCTCCCTGCTGATCCCGTTCGTCGCCTACGCGGCGGCGGAGCAGGTGCACGCCTCCGGGGTGCTCGCCGTGGTCGTCGTCGCCCTGCACCTCGGGCACCGCTCCTGGGAGGTCGGTTTCGCCACCCGCCTCCAGGAGGACGCGGTGTGGAAGATGGTCGCCTTCGTCCTGGAGTCCTCCGTGTTCGCCCTGATCGGACTCCAGCTCCCGGTGGTCCTCAAGGGCCTCGGTGCGTACGAGGGGCTCCAGGCGGCCTGGTACGCGCTCGCCCTCTTCCTGGTGGTCGTCGCGGCCCGGTTCGCGTGGTCCTACCCGGCCACCTTCCTGCCCCGTCTCTTCTCGGCACGCGTGCGCGCGCGGGAGGAGAACCCGACCTGGAAGCAGCCCTTCGTGATCGCCTGGGCCGGCATGCGGGGCGTGGTCTCACTGGCCATCGCCTTCTCCATCCCGCTCACCGTGCACGGCGGCGAGCCCTTCCCCGAGCGCAACCTCATCCTGTTCCTGACCTTCACCACGGTCATCGGCACCCTGGTCGTGCAGGGGGTGACCCTGCCGCCGCTGATCCGCCTGCTGAAGTTCCCCGGGCGCGACGTCCAGGCCGAGACGCTCGCCGAGGCCAACGCGCAGGCCCAGGCGTCCCGGGCCGCCGAGCGGCGTCTGGACGACCTCCTCACCGACCCGCGCAACGCCCTGCCGGGACCGCTCGCGGAACGCCTGCGCACCGTCCTGGAGCGCCGCCGCAACGCCGTCTGGGAGCGGCTCGGCCAGATCAACACCGTCACCGGCGAGACCGTCGACGACACCTACCGGCGGCTGTCCGGGGAGATGATCGGCGCCGAACGCGAGGTGTTCGTCAAGCTCCGCGACGGCCGGTACATCGACGACGAGATGCTCCGCACGCTGCTGCGCAGGCTCGACCTGGAGGAGGCGGCGGCATACCGGGAGACCGCCTAGGGGAACGGCCGGCCGGTGACCACCGCGGCCAGGACCGTCCCGCGCGGGAAGGCGCCCTCCTCGGTGAGGGTCAGCAGCGCGTGGAGCATTTTGGCCACATAGAGGCGCTCCACGGGCAGGCCGTGCCGGTCCTCGAAATCGGCGGCGAAGGCGTCCAGCTCCGGGCTGACACGGGCGTAGCCGCCGCCGTGGAAGCGGTCGTCGAGGCTCCAGGTGCCACGCGGCCCGCCGAACGCGCGATCCTGGAGCCGCCGTATCTCGCCGTCCAGGAAGCCGCCCTTGAGCACCGGTATGCCGAGCGCCCGCTGCTCCGGGGCCAGGCCCGCGGCCAGCCCGGCCAAGGTGCCGCCGGTGCCGCAGGCGACGGCGGCCACGTCGGCGTGCCCGGCCAGCTCCGCGCCGAGATCCCGGCAGCCGCGTACCGCCTCGGCGTTGCTGCCGCCCTCGGGCACGACGTACGCCTCCGGTGCCTCCGCCGCCCGCAGCAGGGCCGCCAGCACCTCCGGCTCGGTCTTGCGGCGGTATGTCGCCCGGTCGACGAAGCGCAGCCGCATACCGTCGGCGGCGCACCGCGCGAGGGACGGGTTGAGCGGGCGGTCCGCCAGCTCCTGGCCGCGCACCACCCCGACCGTGGGCAGGCCGAGCAGCCGGCCGGCGGCGGCCGTGGCGCGCAGGTGGTTGGAGTAGGCGCCGCCGAAGGTGAGCACGGTACGGCCGGCGGCCGCCGTGAGGTTCGGCGCGAGCTTGCGCCACTTGTTGCCGACCAGCGCGGGGTGGATCAGGTCGTCCCGCTTCAGCAGCAGCCGTACGCCCCGGCGCGCGAACCGCCCGTCGGCGGCCTCGGTGAGCGGCGAGGGCAGCCGCGGCCGGAGCGCGGCGGCGGGGCCGGGGGCGTCGGGGGAGTCGGGGCCGGTCACCCCGCCATTGTCGCCCTCGCGCCGCCCACCGGCCGATCGCCGCCCTCGCGCCGCCCACCGGCCGATCGCCGCCCTCGCGCCGCCCACCGGCCGATCGCCGCCCTCGCGCCGCCCACCGGCCGATCGCCGCCCTCGCGCCGCCCACCGGCGGGCCGTCGTCCTCGCCCGGCGCGCTACTTCAAACGGTCCCGGACGCGCTCGCGCATCGAGTTCATCGTGAACCCGCGCGGGTCCACCTTCCCCGGCTGCCACTCCAGGTGTCCGATGACCGACCGCTCGTTCCAGCCGTGGTGGCGGCAGACCGCCGCGGCGGCCTTCTCGATGGCTTCCAGCTGCTCCTCCGGCCACGGGTCCTCGCCGTCGCCCAGGTTCTCGCACTCGAAGCCGTAGAAACGGGCGTTGCCGTCGGTGTTCGCCTCGTTGTCCTTGGGCAGCGCCTTCTCCGCGATCACCGCGCGCAGCACCTCGTCGTCGCCGAGACCGGCGTGGTTGGCGCGGCCGTAGCCGACCAGGTGGACCCGGCCGTCCTTGGTGATGACGCCGTGGCACAGCGGGCCGGGCAGCCCCTCGTAGCCCTTGCGGCAGAGGTCCACGGTCCGGGCGGCGCCCTTGGTCACGGTGTGGTGGAGCATCACGCCGTGCACGGGGCCCCAGGCGCCCTTGGCGTTGCGGTTGTGGGTGCGCCAGTCGCCCACCTCCACCACCGTGAGGCCCTCCTCCTTCAGGGCCTTGAGGAAACTGCCCGCGGACATCGGTGCGGCCATCGCCGGCTCCTTCGCCTCGCGCGACCGCCGTACGCGACCGCCTCGTACGGAGGCTTGTACCAAAACGGAGCATTGCCTACTGCTTGTTCGGGTGGAACCGGTCGCTGTTCGGCCGTTGTGCGAGCCGATCCGGACAGGGGACACGCCCGGGGACCGCAGGACCGAACGCCCATCCCTGCCCCGGCCGAGGGTGATCCATTCCCGCTCTTTCGGGTAATAGCACCGGCACCCTCCGTGAGGAAGGCTGGTCCCTGCACATCGATGCCCGTGCGCTGGAACGCCGGGCATGATCCGGGAGGGCAATTCCATATGTCGGTAGGCGAAGAGGTCCGCACCGAGCAGGACAGGCCGCAGCAGAGTCTCGGCACGGCGGCCGCGCGGAACCTGGCCACCACGACCAAGTCCGTGCCTCAGATGCAGGAGATCAGCTCACGCTGGCTGCTGCGCATGCTGCCCTGGGTGGACATCCAGGGCGGTACGTACCGCGTGAACCGGCGCCTGACCTTCGCCGTGGGCGACGGCCGGGTGACGTTCGTGAAGACCGGCGACCGCGTGGAGGTCATCCCCGCGGAGCTGGGCGAGCTGCCGGCCCTGCGGTCCTACGAGGACGACGAGGTTCTCTCGGAACTGGCCCGGCACTGCGAGCAGCGGGAGTTCGGCCCGGGCGACGTGATCGCCGAGTTCGGCGGGCGCAACGAAGAGGTCTACCTGCTGGCGCACGGCAAGGTCGAGAAGGTCGGTACCGGCCCCTACGGCGACGACGCGGTCCTCGGAGTCCTCGCCGACGGCGCCTACTTCGGCGACCGGGCGCTCCTCGACGGGGACGCCATCTGGGAGTACACCGCCCGCGCGGTGACCGCATGCACCGTCCTGGTCCTGCCCCGCCAGGCGGTGGAGCAGCTCGCGGAGCGCAGCGACTCCCTGCGCGGACACCTCCAGGAGCGCCGGTCGCAGCCCCAGGAGCCCACCAACAAGCACGGCGAGAAGGCGATCGACCTCGCCGCCGGCCACCGCGGCGAGCCGGACATCCCGCACACCTTCGTCGACTACGACGCCGAGCCCCGCGAGTACGAGCTGAGCGTCGCCCAGACCGTGCTGCGCATCCACTCGCGCGTGGCCGACCTCTACAACCAGCCGATGAACCAGACCGAGCAGCAGATCCGGCTGACGGTCGAGGCGCTCAAGGAGCGCCAGGAGCACGAGCTGATCAACAACCGGGAGTTCGGCCTCCTCCACAACTGCGAGTACGACCAGCGCATCCAGCCCCACGACGGCGTCCCCGGCCCCGACGACCTGGACGAACTGCTCAGCCGCCGCCGCGGCACCAAGCTGCTCCTCGCCCACCCGCGCGCGATCTCCGCGATCGGCCGCGAGCTGAACCGGCGCGGCCTCGTCCCCGAGACGATCGACGTCGCCGGCAACCGCATCCCCACCTGGCGCGGCGTGCCGATCTACCCGTGCAACAAGATCCCGGTCACCGAGGCCCGGACGTCCTCGGTCATCGCCCTGCGTACCGGCGAGGCGGACCAGGGTGTCATCGGCCTGCGTGCCACCGGCATCCCGGACGAGATCGAGCCGAGCCTGTCGGTGCGCTTCATGGGCATCAACGAACAGGCCATCATCAAGTACCTGGTGACGGCGTACTACTCGGCGGCCGTGCTGGTGCCGGACGCGCTCGGTGTGCTGGAGAACGTCGAGATCGGCCGCTGGCGGTGACGCCTCCTTCCCGCGTGCCGGGCCCCGGGCGGGGCGGGGTGGGCGCATGACGGAGGCCCACGACCGCGCCGCCGGGGCGCGGCGGCCCGCCGTGACTCTGGAAAGGCACAGTCCGATCGGGACACAGCGGGACAACGGGCGGCCGGTGACCGGGGGGTGGGGACCGGGCGGCACGGACGGCGCCGACGGGCACGAGGCGGTGGAACTGCTGCGGCAGGCCCGGGTCGCGGTCGACCCGGAGCTGCGCTCCGCGCTCGGCACGCTGCCGGGTCCGCTGGGCCGGGTGGCGCTCTACCACTTCGGCTGGCAGCAGGCCGACGGGACACCGGCGGCGGGCAGCGCGGGCAAGGCCATCCGGCCCGCGCTGGTCCTGACCTCGGCCGCCGCGCTCGGCGGCCCCGAGGCGAGGGCGGCGGCCGTCAAGGCGGCGGCAGCGGTGGAGCTGATCCACAACTTCACGCTGCTGCACGACGACGTGATGGACCGGGACGCCACCCGCCGGCACCGGCCCACCGCCTGGACCGTCTTCGGCGACTCCGACGCGATCCTGGCGGGTGACGCCCTCCAGGCGCTGGCCCTGCGGCTGCTCGCCGAGGACCCGCACCCCGCGTCCGCGGCGGCCGTCGCCCGGCTCGCCGACTGCGTCGTGGAGCTGTGCGCGGGACAGCAGACGGACACGGCCATGGAACGGCGGGGGCCGGCCGGGATCACCCTGGACGAGACCCTCGCCATGGCCGAGGCCAAGACCGGCGCGCTGCTGGGCTGCGCCACCGCCCTGGGCGCGCTGTACGCGGGCGCGCCGGAGGAGGACGTACGGGCGCTGGACGCGTTCGGCCGCGCGGCCGGGCTCGCCTTCCAGCTCATCGACGACGTCATCGGCCTGTGGGGCGACCCGCGCCGCACCGGCAAGCCGGCCGGGGCGGACCTGGCGGTCCGCAAGAAGTCGCTGCCCGTGGTGGCGGCGCTCACCTCGGGCACCCCGTTCGCGGCCGAGCTGGCCGCGCTCTACGCGAGGCCGTACGAGGAGGGCGTGGAGGACCTCGCCGCCACCGCGCTGCTGGTGGAGCGGGCCGGCGGCCGGGACTGGGCGCAGGCCGAGGCGGCCGACCGGATGGGCCGGGCGATGCAGGAACTGGCGCGGGCCGTCCCCGATCCGGAGGCGGCGGGCGGTCTGCTCGCGCTGGCCGAGTTCGTGACGCGACGCAGTACGTGAGACGAGTGAGACCGGCGACGCGTACCTGACGTCCGTCCCGACCCCGGAGCCCGCAGGGGCGTACGGCACCCGGCGCCGTGCGCCCGCAACGCCGGGATCTCCGGTCCGGCGGGCCCCGTACCGCTCTCGCGGCGTGCGGGGCCCGCCGCGGTGTCCGCCCGGATTCAGTGGTGCCCGGTGATCTTCTGCCGGTCCCGGTGCTGCTGCCGGTCCTGCCGGTTCTCCCGGTCCTGCGTGTCCCGGTCGGTTTCCCGGGGCCCCGCGGCCCTCGCCGCGCCCGGTTCCTCCGGGCCGGCCGTGCACCGCGGGTTCCGGCACGGGCCCGGCACCCACGCGGGGACCCAGGCGCCGAGCGTCTTGTGACGCCGGACGACCGTGTCGACAGGCTGTCCGCAGACGGGACAGGCGTACTCGCCGCTGTCCATGTCTCCAGCGTAGCCCCGTGGCCCGGGCCCGCCAGGGGAGAGCCGCTGCCCGGGGTTCACGGACCGGCGGCGCCCGGACCGCCGTCCAGGACCCGGTCCACGAACTCGGCCAGCCGCGCCCGCAACTCCTCCCGCGGCACGCCCTCCCGCCCGGCCAGGTGCTCGACCAGATCCGCCCGTACGGCGGCCAGCAGGGCGTGGGCGGTGAAGTCGCCGTCGGTCAGGCCGGGGACCCGCTCCAGCGCCTCCCGGAGCAGGCCGTGCCACCGCGCGTAGTGCTCGGCCCGGTACGGGCTGCCCGACCCGTCCTCCTCCAGCGCCAGGGCGAGGCGGCGGTTGTCGAGCTTGAAGCACAGCACGGCGTCGAGCAGCGCCGGGACCCGTCGCCGGGGTTCCGTCCCCGGACCCAGCGGCGGCGGGCCGGACGCGACGGCCTCCCGGACCGGTTCGAGCCGCGTCTCGTACAGCGCCCGCAGCAGCCCGGTCCGGTCGCCGAACGCCCTGAACAGCGTGCCCTTGCCGACCCCGGCGGCGGCCGCCACGTCGGCCATCGTGATGTCCTCCGGAGTCTCGTGCCCGGCGAACAGGGCGTCGGCTGCCGCGAGCACCGCCATCCGGTTGCGGGCGGCGTCCTTGCGGGGCTTGCGCTCGGCCATGGCACTCCTTCGTTTGCGAAACGGACCCTCGGTCCGTATCGTATAACCGGACCTCAGGTCCGGATTCTATGAGACTCCCTGAGAAAGAGGACACCCATGTCCGCACCGACCGAGCCGGCGGACCTCTTCCGCCACGGCCTGCGCCTGCTGCTCGACAAGGACATCACCGCCTGGGTCGGCCTGTGGGCCGACGACGGGGTGATGGAGTTCCCCTTCGCCCCCGAGGGCTGGCCGAAGCGGCTGGAGGGCAAGGAGGCCATAGCCGCCTACATGCGTGACTATCCCGACCACATCGACCTGCGTGACATCCCCGACCTGCGGGTCCACCGGACCACCGAGCCGGACACCGTCGTGGTCGAGATGCGCGCCACCGGCCGCCTGGTGCGCACCGGCGCCCCGTACGACATGACGTACATCGCGGTCGTCACCGCGGCGGAGGGGCGCTTCACCTCCTACCGCGATTACTGGAACCCCCTCGCCGTCCTCGAACCCGGCGTCGACTTCACGGGGAGCGGACGATGACCGGCACCGCCCTGGTGACCGGCGCCACCGGCACCACCGGCAGCCGCACGGCGGCACGGCTCGCCGGGTCCGGCCACCGCGTCCGGGCCGCGAGCCGCCGCGCCACCCCGGTGCCCGGCGCCGAGCCGGTCGTCTTCGACTGGTACGACCCCGCCACGCACCCCGCCGCCCTCGACGGAACCGACCGCGTCTACCTCGTACCGCCCGTGGGCGACCCGGACCCCGAGGCCGTCATGCTGCCCTTCCTCCGGCAGGCCCGTGCCGCGGGCGTCCGCCGCGCGGTCCTGCTCAGCTCCTCGGCCGTCCCCGAGGGCGGCCCGGCGGTGGGGCAGGTGCACGGGGCCCTGCCGGAGCTGTTCGACGAGTGGGCCGTGCTGCGTCCCTCGTGGTTCATGCAGAACTTCACCGGAGCGCACGAGCACGCCCGGAGCATCCGGGAGGAGGGCGTCATCCGGACGGCGACCGGGGCCGGACGGGTCGGCTTCGTGGACGCCGAGGACATCGCGGCCGTCGCCGCGCACGCCCTGACCGACGAGCGGGCACCCGGCACCGACCTCGTCCTGACCGGCCCCGAAGCGCTCGGATACGACGACATCGCCGCGATCCTCACCGAGGTCACGGGCCGCCCGGTCGTCCACCGCCGGCTGACCGAGGCGGAGCTGGCGGACCGTCTGGCGACGCACATCCCGCCGGAGTTCGCCGCCCTGCTGGCCGCCCTGGACCGGTCCATAGCCGACGGCGCGGAGGACCGCGTCACCGACACCGTCCGGCACCTCACGGGCCGCCCCCCGCGCGCGTTCCGCGCCCTCGCCGAACAGGAACTGGGCCGGACGCCCCGCTGAAACACCCCGCCGAGAAGACCGCACCCGGCCCGCGACACCCCCGCGGGGGCGAGGCGTCGGCCTGTGGAGGTGATCACTGCCGGCTGCTGACCGGGTTCTCGTGAGGGGTGGCGACGGGATGCGACGGTCCTGGTCGGGTGCCGCGCGGACGGGGTGCGAACGGGAAGGGACTGATACGACATATCCCCTGCACGGTGGACGAAGCACCGCTACGGTGAGCCGTGCGGCCACCGACAGCACCACCCCACCGAGGATCACATGGACGAGTTCGTCGCCCGGCAAGCCGCTGCTCCCCGAGCTGCGGCCGCCGGAGCCACCACCGCCGCAACCGGTGGGAGCGCACGGGGATCGAGCACCTACGCGACGGGCGGCGGTGGAGTCTCGTTCGCGCATCGCGTCGCGGCCGTCTATCTCGCCGGCATGCTGACCGGTGTACGACGGACGGAGGTGTCTGAACTGCCGGTCCGGAGAGTGGCGTTCCAGACCGGTCCGGCGCATCCGGTGGACGACCTCCTCGTCGAGTGCGGCGATGAGTCGGGCGAGGTCACCCTTGCCGTGGCATGCCGCGCACAACCGGACTTCGTCCCGAGCCACGACGAGACGGTGAAGCTCGTCGGGTCGCTGCTGTCCGAAGTCGAGAGGTTCGACACGGACACTCACCGGGTCGCCGTCGCAACCGCCGGCCGGACCAACCAGTGGGACCACCTCGCCACGCTCTGCGCTGTCGCGCGCGCCCATGCCGACCCGGAGTCGTTCCAGGCGTCCATGGATGTCGACGGCCGGTGGTCGAAGGCGGTGCGTGAGCGGCAGAAGTACTTCCTGAAGGTGGTCGGGAAGGCCACCGGAGACGGCGCACTCCCGGAAGAGGTCCTGCGTCTGGCGTGGCGGCTGCTCGGTCGGCTGCACGTCCTCAGTTTCGCGGTCCAGAGTCCGGACGAAGGTGACCGCGCGGCGGTCGCGACGTCGCTGGACGGCGTGGCCTCGACCGCCACCGGCGGAGTCATGCTCCGGAACCAGCTCGAGGTCGAGGCGACCCGCTACGACGCGACGGGCGCCGTGGTGGACCTCAAGGTGCTTCGCCGCGACACTCACGTGCTCCTGGACTCGGCCGCGACGCGCAGCCGGCCGGCTTGGCCGGTGCTCGCCGATCAACGCAAGCTGGCCGTCGGACGGGTACGGACCACGATCGGTGACGGGGCATCCGGCGGGCCGGTCGAGATCCCGTTCACCGACCGTCGTGAGCACCTCGCCGGATTGCTGCGCGAGGCGGGTACTCGTGTCTCGGCTCTGCTGGTCCACGGCGAGTCGGGCATCGGCAAGAGCGCGCTGACGCTGTCGGCCGTCGAAGAGTTGACGGCCGCCGACCCCGTCGGGTTCCAGGGGGTGGTGGTGAACTTCCGCGTCCTGCCCCGGTCGAGCTGGGAACTGCGGGCTGTGCTCGGGATGTCGCTGGAGGACGTGCTCGCGGAGACATCGGCACCGTCTCGGGTCCTGGTCATCGATGCGGCCGATGCCGCTCTGGAGCGATCTGCCGGCCTGTTGAGCGACCTGGTGCTGGCAGCGGCCGCGGCGGGTGTCGGGCTCGTTGTGGTGACATCTGACGTGGCGCTGGGCTTCGTGCGGGAACAGGTGGAACTGGGGTTCGCCAAGTCCATCACGTCCTTCGAGATGCGGCCGCTGGGCGATGAGGACATCTCCGTCGTCTCGGACCGTTTCCCGCTGTTGCGGACGGTCCTGCGAGACCTGCCCGCGAACTCGCTGCTGAGAAGGCCCGTCGTGCTGGACCTCCTGGCTCGGACCGGGGCCGAGCCCGACGGTGCCCTGGGTGAGTGGGAGTGCCTCGATCTGGTGTGGAGCCGGATGGTCCGGGGCGACGGAAGGCCCGGTGCCGGCTCGGCGGAGGCACGCGAACAGACGCTGCTCGCAGTGGCCGCAGAGCTGATGAGGCTGCCCGAGGGCCTTCGCCCCGTCGCAGGCGTGGACGCCGCGGCGGTCGACACGCTGCGCCGGGACCATCTGCTCGCACCACCGAACCGGTACCGCACTCAGCCGGACTTCGCACATGACGAGGTCCGGCGGTACGCGACCGCCATCCTTCTCGTCCGCGGTCCGAGCCCCACCGAGTTGCTGCGGGCAGCCGGTGCGCCCCGGTGGGCGCTGTCGGCCGCTGTTCTCGCGTGCGAGGGACTGCTGAAAGCACCGGACGGTCGGCCTGTCCGAAGGTTCACCGAACTGAGTTCACAATTCCAGGTGTTCGCGTCACTGCGCGGACCCCGGTGGGCGGACGTCCCGGTGGAGGCGGTACTGGAGACACCGTTCGGGTACAGATGCCTGAAGTCGGCGTGCGCGGACCGGTCGGTCGGCCTGGTACTCGGCGATGTGATCCGAGTCGTCCAGCAGCGGTATGAGGTCAATGGGCTGGTCGACCCCGTGGCCACGGAGCCCGTTGTGCGGCTCCTCCTTGACGAGGAAAAGCCGTGGGACGTGTCGAAGGAGTCGTTCGAACTGCTCGCGGACTGGCTGCGAGCCCTGTCCCTGGCGGACGTTCCGGTCGGCAACGAACTACGCATCAGGCTTCGGAATCGTCTCCTTGCCCACTGGAACTCGTTCCTCCTGCGCGAGGACGGCGGGGAGACACCGTCCGGGTGGACGCCGCAGCGCCGGCGACGCCGGCGCGAGCTGGATCACCACCTGACGCGGGAGACTTTCGTGGAGACGTTGGCCCTGCTCGGCCCGGACATCGATGACGCCGTCGAAGGGTGTCTTCGCGCCATCGCGGCCGACGCGCCGGCGTTCCTGGCCCCGGCCGCGGACTCGCCACTGAGCGCACGGGCCTTGGCGCAGAAGAACCCGGAGCTACTGGCGACGCTGATGGCGGCCTACTACATCGACGACGAGCCGAGCTGGCACCTGGATGAGGGCGTCCGGGGCCATCAAGGCCGGTGGAAGGGTTTCGGAGCACCGTTCTCCCAGTACTACTTCGGTGGATTCTGGCAGTTGTTCCAAACAGCTCCGTTGCCGACATCGGTGCGGGTGCTGAACGGCATCCTGAACAGCGGCGCGCGGGCGCGCGTGGCGACGCTGTCACGGCTCGGTTCGCCTGACGTGTTCGCCGGGCCCGTCCACGCCCGGGACGAAAGCGTGGATGCCGATACGGAAAGCGGAGAGGGAGAGGGCCGCGGTGCGGTCCTGAACCTTGACGGCACCGCCCGCCTCTACGCCGGCGACAGTCACGTGTGGAGCTGGTACAGGGGGACGTCGGTCGGCCCCTCTTCGGCCATGAGCGCACTCCAGGCGATGGAGCGTCTTGCCGACACGTGGTTGAGTCGGGGCGCGTCGCCGGGTGCGGTCGTCGAGAAACTCATGAACGGCTGCGAGAACCTGGCTGTTCCGGGAATGCTGTTCGGTCTGCTGGTGCGTCACCTGGAGAGAGTCGGCACCGAGCTCGACCTGTTCCTCGCCGAACCCGTCGTGTGGGAGCTGGAGTTCGGCCGTAGGACGAGTGAGTACACAGGGCTGCGTGCGGCGACCGAAGGGCTCGCGCACCTTGAACGCCGCCTCTGGACACCGCGTGAGGTGGCCATGTGGCTGGTCGTCCACGGCGGACCGGAGCGTGCCCAAGCCTTGAAGAAGGTCGCCGACAAGCTCGTCGAGAACGGCGACCGGCTGAGCATCGGCCAGGAGCTCACGAGGAACTGGGCCGCAAGTCTGGACCCGGACCGATACCGGGTCGAGCGGCATGGGGACGAGGTCCACATCGACGTCGAACCACCGCCTGAGCTGCGAGCCGCGCGAGAGGCGCACGAGGCCCACCAGCAGGTCGTGCGGACCAGCCTGCGCCTGCAGAACCGGTACTGGGGCTCCGCCAGGCATGACGCGGAGTACCGTCCGCCCTCCTCGGAGGAGATCGCTGCGGACCTGGCAGCAGGACGCGCCTTGCTCGAAGCCGATGCGGACCCCGTGCCGAACCGGCCTGTGGACGCCGTCGCCCACGTCGTCAGAGCAGCGGTCGAACGCGCCGCCGCAGGCGACCTGGAGGCGCTGGGCCGCGACGCGCGGTTCGCCGCTGAGCTCGTCATCGACATCGCATCGTCGTTCCAGGACGCCGAGGACCAGAGCATCGAGGACCAGTACTCCGACCTCAGTGCCGACCGGGCTGTGGCCCAAGCCCTGCCGGCGTTCCTCACACCCGCGCTGGGCGCACCGCTGGAAGCGGCCGGTGGCTCGACCGAGGACGTCGCCCGGGCCGGGCTAGCGATGGCAGGCAAGGCGTCCTTGGAGACTCGGCTGTACCTGGCGCGTGGGTGCGACGCCGTCTGGGGGTCTCCGTGCCACTTCGACCCCTGCATCCACCGGACCGCGTTGAACTGGCTGCTCGAGAGTGCCCGCGGCGCGGAGATCGGCCCCTGGGACCAGGACGGCCGACGTCGGCCTAGGGTCCGGATCACCGGCGATGTCGTTCGGCGCCTCCAGGAACTGCCCGGCGACTCGGTGGACGTCGCGTTCCTCGACGCGGCCGTCCGCGGACTCGGCGCAGCCGCATCGGCGGAGCACTGCTGCACCGACGACGCGGTGACACTCCTCGCCGCGTTTCTCGACGCCGAGCGACGAGCCATGGTCATCCAGGAGAAACAGGGCTGGTCCGCCGACGACCGCGGGACGCACACCCTCGTCGCGGCACGGGCCCTGCTCGCGGGGTTCGCGAAGAACGGCGACGCGGGCCCGCTGCTCGAACACCTCGACGTCCTTCGCGCGGACGCACAGCTGATGTCGCATTTCCTCCACAGCCTCGCCGCGGCAGGCGCGGAGAACGCGCGCTCGGCCGAAGCCGCCCGAGGAGTCTGGCCGTCGTTGCTGCGCCGTGCCGTCGGCTACCACGGTGACGACCCGAGCCCCTACCGCGACCACCACTGGGCGGACTGGGCCGCGGCCGCTCTGCTGCCGCACCCGCTCTCGTGGGCCCGGGGCATGTACCACGAGGTCGCCGGCGAGCCCATCGACTGGGTGCACGCCGAGGACCTCGTGGAGTCGATCGACGACTGGCTGCCGGCCGCGCACGGCGAGATCATGTGCGTCGACGCGCTGATCCGCGTCCTTCGGAAGCTGCCGGAGGAAACGCAGGCGACGCGCGGTGTGCGCTGGGTGTCCGGCCTGTGCGTCCAGGAGGGGCGTGTCACGGTCAAGCAGTCCCGGCTGCTGGACCACTGGCTCAAGGAGATCCGCAAAACGGCCGAGGAACTCGGCGAGCTGGACGATTGGCAGATGCTCGTCGACTCTTTGGTGGTCGCCGGAAACAAAGGGCTGGCGCCGTACAGCAGGTGACGCGGCAGGCGCCGTGTCCGCAGCGTGCCGAACGCGCGCCGTCATCACGGCGCGAATCCGCGGGCACCTCTGGCCGGGCGAAGAAGACCGCACCCGGTCCGTCAGGGACGCCGTGCTCGGCGGACTGCGGACCGGGTGCGGACCGGAAGACCATGCGAACAAGGAAACCGCAGGTCAAACGGGATGATCGAAGATCAGGCCTTCTTGGTCTCCCAGAAGATCTTGTCAATCTGCGCGATGTAGTCCAGCGCCTTCTGTCCGGTGGCCGGGTCGGTGGACGCCTTGGCGGCGGAGAGCGCCTTCAGGGTGTCGTTGACCAGCTGGTGCAGTTCGGGGTACTTCTCGAAGTGCGGCGGCTTGAAGTAGTCGCTCCACAGGACCGACACGTGGTGCTTCGCCAGCTCCGCGCGCTGCTCCTTGATGACGGTGGCGCGGGTCTGGAAGTGCGGGTCGTCGTTGCCGGCCATCTTCTCCTGGACGGCCTTGACCGACTCCGCCTCGATGCGGGCCTGGGCCGGGTCGTACACGCCGCAGGGCAGGTCGCAGTGGGCGCTGACCTTCACCTTGGGGGCAAACAGGCGGGAAAGCATGGAGCATTCCTTCCTCGTGATCGTCTTCTCAGGGGGGACATTACTCCCTGGAGAAGCCGATTTCGCGAGTGCCCCCATGGGCTTAGGACAAAAGTCCGGGGTGAGACTGAGACTGGTGGAGGAATGACCGGGGAGGAGCCGGGTGATGCCGGAGCTGTCGCAGGAGACCGAGCGCGCGGGAGGGCCGCTGCCCTTCGGGCCGGCCGAGGTGACCGGGCCGTCCATGGTGCCCACGCTGCGCCACGGGGACCTGCTCCTGGTGCACTGGGGGGCGCGGATCAGGCCCGGTGACGTGATCGTGCTGCGGCACCCGTTCCAGCAGGACCTGCTGGTCGTCAAGCGGGCCGTGGAACTGCGCGAGGGCGGCTGGTGGGTGCTCGGGGACAACCCGTACGCGGGCGGGGACAGCACCGACTACGGGGTCGTGCCCGAGGAGCTGGTGCTGGGCCGGGTCCGGTTCCGGTACCGGCCGCGGAAGGGCGGTCAGCGGTCGCCGTTCGCGCTGGCCGGCTGGGCGCTGTCGGCCGTCCGGCCGGTGCTGTCCGACCGGTCGGCCTCCAGGCGCTTGCGGGCCCGGTAGGCGGCCACGTTGGCGCGGGTGGCGCAGCGGTCGGAGCAGTAGCGGCGCGAGCGGTTGGTGGACGTGTCCAGGTAGGCGTTGCGGCAGGGGGCGGCCTCGCACAGGCCCAGGCGGTCCACGCCGTACTCGGTGAGGTGGAAGGCGAGGCCCATCGCGGCCGTGGCGGCGTAGCCGGCCGTGGCGTTGGACGGGTGGTCCGCCAGGTGCATGTGCCACAGCGGGCGGCCGTCGTCGTCGCGGTGGTCGTGGCCGGAGATCTGGGGGCTGACCGGGAACTCCAGGAGGAGGGAGTTCAGCAGGTCCACGGCGAGGGTCTCGTCGCCGCCGTCGGCCGCCTCGAAGACCGCGCGCAGCCGCGCCCGGACCGCCCGGAACCGGGTCACGTCCGCCTCCGCCGCGCGCCGGGCGGCCGACTGGTTGGCGCCGAAGAGTTCGCGGACGGCCTCGACCGAGGTCAGGGAATCCTTGCCCCGGGCCGGCTCCTCGGTGTTGACGAGGCGTACGGCGTAATCCGAGTAATAGGCCAGTTCCACTTGTAGTCCTTACGAAGGGGCTCTATGGTCGTGCCTGCGGCCAGGTAATGGCTGATCGTGCTTTCAGGGTATTACGTAACGGGACCCGGAGGGGCTCTATGACGGACGCGGACACCACCACGACCGGTACCGACTGGGGGGCGTGGCAGCAGAGCTGGGACCGTCAGCAGGAGTGGTACATGCCCGACCGCGAGGAGCGGTTCCGGATCATGCTCGACATGGTGGAGGCCCTGGCCGGCCCGGCCCCCCGGGTCCTCGACCTCGCCTGCGGCACCGGCAGCATCACCGCGCGGCTGCTCGCCCGCCTCCCGGAGGCGACCAGCACCGGCGTCGACCTCGACCCGGCCCTGCTGGCCATCGCCGAGGGCACCTTCGCGGGCGACGGACGGGTCACCCTGGTCACCGCCGACCTCAAGGACCCCGACTGGACGAGCGGGCTGCCGTACGACTCGTACGACGCCGTCCTGACCGCCACGGCCCTGCACTGGCTCCACGCCGAACCCCTCGCGGCCCTCTACGGTCAGGTCGCGGAGCTGGTCCGCGACGGCGGTGTCTTCATGAACGCGGACCACATGATCGACGACACCACGCCCCGGATCAACGCGGCCGAGCGCGCGCAGCGGCACGCCCGGATGGAACGCGCCAAGCGGGACGGCGCGCTCGACTGGTCCGAGTGGTGGCGGCTGGCCGCCGCGGACCCGGTGCTCGCGGAGCCCACGGCCCGCCGGTTCGCCCTCTACGGGGAGCACGCCGACGGGGACATGCCGCCGGTGGCGTGGCACGCGCGCGTGCTGCGGGAGAAGGGCTTCGGCGAGGTGCGGCCGGTCTGGTGCTCGCCGTCGGACACGCTGCTGCTCGCCCTGAAGTAGGCGGACGCGCCGGAGGGGGCGGTACGGGTGTGCCGTACCGCCCCCTCCGGCGGTGCTCAGAGGACCTTGGACAGGAACGCCTTGGTGCGCTCGTGCCGCGGGTCGGTCAGGACGTCGCGCGGGTTGCCCGACTCGACCACCACGCCGCCGTCCATGAAGACCAGGCTGTCGCCGACCTCGCGGGCGAAGCCCATCTCGTGGGTGACGACGACCATGGTCATGCCCGACTCGGCGAGGTCGCGCATGACGTCCAGGACGTCGCCGACCAGCTCCGGGTCGAGGGCCGAGGTCGGCTCGTCGAACAGCATCAGCTTCGGGTCCATGGCGAGGGCGCGGGCGATCGCCACGCGCTGCTGCTGGCCCCCGGAGAGCTGCGAGGGGTAGTTCCCGGCCTTGTCGGCGAGGCCGACGCGGTCCAGCAGCGCGGTGGCGCGCTCCCGGGCCTGGGCCCGGCTCACGCCCTTGACCTGGACCGGGGCCTCCATGACGTTCTCGACGGCCGTCATGTGCGGGAACAGGTTGAAGCGCTGGAAGACCATGCCGATGTCCCGGCGCTTGAGGGCGACCTCGCTGTCCTTCAGCTCGTAGAGCTTGTCGCCCTTCTGGCGGTAGCCGACCAGTTCCCCGTCGACGTACAGACGCCCGGCGTTGATCTTCTCGAGGTGGTTGATACACCTGAGGAAGGTGGACTTGCCGGAGCCGGAAGGGCCGATGAGGCAGAAGACCTCGCCGGTCCTCACCTCCAGGTCGATGCCCTTGAGGACCTCCACCGGGCCGAAGGACTTGTGCACGCCCTCGGCCTTGACCATCGCGGTACTCATGGGATCAACGCCTCCGGGTGGACAGGGAGAACACGTTCGCCTTGACCTTCTGCCACGGCGTCGGCGGGAGCTGCCGGCTGGAACCGCGGGCGTAGTAGCGCTCCAGGTAGTACTGGCCGACGCTGAAGACCGAGGTCAGCAGCAGGTACCAGGCGGCGGCCAGGAAGAGCATCTCGGCGGGGGCGCCGGAGGTCTGGCCGATGTCCTGGGCGACGCGGAACAGCTCGGAGTACTGGACGACCGAGACCAGCGAGGTCGTCTTCAGCATGTTGATGACCTCGTTGCCCGTGGGCGGCACGATCACGCGCATCGCCTGCGGGACGACGATCCGGCGCAGCGTCTTGGCGTGGCTCATGCCCAGCGCCTGCGCGGCCTCGGTCTGGCCCTCGTCGACGGCGAGCAGGCCGGCCCGGCAGATCTCCGCCATGTACGCGGCCTCGTTGAGGCCGAGGCCGAGCAGCACCGTCAGCAGCGGGGTCATGAAGTCCGACCACTCGTCGCGGTAGACCGGGCCCAGGTTGATGTACTCGAAGACCAGGCCGAGGTTGAACCAGACGACGAGCTGGACCAGGACCGGCGTGCCCCGGAAGAACCAGATGTAGAACCACGCGATCGACGAGGTCACCGGGTTCTTCGACAGGCGCATCACCGCCAGCAGGATGCCGCCGACGATGCCGATCAGCATGGCCAGGACCGTGATCAGCAGGGTCTTGCCCACGCCGGGCAGCACCCGGTCGTCGAAGAAGTAGTCGGGGATCGCACCCCAGTTGATCTTGCCCTGGGAGAACGCGTAGACGACCGCGGCCAGCAGCCCGATCGCGACCACGGCGGAGACGTACCGCCCGTAGTGCCGGACCGGGATGGCCCTGATCGCCTCGGGTCCGTCCGGCGGGGTGCCGGGCGGACCGCCCGCCGCCTTGTCGATGTCAACAGTCACCGGTATCGCCCTTCCGTGCCGACGGCGCCGTCACTTGCCGCCGTTGACGGTGACCTCGGTGACGGCGCCGTCCGCGACGCCCCACTTGTCCATGATCTTCTTGTACTCGCCGTTGGCGACGACGGCGTCGAGGGCCGCCTTCAGGGCGTCGCGGAGCTGGGTGTTCCCCTTGGCTACCGCGATGCCGTACGGGGCCGCCTCGACCTGCTCGCCGACCAGCTCGAAGTCCTTTCCGCCGCCGGAGGTCTTCACCGCGTACGCGGCGACCGGGAAGTCGGAGGAGCCGGCGTCGGCGCCGCCCGCGCGCAGCCGGGTCTGGGCCTGCTGGTCGTTGTCGAAGGACTCGAACTTGATCGGCTTGCCGGCCGGACACTTCTCGGTCTCCGCCTTGGCGAGGTCCTCGGAGACGGTGCCGCGCTGGAGGACGATCTTCTTGCCGCAGAGGTCGGACCAGGTCTTGATGCCCTGGTCGTCGCCCTTCTTGGTGTAGATCGAGACGCCCGCGGTGAAGTAGTCGACGAAGTCCACGCCCTCGCCGACCTTCTTGCCGGTGTCGGCGTCGATGCCCTCCTGGCGCTCCTTGGTGTCGGTCATCGCGGACATGGCGATGTCGTACCGCTTGGAGCGCAGGCCGGTGATCAGCGTGTCGAAGGTGCCGTTCTCGAACTCGAACGTCACGCCGAGCTGCTTGCCCATCGCCGCCGCGAGGTCCGGGTCGATACCGACCGTCTTGCCGGACTCGTCCTTGAACTCCACCGGGGCGTAGGCGATGTCGGAACCGACCTTGATGACACCCTTGTCGCGGATGGCCTGGGGGAGCTTGTCGGCCAGCGGGGCGGCGGCGGCGGACCCGCTCCCCTCGGTGCCGCCGTCGTCGGTCTGGTCGCCGCATCCGGTGAGCAGCAGTGCGCCTGCGACCGCGATCGCGCCGGCCGCGGCGATGCGGGAGGACGCGGCGGTCGGGCGACGGGTGGAGCGTGCGGTCATGTGGGTTCCTCCGGCGGATGTGTGGAGCAGCCGATGGGGCGGGGCGCTCGCCGGGGGCCGGCGGGCGCCATGGGTTCGACGGGCGCCGTGGGTCGACGGGGTGCGCGCGGCGGCCGTCGGCGGCAGCGCACGAGGCGTGGTGTCGCACACGTCTTTGAGTGTCGCCACCTCGTGCGATTACGGCATCTTGCCATTCGGACGGAGCTGTTCAGGGGACCTCCGATGTCAAAATCGGATAACGGGTGACGCCTCGAACCGGAGCAGGCCGGTACATCCCGACCAGACGTTTGCGGGAGGGACCGCTTCCGGCCGGAAGATCTGCGGCGTCCGGCGGCCGGGAGCGGCGGCCGGGCGGTGGCCGGAACCGGTGGCCCGGAGACGGGTCACCGGCATATGGGCACGGGTGTCCGCTCCGCGGGCGTACGGAGGCGGCGGGCGGGTCGTGCGGGCGTGTGCGGCGACCGCTATGTGAGCTTGCGCCTATAGGACTCGTCGCGGGCGGTGTCCGTCCGGTAAGAAGGTTCCTCACACCCCTCATCCGGGGCTCAGGGCGCGTGTGCGGCGCGCCCGTCGCGTACAGGCCCGTACGCATCGATCACCTGGGCCTTGCGCGGTCCCGCCCGCTCCTCACCCGGAGCGGACCCACCCTCACACCAGACTCTTAAGGGGTAATACGAAGTGGCAGCGGAGATCGTCAATCCTCGCAGCGACAGTGACAGCGACGACATCGGCGTCGACGGGTCTTCCCTCGATCCGCTCGACCCCGCGTTCGCTCTGCACCGCGGCGGCAAGATGGCCGTGCGGGCCACCGTGCCGGTCCGCGACAAGGACGACCTGTCCCTGGCCTACACGCCCGGCGTCGCGAAAGTGTGCAGCGCGATCGCCGAGCGGCCGGAACTGGTCGACGAGTACACCTGGAAGTCATCGGTCGTCGCGGTCGTGACGGACGGTACGGCGGTGCTGGGGCTCGGTGACATCGGGCCGCGGGCGTCCCTCCCGGTGATGGAGGGCAAGGCCATCCTGTTCAAGCAGTTCGGCGGCGTGGACGCGGTGCCGATCGCGCTGGACTGCACGGACGCCGACGAGATCGTCGAGACGGTGGTGCGGCTCGCGCCCTCGTTCGGCGGGGTCAACCTGGAGGACATCTCGGCGCCGCGGTGCTTCGAGATCGAGCGGAAGCTCCAGGAGCGGCTGGACATCCCGGTCTTCCACGACGACCAGCACGGCACGGCGGTCGTGACGCTGGCGGCGCTGCGGAACGCGGCGCGGCTGAGCAAGCGGTCGCTGGGCGAGCTGCGCGCGGTGATCTCCGGCGCCGGAGCGGCGGGTGTCGCCATCGCCAGGATGCTGGTGGAGGCCGGGATCGGGGACGTCGCCGTGGCCGACCGCAAGGGGGTCGTCTCGGCGGACCGGGACGATCTGACGCCGGTGAAGCGGGAGCTGGCCGAGTTCACCAACAAGGCCGGGCGGACCGGGTCGCTGGAGTCGGCCCTGGCCGGCGCGGACGTCTTCATCGGGGTCTCCGGAGGCACGGTGCCGGAGGCGGCCGTGGCCTCCATGGCCGAGGGGGCGTTCGTCTTCGCGATGGCCAACCCCAACCCGGAGGTGCACCCGGAGGTCGCGCACAAGCACGCGGCGGTGGTGGCCACCGGGCGGTCCGACTTCCCCAACCAGATCAACAACGTGCTGGCGTTCCCCGGGATCTTCGCGGGCGCGCTCCAGGTGCGGGCGTCGCGGATCACCGAGGGCATGAAGCTCGCGGCGGCCGAGGCGCTGGCGTCCGTGGTCGGTGACGACCTCGCGGCGGACTACGTGATCCCGTCCCCGTTCGACGAGCGGGTCGCGCCGGCCGTGACGGCGGCGGTGGCCGCGGCGGCCCGCGCGGAGGGCGTCGCGCGCCGCTGACGCGTCGACCGGGTGTGGAACGGCCTCGTCCCCGTGGGGGCGGGGCCGTTCGCCGTGCACGGCCTCCGCTCGGTCCGGGCAAGGTGTCCGCGGCCGGCGGGAGCACGGAGGTCCGGGCGGCCGGGGTTGGCAAGAGGACGCGTGTCACAGGGCCGGGCGGTTCTCGCGGGCGGGCCGGGAATCTATCGTCGGGGCCATGTTCGCCGTCTACGCCGCCCGAATCGACCGCGACCAGCCGCTCACCGGTCTCGAACTGGGAGAGCGTCCGGCTCCCGAGGCCCGTCCCGGCTGGAGCGTCGTCGAGGTCCGGGCCGCCTCCCTCAACCATCACGATCTCTGGTCCCTGCGCGGTGTCGGTCTCGCGGAGGACCGGCTGCCGATGATCCTGGGGTGCGACGCCGCCGGGATCGACGAGGACGGCAACGAGGTCGTCCTGCACTCGGTCGTCGGCCAGAGCGGGCACGGGGTCGGCCCGAAGGAACCCCGCTCCATCCTCACCGAGCGCTACCAGGGGACGTTCGCCGAGCGGGTCGCCGTCCCCACCTGGAACCTGCTGCCGAAGCCGAGGGAGCTGTCGTTCGAGGAGGCGGCCTGTCTGCCGACCGCCTGGCTGACGGCGTACCGGATGCTGTTCACCAACGCCGGGGTGCGTCCCGGTGACTCGGTGCTGGTGCAGGGGGCCGGCGGCGGCGTCGCCACGGCCGCCATCGTGCTGGGCAAGGCGGCCGGGCTGCGGGTGTTCGCCACCAGCCGGGACGAGGCCAAGCGCCGGCGCGCGGTCGAGCTGGGGGCCGTGGAGGCGGTCGAGCCGGGGGCGCGGCTGCCGCAGCGGGTCGACGCCGTGATCGAGACCGTGGGGGCCGCGACCTGGTCCCACTCGGTGAAGTCGCTGCGGCCCGGCGGGACGCTCGTCATCTCCGGCGCCACCAGCGGTGACCGGCCCCCGCACGCCGAGCTGACGCGGATCTTCTTCCTGGAGCTGAAGGTCGTCGGGTCGACGATGGGGACGAAGGACGAGCTGGAGGACCTGCTCGCGTTCTGCGCCGCCACCGGGGTACGGCCCGTGATCGACGAGGTGCTGCCGCTGGACCGGGCCCGGGAGGGCTTCGAGCGGATGGCCTCGGGGGAGCACTTCGGGAAGATCGTGCTCGGCGGGTCCTGAGGCCGGCCGGCTCGGGGAGGCAGCGGTCGGGGAGGCGCGGTCGGGGAGATCCGGTCGGGGAGCCCCGGCCGGGGAGCCCCAACCGGGGAGGGCCGGTCGGGGAGGGCCGGTCGGGGCGAGGCGCCCGGGCGGGGCCTGGGCGGGGTCTCCCCCCCGAAGGAGCGGGGTGCGTGCCGGGGCGTCAGGCCCGCGGTGTGCGCAGGAGCGCGCCGATGTGGGCCGCCGCCGTGGACAGATGCCGGCGGGCCTCCTTGAACTGGTCGGCCGTGACCCCGTGGTCCCGGGCCGTGTCGCGGATGTCGTCCCGGAAGCGGTCGAGGAGGCGGTCCAGGTCGCGGGCGGGGTCGCCGGTGAGGTCGCCGGACACCTCGTGCGCCCAGGACGGCTCCCGGGGCGCCGGCGCGGATGCCGGGTCGTGGGCGGGGGTGCCCTCCGGGGCCGGCGGCGACGTGCGGGTGAAGGAGAAGTCGCCCAGTTCCTTGGCCAGTTCGCGCAGCCCGGCCGGCCAGTCGCCCCGGACGAAGTGGTCCTGCACCTGCTCCTGGACGCGGCGGGCGAGGCGCTGCACCTCCTCCTGCGCCTCCCGCGCCTGGTGCCGGGCCCGCTGGGCCTCCTCACGGGCGCGGCGGCTCTCGTCCTTGGCGCGCCGGGCCTGCTCCTTCCACTCCTGCTTGACGCGGCGCAGCTCCTCCTTGGCGGTGCGCCACGCCTCCGTGCCGGCCGCGTCGGAGTCGCCGTCCCCGCCGGGCCGTTGCCGGGCCGCGGTGGCCGCCGCCCGCATCTCGCGGCGCAGGTCGCCCGCCGCGCCCCGCACGTCGGCCTGGATCTCCGCGGCGAGTTCGGCGACCGACTCCCGGATCTCCAGCTCCAGGTCGGCGAGTTCGGCGTCGCGGCCGGCCAGCTCGGCGCGGCCCGCGTCGGTGAGGGAGTACACCTTGCGACCGCCCTCGGTGGCGTGGCTGACCAGGCCCTCGGCCTCCAGCTTGGCCAGACGCGGGTAGACCGTGCCGGCCGAGGGCGCGTAGAGGCCCTGGAAGCGCTCCTCCAGGAGGCGGATCACCTCGTAGCCGTGGCGCGGGGCCTCGTCGAGCAGCTTGAGGAGGTAGAGGCGGAGGCGGCCGTGGGCGAAGACGGGGGCCATGTCAGAGCACCTTCTTGTCGGTCGGGCCGGCGGTCGGGTCCGGGGCCGGGCCGGGAGGCGGGCCGGCGGACGGTCCGTCGGCCGGGCCGGAGCCGGGGGAGTCCGCCGGTGCCGTGCCCCACGGGTGCTCCTCCGCCGGCGGGCGGCGCAGCAGGGCGATGGAACCGGAGACCGTCGTCGCCTTCAGCCGGCCGGTGCCCGCGCCGAGCCGGCCGGTGATCCGCTTGGTGCCCCACTGGCCGGTGACCCGGAGGTCCTCGAAGGCGCTGGAGACCGCGCCGCTCGCCGTGCTGGCCTCCACCTCGGCGTCGGCCGGCTGCGGCAGCCGGATGGCGATCTCACC
The DNA here is from genome assembly GCA_014649155.1 of Streptomyces griseoviridis. Lineage (GTDB taxonomy): Bacteria > Actinomycetota > Actinomycetes > Streptomycetales > Streptomycetaceae > Streptomyces > Streptomyces griseoviridis. Next base: position 171,423 of record BMSM01000004.1, on the reverse strand, counting down.
GGAGACGCTGGTCAGGCTGATGTCGGTGGGCCGGCTCGCCGGGTCGCAGTCGACGATCATCGAGCCGTTCACCGAGTCGGCGCGGACCGAGGAACCGGCCTCCACGACCGTCAGGTCCCCGGAGACCGAGTGGAAGCGGAGGTCCCCGGTGAGGGCCTGCGCCTCCACGTTCCCGGTGACCGTGTCGGCCCGGACCGGTCCCGTGAGGCCGACCAGGGTGCTGTCGCCGGTGACGCCCTGGAGCTCGGCCCGCCCGCCGAGGCCGGAGAGCACGGCGCCGGCGCCCACCACCCCCACCTCGACCCTGGTGTCCGCCGGGACGGCCAGGGAGACCACCGCGCTGCGCCGCCGGCCCCTGGGCTCCAGCCACTTGAGGAAGCCCTTCCAGGGCAGGTCCTCGTAGGCGACCGTGAGGGTGCCGCCCCGCTGGGTCACGATCAGGGGCGGCCCCTCGATCGCGGAGACCTCCAGGCGGGCGGGGCCCTCGTCGGTGCCGACGACGTTGACCGTGCCGTCGACGACGCGTACGTGGAGCTCGCTCACCGGGGAGTCGAAGGTGAGCTTCCCCGGTTCGGTGACGGACCACTCGTGCTCGGGCATGGGTACCGGCCTCCTGCCGACATGACGCGGCATATCGCGTTCTCGATACTCACGATATATCGCGCAGGGTGGATGTCAACCGGCGCCCGCGACCCGCCCGCGGGCGCACGCTCTACTCCTCGTCCTCGTCGTCCAGCCGTGCCAGCCAGGTCGCCAGGCGTTCCACCGGCACCTCGAAGTCCGGGTTGAGGTCCACGAACGTCCGCAGCTGCTCGGCGAGCCACTCGAAGGTGACCTCCTCCTCGCCGCGCCGCTTCTCCAGTTCCTCGATGCCGCGGTCGGTGAAGTACATGGATGCTGCTCCGTCGGTCGGCGCAGGGGTAGGGAGCCTCCCGTGCGGGAAGGACCCTGTTCCTGCGGAAGTGAGGGGTGAGGTCTTTCCGTCCGGTGGGGAACGGGACGCGAAAGACCACGAAGAGGACAGAAAAAGGATAGGCGCAGGGAGGGGCGCGTCCTGAGGGGCGGTCGGAGCCCTCGCGCCGGCGGGACCCGGCGATTAGCCTCGCACCGGCGGGAAGCGGGGGCGTGCGCACCCTCGGACGCGCCGGGGGACGCGGGGAACACGAGGAACGGGCACGGAGAACGGGCACGGGGAACGGGCACGGAGAACGCGGGACACACGGGGAACGGGGGAGTTCCATGGACCAGGAAGCGACGAGGGTCGCACGGATCGCCTTGCCGGACGGGACGCCGGTCTGGGCCCGCGTCTCGGGCGCGGCGGAACTGCCCGAGCGGCCGGAGCGGCCCGGCGGGCTGTCGTACAGCGACACCGGTTTCACGGAACGGGTCGAGGCCAGTATGGAGAGTCTGCACACCCTGGTGACCGGGGTGGCGCGGTCGCTGGCGGAGCCGCTGCGCGCGGTGCGGCCCGACGAGGTCAGCGTGCAGTTCGGCATCGAGCTGACCGCCAAGGCCGGCAAGGTGGTCGGGCTGCTCGCCGACGGCGAGGCCAAGGCCGGCATCACGGTCACGCTCACCTGGAACAACGGACCGGCGGTCCCGTACGCGCCCGGGGAGGAGGACCCCGGCGACGGCACCCGGGGCGCGTCAACCGGCGCGGAGGGGTACGACGGGGCCCGCGCCCCCGGGGACGGGGGCGCGGCATGACGGGCGGGTACGCCCCCGGCGCACCGGGCGACGGGGAAGCCGCCCGGCGTGCGCTCGGTGATCTCGTCATGGCGGCCACCGTGCGCGTTCACCGGCCGGGGGCCGGGTATGCCCCGGACGAACCCGCGGGGTTTCTCGGGAGCGGCTTCTTCATCGCGCCCAACTGGGTTCTGACCTGCGCGCATGTGGCATGCGAGGGGGAGGGGGGCGAGGTCGCGGTGGTGTACGAGCCGGAGCCGGGCGGCGGCATGTCCGCGGTCACCGGCCACGTCGTGGCGACCCTGCCCGAGGGCGCCGCCCCCGCCACCGGCAACTGGCCGGCCCCCGACCTCGCGCTGATCCGGCTGAGCGCGCCGGCCGACCACGAGTGCGTGTACGTGTCCGAGCGCCCCGCCGGGTACTACGGCGACGGCAAGGTGCTCTACGCGGGCTGGACGGAGCTGGACGGCCGCCTCCAGATGCTCTACGGCACCCTCACCGTCGAGGGCACCATCGGCACCTGGTCCGCGGACCTCCAGCTCCGCCTCGGGGAGAACGACCTGCCGGACGGCGTCTCCGGCGGTCCCGTGATCGACCCGCTGCGCGGCGAGGTCATCGGCATCGTGAAGTCCCGTGCGCGGCACGCCCGCGGCGGCACCTCCATCGGGCTGGAGCAGCTGCGGACGCTGCCGGTGCCGGCCGGCCCGCTCGCGGCCGAGCACGACGACCTGTACCACTCGGTGTTCCAGGCCCACGACCGCTACCACCGGGACCGGCAGCGCCTCCCGGACGCCCGCCGCCACACCTGGGTCGACGTGCAGCGCCGGCTCGGCGCCCGGCCCGGCCGCACGCTCACCCCGGAGGAGCGCGTCCAGCTGCTCGGCCGGCTCGCCGACCTGCCGCCGCCGGCCAGCACCCACGCGCTGCTCGACATCCTCGACGCCCTGCCCGACTTCCAGGCGCCCCTGCCCCGGCCCGCGCCGCGCGGCTGGCGCGACGGACTGGGTGCCCTGTACGAGAGCGCCCGCGACGACGGCGCCCTCGACCTCGTCCTCGACTACGCGGTACGGGCCATGGTCGCCGAACGGCCGTACGTCGTGCCCAGCACCCAGGATGCCGAGGAGGCCCTGTGGGACTGGGTGTGGCAGGCCGGGCAACGGCTCGGCATCCGGCACCGCCGGGGCCTCGCCGACCAGCGGTTCCGCGGCATGACGGCCCGCCGGCCCGGCCACCGCAGGGGGGCGCCGGGCACGGGACGGCGACCGCCGCTCACCGCGCAGCCGGCCGTCCTCGTCGAACTGGAGCAGCGGCACTGGGAACCGGACCACTGCGACTGGTCGGTCTCCGTCGTCCCGCCCGGGAAGGAGGCGCGGCGCCTGGCCGAGGCCGCGCAGGCCCCGCTGGCCCGGCTCGCCGAGCATCTGACGGCCGCGCTCACCGAGGCGTTCCGGCAGTGCGACGAGCCCGGCCGGCCCGCCGTCCTCCAGGTCGCGCTGCCGTACTCCCTGCTCGGCCGGCTGTCGGCCGACGACTGGCGGCTGGGCCCGGACGCGCCGCCGGTGGGCGCGCTGCGCCCGGTGGTGCTGCGCTGCTCCGACCGCGACCGGCTCGCCGAGGACGACGCGTTCGCCGAGGACGACGGCTTCGGCGGCGAAGCGGGGTTCGCCGGCGACGGCGCGTTCGGCGGGGTGCCGGCGGCCGACCCGTTCGACCTGGAGGAGGAGCGCCGGGCGCGCTGGCGGTGGCTGCACAGCCACCGGGCCAAGGCGGAGGTCCTCGACTGCGACGAGGGGCTGCGCAAACCCGTGCCGCCGCTGGAGCAGTTGCGCGGGCTGTCGCACGGCGCGGTGCCCGTGCTCTGCCGCTACGGCGACGACCGGTACGACGACGACGCCGTGGCGCTCGCCCGGATCGTGCGCGGGGGCTTCGGCGTCGCCCTGTGGCGCCGGCGGCGCGGCCTGCCCGACACGGTCTGCGGGGAGTTCCACCGGGGCTCGTTCGACGAGATCGCCGGCCCGCCGAGCGCGCACCGGCTGCCCGAGGTCGTGCACGACCTGCGGCGCAAGCTGCGCGCGGGCCGGCCCGAGACCTTCTGGGCCGCGGGCGTGTCCCTGCTGTACGACGACCCGCACCAGCCCCTGCCGGGCGCGGGCGACCTGCTGGAGGCACCGTGAGCGCCGGGCCGGCCCGTGTGGTGTCCGGACCCGCCGGCGCCCCGGCCGCCCCCGGTCGTACCCGGTCCGGGTCCGCTGCGGCGCCGGTTGCGCGCGCCCCGGTCGCGTACGCCCGGGGTCGGGGCGTGTCCGCTGCCGCGCCGGTTGTTTTCGGTCGTGTACGGTCCGTGTCCGCTGCCGCGCTGGCCGTTTTCGGTCGGGTATGGTCCGCGCTCGCCGTCGTGTCGATCGTCTGCGGTCGCGTGCGGCCCGTCGCCCCGGTCGCCCCCGGTCGTATCCGGTCCGGGTCCGCTGCGGCGCCGGTTGCGCGCGCCCCGGCCGCATACGCCCGGGGCCGGGGTGTGTCCGCTGCCGCGCCGGTTGTTTTCGGTCGTGTACGGTCCGTGTCCGCTGCCGCGTTGGCCGTTTCCGGTCGGGTATGGTCCGCGCTCGCCGTCGTGTCGATCGTCTGCGGTCGCGTGCGGGCCGTCGCCCCGGCCGCCCCCGGCCGTACCCGGTCCGCGTCCGCGTCCGCTCCTGCCGCTCCTGCCGCTCCTGCCGCTCCTGCCGCTCCTGCCGGTCCTGCCGGTCCCGGCCGCTTCCGGGCCGCGCCCGCCGTCGCCCCGGCCGCTTGCGGTCGCGTGCGGCCCGTACCCACCGCCGTCCCGGCCGCCTCCGGTCGTACAGGGTCTGCCCGCTGGCCCCTCCCGGCCCGGGTCCCCGTGTGTGCGCCCCGGTCCGCGCCCCCGCCCGCTTCCGTCTCCGCCCCCGACTCCACCCTCGCCCCCGTCGGCCTCCTTATCAGGCCCCTTGAGGATCGATACCGTGAAGGGCGTTCGGACAGCCGCCCCTGTGGACGAGTGACGACGAGGACCGGATCATGACCGAATCCAGTGAGTGGCTCATCTACCGAGGCGCCGGCGAACCCCACGACGGCATCGAGCGGCTCCCCGCTCCGCCGCCCTGGCGGGACTTCTCCGGCCGGGACGAGGCGGCGGGAGCGGGCGACGGGGACGAGAACCGCCGGCTCGGCGCCCACCGGCACATGGCCGAGCTGCACCGGCCGGGCGCCGAGGAGCTGGAGATGATCAACGCGGCGCTGTACCTGCGCCGCCCCCTGCTCGTCACCGGCAGTCCCGGCGCGGGCAAGAGCACGCTGGCCCACTCGGTGGCGTACGAACTAGGTCTGGGCAACGTGCTGCGCTGGTCCATCGTCAGCCGCTCGGCGCTCCAGGACGGGCTGTACCACTACGACGCCATCGCCCGCCTCCAGGACGTGCAGATCGCCGCGCAGGGCGGGTTCGGCAGCGCGGCCGGGGCGCCCGGCGCCGTCGAGGGCATCGGCAGCTACATCCGGCTCGGCCCGCTCGGCACCGCGCTGCTGCCCTCCGACACCCCGCGCGTGCTGCTCATCGACGAGCTGGACAAGAGCGACATCGACCTGCCCAACGACCTGCTGAACGTGCTGGAGGAGGGCGAGTTCGCCATCCCCGAGCTGGAGCGGATCGCCGACCGGCTCCCCGACGGCGAGGCCGAGGTGCTCACCGCGGACGGCGTGAAGGTACGGGTGCGCGACGGCCGGGTGCGCTGCCGCGCCTTCCCGTTCGTCGTCCTGACCAGCAACGGCGAACGGGACTTCCCGGCACCGCTGATGCGCCGCTGCATCCACCTGGAGCTGGGCCGCCCCGACCACAACCGGCTCGCCACCTTCGTACGGGCCCATCTCGGGGACGAGGCGGCGCGGGCCGGGGACGACCTGATCACCCGGTTCCTGGAGCGGTCGCGCAGCGAACTGCTGGCGGCGGACCAGTTGCTGAACGCCATCTACCTCACCGACGCCGCGGCCCCGCCCAGCCGCGACCGGCTCGCCGACCTGCTCATCCAGCGGCTCGACCGCCCGAGGTGACGCGCTGATGCCCGACCGAGCGGCGCGTCACGGCCCCGGTGCCGCCGGGCCCCCGGAGACCGACCCCCTCGCCGAACTCGTGCTGCGGCTGCGGGCGGTGGGCCTCGACCCGGACGCCGAGCAGCTCCGCGACGCCCTCTGGCTGGCCCGCTGGGCCCGCCCCGCCCACGACCCGGACGAGGACTCCGCGCCGGGCGGCCGTGTCGTGCCGCCGCCCGTCCCGCCCCGCCTCGCGCCCCCGCCGCCGTCCCCGGACGGCACTCCCCGCCCGCCCGGGGCACCGCCCGAGCCGTACGCCGACGAGGCCGGCCGGCGCGTGGCCCTCTACCCCGTGCCGCACACCGGGGCGTCCGGCGGCACGGGCCGGGCCCGCACCCTCACGGTGGGCGTACCCGCCGCCCCCGTACTGCCCTCACCCCTCGAACTCCAGCGCGCCCTGCGCCCGTTGCAGGGCTACCGCAGCCCCGCCCCGCCCCGGCGCAGCGAGCTGGACGAGGTCGCGACGGTCGAGCGCAGCGCCCAGGCGGGCGGGCTGATCCTGCCCGTGCACCGGTCCGTGACCCGGCGCGACGCCCGGCTGCACCTGGTCCTGGACGCCTCCTCATCGATGCGGGTGTGGGACCGGCTGTTCGGCGAACTGGAGCAGATATTTGGCCAGTTGGGCGCCTTCTCGGACATCGAGGTCAGCCATCTCCACCAGGGCCCGGACGGCGGCGCGGCGGTCAGCCGCAGCCCGGACGCCCAGGCCGCGCCGCTGCACTCCGCGGACCGGCTCAGCGACCCGACCGGCCGCCGGATCGTCCTGGTCGTCAGCGACTGCGCGGGCCCCCTCTGGCACAGCGGCCACGCCCACCGGCTGCTCCACCAGCTCTCCCGGCAGGGTCCCGTCGCCGTCCTCCAGCCGCTGCCGCAGCGGCTGTGGAACCGCACCCGGCTGCCCGTGACCTTCGGCGAGCTGTCCCGCGGCGCCACCCTGAGCGGCGCCGCCGCCCTGCGCGTCCGGGTCCCCGGCGGCCGGCCCGCCCCGGCCCGCCGGGGTGCCCTGCCCGTCCCCGTGCTGCCGCCCGAGCCCATCGCCCTCGGCGCCTGGGCCCGGCTGCTGTCCGGGGCCGGCGCCGGGCCGGTGCCCGGCGCCGTGGGCTGGGTGCGCGCCGACCAGCCGCCCGGCCCGGCGGCCCGCGCCGGCCGGCAGCGGACCCCGTACCAGCGGGTCAGCCGGTTCAACTCCGCCGCATCCCCGGTCGCCGGACGGCTCGCCGTCTACCTCGCGGCGGCCCCGCTCTGCCTGCCGGTGATGCAGTTGGTGCAGCGCACCATGCTCCCTGACTCCGGCCCCTCCGAACTGGCGGAGGTCCTGGTCAGCGGCCTGCTCACCCGGGCAGGCCCGGAGCACGGCACGGACGGCGCCCTCTGGTACGAGATCGAGCCCGATGTCCGCGACGCCCTGCTCTCCCGTCTCGGCCGCGACGAGGCCATGCTCGTCCTCAAGCACTGCTCGGAGTACATAGAGCAGCGCTTCGGCAAGGGCGGCCCCAACTTCCCCGCCCTCGCCCTCGCCCAGCTCGGCGACGGCGACCCCGGCGGCGCCGGCCGCTCCCACGTCACCAGCACCCGGTACGCGCCCGACACCGCGGACAACGGCGACGGCGGCGGCGACCGCGGGGCCGCCCGGGTCCCGCAGCCCTTCGCCGAGATCGCGGCCCGCGTCCTGGAGCGGTTCATGCCGCTGCCCGAACAGTTCGCCCTCTACGACGGCGGCCGGACGACGTCCGCCGGAGCCGCCGCGCGGTCCGCGGGGCGGACCCCGCACCAGGCTGTCGGCCGGGCCCGCGACCTGCTCGCCCGGTTCGACGACGAGGGCATGGTGCAGGACCTCATCGACGCGGTGCAGCTGCTGCGCGGCGCCACCGGACACGAGGGCCCGGCCGACCCCGACCCCGGGCTGTGGGCGGAGTACGCGCACTGCGCGCTGCGGCTGTGGGAGGTGCAGGGCGGCGCCGCGCTGCTCGCCGAGGCCGAGGAGGCCGCCGAACGCGCCGCCGCGCACCCGCACGCGCTGCGCGAACGCGCCGTCCTCGCCCGGGTGCTGCACGCCGCCGCCACCGACGCCCGGCGGCGCGGCGACCGGCCCGGCGCCCTGGACCTGCTGCGCCGCGCCGACCGCGAGTACGCCGTCGCCTGCGCCGCCCCCGGCCTGGACGAACGGGAGGCGCTGCGGCTCACCCTGGAACGGGTCGGCGCCCTGGAGACCCAGTGGCGCCTCGGTGGCGACCGCGCCCTGCTGCAAGGCGCCGTCGGCATGCTGGAGGCGTTCGCCGACGCCTGGCCCGACCGGGGCGACCACCCGCCCGAACTGCCCCTCGCCCACGGCCGCGCCCTGCTGCGCCTGGCCGAGGTCACCACCGACCCGCCGCAGCGCCGCCTCTACGCCGAACAGGCGGCGCGTTCGCTCGGCCGGGCGCTGGAGGGCGACGCCGCCCCCGGCACCACCGAGACCGTCCGGACCCGGGCGCGGACGCTGACCGAGCGGACCCGGGCACGGACGCTGACCGAGCGGGCCCGGGTGCGGACCCTGACCGACCTGGTGGACGCGCTGCTGCTGGCCGGCGGCCCGCTGGACGAGGCCCGCTCCCGCACCGACGAGGCGCTGGGCGTCGTACGGGAGCAGGGGCAGCGGGCGGGGCTGCTGGTGCGGGCCGGGCGGATCGCCGTGGCCTGTTACGGCGAGTCCGGGGAACCGGCGGAGCTGCGCTCGGCGGCGGACTGGTTCGCGCAGGCGGCGCAGTGGATGCCCCGGGACGCGCCGGCGCACGCCGATGTGCTGGCCGAGTGGGGCGAGGTGCTGCTGCGGCTGGCCGCGCTGGAGAGCGGCGAGCGGGCCCGCGACCGGCTCTCCCGGGCCATCCGGGTGCTGCGGGACTGCCGGATGGAGACCCCGTCGGGCAGCCGGTCCGCGGCCCGCAGGCTGCTGCTCCTCGGGCGGGCGCTCATGCGCCGCTACCAGGTGCGCGGGGACCGGGTGGACCTGCGCGAGGCCGAGCACCTCCTCGGGCTCGCGGCGGCGGACGCGGACGATCCGCTGCTCGCGGCGCGCTGCCGGCTGGAGCTGGGGCAGGCCCAGTTCGAGGCGTACCAGAACCTGGGCCGGGCGACCCGGCTGGACGTGGCGGTCGACGCGTTCCGCGCCGCCGCGGAGTCCGCCGGACGCGCCGAGCAGGAGGCCGAAACGGAACGCCGCCGCCAGGAAGCCGTGGAACTGGCCGCGCAGGCGCACCACTGGCGGGGTATGTCCTTCGAGGCGGCGGCCCGCCCCCGGGCGGCCCGGGAGGCCTACCGGGCCGCCCGCGCCCAGTGGGCCCGGCTGCCGCAGGACCGCCTGGGCACGGGCGAGCCGACGGCCCGGCAGACGGCACAGCGGCTGGCCGAACTGGAGTGAGGACCGAGCGGGAGCGACCGAGCGGGACACGGACGGGTACATGGGGCCGGCCGGTGGACGGTTCACGGATCGGGCCACGCCGGATTCACGGAGGGGAAGGGGACGGGGCATGGGCGCGACGAGCGACACCGGCGCGACGTACGGGCCGGCGGCGGCCGAACCGCTGCCGGATCTGCTGGGGCTCGACCTGGCGGAGCTGGGCACGATCGAGCACCCGGTGCTGCGGGAGGTGCTCCAGGACCTGCGGACCCGGGCGGCGGAGCCGAGCGACATGATGTGGGGGTTCGACAACTCGTTCTGAACCCCGTCGCCGCGCCGCACGCGTGCTTATCAGGACAACTTCGGTCGTCCGCGGACCACTTCGATCGCATCGAGTTTCGGCCGGGTGCCGCGCCGGGAATGTCGTTTCCTACGGCAAGGGCCGTGGCGCGGGGGCGAACGGCATCGTGGGGGTGGGTGCGGCAGTGTCGAGAGAAGCCGACCCCTCCCGCCGGATCGCGGCCGACCCCTCCCACCGGCCCACGACCGTCCCCTCCCGCCGGCCCACGGCCGTCCCCTTCCGTCAGTTCATCGTCAAGACGCACGGCCGCTGCAACCTCGCCTGCACTTACTGCTACCTGTACGAGGGCCCCGACAGCGGCTGGCGCACCCGTCCCGCCGGCGCCTCCGCCGACGTCCTGGACCGCACCGCCGCCCGGATCGCCGAGCACGCCCGCGCGCACGCCCTCGGCGCCCTCGCCCTGGTGCTGCACGGCGGCGAACCCCTGCTGGCGGGCGCCGGCACCCTCGCCCGTTTCACCGCCCGGGTGCGCGAGCGCGTCCCCGCCGGCTGCGCCGTGCACGCCGTCGTGCAGACCAACGGCACGCTGCTCACCGAGGACCGCCTGCGCGTCCTCGCCGACGCCGGCGTCCGCGTCGGCGTCAGCCTCGACGGGGGCACGGCCGCGCACAACCGGCGGCGCGTGGACCACGCGGGCCGCCCGTCCTGGCCCGCGGCGTCCCGGGGCGCCCTGCTGGCCGCCGAACGCTTCCCGGACGCGTACGCGGGTGTCCTGACCGTCGTCGACCCCGCGCTCGACCCGGTCGAGACGTACGAGTCCCTGCTGGCCCTGCGCCCGCCCGCGCTCGACCTGCTCCTGCCGCACGGCAACTGGACCGCGCCGCCGCCGGGGCTGACCGGCGGGACCGGGGCCCGCTACGGCGACTGGCTCTGCGCCGTCTTCGACCGGTGGTGGGCGGCCGGCCGCCGGGAGACCCGGGTGCGCCTCTTCGAGAGCGCGGTGGCGCTGCTGCTGGGCCGGCCGGCCGCCGGTGAGGCGCTGGGTCTCGCGCCGTTCGACGCGGTCGTGGTGGAGACCGACGGGTCGATCGAGCAGGTCGACTCCCTCAAGTCGGCCTACCCGGGCGCCGCGGCCACCGGCCTCGACGTCTTCCGCCACTCCTTCGACGAGGCGCTGCGCCACCCCGGCGTGGCGGCCCGGCAGTCCGGCGCGGACGCCCTCGCCGCGCAGTGCCGGGCCTGCCCGCTGCTGCGGGTCTGCGGCGGCGGGCACTACGCCCACCGCTACCGCGCCGGCCACGGCTTCCGGAACCCGTCCGTGTACTGCGCGGACCTCCAGCGGTTCATCCGGCATGCGGCGGGGCGCCTGGCCGGCCACCTGCCGGGCACCGGCGCACCACCGGCGGCTCTCCCGCCGGTCTCGCCGCTCCCGCCGGTCTCGCCGGTTCCGTCAGGCCCCTCCGGGCCGCCTGTCCCGCCTGTCCCGCCCATCCAGCGGGTTCCGTCCGCCCCCTCGGTACCGCCGCTGTCATCCGTACCGCCCCTCTCGCCCCTCCCGTCCCCGCGCGAAGGGAGCGCTCCGTGATGTTCCCGACGGTTCCGGACCGGGTCCTGACCGGCCTCGCCCGTACCGAGGGCGGCCCGGACGCCCTGGACCTCCTCGTCCGCGACCAGGACACCCGGCGGCTGCTGGTGCTGCGCGCCGTGCTGGACGCGGCCGAGGCCGCCGGCCCGGCGGTGTGCGACGCGGGCCGCAAGGCGCGGCTGCGGGACGACTGGGCGCTGCTGGCGGAGGCGGACCGGGCGGCGTCCCCGGGGGCGGGGGAGGCCGGCCCGGCGGGATCACCCGCCCGCGCCCGCCTCTTCCACCCCCTCACCGGCCCCTGGGCCCGCTCCTGCCTGCGCGGCCTGGACGGCGGCCCCGGCGCCGAGGCCGACGACCCCGCCCGGACCCGGACCCTGCACCGCGACCTCGCCCACTTCAGCGCCGTGGCCGCCGTCGCCGCCGCCGTGGCCGGCCTGCCCTTCGCCACCCGGCTGACCGCCCGCGCCGGCGTCCTCACCCTCCCGTCCCTCGGCGCCCTGCACACCGCGGACCCCGGCGACGTACCGGTCGACGTGTCCCACCGGGACGGTGTCCTGACGATCCGTCAGCATGACGCGCCCGATGTCCGCGTCCACCTGGCGAACGGCACCGGCGCCTGGTCGGGCGCCCCCGCGTGGACGCCGGCGCACACCCTCCCCGCGCTGCTCCCCGCCGCGGCGCCCGTGCCCCTGGACGACCTCGACCCCTACCGCGAGCCTCCCTACAGCAGCCACCGGGGCAGCCTCAGCGGCGTGGCCACCCTGGACGACGCGGAGCGCAAACGCTGGCTCCAGGGCTGGCACGGCACGGCCGTAGCCCTGCGCTCCGGCGGCGCGCACCGCCTCACCGAGGCCGCCGCCCTGCTGCGCTGCCTGGTCCCCCTGAAGATGCCACCCGAGGCCGGCACCGGCCGGGGCAGTTGCAGCGCCACCCGCCGCGAGGCGTTCGGCGCGCTGCTCAGCAGTACGCCCCCCGACCCCGTGACCTTCGCCGCGACCCTCGTCCACGAACTCCAGCACGCCAAACTCGCCGCCCTCGGCGACCTGGTGACCCTGCACCGGGCCGGCCCCGAGCCCCGCTACTTCGCCCCCTGGCGCCCCGACCCCCGCCCCTACGACGGCCTGCTCCAGGGCACCTACTCCCACCTCGCGCTGGCCGCCTTCCACCAGCGCCGCGCCCTGCTCGGCCGCCCGCCGGAACGCGCCTGGGCCTGGTCACAGCACGCCCGCTACCACGCCCAGGTCGGCGCCGCCCTGCCCGCCCTCGTCGGCTCGCCCGACCTCACACCGCCCGGCCGCCTCTTCGTCGACGAGATGGCCGCCACCTACCAGCGCATGGCCGACCATCCCGCGCCCCGGGACCACACGGCCCGTGCGCAGGCGTACGTGGCATCGGCGCGCGCCCTGTGGACCCGGCGGCACGCTCCCGCACTCCCGCTGCCGAATGAGTGAGGACGCCTGCGCGCGCCACCCGGTTACGGGAAGATCGTCCGGCCGAGGTGTGTCCTTCGCGTGGCCCGACGGGCTTACGCACGAGGCACCCAGGTCCTAGGATTTCGTGGTACTACGCGCGCTGGAGGCCGTTGCATGTCTGGAGCTCGTAAGCCGGTCGAGCCGACCGGGAAGGGGGCCGCGAAGCAGACCGTGACGATCCACTTCGCCGGCTTCAACCGGGCATGGGCTGCCTGGATCGGGGACCGGCTGGAGCGGCGCGGGCTGCGCGTGGTCCACCTGCGGTGGGAGTCGCCGGCCGACGTCCCCCTGGTGGACCTGCTCAACGACCTCAAGCTCGCCGAGGGCCGCATCCTCATCGTCGTCAGCGACTGGTACTTCCAGCTCGGCCCGCGCACCCACGAGGAGTGGAACGAGGCCCTGCGCGAGGTCGTCGGCCCCGACCCGGCCCGGTTCGCGGCCGTCTCGGTGACGACGGCCGCGGTCCCGGCGGCAGCGGCGGTGCTCGCGCCGGTCGGACTGACCAATATGGGCGCGGAGGAGGCCGAGCGCCGGCTCCTGGACCGGCTCGACCTGCCGTACGAGCCGCTGGCCGAGCCCGCGGCGGGCGGCCGGCGCGGGCCGCGCTTCCCGGCGTCCATGCCCGACGTGTGGGGTGCCGTACCGCGCCGCAACACCCGTTTCACCGGCCGCGAGCCGCTGTTCAACGACGCGTACAACCTGCTGCTGAACTCCGAGCCGGGCACCGGCGTCCTGACCCTGCACGGCATGTCCGGCGTCGGCAAGACCCAGTTCGCCGCCGAGTACGCGCACCGGTTCGGCTCCGAGTACGACGTCGTCTGGTGGGTCAACGCCGAGAGCCGCGTCACCTACCGCCGCCAACTGGCGGAACTGGCCCCGAAACTGGGCCTCCAGACGGGCCAGGAGTACGGCGAACGGCTGCGCGCCGTCCGCGACTCCCTGCGCCGCGGCGAGCCGTACTCGCGATGGCTGCTGATTCTGGACGGCGCGGACGAACCGGACCAGATCTGGGACATGGTCCCCAGCGGCCCCGGCCACGTGATCATCACCTCCCGCAACCCCGAGTGGAGCGAGCACAACAGCCGGCTCCTGGAGGTCCCCGTCTACGCCCGCGACGAGTCGGTCGCCTTCATCCGCCGCCGGGCACCGCGGCTGACCGAACCCGAGGCGGAGCAGCTCGCGGAGGCCCTGGAACACCTCCCGCTGCTGCTGGACCAGACGGCCGGGTGGCTCAACGACTCGGACATGTCGGTGGCGGAATACATCGACCTGCTGGACGAGGGCGTCGACAGCCACGTGGTCAAGGTCTCGGCGGACTTCCCCCTCGCCTTCCAGACCGCCTGGTCGATACTGCTGAACAAGCTCCGCGACACCGTCCCGGAATCGGTCGACCTGCTGCGGCTGTGCACCTTCTTCGCCCCCGGCTTCATTCCCGTGCGGCTGCTGCGGGACGTGCCCAGCGACGAGCTGCCGGAACAGCTCGTACGGCTGTTCAACGACCCGCTGCTGTGGAACAGGGCGATCAACCAGCTGCGTACCTACTCCGTCGTACGGCTGGAGTCCCACGAGATCGCGGGCGACGAGCCGGCGTCCTCGGGCGAGTCCCTCTACCTGCACCGCATGGTGCACCAGATCGTCCACAAGGACATGCCGGACGCCGACCGGCAGGAGTTCGTCGACGTCGTCCGCCGCGCCCTCGCCGCCGCCGACCCGCGCCGCCCCACCGAGCCCGACCTGTGGCCCGGCTACGCGGAGATCGCCCCGCACCTGAAACACGCCGACGTGCTGGGGAGCCGGGACCCGCAGGTGCAGCGGCTGGTCTTCAACTGCCTGCGCTACATGTACGTCTCGGGCGAGTACCGCTCCGGCATCAAGCTGGCCGAGCGGGCCCTGAAGGCGTGGCGCGAACTGCTCGGCGCGAGCCACCCCCGGATCTGGGAACTGACCTACCACTACACCAACCTGCTGCGCGGCGGCGGCGACTACGTCCGCAGCGAGGCGCTCAGCCGGGCGGCCGTCGACCACCTGCGCGAGGAACGCGGCCACCAGGACCTCGAACACCTCCGGGCGGCCGCCGGACTCGCCGGCGACCTGCGGGGCCTCGGCCGGTACGACGAGGCGCAGCACATCTCGCAGTGGGTCCTGGGCTCCTACCGCGAACTCCTCGGCGAGCAGGACTCCCGCACGCTCAGCGCGCTGAACAACGTCGCCGTCTCGCTGCGCCTGCTCGGCTGGTACCGGGAGGCCCTGGACGTCGACAAGCAGGCCATGGAGGCACGCCGCCAGTTCCTGCGCGCCCGGCACCCGTACACGATCCACTCCGAGATCTCGTACGCCATCGACCTGCGCCTGCTCGGCCGGTACGCGGAGGCCGAGTCCATCCAGAGCAAGAACGTCCACGAGTCCCGTCTCGCCCTGGGCCGTGACCACCCCCGCACCCTCAAGGGCGAGTACAACCTCGCCCTGTGCCGGTACCGCATGGGCGAGCGCGACCGCGGGCGGGACCGCGGTGACGGCCCCCAGGAACCCGCCGCCCTGTTCGCGAGCGTCCTGGAGCGGGGCGAGCGCGTGCTCGGCGAGACCCACCCGGACACCCTGGTCTTCGCCACCGCCCAGAGCTGCTACGCGCGGGAGCACGGCGACATCGACCTGGCCCGCGAGCTGAGCGAGGCGATCGTCGCCCGCTACGAGGTGCTGCACGCGGACGGCCACCCGTTCCTCGCGGGCGCCCGCGCCAACCACGCCCTCATCCTGCGCAACGTCGGTGAGCGCGAGCACAGCCACGCCCTCGTCGAGCAGGCGCTGGCCGAGATGGCCGAGGCGGTGGGCGAGAGCCACCCCTGGACCCTCGGGGTCGCGCTGAACGCCTCGGCGCTGCGCAACCTCATGGGCGATGTCGAGGGCGCGGCCGAACTGAGCGGGCAGACGGTGACGCGGGCCATCGACTGGCTCGGACGCACCCACCCGCTCACCCTCTCCACCCGGGTCGCCCACGCGGCGGACCTGCGGGGACTGCGCGACCGCCGGCAGGCCGAGAAGGTCGAGCAGGAGGCGCTGTCGGACCTCGACGCCACCCTGGGCAGCAAGCACTCCCACACGGTCTCGGCCCGGGCCCGCAACCGGCCGTACTGGGACTTCGAACCCCAGTCGACCTGACCGCCCCCACCGGCGACGAAAGGGCCCGGCGTCCGGATCTCTCCGGACGCCGGGCCCTCGGCACGCGCGCCCCCGGCGTTCAGCCGGGGTCAGGGACGGTCAGCGGCTCACGCCTCGAACACCTCGCGCACCAGCTGCTCCTGCTCCGCCTGGTGCCGCTTCGCGGAACCGACCGCCGGGGAGGAGCTGTGCGGACGCGAGATGCGGCGCAGGCGCTCGCCCGCCGGGATGTCCGCGCCGACCGCCAGGTCCAGGTGGTCGATCAGGTTGAGCGCGATGAACGGCCACGCACCCTGGTTCGCCGGCTCCTCCTGGGCCCACAGGTACTTCTCGGCGTTCGGGTACTTGGCGATCTCCGCCTGGAGCTCCGCGCCCGGCAGCGGGTACAGGCGCTCCAGCCGGATGATGGCCGTGTCCGTCACCCCGCGCTTGGTGCGCTCGGCGGCCAGGTCGTAGTAGACCTTGCCGGTGCAGAAGACGACCTTCTTCACCGCGGCGGCCTCGACCGTCGCGTCGCCGATGACCGGGCGGAACTGGCCGGTGGTGAACTCCTCCGCCTTCGACGCCGCCGCCTTCAGGCGCAGCATCGACTTCGGGGTGAAGACGACCAGCGGCTTGTGGTGCGGGTTGTGCACCTGCCACCGCAGGAGGTGGAAGTAGTTCGCCGGGGAGGTCGGCATGGCGACCGTCATGTTGTTCTGCGCGCACAGCTGGAGGAAGCGCTCGACGCGGGCCGAGGAGTGGTCCGGGCCCTGGCCCTCGTAGCCGTGCGGGAGGAGCAGGACCACACCGGAGGTCTGGTTCCACTTCTGCTCGGCCGCCGAGATGTACTCGTCCACGATCGTCTGCGCGCCGTTGACGAAGTCGCCGAACTGCGCCTCCCACATCACCAGCGCGTCGGGGCGGGCCAGCGAGTAGCCGTACTCGAAGCCCATCGCCGCGTACTCGGAGAGCAGGGAGTTGTAGACGTTCAGCCGCGCCTGGTCCTCGGAGAGGTACTGCAGCGGGGTGTACTCGTCGCCCTTGGCGCGGTCGATGATGACCGCGTGCCGCTGGCCGAAGGTGCCGCGCTGCGAGTCCTGGCCGGCCAGGCGGACCGGGACGCCCTCCAGGAGGAGGGAGCCGATGGCGAGGGTCTCGCCCATGCCCCAGTCGATGGTGCCGTCCTCGACCATGGCCGCCCGGCGCTGGAGCTGCGGGAGCAGCCGCGGGTGGACGGTGACGTGGTCGGGGATGTTGACCTGGGACTCGGCGATCCGCTTGACGACCTCGCCGGTGACCGCCGTGTTCACGGCGACCGGGAACTCGGCCTGCGGGTCGGAGGGGGGCACGGCGGCGGGCTGCGAGGTGGCCTCGCGGACCTCGGTGAAGACCTTCTCCAGCTGGCCCTGGTAGTCCTGGAGCGCCTGCTCGGCCTCCTCCAGGGTGATGTCGCCCCGGCCGATCAGGGACTCGGTGTACAGCTTGCGCACCGAGCGCTTCTTGTCGATCAGGTCGTACATCAGCGGCTGGGTGAAGGCCGGGTTGTCCGACTCGTTGTGCCCGCGGCGGCGGTAGCAGATGAGGTCGATCACCACGTCCTTGTTGAACGCCTGGCGGAACTCGAAGGCGAGCCGCGCGACGCGGACCACGGCCTCCGGGTCGTCGCCGTTCACGTGGAAGATCGGGGCCTCGATCATGCGGGCCACGTCGGTGGCGTACATCGAGGAGCGCGAGGACTCGGGGGCCGCGGTGAAGCCGACCTGGTTGTTGATGACGATGTGGACCGTGCCGCCGGTGCGGTAGCCGCGCAGCTGCGACATGTTCAGGGTCTCGGCCACCACGCCCTGGCCCGCGAAGGCCGCGTCGCCGTGGATCGCCACCGGCAGCACCGTGAAGTCCGTGCCGCCCTTGTTGATGATGTCCTGCTTGGCGCGGGCGACGCCCTCCAGGACCGGGTCGACGGTCTCCAGGTGGGAGGGGTTGGCGCAGAGGCTGACCTTGATCTGCTCCCCGTCGAGGCCGGTGAAGGTGCCCTCGGCGCCCAGGTGGTACTTCACGTCACCGGAGCCGTGCATCGACTTCGGGTCGAGGTTGCCCTCGAACTCGCGGAAGATTTGCGCGTACGACTTGCCGACGATGTTGGCGAGCACGTTGAGCCGGCCGCGGTGGGCCATGCCGACGACGACCTCGTCCAGGCGGGACTCCGCCGCCGAGTCCAGGACCGCGTCGAGCAGCGGGATGACGGACTCGCCGCCCTCCAGGCTGAAGCGCTTCTGGCCGACGTACTTGGTCTGGAGGAAGGTCTCGAAGGCCTCCGCCGCGTTCAGACGGCGCAGGATGCGGAGCTGCTCCTCGCGCTCGGGCTTGGCGTGGCCGCGCTCCACCCGGTCCTGGATCCACTTGCGCTGCTTGGGGTCCTGGATGTGCATGAACTCGATGCCGGTGGTGCGGCAGTACGAGTCGCGGAGCACGCCGAGGATGTCGCGCAGCTTCATCATGGACTTGCCGGCGAAACCGCCGACGGCGAACTCGCGCTCCAGGTCCCAGAGCGTGAGGCCGTGCTCGGTGATGTCCAGGTCGGGGTGCTTGCGCTGCTGGTACTCCAGCGGGTCGGTGTCGGCCATGACGTGGCCGCGGACCCGGTAGGAGTGGATCAGCTCGAAGACCCGGGCGGCCTTGGTGACGTCGTCGTCGTGGGACGCGTCGATGTCCTTGAGCCAGCGGACCGGCTCGTAGGGGATGCGCAGCGCCTCGAAGATCTCGTCGTAGAAGTCGTTCTCGCCGAGGAGGAGGTTGGCGACCTGGCGGAGGAACTCGCCGGACGCGGCGCCCTGGATGACCCGGTGGTCGTAGGTCGACGTGAGCGTCATGACCTTGGAGATGCCGAGCTTGTTCAGGGTGTCCTGGCTGGTGCCCTGGAACTCCGCCGGGTAGTCCATCGCGCCGACGCCCATGATGACCGACTGGCCGGGCATCAGGCGCGGGACCGAGTGGACGGTGCCGAGGCCGCCGGGGTTGGTCAGGGAGACCGTGACGCCGGTGAAGTCGGCCATCGTCAGCTTGTTCTCGCGGGCGCGGCGGACGATGTCCTCGTAGGCCTGCCAGAACTCGAAGAAGTTCAGCGTCTCGGCCTTCTTGATCGCCGCGACGACGAGCTGGCGGTCGCCGTTGGGCTTGACCAGGTCGATGGCGAGACCGAGGTTGACGTGCTCCGGCTTGGCCAGGGTGGGCTTGCCGTCCTTGACCTGGAAGGACCAGTTCATCGACGGCATGGCCTTGATGGCCTGCACCATCGCGTACCCGATGAGGTGCGTGAAGGAGATCTTCCCGCCGCGGGCGCGCTTGAGGTGGTTGTTGATGACGATGCGGTTGTCGAACAGCAGCTTCACCGGGACGGCGCGCACGGACGTGGCCGTGGGCATCTCCAGCGAGGCGTCCATGTTCTTCGCCACCGCGGCGGCCGGACCGCGCAGGGTGACCAGCTCGGGACCCTCGGCGGCCTCCGTGGCGGGCTGTGCCTTGGCGGGGGCGGCCTTGGCCGGGGCCGGCTTCGCCTGCGTCGGGGCGGCGGGAGCGGCCTGGGCGGCGGGCCGCGCGGCGGCCGGCTGAGCGGCGGGCGCCGGGGCCTGGGCGGGCTGTGCCGGGGCGGCCGGAGCCGGGGCCTGGGCGGGTGCCTGGGCGGCCTGGGGAGCCGGTGCGGCGGTCTCCGCGGCCCCCGCGGCCGTGGTGCCCGACGCGGCCTGGGCGGCGGCCCCCGGCTTGTAGTCGGCGAAGAAGTCCCACCAGGCGCGGTCGACCGAATTCGGGTCCTGGAGGTACTGCTGATAGATCTCGTCTACGAGCCACTCATTGGCACCGAAGGCCGCTGCGGGGTTCTTCCCCGCTTGGTCGGTGTCGGTCGAGATGCTCGAGTTACTGGGGGACTGTGGCGACACGGCGGCAACCGCCCTCTTCCGCTTCACAAGGTGATGGACAGCGGGAATAAAGGCTACGCCTCCCCGGGCGAGAAGGTCAGGCCGGGCCGGGCCATCGTCGCGTAAGTCACATCGCGGCGGGTGTTTCGGCGCTGGAAATGGCGGGAAACAAGCGTGGTTCCGCGTCGAACGGGAACAGGAAAACAGGCCCGGGTGCCCCAGCGGGCCGGGCCTCTGCGTGCTCACACGTGTCCGTCAGCGCGAACGTCTGTGGATCATGCGGCTCCGATGAGCACCCTACGTCAACTCGTCGTCGTCGGCAGGCCCGGAAGGGTGACGAGGATGCGGCAGCCGCGCTCGGATTCGGCCACTCCGATCCGGCCGCCGTGCAGGTCCACCGCCCAGCGGGCGATCGCCAGGCCCAGGCCGGTGCCCCCGTCGCTGCCCGGCCCGTGCGGCCGGGTCACCGCACCCCGGTTGAACCGCTCGAAGACCCGGTGCCACTCCGACCGGGGGATGCCGGGGCCCTCGTCGATGACCTCCAGCT
Source organism: Streptomyces griseoviridis (assembly GCA_014649155.1). Taxonomy (GTDB): domain Bacteria; phylum Actinomycetota; class Actinomycetes; order Streptomycetales; family Streptomycetaceae; genus Streptomyces; species Streptomyces griseoviridis. Next base: position 151,306 of record BMSM01000004.1, on the reverse strand, counting down.
CCAGCGAGTCCGGCAGCGCGCCCGGACGCGCCCGGACCGTCACCCGGCCGTGCGGCGGGCTGTGCTTGACCGCGTTGTCGATCAGGTTGGCGACCACCTGGTGGATGCGCTCGGGGTCGGCGAGGGCGGTCAGGTCCAGCGGGTCGACGTCGAGGTGCAGGTGGACGTCGGTACGGGTGTGGCTGCCGGAGCCGGTGGCCATGCCCGCGCGGGCGGAGGCGACCATGTTGGCCTCCTTCAGCACGCCCGACAGGTACGGCCACACCTCGAAGCGGCGGGTGCGCAGCGGTACGACGCCGTTGTCCAGGCGGGAGAGGTCCAGCAGGGTCTCCACCAGCCGGCCGAGCCGCTCGGTCTGCCGCAGGGCCGTGCGCATGGTCTCCGGGTCGGCCTCGGTGACCCCGTCGACGATGTTCTCCAGCACGGCGCGCAGACCCGCGATGGGGGTGCGCAGCTCGTGCGAGACGTTCGCCACGAGTTCCTTGCGCTGGCGGTCCTGGGCCTCCAGGTCGTCGGCCATGTGGTTGATGGTCCCGGCCAGGTCCCCCAGCTCGTCCCGGCGGTTCTCGCGCACCCGGCGGGTGTAGTCGCCGTGCGAGATGGACCGGGCGACCGCGTTCATCTCGTCCAGCGGCGCGGTCAGCGAGTGCGCCACGAACTGCGTGATCAGCAGCGTGGCGATCATCGAGAAGACCGTGATGAAGCGCAGCTCGGTCTTGGTGTGCACGGCTATCACCGACAGGCCGGTGGTGATCAGCACCGAGGTGACGACCAGCGCGCCGAGCTTGGTCTTGATCGAGAACGGGCGTACGCCGCCCCAGGGTTCCCCGGTGTCCCGGGGGCCGGGGCTCCTCCGTGCGGCCTGCCGCCCCGCGCTCATGGCGTCGGTGTCTCCAGCGCGTAGCCCACACCGTGCACGGTGCGGATGCGCTCGGCACCGATCTTCCGGCGCAGCGCCTTGATGTGGCTGTCGACGGTCCGGGTGCCGGAGGCGTCGGCCCAGTCCCACACCTCGGCCAGCAACTGCTCGCGGGAGAGCACCGCGCGGGGCGTGTTCGCCAGGCAGACCAGCAGGTCGAACTCGGTCGGGGTGAGGTGGACGTCCTCGCTGCGCACCCGCACCCGGCGCTGCGCGTGGTCGATCTCCAGTTCGCCCAGGCGGAGGATGCCGCTGCGCGGCGTCGAGGCGGCGACCACCGCCCGCTCCACGCGCCGCAGCAGCACGTGGACCCGGGCGGCCAGCTCGCGCATCGAGAACGGCTTGGTCATGTAGTCGTCGGCGCCGACGCCGAGCCCGACCAGCATGTCCGTCTCGTCGTCGCGGGCGGTGAGCATGAGCACCGGCACCGGGCGCTGCGCCTGGACCCGGCGGCAGACCTCCAGGCCGTCGAAGCCGGGCAGCATGATGTCGAGGATCAGCAGGTCGGGCTGCCAGGCCTCGGCGGTGTCGACGGCGGCCGGGCCGTCGCCGGCCGTCTGCACCAGGAAGCCCTCGGCGCGCAGGCGGGTCGCGATGGCGTCCACGATCGTCTGATCGTCCTCGACCACCAGCACCCGGCGCTGCGCGCCCTGCGTAGCCGTCGCCGTGCCGTTGTGGGAGGTGTGTGTCTGCTCCATCGCCCGCCCCTGAGGTGTGCTTTACGGAATCCGTGGGGTGATCCCATGGCTGCGGTCGACGCTTGAATGATCCGCGTCAGAGCAGCAGCGTACGGGGAGTCACCACGGCTTTGCTATCCAGCCCTGACGCCGAGATGCACGACGTCCGGAACGCCCCGGGCAACGGGGATCTCTTCGGTACGCACCTGCTGGAAACCGGCATTACGCAAGGTTTCTTCGAAAACCGGGGAGGGCTGCGCGGACCACACGGCGAGCACCCCGCCGGGCCTCAACAGCCGTGCGCAGCCCGCGAGTCCGGACGGTCCGTAGAGCCCTTCGTTGCCCTCGGTGACGGTCCAGTCGGGGCCGTTGTCGATGTCGAGGCAGAGCGCGTCGTATGTGTCGGACGTCTCATTGACGTAGGCCACCAGGTCCGCCTCGACGATCTCGGTGCGGGGGTCGGCCAGCGCCTCGCGGGTCAGCCCGGCCAGCGGGCCGTCGCGGTGCCAGTCGATGACGGCCGGCTCGCGCTCGACCACCGTGATCCGGCCCCAGCGGGGGCCGGCCGCCGCGTGCGCCAGCGAGAAGCCGACGCCGAGGCCGCCGATCAGCACATGGGGCGCGGGGCGGCCGGCGGGCAGCGCGGCCAGCGCCGCGTCGACCAGCAGCCGTTCCGAGCGGCCGTCGGAGGTGTCCATCAGGAAGCAGCCGTTGGCGATGATCTGCAGCAGCTCTCCGTGCCGGCGCAGCACGACCTCGCCGTAGGGGCCCTCGCGGCGGTCCAGGACTTCGGGAATTTCGTGGACGGGCATTCCGTCATCCTGGCACCCCCTTCGCGGGGCCCCCGGCACGGTGATCGCCGAGAGCGAACACGGGACCGGGAACAACGGCTGGCCCCCGGGCATTGAGTCGATGTACTTGAGTGCATACAGCTCAACTTGACTGCCGAAGGGGAGATCATGGCTGCTGAGTCCACGCCGTTCACGTCGCTCGCCCTGCCCGTGCTGCCGCTCGACGACGAGGTCGTGCTGCCGGGGATGGTGGTCCCGCTCGATCTGAACGACTCCGAGGTCCGGGCCGCGGTGGAGGCCGCCCAGGCCGCCGCCCGCTCCGAGCCCGGCAAGCCGCGGGTGCTGCTGGTGCCCCGGATCGACGGGACGTACGCGGGTACCGGCGTGCTCGGCACCGTCGAGCAGGTCGGCCGGCTGGCCGACGGCGACCCGGGCGCGCTGATCCGCGGCCGGAACCGGGTGAAGATCGGCGCCGGCACCACCGGTCCCGGCGCCGCGCTGTGGGTCGAGGGGACCCGGATCGACGAGACCGTGCCCGACCCGCTGCCGGGCCAGGTCGCCGAACTCGTCAAGGAGTACAAGGCCCTCGCCACCGCCTGGCTGCGCAAGCGCGGCGCCTGGCAGGTCGTGGACCGCGTCCAGGCCATCGAGGACGTCTCCGCGCTCGCCGACAACTCCGGCTACTCGCCGTTCCTGACCACCGCCCAGAAGGTCGAGCTGCTGGAGACCTCCGACCCGGTGGCCCGGCTGCGGCTCGCCACCGCGCAGTTGCGCGAGCACCTCGCCGAGCAGGACGTCGCAGAGACCATCGCCAAGGACGTCCAGGAGGGCGTCGACAAGCAGCAGCGCGAGTTCCTGCTCCGCCGCCAGCTCGAAGCGGTCCGCAAGGAGCTGCGCGAGCTGAACGGCGACGGCAAGGACCCCGCCGAGGAGTCCGACGACTACCGCGCCCGGGTGGAGGCCGCCGACCTGCCCGAGAAGGTCCGCGAGGCCGCCCTCAAGGAGGTCGACAAGCTGGAGCGCTCCTCCGACCAGTCGCCCGAGGGCTCCTGGATCCGCACCTGGCTCGACACGGTCCTGGAGATGCCGTGGAACGAGCGCACCGAGGACGCCTACGACATCCAGGGCGCCCAGCGGGTCCTGGACGCCGAGCACGCGGGCCTTCAGGACGTGAAGGAGCGCATCACCGAGTACCTGGCGGTCCGCAAGCGCCGCGCCGACCGGGGCCTCGGCGTGGTCGGCGGCCGGCGCGGCGGCGCGGTCCTCGCCCTGGTCGGCCCGCCCGGCGTCGGCAAGACCTCGCTCGGCGAGTCCGTCGCCCACGCGATGGGCCGCAAGTTCGTCCGGGTCGCCCTCGGCGGTGTCCGCGACGAGGCGGAGATCCGCGGTCACCGCCGTACGTACGTCGGCGCGCTGCCCGGCCGGATCGTACGGGCGATCAAGGAGGCCGGGTCGATGAACCCGGTGGTCCTCCTCGACGAGATCGACAAGGTCGGCTCCGACTTCCGGGGCGACCCGGCGGCGGCGCTGCTGGAGGTCCTGGACCCGGCCCAGAACCACACCTTCCGCGACCACTACCTGGAGGTCGAACTCGACCTCTCCGACGTGGTGTTCCTGGCCACCGCCAACGTGCTCGAAGCCATCCCGGAGGCCCTGCTCGACCGCATGGAGCTGGTCCGCCTCGACGGCTACACCGAGGACGAGAAGGTCGTCATCGCCCGCGACCACCTGCTCCCGCGCCAGCTGGAGCGGGCCGGTCTGGACGCCGAGGAGGTGGGCATCGACGAGGGCGCGCTGCGCAAGCTGGCCGGGGAGTACACCCGGGAGGCGGGCGTGCGCACCCTGGAGCGGTCCATCGCGCGGCTGCTGCGCAAGGTGGCGGCCCAGCACGAACTGGGCTCGCGGAAGCTGCCGTTCACCGTCAACGCGGACGACCTGCGCGACCTGATCGGCCGGCCGCACCACGTGCCCGAGTCCGCCCAGGACCCGGCCGAGCGCCGCACCGCGGTGCCGGGCGTGGCCACCGGCCTGGCGGTCACCGGGGCAGGCGGTGACGTCCTCTACGTGGAGGCGTCGCTGGCCGACCCGGAGACGGGCGCGGCGGGGCTGACCCTGACCGGGCAGCTCGGTGACGTGATGAAGGAGTCGGCGCAGATCGCCCTGAGCTTCCTGCGCTCGCACGGCGCCGAGCTGGAACTGCCGGTCGGTGACCTGAAGGACCGGGGCGTGCACATCCACTTCCCGGCGGGCGCGGTGCCCAAGGACGGCCCGAGCGCGGGCGTCACGATGACGACGGCGCTGGCGTCCCTGCTGTCCGGCCGGCTGGTCCGCACGGACGTGGCGATGACCGGCGAGGTCTCGCTGACCGGGCGGGTGCTGCCGATCGGCGGGGTGAAGCAGAAGCTGCTCGCCGCCCACCGCGCCGGGGTCACCACGGTGATCATCCCCAAGCGGAACGAGCCCGACCTGGACGACGTCCCCCAGGAGGTGCTGGACACGCTCGACGTCCACGCCGTCACCGACGTCCGCCAGGTGCTGGAGCTGGCGCTGGCGCCCGCGACCAGCGAGGTGCCGGTCGCGGCGTGACGCGGGGCGCGGGGCCCCCGGCGGAGACCGCCGGGGGCCCCGCGCCGCGTTCAGCCGTTGGCGAGCGCGACCACGCGGTCCAGCGCGCCGTTGAACCGGTTGTGGTCGCCGACGGTCGGCCCGGAGGAGGTGTACTGCCACATCGTGTAGTACGCCCAGCCGGCCGGCAGCGTCCCCACCGCGGTGGCGTACCGGGCGATCCAGAGCGGGTTGGCGGTGGCGAAGCCGCCGTAGTTCCCGGTGCACTCGGTCCACCAGCTCGTCGCCGTGTAGATGACGGCGTCCCGGCCGGTGCGGGCCTTGTAGGTGGCCAGGAAATCACCGATCCAGGCGACCATCTGGCCCTGCGTCTTGCCGTAGCAGGAGGCCCCGTACGGGTTCCACTCGATGTCCAGGGCGCCGGGCAGCGTCCTCCCGTCCCGGGACCAGCCGCCGCCGTGGTCGACGAAGTAGTTGGCCTGGGCGGCGCCGCTGGTGGTGTCCGGGGTGGCGAAGTGGTACGCGCCGCGCACCATGCCGACGTTGTACGAGCCGTTGTACTGCTGGGCGAAGTACGGGTTGGTGTAGTACGTGCCTTCCGTGGCCTTGGCGTAGGCCCACTTGACCCCGCTGCTCCACAGGGTCGACCAGGCGACGTTGCCCTGGTGGCTGGAGACGTCGACGCCCTCGGTCTGGGTGGCGTCGCCGGGGACGGGGCTGCCGTGCTCCCCGTCGTGGGCCGGGACGCCCATGCCCAGGTACGCCGAGCCGCGGGGCGGCACGTCGGCGGCGGCCGAGGGCAGGGCGAGCAGGAGGGAGAGCGCCGAGACCGCGGCGGTCAGGCCGCCGAGGACGGCGGAGCGCCGGCGGCGGGCCGGTCCGGGTCTGTGCACGGGCAGGACGGGCATGACGGGCCTTTCGTGGGCTCGTGGTGCTCGGAAAGTGGCGTGAACATGCCATTGCGAGTGCGGGGCCCGACGCTACGCACGTAGACCCGCCGGGGGAAGGGGTGCCGGGAGCCGCCGTTGGTCTAAGCCTGCGAAATACTGGCCGAACTGCGGCGATGACGGCGCGCGGCGGAAACTTTCAGGAACGGTTTCAGGACCGGAGAACCGAGGCGGGAACTGACGTGCACGACAGCGGGAACGGCGGCGGACGCGAAGGCGGCACCGAGCGGACCGGAGGGGACACGCGGCAGCCGGAATTCCTCGCACTCGAACGCGAGCTGACGGTGCTGCTGCGCCGCGCCCGGGGCAATCAGGCCGAGATGGCCCGCGAGGTCCACCCCGACCTGGAGTCCTCGGCGTACGGGCTCCTGGTCCGGCTGGGGGAGTGCGGCGGGCAGCGCGCCACGGAACTCGCCGCCTTCATCGGCGTCGGCAAGGCGACGATGTCCCGCCAGTTGCGCGCCCTGGAGGACCTCGGTCTGATCGCCCGCGAACCCGACCCCGCCGACGGCCGGGCCTGGCTGGTCGACCTCACCCCGGAGGGACGCGAGCGGGTCCGCCGGGTCCGCGAGGCCCGCCGCGCCCGCTACGCCGGCCGCCTCGCCGACTGGGACCCCCGGGAGGTCGCGGAACTCGCCCGGCTGCTGCACGAACTCAACCGGGGCATGGAGAAGTGACCCGCCGCGGGGGCCGCCCCGCTCACAGCTCGACGTAGACCACGGTCGCGTCGTCGTGCGTCTTGCTCCGCCCCAGGTACGCCCGTTCCGTGTCGTCCCGCTCCAGCCGGCGCACCCGGTCCACCAGGTTCTGGGCGCCCTCCTTGCGGAGGACGCCCAGCAGGTCCGTCCAGTCGCCCTCGCCGAACTTCTCCACCCAGCGGGCCGCCCCGTCCGTCAGCGCCGCGAGCGCCCGCACCGCGCCGCGCGGCAGTGTCCCCGTCACCGCGCGCGCCGCCACCGCCGGATCGGCCGCCGCCGTGAAGAAGCCGCCCTCCTTGTTGCGCAGGGTCGCGTCCACCAGGGCTTCGGTGGCGAGCGCCGACCGGGGCAGCCGGGCCAGCCGGTCGTCCAGGAGGGCGGTGACCGCGCCGTCGGGCGCCTCGACCAGCAAGGCCGAGTCGGACAGGACCAGGTACTCGACGGACTCCGGTGACCAGCGGGCCAGAACCACCGTCGCCTGCGGTGTCCTGGGGTGAGAAAGGTCACAGGTTTCCGCGTGTGCCTCGGCGGTATCCGCGATGGCGCGGGACAGCGCGTCGGCGAGAGGAACATCCGGGAGTGAAACGGTCAGCCGGGTCAGCGCCCCACCGAGGCGCGCCGTGAACCAGGGCACCGGGTGCGTACACCCCGGCGCCTCGCGCGGCGGGGTGACGCCGTCCAGGAGGACCACCGTGCCGCCCCGTCCGGACGCCGGAAGCGCGACGCTCGCGAAGTCCTCGTTGGGCAGGCCGGACATGCCGGGTTCCGAGACCAGATCCGTACGCATCGGACCAGTCTGCCCGAGCGCCGCGCGGCCTCCGCGACGTACCGGCGGACGGACCGGAGGCGCCGCGCCGGTGCAGGTCAACCGCCGGATTTCTGACGGAATACCGTACTCCGGGAAGGCGCGGCGGCACATCCTGCCACCGCCCCGCCGCCGGAGTCCAACCGGCGTGCGGCGCGGGCCCGTCGGCCGCCGGCCGGCGACTTGCTCCCCAACTCACCTCCGGGGTTCACTCCTTCGGGTGGCGGGCCAGGTGTTGCACACCCGTTGCCCACAGGCACTGGGAGGGTCGGGAGCCGGTGGCGGTCCCGCCCCGTCCGAGCACGGACGACGGCTCGGCGACGGACGACGCACGGGCCGGCCGGCCAGTTGACGGAGCGCCACCCGGCCCCACGGGTACACGAGTCAGGAATGCGAGCACCGGTGCAGAAGACGCGGCCTCGTCGCAAAGGCAAGCAGACGGCCCCCGCCGGGGGTCCGGAGCGAACCCCCGTCACCCCCGCCCCGGGAGCCCCCGCCGGAACCGGAACCTCCGCTCCGGGCGGCCCGGCCGGCACCGCGGTCCCCGCCCAGCCACCCGCCCCGGGGCCCGTCGTGGGCAAGGGCCGCCCCACCCACGTACGGAACCGGCTGATCATCGCCGTCCTCGTGGTGGCCGCCGCCATCGCCGGCGCCGGAGCGCCCTCGGTCGTCGCCGCCTCCGGGCAGCTGCACGACTCCCAGGACCTGGTCACGCTCGCCGAGCGGACCCAGGACGCGCTCACCCTCGCCCACTCGCTGGCCGACGAACGCGACGAGGTCACCCCCTACATCGCCGCCGGCCGTCCCGAGTCCAGGGCGCCCTCCGAGCAGCGCGGCTCCCGCGTCGACCGGCAGGTCGAGGAGCTGCGCGCCGACCCCGACACGCCCGCCGCCCTGCGCGAGGACCTCGACGCCGTCGCCGCGCTGCGCCGGGCCGCGCTCAGCGGCAAGAGCAGCGCCCTCGAAGCGCACGACGCCTACTCGGCCGCCGTCACCGAACTCCACGGCCTCGCCGAGGAGCTGGCCGAGAAGATGCCGCCCCGCGCGGGCGCCGGGGCGTACGCGCTGGCCGAGCTGGACTCCGCCGTCCAGCAGGCCGCCGCCGCCCGGGGACTGCTGCTGGCCGCCCTCAGCGTGCCGAGCAGCACCCGGACCACGTACGACCCGGTCACCGGCCTGCCCACCGAGACCAGCACCACCTCCGGCGCCGACGGCAAGACCCGCGACGCCCTGGCCGCCGCCGCGCAGGAGGCCCGGGTGCGCTCCGACGCCGCCCTCGCCGCCTTCCGCGAGGGCGCCCCGGAGGCGACCGAGGAGCGCTACGACGCCACGGTCACCGGACCCGAGGCCGACGCCGCCGAGAAGTACCTGGCCGAGCTGACCGACCAGCCGTCCCTCTCCGACGACGACCTCACGACCGACGTCACCAAGCTGTCCGCCGCCCTCTCCGCCCGCGTCGACGCCATGCGCGGCGCCGAGTCCGCCCTCTACGAGCGGCGCGCCGACGACCTCGCGCGGCTCCGCGACGACGACGTCACCGCGCTGGAGATCCGCGTCGCCGTGCTCGGCGCGCTGATGCTGCTGGCCGTGGGCGTCGCCACCGCGCTGGCCCGCAGCCTCACCCGGCCGCTGTCGGTGCTGCGCCGCGGCACCGCCCGCCTCGCCGAGGCCGAGAACCCGGCCGCCGAGGAACCCCTCACCTTCACCGGCCGCAACGACGAGTTCGCCAAGGCCGTCCGCTCCGTCAACGCCCTGCACGCGCACGCCGCAGCCCTCGCCGAGCGCGTCACCACCCTGGAGTCCGACCGCAAGCACCTGGTCGGCCAGCGGCAGAAGATGGCCGACGCCCGTGAGGAGCTGCGCGCGGAACTCGCCGAGTCCGCCACCAAGCTGGCGCAGGTCCGCCAGAGCGTCGGCGCCACCTACGTCAACCTCGCGCTGCGCACCCTCGCCCTGGTGGAGCGGCAGCTCGGCGTCATCGAGTCGCTGGAGGAGCGGGAGCAGGACCCGGACCGGCTGGCCACCCTCTTCAAGCTCGACCACTTCGCCACCGTGATGCGCCGGCACAGCGAGAACCTCCTCGTCCTCGCCGGCACCGAGCACGGCCGGCACAGCGCCGGCCCGGTGCCGCTGGTCGACGTGGTCCGCGCCGCCGTCAGCGAGATCGAGCGCTACGAGCGGGTCCGCATCGCCGCGCTGCCGCCGCACGCCCACGTGGTCGGCTTCGCCGCCGACGACCTCTCCCACCTGCTGGCCGAACTCCTGGAGAACGCCACCTCGTTCTCGCCGCCGGAGCTGCCCGTGGAGATCTCCGGCTGGCTGCTGGAGACCGGCGAGGTCATGCTCTCCGTCCAGGACGAGGGCATCGGCATGGAGGAGGAGCGACTGCGGCGGCTCAACGCCCGCCTCACCGACTTCGACCCGGACGCCCCCTACGAGCAGGAGGAGGGCGAGGACGGCCTCGGGCTCGGCCTGTACGTCGTCGCCCGGCTCGCCCACCGGCACGGCGTCCGGGTGCGGCTGCGCGAGCAGAAGCAGGGCGGTGTCGCCGCCGTCGTGGTGCTGCCCGAGACGGTGCTGGCCCCGGCCACGCCGGCCGCCGTCGCCCCGTCCGCCCCCGCCGCCGGCACCCCGTCCGGCGTCTCCCTGCCGGGCGCCGACGCCGAGGTCAACTCCAACGTCCTGCCGGGCCGTTCGGAGACCGGCGCAGAGGGCGCCGACCCGCTGGTGTCGGCGGCGGAGGAAGCGGTACGGAAGGCGGACGCGTCGCCCGCGGCGGCCACCGAGGCCGAGCCGGACGCGTCGCCCGCGTCGCCGGAGCCGGAACCCGACGTGACGCCGGACGCGTCGCCCGCGTCGCCGGAGCCGGAGCCGGAGCCGGAGCCGGAGCCGGAGCCGGACGTGACGCCGGGCGCGGCGACCGAGCCCGAGCCGGAAGCGGGGGCCCGGCCGGGTGTGACGCCCCGGCCGGAAGCGGACCTCCCCGCCGACGCGGCCCCCGCGCCCGAGACCACCCCCGCGCCCGAGACCACCCCCGCGCCCGAGACCACCCCCGCGCCCGAGACCACCCCTGCGCCGGCGGTCCCCACCGCCACCGGCGCGCCCACGGAAACCGCCGTTTCCACGGGAACCACCGGCCCCGCGGAGGCCCTCGCCCCCGCGGCGGTCCCCGAGGAAACCCCCGGCACCCCGGCGGGAGCCACCCCGCCCCCCACCGAGAACTCCCCGGAGTCCGTCTCCGAGGTCACGATGGAACTGCTCGTCCCGGCGCAGACACCCCCCACCGCCGAGACCGAGCCCCCCGCCACCGCCCCCGCGCCCGAGGCCGAACCCGCCCACGACCGCGTCCCCGACCAGCCGGCCGCCCGGCCGCAGCGGCGGGACGAGCGGGACGAGCGGGACGCCCGCGGCGAGCCGGACGAGCCGCTCACCGACAAGGGCCTGCCCAAGCGGACCCCCCGGATCAGCGCGCCCGCCGCGGCCCCCCGCCCGCGCACCGGCTCCGTGGACGCCGACGCGCTCCGCCGCCGCCTGGGCGGCTTCCGCAAGGGCGCGGAGGCCGGCCGGCGCGACGTGGAGGCGGAGATCGCCGAAGGAACCACCCGGCCCCGGACGCCGGACGCCACACCGGACCGCACCGAAGAATCCACGGGGGGCACCGTCGAGGAGGCAAGCAGTTGACCGCTCCCAGTACCGTCGGGCTGAGCCATGAGGCCCGCAACCTGCACTGGTTGCTCACCAACCTCGTGGAGGAGGTGCCCGGCATCCTCTCCGTCGCGGTGGTCTCCTCCGACGGCCTGCTGCTGCTCTCCTCCGACCCGGAGAGCCGGGACGCGGCCCGCCGCGCCGAGGGCCGCCCCGCCGCGGGGCCGCGCGGCTCCGCCGCCGACCTCGCCACCGTCGTCTCCGGCATCGGCAGCCTGACCGCGGGCGCCGCCAAGCTGGGGGACCTCGGCGAGGTGAAGCACACCATGGTCGCCATGGAGGAGGGCAGCCTCTTCGTGATGTCGATCAGCGACGGCTCGCTGCTCGGCGTGCACGGCTCCGCCGACTGCGACATGAGCGTCGTGGCGTACCACATGGCCCTCTTCGTGGGCCGGGCCGGCCATGTGCTCACCCCGGAACTCCGCAGCGAGCTGCGGAAATCCCTGGAGACCGAGTCGGCCGGGAGCGCCCGATGACCCGAGCCGCGAAGGGCACCCTCCCGGTACGCGGCGGCGACCGCAGGCCCGCCCGGGTCCGCCCGTACTCGCTCACCGGCGGCCGGACCCGTTTCGGTCACGTCCTGCTCGTGGAGACCTTCGTGGGCGCCACCGAGCTGGAGGCCGCCGAGGCCCGCAAGGAGCTGACGAACTCCCCGCCGGCCCGGGTCATGCCGGAGATGCTGGCCATCGTCGCGCTGTGCCGCCGGATGCGTACGGTGGCGGAGATCGCCGCGCTGCTGAAGATGCCGCTCGGCGTGGTCCGGGTGCTCCTCAGCGACCTCGCGGACCAGGGAAAGATTCGTGTGTACGGCACCGGAACCGGCCATGGCACGGGCCGTCCGGACCGCGCTCTGCTGGAAAGGGTGCTGAGTGGACTCCGCCGTCTCTGATACCGCCACCGCCGGCGGTTCCCCGCTCGTGGACGTCGCTGCCCTCGCCGACGACGAGCCCACGCGGCCCTGGCAGACCGACACCGACCGCGCTCCCGTCGCGACGAAGATCGTGATCGCGGGCGGCTTCGGCGTCGGCAAGACCACCCTGGTCGGCTCGGTCTCGGAGATCCCGCCGCTGATGACCGAGGCGCTGATGACCCGGGCGAGCGAGGACGTCGACGACGTCTCCGCCACGCCGGACAAGCTGACCACCACCGTGGCCATGGACTTCGGCCGTCTCACGCTCGACGACGACCTCGTGCTCTACCTGTTCGGCACGCCGGGCCAGCAGCGGTTCTGGTTCATGTGGGACGACCTGGTGCGCGGCGCGATCGGCGCCGTCGTGCTGGCCGACACCCGCCGGCTCAAGGACTGCTGGCCGGCGCTGGACTACTTCGAGAGCTGCGGACTGCCGTACGTCGTGGCGGTGAACCACTTCGACGGCAGCGAGCGCTTCGACGCCGAGGACGTACGGGAGGCGCTGACCGTCCCGCGTCACATACCTGTCATGATCATGGACGCGCGGCGCCGCATCTCGGTCGTGGAGACGCTCCTCTCCCTGGTGGCCCACGCGCTCGACGAAACACCCGAGTAGACCGAGTAGGAGTCAAGGACCGCATGCGGAAGATACTCGTCGTCGGAGCCGGCCAGTCCGGCCTCCAGCTCGCCCTCGGCCTTCAGTCGCACGGCTACGAGGTCACCCTGATGTCCAACCGGACCGCCGACGAGATCCGCGCCGGCCGGGTCATGTCGACGCAAGTCATGTTCCACACCGCGCTGCAGCACGAGCGCGACCTGGGCCTGAACTTCTGGGAGTCGCAGGCGCCGAGGATCGAGGGCCTGGGCGTCTCCGTCGCCGCCCCCGGCTCGCACGACCCGGGCCCCGCCCAGCGCGCGATCGACTGGGTGGGCAAGCTCGACGGCTACGCCCAGTCGGTCGACCAGCGGGTGAAGATGGCCGGCTGGATGGAGACCTTCGCCCAGCGCGGCGGCCAGCTCGTCATCCACGGCGCGGCCGTCGGCGACCTGGACTACTTCTCCCGTACGTACGACCTGGTGCTGGTCTCGGCCGGCAAGGGCGAACTGGTGCAGATGTTCGGCCGGGACGCCGAGCGCTCCCCGTACAGCACCCCGCAGCGCGCCCTCGCCGTCGCCTATGTGCACGGTCTCGGCCCGCGCCCGGAGCACCCCGAGTTCGACGCGGTCCGCTGCAACCTGGTACCGGGCGTCGGCGAGCTGTTCGTGATGCCGACCTTCACCACCTCCGGCCGCGCCGACATCCTGTTCTGGGAGGGCATACCCGGCGGCCCGCTGGACGTCTTCAAGGACGTCCGCGACCCGGCGGAGCACCTCTCCCTGACGCTGGAGCTGATGGAGAGGTTCGTCCCCTGGGAGTACGCGCGGGCCACCCGGGTCGAACTGACCGACGCCGGCGGCACCCTCGCCGGCCGCTACGCCCCCACCGTCCGCAACCCCGTCGGCCGGCTGCCCTCCGGCGGCCTGGTGCTCGGCGTCGCCGACGTGGTCGTCGCCAACGACCCGATCACCGGCCAGGGCTCCAACTCGGCGTCCAAGTGCGCCGCCTCCTACCTCGCCTCGATCCTGGAGCAGGGCGAGAAGGAGTTCGACGAGGCGTGGATGCGGCAGACCTTCGACCGCTACTGGCAGACCGCCCGGCACGTCACCAAGTGGACCAACGCCATGCTGGCCCCGCCCCCGGAGCACGTCCTGAACCTCATCGGCGCCGCCGGTGAACTCCGGCCCGTCGCCGACCGCTTCGCCAACGGCTTCGACGACCCCGCCGACTTCGAGCACTTCTTCTACGACCCGAAGAAGGCCGAGGGCTACCTGATGGAGGTCTCGGGCGCGGCCGGCGCGTAGGGCCTGTCTGCCCCTTCCCGTCGTCGCCCGGAGGGCGGCTCCGTGGCAGACAGGCCCTGGGCCGCCCCGTACCCCTCGTCGGACCCGTCCGCCGCCCCCTCGGGCAGCCTCGGCGGCGCGTAATGGGCGACGGGCTCCGCGTCCGGATCGGGGCGTACGGCGCCGAGGACCGGGTTGGCGGCGATCGGGGAGACCTTGACCGCGGCGCCGGGGCGCGGTGCCTGGACGACCTTGCCGTCCCCCAGGTACATCGCCACATGGGTGGCCTCGGGGAAGTAGACGACCAGGTCACCGGGGCGCAGCGCGTCCAGCGGCACCCGCTCCAGGCGGGCCCACTGCTCCTGGCTGGTGCGGGGGATCGGGGTGCCGGCGCGTTCCCAGGCCACCGAGGTCAGGCCCGAGCAGTCGTACGACCCGGGGCCCTCCGCGCCCCACTCGTACGGCTTGCCGAGCTGCTCGACGGCGAACCGCAGCGCCCGGTCGCCCGCGTCGGAGGGCCTGCCGTCGTCGTCGCCCATCGCGCCGGACGCCAGGAACCGGTCCTGCGCCTTCGCCGTGCCGTCCTTCTCGGCGGCGGCCAGCGCGGCGAGTTGCCCGGGGCTGAGGGAGGCGAGCATCTCCTCGACAGCCCGGAGCCGTTCGCGGACCGTGTCCCGCTGCTCCTTCTGCCGGGCGGCGAGCGCGCGGCGGGCGTCCAGCGCCGCACGGGCGCGGCGGGCCAGCGCGTCGGCCTTCTGCGCGCTGCCGGTCAGCCGGCCGACGGCGCGCGCCCGGTCGCGTGCCATCCGGCCGATGACGTGCCCCTGGTCGAGGGCGCGCTGGGGATCACGGGCGAGCAGCAGCCGGAGATAGGGGGAGAGGCCGGTGCCGCTGTTCTGGTACTGCTGCCGGGCCAGCCGGGCCGCCGCGCCCCGGCTGTCGCGCAGCGTCGACCGGGCGCGGGCCAGTCCGGCGTCGAGCCGCTCGGCCTCGGCGGCCTGCCGCTTCAGCTTCTCCTCGGTGGCGTTGTAGGTCTCGGTGGCCTTCTCGGCCTCCCGGTACAGCCGCTGAAGGTCCGTCAGCAACTCGGCGACGGGACGCTCACCGGCCTCCGGCCCGGCCGTGGCGGGCAGGGGGACGAGGGCGAGCCCGGCCGCCACCGCCGTCACGCCCACCCGTCGCAGCAGCCTTTCTGACATGCCATCACCTCCGCTGCGGAGCGGCCCGTCCGCTCCGCACGGTGAGCATCAGGGGCCCGTCGCGGACGCGCGCGCCGAGTGTGCGCCGCCCGGCGCAACCCGGTCACCCGTGGGCGTCGTCCGGCTTGCCGCCCGGCGTGGCGCCGGGCGCGGAACCCGGCCTGGACCAGGGCCAGCGGCGGCCGGTGCGGCGGGCGGCGCCTCCGGGCTCGTACACGTACTTCCAGCGGGCGAAGCCGAGGCCGCCGGACGGGGTCCGGGGGGCCCGCCGGTAGACCAGCACGGCCGGCGGGCGGCCCGCCGCGGCGGGGACGGGGATGCGGTACGTCTTCGGCGGGTGGCCGGTCATCCCCACCAGTACGGGCAGCACCCGGCCGTCCATGGGGCCGCCCTCGAAGGGGGTGTCTTCGCTCTTCACGGCACCAGTGTCAGACATCCCCGACGAGGGCCTCCACCAGCTCCGCGGTCTGCGCGTCGCGCCGGGCGGTGACCGACAGCACGGCCACGAACTGCTCCACCAGCCAGTCGCGCAGCTCCTCGACGGGCGGCTGCTTCTCCTCGTCCAGCCAGATCAGCGAGGCCGCCTCCACCGCCGTGATCCACATCCGCACGGTCATCCCCAGCCGGGGGCCGGGCTCCGTGACGCCGAGGTGGCTCATGATGTGCTCGGCGGCGGCCCGGCGCACGCCGTCCACTATGGCCGAGGTCCGCGAGGTCTCGACCACGCTGCCGCCCCGCAGCAGGGCGCTGAAGCCGGTGTCGTGCCCGTCCACGAAGGCGAGGTAGCGGTCCAGCGCCCGGGTCAGCCGGGTGAGCAGCGGGCCCTCGCGGGGTTCGTCGAAGCAGAGCCGCAGCTCGTCGGCGGCGGAGCGCAGGGCGGCCTCGTAGAGCTGCTGCTTGCCGCCGGGGAAGTACCGGTACACCAGCGGGCGGGAGACCCCGGCCTGCTCCGCCACGTCGTCCAGCGACACCTCGTCCGGCGGCCGGTGCGCGAAGAGGGCGAGCGCGGCGTCCAGCAACTGCACGCGCCGCTCCTCGACACTGAGCCGGCGGTAGGCGGGGGTGGGAGCGGCCTGCGGGGTCATGCTCCGCAGCGTAACCGGTGCGCGTCCCCCGCCTCCGGCCTTCCGGGTCAGGCCAGCAGACCGGAGGACTTCCACAGCCGCCGTCCCGGGCCGCGCAGCACGCCGATGTCGTCCAGGAAGTCGGTCAGCCGCTTGGAGCCGGTCTGCATGATCTCCCGGCGGTGGCCGCTCGCCTTGACCTGGGCCAGCGCCTGGCGCTTGTCCAGTCCCACGTTGGTGTAGACCTCGGGGTTGATGAAGGCGATCGAGAAGACCCGGGCGAACTCCCCGGAGGTGATCCGGGTGAACTCCTTGGACCACTTCGGGGCGGTCACCATCTGGCGGCGCAGCTCCTCACGGGCGTACCGGACGTGCCGGGCCTCCTCCACCACGTGGATGCGGGTGACGCCCCGGACCAGCGGCTGGACGCGCTCGTCGGGGAAGGTCAGCCGCTGCATCCAGTCCAGCACCTCCTCGCCGAGCAGGGTGGCGGTGAAGGAGCCGGGGGTGGTGGAGATGGTCTTGAAGAGGCGGCCCAGGTGCTGGTGGACCGGGCTGACCGGGTACCAGGGGGTGCCGCCGCGGGTTATCAGCCGGGCGAACATCTTCGAGTGCCGGCACTCGTCCTCGATCTCGGTGAGCGCGTAGCGCACGTGCGCGCTGGTCGCGGACTTGTCGTAGACGTGCCGGACCAGCAGCTGCATGAGGATCAGCTCGAACCAGATGCCGAGCGAGGCGAGGGCCGCGGCCTCGTGCCGGGAGAGCAGGATGCGCTGCTCCTCGCTCATCCGCTTCCACAGCGGGGTGTCGTACAGCGACACCAGCTCCGGCGGCCAGAACCACTTGCCGTCCTCGAACGGCGCGTCCCAGTCCAGCTCCTTGTCCGGGTCGAACGAGTGCTTGGCGGAAGAGTCGAGCAGCCGTTCGGCCACCTGCTCCCGGTCCTTGAGCAGGCCGAGCGCGTCGCGCATGCCGTGGAGCGCGTCGGCTTCCGTCAGGGTCGTCATGGCTGTCCCACCTCGTTCGTACTTCGTCGTACCCGGTCATACGGGTTACCCGCAGTTACTTCCCCTTATGAGACTGCTCGTCAGCAAGCGCGTCAATCCCCTGGGCGGAACTTGTTGACCGCGAGTAAAGAAGCGCGACGTCAAGGGCGCGGGTGGAGTCCGCCCGAAGGAGGGCAGTGCGGGAGATATGCCCTGGGTACGCTGACCGCGTCAGCCAGACTCCGGCACATGGGAGCGATCATGAGCGCCGCACGCGACTACGGCCTGGACGGCGACTACCGGTGGCCCCGCCCTCCCGAGGGCGGCTGGCTGGCGGACGACCTGGACGAGCTTCCCAACCTGCCTCCGCACACGGAGCTGATCGACGGGAGCCTCGTCTTCGTGAGTCCGCAGACCCGATTCCATTCGCGCGCCCTGTACCTGTTCGAGCACGCCCTGCTCGGCCAGGTACCGGACGAGTGGGAGGTGAACCGTGAGATGACGGTCAGACTGGACCGGCAGAACCGGCCGGAACCCGACGTCCTGGTCAGCCGGGCCGACGCGGACACGGGCCACCGGCAGACCTGGTTCGGCCCGGAGGACGTACTGATCGTCGTCGAGGTCGTCTCCGACGACTCGCGGGAACGCGACCGCGACGTCAAACCCCGCAAATACGCCGGCGCCGGCATCCCCCACTACTGGCGCGTCGAGGACAGCGAGGGCCTCCCCGTCGTCTACGTCCACGAACTCGACCCCGCCACCCGCTCCTACGTGCCGACCGGCATCTTCCACCACCGCCTGAAGCTCACCGTCCCCTTCCCGGTCGACATCGACCTCACGGCGATCGACCGCCGCCGCTAGCCGGGCCGGAGCGCTGGTGCAGGGAGCCTCATCCCCTGAGCACCGCCTCCATCACCGCCCGCGCGACCGGCGCCGCAAGCCCGCCCCCGGTCACCTCACCGTGGTCCGCCGCCGTGCCCTCCACCACCGCCGCGACCGCCACCTTCGGCTCCAGGTCCCGCTCCCCCCGCGCCCAGGAGACGAACCACGCGTACGGCGTCCCCGAGTTGCCCACCCCGTGCTGGGCGGTGCCGGTCTTGCCGCCGACGGTCGCGCCCCGGATCGCGGCGTTCGCCCCCGTGCCGCTCTCCACCACGCCGGTCATCAGTTCCTTCAGCCGCAGCGCCGTAGACGGCCGCATCACCTGCCGGGCCGGCCGCGACCCCGCCGTCGCCACGACGGAGCCGCTCGCCCGGGTCGTCCGCTCCACCAGGTACGGCGTCCGCAACTGCCCGCCGCCCGCCACCGCCGCCGCCACCATCGCCATCTGCAGCGGCGTGGCCCGCGTGTTGTACTGCCCGATCGCCGACAGCCCGAGCTGGGCCCGGTCCACCGAGGTGTCGAAGGTGGAGCGCGCCACCGGGAACGGGATGCGCAGCCCGTCGTCGTTGAAGCCGAGGCGCTCCGCCGTCGCCGCCAGGGCCGGTACGCCCACCTCCGTGCCGAGCTTGGCGAAGACCGTGTTGCAGGACCGTTCGAACGCCTCTCGCAGCGAGGCGTCCGCGCACCCCGGCACCTCGTTGGTCAGCCGGGTCCGGGTGCCGGGCAGGGGGTACGGGTCGGGGGAGCGGGTCGGCGCGTCCAGGTCCGTGACCACCCCGCTGTCCAGCGCCGCCGCCGCGGTGACCACCTTGAACGTCGACCCCGGCGGATAGGTCCGCCGCACCGCCCGGTTGAGCATCGGCCGGGCCGGGTCGTCGTTCAGCCGCCGCCACGCGCGCAGCGCCGCCGCCCCGTTCCCGGACAGCTCCCCGGGGTCGTAGGACGGCGTGGACACCAGCGCCAGGACCCGCCCGGTGGCCGGCTCGATCGCCGCCACCGCCCCCGTGCGCCGCCCCAGCCCCTCGTACGCCGCCCGCTGTGCGCCCGCGTGCAGGGTCGTCACCACGTCACCCCCCGGACTGCGGGCGCCGGTGACGTCGTTCCACAGCGGCAGCGGCGCCAGCACCGGGTCGGCGCCGGAGAGCAGCCCGTCCTCGGCGTGCTCCAGCAGGGTCGTCCCGTACTCCTGCGAGGCGAAGCCGGTGACCGGCGCCCACATCGGCCCGTCCCGGTAGGTCCGTTCGAACCGCAGGTGCTCGCCGGTGTCGCGGGAGCCGGTGACCGGCCGGCCGCCGACCAGGATGTCACCGCGCGGCTGCTGGTAACGGGCGATGTCCGGGCGGCGGTTGGCCGGGTTGGCGTCGTACTCCGGGGCGCGCACCACCTGCACCCGGGCCGCGTTCACCAGCAGCGCGGCCAGCAGCAGCAGGCAGAAGAGGGCGGCGTGCCGGATGTGCCGGGTCATGCGCCGGCCGCCGGTGCGGTCGTCTGCCTGCGGGCCGAGTCGCCGAGCCGGATCAGCAGGGCCACGATCGCCCAGTTGGTGACCACCGAGGAGCCGCCCTGCGCCAGGAACGGCATCGCCATCCCGGTCAGCGGGATCAGCCCGGTCACCCCGCCCGCGATCACGAACACCTGGAGCGCCACCAGCGAGGCCAGCCCGACCGCGAGCAGCCGCCCGAAGGGGTCGCGCAGGGCCAGGCCCGCCCGGAAGCCCCGCTCCACCAGCAGCGCGTACAGCAGGAAGATCGCGGTCAGCCCGAGGAAGCCCAGCTCCTCACCGGCGGTGGCCAGGATGAAGTCCGACTTCGCGGCGAAACCGATGAGGACGGAATGGCCGAGCCCGAGCCCGCTGCCGGTCACCCCGCCCGCGCCGAACGCGAACAGCGACTGGGCGAGCTGGTTCGCGCCGAGCCCCGCCTCGATGGAGGCGAACGGGTGCAGCCAGTCCTCCACCCGGCCGTGCACATGCGGTTCGAGCCGGGCCACCGCCACCGCGCCGAACGCCGCGAGCAGCAGCCCCAGCGCGATCCAGCCGGTGCGGCCGGTGGCGACGTAGAGCATCACCACGAACAGACCGAAGAACAGCAGCGAGGTGCCGAGGTCGCGCTCCAGGACCAGGACGCCGACGCTCACCAGCCACACCGCGACGATCGGGCCGAGGACCCGGCCGGTGGGCAGTTGCATCCCCCACACCCGGCGCCCCGCGTACGTCAGCGCGCCGCGGTTCGCCGCCAGGTACGCCGCGAAGAACACCGCGAGCAGCACCTTCGCGAACTCGCCCGGCTGGATGGAGAACCCGGCGACCCTGATCCAGATCCGGGCGCCGTTCACCGCCGGGAACAGGATCGGCAGGGTCAGCAGGACGAGGGCGGCGGCCACGCAGACGTAGGTGTAGCGCTGGAGAAGGCGGTGATCGCGCAGGAGCAGCACGATGCCGGTGAACAGCGCCATGCCGAGGGCGGACCACACCAGCTGGGCGGGGGCCGCCCGGTCGCCCGGCGTCTCCAGGTCGAGGCGGTAGATCAGCACCAGGCCGAGACCATTGAGCAGCACGCCGATCGGCAGCGGCAGCGGGTCGGCGTACGGCGCGCGCAGCCGTACCGCCAGATGCGCCAGCAGCGCGAGCACGCCGAGCCCGGCGCCGTAACCGGCGGCGCCGGGCGGGAGGGCGCCGTGCCGTGCGATGCCGACGGCGCAGTAGCCGCACACCGACAGCAGCACGGCCAGCACGATGAGGGCGAGTTCGATGCCCCGGCGCCGGGGGAGGCGGGCGACGGGAGCCGGTGCGTCCGCCGCCGCCACGGTGATTCCGGGTCCGGTTCCGGCCTGCGTCATGTCCGGAACTTAACCGATGCCGGGATGTGCGGTGCTTTGTACGTGCATCAGCACCAGCGCGGCGCGGGGCCGACGTTGTCGATGTACCGGGCCGCGCCCCACGCCCAGGTGCCGTCCGTCAGCAGGTACCAGATCGGGTTGCGCTGCACGCGCTCGCCGCCGGTCTTGCAGTGGATGCGGACGGTCTCGCCCCGGTGGGCGTAGCGGATGATCTCGGAGCCCCGGTCGGGCGCGGTGCGCAGCGCGAGCCGGTCGGCCGTGACGATCCCGCGGTAGCGGCCCTGCTCGTGCCCGCCGTGCCCACTTCCGCCGGAGTGGCTGGTCAAGGCCGGGTCGTCGCCCCACCCGTCGCCCGCGGTGAACCCGGTGCCGGCGGCGGGGCCGGCCGGGGCGGCGGCGGAGGCGGGGACCACCGCGGCGGCGGTGGCGAGCGCGCCGGCGGCGGCCGTTATGGCGAGACGGCGCAGGGGGCGGGCGGAGGAACGCGGGAAGCGGGACATGGGACGACCTCCATGAGGGACGTGGGACGAACATGGCCAATCGCCACATTAGGAGCGCCGCCGAGGGGTCGCCCGTCACGCTGCGCCATCGGGGAGCGGCGCTGGCTTCTTGCCCGCGGCGCGTCCCGCCTGTTCCATGGTCGAGGGGGGCGGGAACGCACCGGGGCGGGTGCGGGGGCCGGCGCGGGCCGTGCGCGCCGGCCGCCGGGAAGGGATGACGGCAGATGGACCGACCACGCGTGGTACCGGCCTGGCGGCACGGCCGGGAACGCCTCTACGTCTGCCTCCCGGACGGCCGCGCCCTCGCCTGGTACGACCGTGACGCCGCCCGGGTCCACCTGATCGCCGACGACAGCCGCACGGCCGTCCTCGACGCCCTGCGCCCCTTCCTCACCGGCCCGGTGACGGTCGGCCCGCCCCCGGTCCCCACCCCCGCCGAGCTGGCCCGCCTCGCCCTCCACCCCGACGACGACCTCGCTCCCAACCGCCCCGGCGAGGCCGTCCTCGTCGCCCTCGACCGCGACCCCGGCCCCGCGCACCGCCTCCGCCCCGACCCGCGCCGCCGGGCCCTCGCCGCCGAGCAGACGGTCGGCCGGGCCCTCGACGGGCTCGACGGCGCGGGCTGGCGCACCCTGCACTCCGTCCCGCTGCCCGGTGGCGACCGCGTCCACCACCTGCTGATCGGCCCCGGCGGCCTCTACGCTGTCCACACCCTGGACGCCCGCAAGGCGCGGGTGCGCATCGCCGATCCCCTGGTCACGCTCGGCCGCCAGGCGCCCCGCCCGCTGCTGCGCCGGGTCCGCGCCGATGCCGACCGCGCCTCCTACGCGCTGACCGCCGAGGTCCGTCCCCTTCTCGCCCTGGTCGGCCCGGCCGGCGTCACGGTCCCCGCCCCGCCCCGCGACCTGCGCGTGCTGACCGACGCGGAACTGCCGGACCTGGGGCGGCTCGGGGGAGTGCTGAAGCCGGGGGACGTCGAGGCGCTGCACGCCATGGCCCGGGACCGGAGGACGTGGGCGGTGCTGTGAGGGGCGGGCGGCGGTCCGTCAGGCCGACGGCGGAAGGGTGCCCGCCGCCTCCCGGTCGAACAGCGGGGCCAGCAGATCACCGAGGCCGGCCAGCCGCGGCGGCAGGTCTGCGGGAACGAACGCCATCTCCCGTGCCGTCCGGCACTCCGCCACCTCCTCCCACGTCACCGGCGCCGACACCCCCGGTTCCGTGCGCGCCCGCACGGTGTAGGGGGCCGCCGTCGTCTTCCGGGCGGCGTTCTGGCTCCAGTCCACGAACACCTTCCCCGGCCGCAGGCTCCGCGTCATCCGGTGCACCACCAGCTCCGGCAGCGCCCGCTCCGCCTCGACCGCCAGCGCCTTCGCGTACTCCGACACCCGCTCCGACGACGCCCCGCGCACCCCGGCCAGCAGATGCAGCCCCTTCGCCCCGGAGGTCTTCGCGTACGCCGCGATCCCGTCCCCGGCCAGCCGCTCCCGCAGCCACAGGGCGACCTCGCAGCAGTCCACGACGGTCGCGGGCGGCCCCGGGTCCAGGTCGAACACCAGCCGGTCGGCCTCGCCGGGCTCGGCCGCGACCCACTGGTGCGTGTGGAACTCGGCCACCTGGTTCGCCGCCCACATCAGGCTCGGCAGGTCCTGCACCAGCACCATCCGGGCCGGGCCCTCCGACCTCGGCACCTCGGCCGTGGTGACCCAGTCGGGCGTACCCGGCGGCACGTTCTTGGTGAAGAAGAGCTGCCCGTCCGGCCCGTCCGGATACCGCAGGAAGGACACCGGCCGATCCCGCAGATGGGGCAGCAGCACGTCGGCGACGGTCGCGTAGTAGTGCAGCAGCTCGGCCTTGGTGAAGCCGGACGCGGGGTACAGCACCTTGTCCAGGTTGCTGAGGGCCACCCGCCGCCCCTCCACCTCCGTGATGGGCGCCATACGATGAGAATCTCACGAAAACGGTACGAACCGCCCGGCGTGGTCCTCGCCCGAAAGGTGCTGCACGTGCGATCCATCTGGAATGGCGCCATCTCGTTCGGCCTGGTCAGCATCCCGATCAAGCTGGTGAACGCGACCGAGAACCACGCGGTCTCCTTCCGCCAGATCCACACGGAGGACGGCGGCCGCATCCGCTACCGCAAGGTCTGCGAGCTGGAGGACCGCGAGGTCTCCCAGGCGGAGATCGGCAAGGGCTACGAGGACGCGGACGGCTCGATCGTCCCGATCACCGACGAGGACCTGTCCGCCCTGCCGATCCCGACCGCGCGGACCATCGAGATCGTGGCCTTCGTGCCGGAGGACCGGATCGACCCGCTCCAGATGAGTTCCGCGTACTACCTCGCCGCGAGCGGCGCCCCGGCCGCGAAGCCGTACACGCTGCTGCGCGAGGCACTCAAGCGCAGCAACCGGGTCGCCATCGCCAAGTACGCGCTGCGGGGCCGCGAGCGGCTCGGCATGCTGCGCGTGGTGGACGACGCGATCGCCATGCACGGCCTGCTCTGGCCGGACGAGGTCCGCGCCCCCGAGGGCGTCGCCCCGGACACCGACGTCACCGTGCGCGACCAGGAGCTGGACCTCGCGGACGCCCTGATGGACACGCTCGGCGAGATCGACCTCAGCGAGCTGCACGACGAGTACCGGGAGGCGGTGGAGGAGGTCATCGCCGCCAAGTCGGCGGGCGAGGCCCCGCCGGAGACGCCTCGCCCGGCCACGTCCGGGAAGGTGCTGGACCTGATGGCGGCCCTGGAGAACAGCGTCCGGGCGGCCCGGGAGTCTCGCGGGGAGGGGGAGGGGGAGGGGGAGGGCGAGGGCGGTTCGGCCGAGGTGACCCGGCTCCCGCGGCGCGAGCCGGCCGCGTCAGGGGGCAGGAAGACGGCGCCGGGCGGCGGGGGAGGAAAGAAGACGCAGGCCGAGCCGGCCACGAGAAGCGCTACGGCCGAGGGAACGGCGGACGAGACCGGCAAGAAGAGCACGGCACGCAAGAGCACGGCGAAGAGCGCTACGGCGAAGAGTGCCACGCCGAAGAGTGCCACGCCGAAGAGTGCCGCGAAGGGCGCCACGGCGAAGAAGGCGTCGACCGGGAAGGCCACGGCCGGAAAGAGCACGGCCGAAAAGAGCACGGCCGGGAAGGCCGCGTCCGGAAGGACAACGTCCGGGAAGGCCGCGTCCGGGAAGGCCACCGGGCAAGCCGCGTCCGGAAAGGCCACCGGCGAGAAGGCTTCCGCCAGGAAGACCCCGGCGAAGAAGACGACGTCGGGCCGCCGCAGCGCCTGACCCCCCCCACGGGGTGCTGGGCCGTGCCGCGGAGCCCCTCCTCCCCGGGCGGGCCCGCTCGCCCCGCCGCGCGCAGCCCGGAGCGGGTCCGGCCCTGCCTCGCCCTGCGCCGGGAAGAGGGACCGGACACGACCTACTAGGACGTGGCCGACGCGGACGCCGAGGCGCTCGCGGCCCCGGAGGGCACCGCCCCGGACGGGCCGGCCGTGGGCAGTTCCGCCGGCGCGTCCTCCACCCGTTCCACCACGGTGTCGCCCGGCCCGCCGGAGGGGGTGCCAGGACCGGCGGTGAGCTGGGACCAGCCGGTCAGCGCGAGGACGACCGCCGCCGCGGCGCCGAGCCCCCGGGCGACCCGCCGCAACCGTGCGGGCCCGTCCAGGTCACGCCAGGCCGGCCACGGTAAGGGCTCGTCCGGCTGCCACGGTTCACCGACGCCGCCCGCCACCGCGCCCGGCCCGGCGGGGCCGTCCGGCCGCGCCACGGCCGACGCGGTCCTCCCCGGTTCCCGCTCCCGCGCGGAGGGTTCCCGGGGCGCGGAGACCCGTATGGCCTCCTCGCTGTCCATGAGGAACTTCCGCCACACGTCGTCCTCGTCCGGTGTCCCGCCCGTGCCCGCCCCGGTGCCGCTCACGTCCGCCCCTCCCGCTCACCCGGCCTGGATCATCCCACGCGGGGGACGCCCCAGGGCGGCGAAGCCGGTCCCCGCTCAGTCCGCGTCCAGCCGTACGAAGGCGATGGCGCGGCCCGCCGCGCGGTACGCCCCCTCGCTCCCGTCCACCCGCAGCCCCAGGCGGTCGCAGAGCCGGCGGGCGGTCGCGGGCCGGCGGCGGGCGTACTCCACCATCATCCGCGCCCCCGCCTCGGCGGTCAGGAAGCGGGCGGTGACCGCGTGGTGGCGGTTGCCGGACTGGACGACGGTCTTGGGCCGGCGGCGCAGGTTCCGGTACCAGTCCGCGCGCGTGCCCCGGCCGGCGGCGACCGTCCAGCTCGGTCCGGTCGGGTCGCACGCCACCACGTCCAGCACCGCCTGCCGGTGACGCCCGCTGACCCGCCCGGTGTGGTGCAGCAACAGCCGCCGCCGGCCCAGGAGGTGACCGAGCCCCGCCCGGAAGAGGAGCACGGACAGCCGGCCGCCGAGCCGCCACCGGCCGCGGCTGCCGGTCCGGGCGCGGCGGGATGCGGTGCCGGTACGCGCCATGGTCGCCTCCCAGGGCCGGGGTGCCGTCCGCCGCCCACCCTCGCACGCGACCCGCCCGCCGGGGGAGGGCCACTGGTCCCTCCCCGCGGCCCCGGAGACCCCGTCAGCCCCCGCTCGTCGGCGTGGCCGCCGGAACCAGCGACGGCGTCGGCCCCCCGGCCCGTACGTCCAGGTCCGGCCGCGGGATGAGCACGGCGGTCACCTCGCCCGGCCGCGGCGGAGGCGGGGTGCCCCGGTCCTCGGGCAGCTTCGCGGGGGCGGTCTGTCGGAAGCCGACGTCGCCGTACCGGACCAGGCCGGTCCTTCCCAGGACCGGCAGGTGGTCGAGGACGGTGTCGTTGGCCAGGTCGGCCAGCTCGCGCACCTCGGTGTTCCGGGTGGTGGCGCGGATGTCGGCGATGACCGGGAAGATCTGCCCGTGCGTCACCCGCGTGACGGCGACGGCGGTGGCGTCGAACTCCTGCCCCCGCCTGCCCGCCGCGGTCCGCACGGACCCCCGCTGCTGCGGACTCGCCTCGTCGGACGGGATGATGCCCAGCTCGGCCGCGACCCGCCGGCACGCGGCGTCGAGCCCGGCGTGCCCGACGACGAGGTGCTCCCCGGCCGCCTGCATCGCCTTCGACGACGTGCCGCGTTCCATGGCCAGTTTGCCCAACGGGTACTCCCACAGCCCGGCGGCCCGCACCTTGACCACGAAGTCCCGGTCGGCCTCGGTGACCGGCCCGTACCGCGTACTGGCCACCAGCCGGTCCTGCCCGCCGTCCTTCCCCTTCCCCTCCAGACCGACCACGCCGGGAAAGGCCAGGGCGGTCAGGGCCAGCCTCAGCACACCGAACAGGACGACGGCCCCGATCCCGCTGCGGGACATGCGCACGGCGCCTCCAGGACGACGACACGGACCGACGACTCGTACGCCAGGAGGTACGGACGCGGGCCCCCGGTCGATCAGTCCGACGCTCGCCGATCGAGCCGTCCCGACATCGATACGGTCGCCCGCCCGGCCCTCCTGCCCTCCCTGGCCTTCCGCGCCTGCCGGAAGTCGAGACAGGCCAGCGCCGCGACGAGCACGGGCACGAGCGTCGACAACAGCACCACGCGCGCCGTCCCCTCCGTGGTGACGGCGACCACCCCGACCACCAGCGCACTGCCGAGGAACCCGAGGAACTGTCGGTAGGAGGCGAAGCCGCCCGTCATCGTGGCCCGCACGGCGACGGGATCGTCCTCCTCGGCGAACGCGGCCCGCACGGCATGCGGGTCCCCGTTCCGCCGCGCCTCCCGCCAGGCGAGGAACCAGCGGCACAGCGCGTAGAAGGCGACGACGCCGGTGACGATCCACCACTCGGCGGCACTGTCCGGAAAAGAGCGAGCGAGCGTCATGCGCACCACGTGCCCACGCCCGGCCGGAGCAGCCCCTTCCGCATACGACGCCCACCGGGGCCGGCGTGACCGGGCGGCGCCTGCCGAGGCTGGGCGGCGTGGGGCGGCACCCACCGGGACCGGATCGGACCGGGTGGCCCTCCTGGGGCCGGGCGGCGGCACCCACCGGGGCCGGCGTGACCGGGCGGCACCCACCGAGACCGGTGTGACCGGGCGGCGCCTGCCGAGGTTGGGCGGCGTGGGGCGGCACCCACCGGGACCGGACGAGACCGGGTGGCCCTCCTGGGGCCGGGGTCAGGAACCCAGCCGCTCCCGCAACGTACCGGCGAACTCCTCCGCCATCCCCAGCCGCACTCGCAACGCCTCGACCCGAGCGTCGGCCTTCTCCCGGTACGCGTCCAGCCGCTCCCGCAGGCGCTCCCGTTCCTCCCCCTCCGCCGGACGTTCACCGTCCGCCAGCCGGTCGACGATCTCCAGCAGGTCCCGCATCTCGTCCAGCGAGAAGTCCAGCGGCTTCATCCGCCGGATCACCATCAGCCGCTCGACGTCCCGCTCGGTGTACAGCCGGAAGCCCCCCTTGCTGCGCGCCGAGGGAATGACCAGGCCGACCTCCTCGTAATGACGCATGGTGCGCAGCGACAGCCCGGTCCGCTCGGCCACCTCGCCGATCCGCATGTGCCGCTCGCCGCTCATCGCCGCGCCCACTCCTCGTACACTCTCCCCTCACGTAAGGGTAGAGTTGAAGTCCCGCACCGGTCCTCGCACCGGTCTTCCCTGTCGGCAATGATGCCCGACCGGCGCCGGCACACCGGACGTCCCCTCTCCAGAAAAGACGGCATGCGCACCTCCCTGTCCAAGCCCGACTGGCTCGCCTCGCCCAAGGTGCTGCGCACCGAGGTCCTGGCGGGCCTGGTCGTGGCCCTGGCCCTGATTCCCGAGGCCATCTCCTTCTCGATCATCGCGGGCGTGGACCCGAGCATCGGCCTCTTCGCGTCCTTCACGATGGCGGTCGTCGTCTCGGTCGTCGGCGGCCGCAAGGCGATGATCTCCGCGGCCACCGGTGCGGTCGCCCTGGTCATCGCGCCCGTCAACCGCGAACACGGCTTCGGCTACCTGATCGCCACCGTCGTCCTGGCCGGTGTCTTCCAGGTGATCCTGGGCTCCCTCGGCGTGGCGAAGCTGATGCGCTTCGTCCCGCGTTCGGTGATGACGGGGTTCGTCAACGCCCTGGCCATCATGATCTTCATGGCCCAGGTGCCGAACATGCGGGACGTGCCCTGGCCGGTCTACCCGCTGATCGCCGCCGGCCTGGCCCTGCTGGTCCTCTCCCCGAGGCTCACCCGGGTGATCCCGGCCCCCCTGGTCTCCATCGTCGTCCTCACCGTCATCACGGTCGCTGCAGGCATCGCGGTCCCCACGGTCGGCGACAAGGGCGCGCTCCCCTCGTCCCTCCCCGTTCCCGGCCTCCCGGACGTCCCGTTCACCCTGGACACCCTCACCACCGTCGCCCCCTACGCCCTGGCGATGGCCCTGGTCGGCCTGATGGAATCCCTGATGACGGCCAAGCTGGTCGACGACATCACCGACACCCCGTCCTCCAAGACCCGCGAGTCCATCGGCCAGGGCATCGCCAACATCGTCACCGGCTTCTTCGGCGGCATGGGCGGCTGCGCGATGATCGGCCAGACGATGATCAACGTGAAGGTCTCGGGCGCCCGCACCCGCCTCTCCACGTTCCTGGCCGGCGCGTTCCTGATGGTCCTGTGCATCGTCTTCGGCCCGATCGTCTCGGACATCCCCATGGCCGCCCTGGTCGCCGTCATGATCATGGTCTCGGTCGGCACGTTCGACTGGCACTCGGTCCGCCCCCGCACCCTGAAGCGCATGCCGCCGGGCGAGACGACGGTGATGGTCCTGACGGTCGTCGTCGTGGTGGCCACGGACAACCTGGCCATCGGCGTGGTGGTCGGCAGCATCACCGCGATGACCGTCTTCGCCCGCAGGGTCGCCCGCCTGTCGGCCGTCACCAGCGTCC
Organism: Streptomyces griseoviridis; assembly: GCA_014649155.1. Lineage (GTDB taxonomy): Bacteria > Actinomycetota > Actinomycetes > Streptomycetales > Streptomycetaceae > Streptomyces > Streptomyces griseoviridis. The sequence goes on along the minus strand of BMSM01000004.1, from coordinate 122,057 downwards.
TCGACCCCGACGGCACCCAGGTCGTCTACTCCGTCACCGGCGAACTCTTCTTCGCCTCCGCCAACGACCTGGTGACCCGGTTCGACTACAGGAACGACCCGCCGAACGTCACCATCGACCTCTCCGCCACCCACATCTGGGACGCCTCCTCGGTGGCCGCCCTGGACGCCATCGAGCGCAAGTACGCCGAACGCGGCAAGAAGGTCACGGTGACCGGCCTGAACGAACCGAGCGCGGCGATGCACAGCCGCCTGACCGGCCAACTCGCAGCCAGCGATTAGGACTTACGACTGCGAGGGCGGCGGATTTCAATCCTTGACCCTTCAACATCCGCGCCCTAGCGTGAGGCGACCCCCGACGAAACGGAACCCCCTCATGCGCTTGAAGGCCCTCGCCCTCGCAGCCGTACCCGCGGCTTTCCTCGGCGTCATGGCGTCCGCCCCCTCCGCCTCGGCGTGGAGCCCCGGCAACTGCCCGGTCGGCAGCTTCTGCGTGTGGCCGGAATGGTGGTACGGCGACACGGACATCACCCCGTCCCTGGCCACCGAGACCGAGTGGACGGGCAGCGCCCCCGGCAACATCTTCTACAACAACACCTCCCACGACGTCACGATGACGTACGCCGTCGTCCAGGAGGACGGCCAGGGCCCCACCCACACGGGCTGCGTCAGCAGCATCTCGGGCAGCTACTTCACCATGCCCATGAACGTCACCGAGGTGAAGTGGCGCGAGGACGACGGCACCCCCTGCTACTGACGAACACCCCCCCCGCGCCCCCCGGCGAGAACGTGACCACGGGCCCGTCGGCCCACTTGCTGTCCCGCACGAGCACGAGGCCAGGGAGACCGTCGCCGACCCCGACACAGTCTCCCTGGCCACCGCTGTGCCCACTGGCACGCCACACGACCGCTGGCCGTACGTGGTGGTCCGAGCTTCTCCGCCCTAGGTGAGTGACGCACGCCATAGGCGGGTGGGCCGATGGGACGGAGGCGGGCGACCGGGCTCCGACGGACGTGTTGCGCGGCACGAAGAGAAGACGCTGCTCCGCGTCTCAGCTCGTCGGATAGCCGATCTCCGCGATGTCCTTCAGGAGGTCCGCCAGGGCGACTTCCGAGTTCAACGCGCGGACCACTTCTTCGGTCAGCGGCTGGGAAGAGAAGACGTGACGAACACCTGCCAAGTCGACCGGAACCTCGTAGTAGTCCTCAGCCCATCGCTGAAAAGCTTCCGAGCTGCGATCCACCAACAGCTGGAAGAGATATCCGGCACCGTCCGGATCCCCTGTTGCCGCATCGGGGAAGTCGATCATTCCTGCCTTCCAGTGGTCGTCGGCCGCCTCCCGCCACGTACAGGCCGTGACGAGAGGCATGCCGTCCTCATCAGAGAACGCCGGCTCCTCCGCATACGGCCGGAAGACCTCGGGAACCTCGTCGAGCACTCCGGGCCATGGCCCGTCCTCCGCATAGGGACTCATCGGCGACTCATGATCGAAACCCCGCACGTAGGCGCCCGCGGCCGAGAAGACGATCGAGTACTCGTCGCCCGCCCCGTTCCGCATCGAAGCCAACGACGCCGTCCCGGACCAGTGTTCGTCGAAGGAGTGGCGGCGGCTCCCCCTCCCAGGACTCAGGACTGCCTCCAGGACGGCCAGGGAGCGACAGTGCTCACGCAGGACCGCAATCTCGGGCAGGTGTCGAGCAACGTCATGAATGGGCACCCACCCATCCAAGCGCAGGTAGCCGACACGTCAGGTTCCCGCCCGGCGGACACCGCCACAGCGGACTGCAAGTCACCGTCCACGCCCAGTCCCCCGACATACCGCCGCTCCGGGCGACACCCGCCGCTGCATCTACGAAGACCCCATCCTCAGCGTCTCCGCCAAGCCGCAGGACTTTCAGGTACCTGACGAAAGGCGGCCCCCGGCAGGCCACGAACCTGCGCACACGGTTCCGGAGGGCGATTGTGTCCCAGTCGTCTGTGCAGGTCACGGGTGTCGAGCAGCCCGCAGATATGGCCGCTCGTCCACAGGGCGTCCACGCCTGGGCTGTCGATACCGCAGGACGCTGGCGAACATCGCAAGTCGTGCCGGAAGCGGCTGGTCGTGTGCCGCCCGGCTGCCGGGTGCGCTCGAGGTAACCGGTGTCGTAGCCATCTGCGCACGAGGGCCAGAGGGGAGGGTGGCGAGCTGGCTAGTGTCACTGTAGCGATCACGGTCCCCCGAGGTTGCGATACGTTAGGGTGGCGCGGTGAACCATGAGCTTCCTGTGATCAGTCTGTTCTCCGGGGCCGGCGGCCTCGACTGCGCCATTGAGAGCTGCGCTGAGCCACCGCTGGTCCAGGACGGCTCCGGGTCTCCGCTACGTGTCGCGGTTGCCACTGACTACGAGCAGACCGCTCTGGATACGCTGTCGGCCAACTTCCCGGACACCAAGACGCTGTGTGGCGATATCCAAACGATCCCGACCGAAGAGTTGCTGGAAGCCGGCGGGCTCAAGCCCGGCGATCCCACCCTGGTCATCGGTGGTCCTCCCTGTACCCCGTTCAGCAAGTCCGGATTCTGGATCGAGGAGAAGCGCAACAGCGCCGACCCCAATGCTTCCCTCCTCGACGAGTACGTCCGTGTGGTTCGGGAGAGCAAGCCCGAAGCCTTCATCCTGGAAAATGTGCAGGGCCTGACTTACAAGACCCATCGGGCTCAGTTCGACCGACTCATTGCGGGTCTTAAGGATGCAGGCTACAACCCGACGTTCCGTGTGCTCCTTGCGGCCGAGTATGGGGTTCCGCAGCTCCGCAGGCGAGTATTCGTCGTGGGGCGACGTGACGGTAAGGCTTTCCACTTCCCCGACACCACGCACTCGGGCGAGTCGGAGCGAGATCGGGTGATTGATCACACCAAGGTTCCGTTCACGAGTCTTCGCGAGGCACTTGCCGGATTGCCGGACGTTCCTGAGGCTGGAGAAGTTGCTGAGGGAACCTACGCCGAACTCGCGGCGGAAGTTCCTCCTGGGCAAAACTATCTATGGCACACCGACCGATATGGCGGTCGCAACGAGTTCAAATGGCGTAGCCGCTATTGGACTTTCCTGCTGAAGGCGGACCCAGACCGTCCTTCTACGACGCTGCAGGCTCAGCCAGGTCCATGGGTCGGACCATTTCACTGGGAGAACGTGAAGAACGCGAAGGGGGAAGAGCGAGCGCGTAGGTTTCGCGTTGCCGAGATGAAGCGGATCATGACTTTCCCTGATGAGTTCGTTTTCACCGGAGTGAAGCGCGAGGTGCAGCGGCAGATCGGTAATGCCGTCCCGGTGGAGTTGGGGAAGGTCGTCGCTCGGGCCCTGATGGAACAACTCGGCTATCTTGATTCTCGCGGTACTACTATTCCTGGCCAGGCTGGCCACGAACAGCTCGAATTGATCTAGAGCGGCATGGGGGGGCAATGGGAATAACAATTAAAAAGAGCACGGCGGAGCAGGTTCTGAGGAAGGCATACGAGGCAGCCGCTTCGGATGATGTCTTCCTCGAAGATTGGACATTCCTTGCTACTTCCCTACGCGAGGTAGATGCTCCAAGGACTTACACGGCTGCGCTTGTGACAGCATTGCTCGCGCGTGCATGTGATGACAGGGTTGACCCACGCTCCATCAAAGAGAAGTATGACGATCGCGCCTTCTCTCTGCGTACCCTTTGCCACGGTGTAGTGGTTCCGATGTCTGTAGAACTTGGATTTGATCTGGGGGCTACGGGTCGTGAGCCGATCAACAACCAGCCATTCTTCCGTTACGACCATTACAGCGAGATCGTCAGGGTCCAAACGAAGGCGCGCCCCTATCTGGACCGAGTAAGTAGTGCCCTTGCTAGGGTCGATGAAGAAGACTATTCCACTGAAGAGTCGTTCCAAGCGCTTGTCGCCGTCTTGGCAGTGTGTATCTCCGTGGCGAACAAAAAGCAGCGCGTCGCCGTCGGGAGTGCCATCGTCGAGGCAAGCCTAATTGCTGAGACACAGAGCTTCGTTGTGAGCGGCAACGACATTCCACGAAAGCTGCAAGCTTGTGTTGCGGCTGGCCTTGACATGGTCTATAGCGAGGTCGTCTCGCGAAGGATCAATGACCCTTCTCGCGACTTTCCCGGTGACGTTCAAGTGCTTTTGGACGGCGATCCATTGCTGACAGTCGAAGTGCGTGGAAAGAGCGTGCCGGTGGAGGGGCTTGAGCAGTTCGTCAGCAGTGCAACGTATGCCGGCTTCCGACGAGTTGCGCTCATGGTTGATGCGGCGTCACACGTGTCGCTCATGTCGGCCGACGATCTGACCAGCGCGCTTGAGCGGAAGTACGAGTGCATCGTCAAGGTGAACGAGAGCGTGTCGAGCTTTCTGCGTGACGTATTCGTCTGGTCACCTCGCGACACCCACTCGATCCTTTCAGCCTTTCCTGAGGCAATGTATCGCCGAATGGTAGAGATCGAGGTGCGGGAGCCGGAGTTGGATCGGTGGACTGAGTTCTTCCCTGAAACGTGATGTGATACCGCGCCGCTACCGTATGGCCGGCCTGACCCTTGGCGACGATCGGGTCGGCCTACGTAATCCGCCCTAGATCATGGAGAGTGCCGAATGAAGATCATCTCATTCTTCAATCACAAGGGTGGCGTCGGCAAAACCACCCTCGTTTATAATATCGGAATCGCGCTTGCGAAGAAAAAGCGAGTCCTTTTTATCGATGCTGACGCCCAGGCTAATCTCACTAGTGCTGCCATTCCCGTAACTGATGTCGAATCGCTCTTCGATACCGGAAAGACAATCTACTCGTGTCTTCGTCCGGTGGTTGAGGGATCGGGGGCGTTGGAGATTGTTTCTCCTGTGCAGATCAGGGATACAGCTTGGATCCTACCGGGAGACATCCGTTTGAGTGAGTATGAGGAATTCGCTCCAACTGGGTGGACCGAAGCCCTTGCGGGGCTCCCTCGGGGGTTCCAGGTGAGCACCGCCTTTTATCGACTCATCACTGAGACCGCTGCGCTGGTCTCAGCAGAATATGTCTTCGTTGACCTGGGACCTAATGTTGGCGCACTGAACAGAAACGTAATTATCGGATCCACTGGGTTTGTTGTCCCACTCGCGCCTGATTTGTTCTCGCTGACGGCTCTTCCGAGTGTCGGTAAGAGTGTCGCCAACTGGATCGGCGAATGGGAGATCGCTAAGGTTCAGGCGGAAAGAAGGAAGCTTGAGTTCGGATTCGAACTCCCGCCGGGCCTGCCAAGTCCGCTGGGGTATGTGAGCCAGCAGTTCACGGTATACCGGGACCAGCCTGCCGAAGCCTATAAGCACTGGAACGACCGCATGCCCGTCGCCTACCAGACCGGCATCGTGGAGGCATTGGAAGGCGCAGGCTCCCTCCCCCCTGCTTCCGGTACTTCTATCGGGGAAGTGCCAAACCTCTCGAGTCTGGTACCCATCGCGCAAAGGACGCACAAGGCAGTATTTGAGCTGAACGGGAGTGAGGCGCGCGGCGCGCACTACACGCGTGCGCGCAATGCGATTCATCTTTTTAGTTCTCTTGCCGACGAGATCTCCGAACGAGCCGATGAAGTCGCAGGCAGGTAACTTATGCTCATTGTCTTGGATACGAACCTTCTCCCTCGCCAGGGGAATCTTCGCAACGTCTCCATTTCTACGCTGCTCCGGGTCGCTGGCACGTTGAGTTCAACCGTCGCTATCACAAGTACGGTTCTCTCCGAATCGATCAATGCAAGACGTCACGATGCTCAAGAGGCTTTGGATCGACACGCCAAGGCTGTATCTGATCTGTCGAAGTACTGTCAGATCGATTCTTACTACGTTCCATCGGTCGAGTCGATCGTTCGAGAATGGAAGGACGATCTAGAAGAAACATTTGTCGTTTTGCCACTCGATGGCGAGGACGCTAAAGAGGCGTTACTCCGAGAAGCGATGAGACGGAAGCCGGCCAAGGCGGACGGGACAGGAGCCCGCGACGCTGCTATATGGTTGTGCATTAAGAGGAGGCATCTGAAGGGAGCGAGTGCTACCCACTTTGCTTCAAATAACACGGGTGACTTTGGCGCAAAGAAGGGGGACCCGTCTCTTCATCCTGATCTCCTTGGGGAGTTGGGTGACCGCGCTGAAGATTTTCATTATCACACCAGCATAAATTCGGTGATTGAGAAGCTGTGTGCCCGCACTCAAGTTTCTATCACCTCGGCATCGTTCCCGGAAGATGCTCTGCTCTCCATTGTTGAACAGGTAGTGACTCACCAGGATCTGACCGATTTCCCAGATTTCGTAGACCGAAGTCCCGAAGACTTTGGTCCTATCGAGTCTTTGGAACTCGCGGAAATACGTGTTCGTAGCGCGTACTCGGCGGGTGGAGTCACAGTTGGATTTCTCACGGCGTCGTTCGTGATGCCGCTCGCTGTCGACGTGCATGAGGCGCTCGGAAATTCGGTGTCTGGCCGACTGGGAGGTTGGTTCGAACTGGCGGATGACGCAGCGATCGTTCGTTTTGATGTGACCCTGTTGAAGGAACTTGCTCGTAATCGGCATTGAGGAGTAGAGGTGCTGGAGATGACCGATCAGGAAGGGTCTGCCGACTTCCGGCCTCGGCTCGCTCCTTGGCTGGGGTATAGGGTCGGATTCTGCTCACGAGGTCGGTGGAGCGGCTTTGGGCTGGAGCTGCTTTGGGGCGAGTGATCATGGCCCCTTAAGCTTGCGGCGAGTCGGGCAGTCAGTGGACCTGCCCGGTAAAGCACGACGTGGTTCTGGCCTTGGCGTCGCCCTCTCAGACCGCATTTGAGATCTGGCGTGGGACGATCGGTCGGTGACTCGACTCGTGAACCGTGACCGCTCCCTGCAGGAGCTTGAGCGCGAACGCTGGTCGGCGCCATCAGGCGACGAAACCCGGCTGATGGCGACCGTGCGCGAGCTTCGGCGCAAGCCGATCGGCGGCCTGACGGTCGAGGACATGCGGCTGCTGATCAGGCAAAACGTGGGCCTTGCCCATCTCCTGCCGTTGGCGGTGGAGGTCCTCCGGAGCGACCCGCTGGCGGAAGGCGACATGTACGAGGGCGATCTGCTGGCCGCCGTGCTTACCAGAGACGCGGGAGTCTGGATCGACTATCCCGAACTCAGACGGGAAGTCCGTTCGATCGTCTCGGAGTTGGCCGACGTGTCACCTGCCCTGAAGCGCGATGTCGAGGGCTTCCTGGCTCGATAGGACTCCAACAGCACCTGCCGTCAGGGAAGGGTCGAGCCGACCGGCTGCGAAGGCTGCCGGAGGAGCGGCCGTCGGCCGGGGCGCGTGGCAGCACCGCCCCGGGTGAGCCGGCGGACCATGACGCCGATCATCGCCCAGCGGATCATCGTCTCCGAATGGGCCGAGCTGGTCTCGTAATCCCTGGCGAGGCGCCGGTGGGCGGTGAGCCACGAGAAGGTGCGCTCTACCGCCCACCGTTTGGGCTGGACCTGGAATCCGCGCTGATCTGGGTCCTTGCGGACGATCTCCAGTTCGCGGCCGAGGATCTGGGCGGCCCAGTCGATCAGGCGGCCGGCGAAGCCCTGGTCGGCCCAGACCTTCCGAACCCCGGGGTGGTCGAGCCTGGTCCACAGCAAGGGCCGCTTGGCGCCGTCGCGGTCCTGGATGCTCGCCGCGACGACATGGACAGCCAGGAGCAGGCCGAGCGTGTCGGTAACAATGAACCTCTTGCGGCCCTTCACCTTCTTGCCCGCGTCGAATCCCCTGGTGGCGGCGGGTACGGTGTCGGCGGTGCGGACGGACTGCGAGTCGATCAGGCCCGCGCTCGGCTCCGCGTCGCGGCCGTCGGCTTCGCGGACCTTGCCGCGCAGGGCGTCGTGGATGCGCTCGACGGTGCCGTCGTCGTGCCACCACGTGAAGTACCAGTACACCGTCGGCCACGGGGCGAAGTCCTTCGGCAACTGCCTCCAGGCGCAGCCGGTCCGCACCACGTAGAAGATCGCGTCGACGATCCGTCGCCGCGGATGTTTCTCCCGCCGACCGCCCTTGGGACCCACCCGCGCCGGCGGGAGCAACGGCTCAACCAACGCCCACTGCTCGTCCGTCAGGTCCGACGGTTACCCACCCCCAACACCGCTCACGGTGAGCTCAACGAACTCCCCAGCCCCGGGACACGGCAGATCTCAAACACGTTCTCAGTCCAGCCCCGGCCTGGTCTTCGCCCCCTTGTGGGCGCGGGCGGGTACGGCGCGCGGCCCCGGTGACGAAGGCAAGGAGGGGCGGCGCGACGGCGGCCGGCCGGCGCCGCCGCGCTGTGCGCGGCATCTCCGAACTGTGATCGGACTGCTTTGCAGTTCAGGAGGCCGGGAGCAACGGCGAGCGAAGCGAGCCCTTGATGAAGTAGGGAAAGTCTTACCGCGCTCTGCTCACAGGGCGAACGGCTTGTAGGACAGGGCTCGATCAACGATCTTGGTGGCTGTCAGCTCGGGGTCGGAGTCCCAGAAGATGTAGTCGCTGATGTGCGGGCAACCGGTGCCGCGTTCGAGAGCCGCGATCATGGCGTCGCCTTCGGCCTCGTCCGCGTAGGTCGCGTCCATGAGCCGCTGCACGAGACGGATGGCTGCCTCGCGGCTCATGCAGCTCGGCTGTCGGGCTTCTGACCGTGCTCCAGGTACACCAGGACCGCATCCGCCCGAGCTTCTGCCGCTGCCAGGATGCGTCGGGCCAGTCGTGGGATGATGTGTTCGGCAATCTGGTCCAGGGCGAAAAACTCGAAGCTCTTCAGCTCGTCGGCCTGTAGCTCGATGCCGGCCAACTGCTCTCGGCTGAGTCGGCCGCCGTCGAAGAGGTACAGCACCTTGTCGCCCTCGGCCTCGTTCGGTGCCCAGTCGACCGCGAGGAGGCGTCCCATGGGCGGGGTGATTCCCAGCTCCTCGCGGACCTCGCGCACGGCAGCGTGAAGGGGGGATTCGCCGGCCTCGACGTAGCCGCCGGGGATGTCCCAGTAGTCCTTGTAGGCGGGCTCCACCATGAGGACGCGGTCCGCGTCGTCAAAGAAAAGCGCACCCGCCGCCATGCGCGGATGCGCCATCTTCGCTTCGTGTGCGTTCGCTGCCATGCAGTCGAGGGTACCCAGCTCAGACGACGTGCAGCCTGTCGGCTAGGTCCGCCAGGTTCCGGCTCGGCTGGCCCCGCTGCCCTCGCACCCAGGTGAGCACCAGCTCTCGCGCCAGGTAGTGGCTCCGCACCTGTTCAGGCGCCCAGCTCTCCGCTTCGAGGACCTTCGCGAGCGCGTCATCCATCCGGTTGTAGGCGCTGAGCGCTCGGGCCACTTCGAGGTTGTGCCGCGTCCGGCGTTCCGTCGGCAGTCCTGCCGTGTCAATCCGCGGGCCGAGGTTGACGGCGACTTGCATGTCGCCCAGCTCGGCGGCTGTGGTTACTCGGTGGATGGCGACGTTGGTCGGGCCGAAGGCGGTCCAGACGTGGTTGGCGTCGGTGCCGAGTCGGTGGGCTGCCCGTTCCACCTCGTCCAGGAACGTTCGCGTCGTGGCCCGGTCGTCCGCACGGGCTGAGGCCATGGACCCGGCCAGGAACAGTGTTCCGTAGATGGACAGGAACTCGGGCGTCGCGTCCGAGAGGCCCGGGCGCAGGTACTCGCCGGCGTCCCCGACCAGCTGTACGGCCGCGTCGAATCGGCCGTTGGACAGCAGGCAGTGTGCGACGGAGCGGAAGAGCGAGCCGGTCACCACGGTGTCGCCCGATTGCTGCGCTGCGGCCAGTCCGCGGTCGGCTGCGATCCATGCCAGGTCGGTTTCACCGAGCTTGGTGAGCACCATGGCGGCGCCCTGGTACGTCATGGCCATCAGTTTGTGGGCCTGCTCCCGTTGCTGTCCTTGGTACGCCTGGGCCGCAATGAGCGCGTCGGCCAACAACAGAGGCAGGCGGCGAGTTGCGAACCCGTAGCGGGAGTCCTGGTAGGCGTCCCAGACCTCGGCGACGTTGTTGCTCAGCTCGTCGAGCGAGGTCGGCTCGCCCTCGGTCGTGACACCCAAGAGGGGAGTGAGCTGACGGTAGTTCATGAGGGCCGAGCGGAGTGCCGGCACTGTGCGGGTGCCGCTGTCCGGAGTCCATTCCAAGAGGGTCGGTTCGGCCAACAGGTCGCCGAGCGTGACGTCCAGGGCATCGGCGAGCGACTTGATGACCGAGAGCCTGTCCAGCTCGATTCGGTTGTTCTCCGCCTTGCTCAGCCAGTCCACCGTGCGGCCGACGAGTCCGGCCAGGACCTCCTGGGAGATCTCCCGCCTGCGGCGGTACCAAGCGACTCGCTCACCGATCGTCAGGTTCGTCGTTATTCCTCGCATGGCTAGAGCGTCTTCCCATCTTCCTATGGGACCCCGGAGGAATTTTCCGGGGTAGTGCAGCGCCTCGCTCCTAGCGTCGTAGCTACCCCAAGAGGTTGCCAGGCCGACGACGTGACGAAGGAGCCACGATGCCGCTGACCCCGGCCGAAGTGGTGGAACTGACCCGAGATCTGCGGGCACTTGCCGAGGAGGTGAACGTCATCGCATGCCGTGCCGACGAGTTGGTCAGCCGTCTTGCGGCTGCTTCCGGACCAGTTGCTCAAGCTGATCCATCCGCTCCGAGAGCCGGCGCACCTCGCGACGCACGTCAGACAGATACCCGGCGATCTCCTCGAACTCCGGGCTGTGCTTCGTCTGGCGAGGTTCCTCGGGGAGGGTGACGAAACTGCCCTTGCCCTGGTGGGAGATCGCGTAGCCGTCTTCGCGGAGTCGTGAGATCGCCTGGCGGGCCACGGTCCGTGAGACGTCGTGCGTGTTCATCAGCTCGGTCTCGGACGGCAGCTTGGTGCCCGGTTCCAGTCCTCCCTGCCGGATGCGCCTCTTGAAGTCGTCGGCGATCTCCAGGTACTTCGCCCGCCCGGTGAACTCGGCCATAGCCCCTCTCAGTGCTTGTCGCACTAAGTGCAGCACATCGAACCAACAACAGTCGAGAAGCACTTGACGTACTAAGTACGTCAAGTTGAACGCTTAGGAGCGCACTCATGCGTCAGATTCCCGTCGACACGTCCGCGGCCACCGTGATGGTGGCGCAGCCCCCGCAGCCGAAGGTGAAGGACCGTCGTGCCGGTGAGCGGGCGATGGACGCCGAGACCGGTGCCGCGCTGTCGACCGTGGACGTGATGTTCGCGGCCAACGGTGAGGTGGAGATCCTGTCGGTGACCGTCCCGGAGTCCGGTATCTCGGGTGACCTGGTGATGGGCGCCCCGGTCGCCCTGACCGGTCTGATCGCCCGGCCGTGGGAGAACGAGTTCAACGGCCAGAAGCGGCACGGCATCGCCTTCCGCGCGGTCGCGGTGACCTCGATCGTGGCCGGCGTTTCGTCTTCGAAGGCGGCCTGAGCCATGACGTGGCTGATCGTCGCCTTGGTGCTGGTCGTCGCCGCTGCGGGTCTCCTGCGGTGGCGGCGCCCCGCCTGGTACTGGCTGACTTTCGGGGTCACCCTCGCCGCGCTGCGGGTCCTGGTCCGCTACGGCTCCGTGATGGACGCCTGCGGCCTGACCGTCCCGGCCCCGCGATGGCGCCTGACCGTGGCCCGGATGACCAACCGGCCGGTTCCCGGTCCACGGGCCCCGCGCATCCTGCGGCTCCGTGTCACCCGTACCGGTCTGGTGCTGCGGTTGAAGCTTCGCCCGGGGCAGGACGCCTTCGACGTAGCCGCGTCGTGCGACCGGCTGCGGCACTCGTTCGGCATGTACGGCGTCACCTCCCGCGAGCTGCGCTCGGGCGTGGTGGAGCTGCGGATGACCGGCTACGACGTCCTCAAGCGCGTACAGATGCCCGCCGCGGTCGACTCCCGGCCGATGCGGGTGCCGGTCGCGCTGCGCGAGGACGGAGCCGTGCACTACCGCGACTACCGCACGGTCCCGCACGGCCTGGTCATCGGCGCCACGGAGTCCGGCAAGTCCGTCTACCAGCGCAACCTGGTGGCCGCACTCGCCCCGCAGCGGGTCGCTCTGGTCGGGATCGACTGCAAGCAGGGCGTCGAGCTGTTCCCGCTGGCCCGCCGGTTCTCCGCGCTCGCCGACAACCCGGACACCGCCGCCGACCTCCTCGACGCCCTGGTCTCCCACATGCAGGACGTCTACCAGCTCATCCGGGCCGAGCAGCGGATCACCGCGGACGTGCCGGATGCGGAGATCGCCGCCGACATCTGGGACCTGCCCGCCGACCTGCGGCCGGTGCCGATCGTGGTCTTGGTCGACGAAGTCGCCGAACTCGCCCTCTTCGCCACCAAGGACGAGGAGAAACGCCGCGACCGGATCATCACCGCCCTGGCCCGTCTCGCCCAGCTTGGCCGTGCCGCCGGCATCTACCTCGAAATCTGCGGGCAGCGCTTCGGCTCCGAACTCGGCAAGGGCATCACCATGCTCCGTGCCCAGCTCACCGGCCGCACCGCCCACCGGGTCAACGACGAAGCCAGCGCGAACATGGCCTTCGGCGACATCGCCCCGGACGCCGTGCTGGCCGCGATCTCGATCCCCACCGACACCCCCGGCGTCGCCATCGCCGCCGACTCGGCCGGCGGCTGGGCCCGCATCCGCACCCCGCACACCTCGCTGCGGCACGCGGTGAACGTCTGCAACCGGCACGCCGACCTGACCCCGGATCTGCCCACCCTGGCCGTTCCGGCCCGTCCTCGGCGCCCTCGCCCCGGTCCCGGCCGTCGAGTCGGCCCCGGCCGCCGCCTGACCCCCGCCCGGGAGGCATCCCTCATGGCTGCTGCGAAGAAGCCCACCACCCGCTGCAAGATCACACCCCCGGCGCCTCAGCCCGCGCCGTGCCCGGACTGCGACGGCACGGGCGAGACCCGCGAAACCGTCCGCGTCGGCACCCGCAAAACCCGTGCGATCGACGACCACCAGACCGCCCTGTGCCTGACCTGCTGGGGCACCGGCCACGCCACCGACTGACCCCGGAAAGGAGGACACGCGATGCGCACCGCTCTTCGCCCGGACGCCGTGCTCGTACAGGCCGTGATCGCCGGCGCCCTCTCCTTCGCCCACCTGCACGACCTCGCCGCCGCCGCGGGACAGGACGGCTGGAAAGCCTGGGCCTACCCCATCTCGGTGGACCTGCTCCTGGTCGCCGCCTGGCGCCGCCTGCGCACCGACGGCCCGTCTCGGCTGGCCTGGTGCTGGTTCCTGATCGCCCTGGTGGCCTCGCTCGGCGCGAACGTGGCCACCGCCGGGTTCCTCGACCTGGAACACCCGCCCGCCCTGCTCCGCCTCGGCGTCGCCGGCTGGCCCGTCCTCGCCTTCCTCGGCGGCACCCTCCTCGCCCACACACCCACGCCCCGGACCCCGGCTCCGCAAGCACCCGCCGCCCCGGACCCGGACCCGGTGTCCGAAGTCGAGCGCGAGTCGGCCTCCGCGGCTGAGCCGGACCCGGAGCCTGTGGTCGTTGCGGCGCACGAGGACACCCCGGCTCTCCCGGTCGCCGAACCGGCCCCGGCCTCGCCGCCGGCGGTTCCGGTTCCGGCCGCGCTGGTCGAGCACGCCCGCAAGGTCGCCGCCGACCACGAACACCGCACCGGTGCCCGGATCGACACCGACACCCTGCGCGCCCGGCTCGGCGTCCCGCCGCACCTGGCCGACGCCATCGCCGCCCAGCTCGCCTGACCTGAAGGGAGAACCCTCGTCATGCCTGCTCGTGACTTCTTCCACTCCGTGATGCGGATCGGCCCGGTGCAGATCGGCACCCACCGCGACCGCCACGGCCAGACCAAGCACGCCGCCGTGTGCAGCAACGACGGCTGCGGCTGGTCCGCCGACTACACCAGCCAGTCCGCCGCCCAGCTCGCCGCCCGTACCCACCGCTGCAAGGTCCGCTAGGAGGCCGTGATGGACGTCCCGCTCTGGTTCGCCCTGTTGTGCGTCGGAGTCCTCGGCGTCAAGCTCATCCGCCCGCCCTGGTGGCTCATCGCCGTGCTCCTGCTGGGCGGCTACCTCCTCGCGGACAGCCTCCTCGCCCCGGTCATCGACACCGCCGTCAAGTAGAAGGAGACCCGCTCATGTTCCGGCCCAAGCTCCCGACCATGCCCCAGCCCACCGGCACGGTCACCCCGCCCGCCATCATCGAGCCGACCGCCATCGTGCCGGGCACCCCGGCCCCGACTGCCCCGGCCCCGGTTCCGGCCCGGCCCACGGTCCAGCTCACCCCGGGCACCGCGCTCGCGCTCGTCGGCGGCGGCACCGCCGTGGTCCTGGTTGTCGGCGCGGTCCTGGTCTCCATGCTCCTGGCCGTGGCCATCACCGGCGCCTCGGTCGCCGTCTGCGCCGTCGTCCTGCGCTCCCTGCTCAACGCCGACGCCAAGCGCCGCTGACGGCCCCCGGGGCGGCATCCGTCGCCAAACATCCGCCGCCCCGGGCGCCTGCACCCACTTTCAGATCCACCGGACCCGAAAGGGAGATCCCATGATGCCCCAGCACGCCCCGGCCGCGCGGATCTGCCGCGACTGCGACGGCTTCCCGACCGTCGCCATCACCACCGGCACCCGCAACGGCGACGGCACCCGCGCCACCCTCCGCGTCACCTGCCCGGCCTGCAAGGGCACCGGCCGCTCCCTCCCTGCCGCCGGCCTCGTCCGCGTCGGGAGGTGACCGCCATGCGACTGCACGTCCTGGACCTGTTCTCCTGCGCCGGCGGGGCCGCCATGGGCTACCACCGCGCCGGGTTCACGGTCGACGGCTGCGACATCGCCGACCGCCCCCGCTATCCCTTCGCCTACCACCGCGGCGACGCCCTCGACTACCTCGCCCACCTGATCACCACGGGCGACATCGAGCGGTACACCCTCGTCCACGCCTCCCCGCCCTGCCAGGCCGGCTGCGCCCTCACCGTGGGTACCAACGCCTCCCAGGGCTGGGGCGCCTCTCACGTCGACCTCGTGGCCGCCACCCGCGACCTCCTCAACGCCACGGGGCGGCCGTACGTGATCGAGCAGCCCAACGGACGGGCGGAGATCCGCAAGGACCTCACGCTGTGCGGGGAGATGTTCGGGCTCGGCGTGTTGCGGCACCGCAACTTCGAACTCGGCCGTTGGGCCACCGCGCAGCCGGCCCACCCCCGTCACCGGGGTTACGTGCGCGGGCACCGTCACGGCGTCCACCGCAACGGCCCCTACGTGGCTGCGTACGGCAACGGCGGTGGCAAGGCCACTGTGCCCGAGATGCAGCAGGCCATGGGCATCACCTGGACCGATGTCCGAGAGGAACTGACCGATCCCGCCCGCTTACACCCAGTGGATCGGACACGCCTTCCTGACCGCCCGGCAGGAGGTGTTCGCGTGACCGACTCCGCCACCCTGGCGGGCCTGGACCCGATCACTCTCGGCGATCTGCTGCGGGTGGCCGGGCCCGACGGCTTCGACCGCTGGCAAGACCAGATCCGCCGCACCGGCGGCTGCTCCGACCCGATCCACCTGACCGGCTGGACCATCCACAAGGACAAGACCACCGGCCAGACCCTGCACCACTACTCCACCGAGAACGAGCCGGGCGGACGGCTCCTCGTCGCCTGCGGCAACCGCCGGGCCTCCCGCTGCCCGTCCTGCGCCTGGACCTACGCGGGCGACACGTACCACCTGATCCGCGCGGGCCTGGCCGGTGACGACCGCCGCGACATTCCTGCCACCGTGCGGGATCACCCTCGGGTCTTCGCCACCATCACCGCCCCCTCATTCGGCCCGGTCCACAACCGGCCCGACCGCGGGCCCTGCCGCTGCGGCACCCGCCCCACCTCGGACGCCCCGGAGCTGGGCACCGCCCTCGACCCGGACTCGTACGACTACGCGGGCGCGGTGCTGTTCAACAACCACGCCGGGCAGCTCTGGCAGCGCTTCACCAACCGACTCCGCCGGGAGATCGCCGCCCGCGCCGGCCTCACCCAGCGTGAGCTGAAGGAGTGCGCCCGGCTGTCGTACGGCAAGGTCGCCGAGTTCCAAAAGCGCGGCGCCGTGCACTTCCACGCCGTGATTCGCCTCGACGGCCCCGACGGGCCCGGCACCCCGCCGCCGTCCTGGGCCACCGTCGGCCTGCTGTCCGAGGCGATCCGCGCCGCCGCCGGCCACTCCTACACCTCGGTGTCCGTCCCGGCCGCTGACGGCCAACCGGCCCGGACCTTCCGGTGGGGCACCCAGCGCGACGTCCGACCCGTGAAGGCGTTCGGTGACGGCTCCGACATCACCGAACAGGCCGTCGCCTCCTACGTCGCCAAATACGCAACCAAAGCCGCCGAGAACACCGGCACCTTCGACCGCCGCATCGGGGAACTGTCCGAACTCGACCGGCACGGCGTCCCCGACCACGCCCGCCGCCTCATCGCCGCGTGCAAGATCCTCGACCCGCTGTATCCGGACCGCCGTCTGTGGGCCTGGGCGCACATGCTCGGCTTCCGCGGCCACTTCTCCTCCAAGTCCCGCCGCTACTCCACCACCCTCGGCGCGCTCCGCCAAGCACGCGCCGACTACCGCGCCGCACAGGAACACGCCGCTCTCGGCCTGGAGGACGCCGAGCCGGACACCGTCCTCGTCCTCACCGACTGGCAGTACGCCGGCCACGGCCACACCCCCGGCGAATCCGTCCTCGCCGCGACCATCGCCCGCGACCTCCAGCTCAACCGCGAAACCGCCCGCGAAGAACTCGCAGCCCTGGAAGGAGCCTGACGTGAAAGACGAGCTGATGACCGTCCCGCAGATCTTCGATGAGCTCGGCGGAGTGTCGCGGCGGACGTTCTACCGGTGGCGCGAGCTGGGGCAGGGGCCGGCTGCCTTCAAGCTTCCCAATGGAGAGCTGCGAGTTTGGCGGAGCGACTTCCGGACTTGGTTGCGGCAGTTGGAGGCCGCCGCGTGAAGTCTCTCGATGTGAAGGTTTGGGGGGTTCGAAAGAGGAACACGAAAAAGTCGTCCTATGACGTCCGATGGATCGTGGCTGGGAACGTGTTCTCCGAGCAGTTCCGTACCAAGGGGCTGGCGGATCACTACCGGTCCAAGCTCCTCCGGGCCGCTCATGGAGGCGAGGAGTTCGACACGGTCACGGGGCTGCCTGATTCAATGGTCGAAAAGGCGGCCTCTACGAGCTGGTACGCCTTCGCTCTGAGGTACCTCGCCATGAAGTGGCCGCACGCTGCTCCGAACACGCGTGATGGCACCAACGAGTCGCTGACCGCAGTGACCATGGCTCTGCTCGATGATCGACCGGGCAGGCCTCCAGAGGAACTGATCAGGAGGGCGCTCCGGAACTGGGCTTTCGTCCTTCCTGGTCCGGATGACCGCGAACTGCCGGACGAGATCGCGCACGCCTTGCACTGGGTGTCGAAGGCTTCCCGCCCCCTCGCTGATCTCGGCGATGCTGCGATCACCAGGGCCGTGCTGGACGCGTTGAAGTTGAAACTGGACGGCACAGCGGCAGCTGCGGAGACTGTTCGGCGCAAGCGCCGGACGCTCGTCAACGCCCTGCACTACGCGGTCGATCTTGGGGAGTTCAAAGAGAACCCGATCACTGGCATTCGTTGGAAGAAGCCGAAGGTTGCTGGAGAAGTTGATCCACGGGTGGTGGCCAATCCAGAGCAGGCGCGTTCTTTGCTGACCGCTGTGTCGTACGTCGGTGGGTACGGTCGGGCCCGCGGCCGTCGACTGGTCGGCCTGTTCGCCTGCATGTATTACGGGGCCTTCCGCCCGGCTGAAGCTGTGGGCCTCACCGCGGCAGACCTGAAGCTGCCGGAGACGGGCTGGGGCACGGCGTTGCTGAACCGCACGCGTCCCAGTGCTGGCAAGCAGTGGACGGACTCGGGAGAGACCCATGACGACCGGGGCCTGAAGAATCGGCCGACCGAGGAAGTGCGGCTCGTGCCGATCCCGCCCCAGCTCGTTGCCATCCTCAGGCTGCACCTCGACACCTTCGGTACCGCCGAGGACGGGCGGCTGTTCACGAATGAGCGTGGGGGAGTGGTCGGCTCCTCGACGTACTACCGCGTCTGGCAGGAGGCTCGTGCGCTCGCTCTCCCGCCGGCCGTGGTGGCCTCGCCACTCGCTGCCCGTCCGTACGACCTGCGACACTCGGCGTTGTCCACCTGGCTCAACGCCGGTGTCGACCCGACGGAGGTCGCCGCCCGCGCAGGCAACAGCGTGGAGGTCTTGCTGAGCCGGTACGCAAAATGCATCGACGGGCGGCAAGAGGTCGTCAATCGCAAGATCGAAGAGTTGTTGCGCGAGTACGAGTGACACGTACGTGAGTCGTAGCCCCCAGCCCGCATGGACTGGGGGCTTCACCATATCTCGGCCGCGTGTCGTCGGTCGTTGGTTGTTGGCTGCACCTGCCGCGTCGCTTCTGGCCCCGCTGGCGGGCTGCTGCCCCAGACGTCCCGTCCGGTTCACGCCCTACGCCTGGGCTGTCGGACTGGCGACCCTCACGGTATGGGGCTTTTAGAGAGGGAACCGCGGCGGCTGGGTGGTGGGCAGTCCCGTTGTCCTGACTGTGGGCTGTTGCAGGATCGGGTGCCGACGCTTGAGCAGGACTGGGTGCTGTTGGAGCCGGACATGAATCCTCTGGCCCATACGGTGCCGGCGGAGCATCGGTGGATCGAACTGTCCGATGGGCGGGTGGCGGTCTACGAGGTGTGTCCGCCAGATCAGTTCCAGCGGTGCCGCGTGCCGCACCGCCTCGCCTGCCCGGCACAGCCCCTGCCGGATCTGTGGCCGTGGTTGACGTCCCTACGAGGGGAGAACGCGCGGCGAGTGGAACGGCAGAACGATCCGGAGCCGCCTTCGCCCCCTGAGGAGTGGCCGGACGCCGGCTGATGGCTCCTCCGGAAACTCTGGGGCTGACCAGGGGAGACAGTCCAAGATCCTGTCCACGAATAGTCCACAGACCCCGACATACGCCCGCTCCGAGCGGCATACGGCTGCACATACGCGAAGACCCCGACTTCAGCGTTACCGCTGATGGCGGGGTCTTTGGGCACCTAATCCAAGGTGCCCCCGGCAGGATTCGAACCTGCGCACACGGCTCCGGAGGCCGTTGCTCTATCCCCTGAGCTACGGGGGCGTGTCGCTCGCGGCGACGGGTAGAACACTACCAGCTCCGCGGGGGTGGTCATGAACGGGTTTCCGGGGGCCGGCGGGGCAGGGGAGCGGGGTCAGGCTCCCCGCACGGGGTGGAAGTGGGGAAAACCCGGACGCGATGGCCGGTCCCGACCTACTCTCAAGGGGTGCCAGGCGCGTCGGGCCGGGTCCTTGTCGTGGACGACAACAAGGTGATCCGGCAGTTGATCAGGGTCAACCTCGAGCTGGAGGGCTTCGAGGTCGTGACCGCGGCCGATGGTGCCGAGTGTCTGGAAGTCGTCCATCAGGTGCGGCCCGACGTCGTGACGCTGGACGTCGTCATGCCGCGGCTCGACGGGATCAGGACCGCGGCCCGGCTGCGCGCGGACGCCCGGACCCGGGATCTTCCCCTCGCGATCATCAGCGCCTGCACGCAGTACGAGGTCGACGCCGGTGTCGATGCCGGGGTCGACGCCTTCCTCTCCAAGCCCTTCGAGCCGGCCGAGCTGGTCAGCGTCGTGCGCAGGCTCGCGGCGAAGGGTGAGCAGCAGGGCAGTGGGTCCGCGCCGCGGGCCGAGCGGGCCGGATAGCGGATAGCGGCCCCTGGGAGACGACCGCCCCGTCCACATCCCGGACCATCCCGAAACCGGTTCGCCTACCCGCCCCCCTCCTCCCCTACGCTGGTCCCGTGACCCCCGTCGAGCTCTCCCGCACCCTGCTGCACGCGGTGCGCCGTGCCGTCGATGACGGGGAACTCGCCGTGGCCGTCCCTGAGCGGGTGGTGGTCGGGCCTCCGGGGCCCGGCGGGTGCGGGGACTACGCCAGCAACCTCGCCCTCCAGCTCGCCCGGCCGGCCGGACGGACGCCCCGGGACGTCGCCGACGTACTGCGGCCGTACCTCCTGCGCACCGCCGGCATCACCGACGTCGTCGTCACCGGGCCCGGGTTCCTCAACTTCTCCCTCGACGCCGCCGCGCCCGGCGCCCTCGTCGACGAGGTGCTGCGCCGCGGACCCCGGTACGGACACGCCGGGGGCGAGGGCGGGCCCGTCGTGCGGCTCTCCTGCCCGCGCGAGATCCGCGCCCTCGTCGTCATGGACAGTGTCGCCCGGTTGCTGCGGGCACAGGGGACACGCGTGCGCGTCGGCTGCGAGGACGCTCCCCCGAAGGAGTGGATCGACGTACTCGGTATCGATGCCGACACCGCTCCGCGGACCGCCGAGGACCCCGCCGTGCCGGTCGCCAGGAACCCCGTCCCCGCCCCCTCCCCCCAGGCCGTCCTCACGCTGGGCCGGGACGCCGGGCGGTGGGCCATGCTCCACCCCGCCCCCCATGACCGGCCCCGGCTCACCGGCGGTGAGCACCTCGTCCAGCGGGAGAGCAACCCCCTCTTCCGCGTCCGGTACGCCCACGCCCGTACCCGCGCCCTCCTGCGCAACGCAGCCGACCTCGGCTTCGGCCCCGAGGCCGATCGAGACGCCACCCCCACCGCCACCCCCACCGCCACCCCCCTCCTCACCACCCTCGCCGACCACCCCCGCGTCCTCGCCGCCGCCGCCCGCGACCACGCTCCCGACCGGCTCGCCCGGCATCTCGTCGGGGTGGCCGATGGCGTGCTGCCGCTGCTGCCCGGGGTGCTGCCGCTGGGGGAGGAGAAACCCTCGGCCGCCCACCGTGCCCGGCTCGCTGTCGCCGCAGCCGCCGGAACGGTGCTGGCCGGCGGCCTGTCCCTGCTCGGCATCGACGCACCCGATCACCTCTGAGCCCGACCGGTCACAGACCGCCAGCCAGACCGCCAGCAGACCGCGAGCAGACCGCCGGCACAGCGACGCAGACCGATCGAAGACCGACCTCAGACTGACCCCGAGAGAGCCACCCAGAGCCATGAGCCGATCCGCACACCCCGCCGGACCCCGTCACGCGGACGTCCTCCCCGAGGGCCACTACTCCGCGCCGCCCGCCGACCTCAACGACCTCGACCCCAAGGTCTGGGCGCGGACCGTCGGCCGGGACGCGGACGGTGTCGTCACCGTCGGCGGCGTCGACGTCAAGACGCTCGCCGAGGAGTACGGCACCCCCGCCTACGTCCTCGACGAGGCCGACTTCCGCTCCCGTGCCCGCGCCTGGCGGACCGCCTTCGGGCCGGACGCCGACGTGTTCTACGCGGGCAAGGCGTTCCTCTCCCGCGCCGTCGTGCGCTGGCTGCACGAGGAGGGGCTGAACCTCGACGTGTGCAGCGGCGGGGAACTCGCCACCGCGCTCTCCGCCGGGATGCCCGCCGAGCGCATCGCCTTCCACGGCAACAACAAGTCCACGCAGGAGATCCGCCGGGCCGTCGACGCCGGCGTCGGGCGGATCGTGCTCGACTCCTTCCAGGAGATCGTCCGCGTCGCCCACATCGCGCAGGAACTCGGCCGGCGCCAGCGGGTGCAGATCCGCGTCACCGTCGGCGTCGAGGCGCACACCCACGAGTTCATCGCCACCGCCCACGAGGACCAGAAGTTCGGCATCCCGCTGGCCGGCGGGCAGGCCGCCGAGGCCGTGCGGCGGGCCCTCCGGCTCGACGGGCTGGAACTCATCGGCATCCACTCGCACATCGGGTCGCAGATCTTCGACATGTCGGGGTTCGAGGTCGCCGCGCACCGCGTGGTCGGGCTCCTCAAGGACATCCGCGACGAGCACGGGGTGGAACTCCCCGAGATCGACCTCGGCGGCGGACTCGGGATCGCGTACACCCGGGACGACGACCCGCGCGAGCCGCACGAGATCGCCAAGGCGCTGACCGAGATCGTCGGCCGGGAGTGCGAGGCCGCGAAGCTGCGCGTCCCCCGGATCTCCGTCGAGCCGGGCCGCGCCATCGTCGGACCCACCGCCTTCACGCTCTACGAGGTCGGCACCGTCAAGCCCCTGGAGAACCTCCGCACCTACGTCTCCGTCGACGGCGGCATGTCGGACAACATCCGCACCGCGCTCTACGACGCCGAGTACAGCGTCGCCCTGGTCTCCCGCGCCTCCGACGCCGAGCCGATGCTCTCCCGCGTCGTCGGCAAGCACTGCGAGAGCGGGGACATCGTGGTCAAGGACGCCTTCCTGCCGGGTGACCTGGCACCCGGTGACCTGATCGCCGTACCCGCCACCGGCGCGTACTGCCGATCGATGGCCAGCAACTACAACCACGTGCTCCGCCCGCCCGTCGTCGCCGTCAGGGACGGCGCGGCGCGGGTCATCGTCCGGCGCGAGACCGAGGAGGACCTGCTCCGTCTCGACGTCGGGTGAGCCGGACCGCGCAACTCGACGTCGGGTGAGCCGGACCGCGCAAGGGGAGAGGGCCGGAGATCTTGTGCTCTCCGGCCCCCGCAAATGAAATAAATGTCTCACGATCCGGACGAAGGGCAGAAACGTCCGTCCGGTGAGTGAGACTGGTTCCACCGCACACGGTGAGAGGAAACGAGGTCGGATGATGCGTACGCGTCCGCTGAAGGTGGCGCTGCTGGGCTGCGGAGTGGTCGGCTCAGAGGTGGCGCGCATCATGACGACGCACAGCGCCGACCTCGCCGCCCGGATCGGGGCACCGGTGGAGCTGGCGGGCGTGGCCGTACGGCGCCCGGACCGGGTGCGCGCGGGCATCGACCCCGCGCTCGTGACCACCGACGCCACCGCCCTCGTCAAGCGCGGCGACATCGACGTCGTGGTGGAGGTCATCGGCGGGATCGAGCCCGCCCGCACCCTCATCACCACCGCCTTCGAGCACGGCGCGTCCGTGGTCTCCGCGAACAAGGCCCTCATCGCCCAGGACGGCGCCGCGCTGCACGCCGCCGCGGACGCGAACGAGAAGGACCTGTACTACGAGGCCGCCGTCGCCGGCGCCATCCCGCTGATCCGCCCGCTGCGCGAGTCCCTCGCCGGGGACAAGGTCAACCGGGTGCTCGGGATCGTGAACGGGACGACCAACTTCATCCTCGACGCCATGGACACCACCGGCGCCGGATACCAGGAGGCGCTGGACGAGGCGACCGCGCTCGGGTACGCGGAGGCCGACCCGACCGCCGACGTCGAGGGCTTCGACGCCGCCGCCAAGGCCGCCATCCTCGCCGGGATCGCCTTCCACACGCGGGTACGCCTGGACGACGTGCACCGCGAGGGCATGACCGAGGTCACCGCCGCCGACTTCGCCTCCGCCAAGGAGATGGGGTGCACCATCAAGCTGCTCGCCATCTGCGAGCGGGCGGCGGACGGGGGGTCGGTCACGGCCCGCGTGCACCCCGCCATGATCCCGCTCAGCCATCCGCTGGCCGGTGTGCGGGGCGCGTACAACGCCGTGTTCGTCGAGTCCGACGCCGCCGGACAGCTCATGTTCTACGGCCCCGGCGCCGGCGGCGCGCCGACCGCCTCCGCCGTCCTCGGCGACCTCGTCGCCGTCTGCCGCAACCGGCTCGGCGGCGGACGCGGGCCCGGTGAGTCCGCGTACGCCGCGCTGCCCGTGTCGCCCATGGGCGATGTCGTGACGCGGTACCACATCAGTCTCGACGTCGCCGACAAACCGGGCGTCCTCGCCCAGGTGGCCACGGTGTTCGCCGAGCACGGGGTGTCGATCGACACCGTCCGGCAGTCCGGGAAGGACGGCGAGGCCTCTCTCGTCGTCGTCACCCACCGCGCGTCCGACGCCGCCCTCGGCGGCACCGTCGAGGCGCTGCGCAAGCTCGACACCGTGCGGGGTGTCGCCAGCATCATGCGGGTTGAAGGAGAGTAACCAGCAATGACCCACCAGTGGCGCGGAATCATCGAGGAGTACCGGGACCGGCTGCCCGTCTCCGACAGCACGCCCGTCGTGACGCTCCGCGAGGGCGGCACGCCGCTCGTGCCCGCGCAGGTGCTCTCCGAGCGCACGGGCTGCGAGGTCCACCTCAAGGTGGAGGGCGCGAACCCCACCGGGTCCTTCAAGGACCGCGGCATGACCATGGCCATCAGCAAGGCGAAGGAGGAGGGCGCGCAGGCCGTCATCTGCGCGTCCACCGGCAACACGTCGGCCTCCGCCGCCGCGTACGGGGTGCGGGCCGGCATGGTCTCCGCCGTCCTGGTGCCGCAGGGCAAGATCGCGCTCGGCAAGATGGGCCAGGCCCTCGTGCACGGCGCGAAGATCCTCCAGGTCGACGGCAACTTCGACGACTGCCTCACCCTCGCCCGCGCGCTCAGCGACAACTACCCCGTCGCGCTGGTCAATTCGGTCAATCCGGTCCGTATCGAGGGCCAGAAGACGGCCGCCTTCGAGATCGTGGACATGCTCGGCGACGCGCCCGACATCCACGTCCTGCCGGTCGGCAACGCGGGCAACATCACCGCGTACTGGAAGGGGTACAAGGAGTACGCCGCCGACGGGATCAGCACCCGGACCCCGCGCATGTGGGGCTTCCAGGCGTCCGGCTCCGCGCCCATCGTGCGCGGTGAGGTCGTCAAGGACCCGTCGACCATCGCCACCGCCATCCGGATCGGCAACCCGGCCTCCTGGGACTTCGCGCTCGCCGCGCGGGACGAGTCCGGCGGCGCCATCGACGAGGTGACGGACCGTGAGATCCTGCGCGCCTACCGGCTGTTGGCCTCCCAGGAGGGCGTCTTCGTCGAGCCCGCCTCGGCCGCGTCGGTGGCCGGCCTGCTGAAGGCCGCCGAGCAGGGCAAGGTCGACCCGGGGCAGACGATCGTGTGCACCGTCACCGGCAACGGGCTCAAGGACCCCGACTGGGCCGTCGCCGGCGCCCCGCAGCCGGTCACCGTCCCGGTCGACGCCGCGACGGCCGCCGAGCGCCTCGGCCTGGTCTGAGCGGGCCGGACACCGGTTCCCCGGATCGGCAGGCGTAAGCGCCGCCGACCGGGGGAAGTCCCCTGACGGGGCCCGCGGGGGCCCCGGTGACGGACGTCGGGCAAGGCTTCATGGCAGGGGGTGCACGGGGGGCTTACGACACGCATCGTGCGCCTCCTGTGCGCCCTATGTCGCCACAGAACCTTCCTTCGATAGGCTGTACCGAACCCGCCCGCCGCATATGCCGCGGTGCCGCGCCGTCTCCGCGGTCGGGAAGCGGCCGGGGTCGTGGTCGGTCACCCGTTCGGCAGGCAGCGGCGGCCCCCGGGTTCTCGTACGTCATCGAATGTTCGTCGGTTCATCGAAGTCATTCGACCATCACGCAGCTCAAGGAGAGTCAACGAGCGATGGCCGGTCCCGCCTTCCGCGCCGCCGCCGTCCGGGTGCGCGTCCCCGCCACCAGCGCCAACCTCGGTCCGGGCTTCGACGCCCTCGGGCTCGCGCTGGGGCTCTACGACGACGTCGTCGTCCGGGTGGCCGACTCCGGGCTGCACATCGACATCGCGGGCGAGGGCAGCGAAACGCTGCCGCGCGACGAGAAACACCTGCTCGTACGCTCCCTGCGCACCGCGTTCGACCTGCTGGGCGGGCAGCCGCGCGGGCTGGAGATCGTCTGTGCCAACCGCATCCCGCACGGCCGCGGCCTCGGCTCCTCGTCCGCCGCGATCTGCGCCGGCATCGTCGCCGCCCGCGCGGTGACCATAGGCGGTGAGGCCCGTCTCGACGA
Organism: Streptomyces griseoviridis; assembly: GCA_014649155.1. Classification (GTDB taxonomy): domain Bacteria; phylum Actinomycetota; class Actinomycetes; order Streptomycetales; family Streptomycetaceae; genus Streptomyces; species Streptomyces griseoviridis. The sequence continues at coordinate 96,377 of BMSM01000004.1, read as the reverse complement.
CGCCGCGCTGCTCGACCTCGCCACCGAGATCGAGGGCCACCCCGACAACGTAGCGGCCTGTCTGCTCGGCGGTTTCACCCTGTCCTGGCTGGAGCGCGGCGCCGCCCGCGCGATCAGGATGGAGCCCGCCGACTCCGTCGTCCCGGTGGTCTTCGTACCGGGCAAGCCGGTCCTGACGGAGACGGCGCGCGGACTGCTCCCGCGCTCCGTCCCGCACGTCGACGCCGCCGCCAACGCCGGCCGGGCCGCGCTGCTCGTCGAGGCCCTGACCAGGCGCCCCGAGCTGCTGCTGCCGGCCACCGAGGACCGCCTCCACCAGGAGTACCGCGCACCGGCGATGCCCGAGAGCGCGGCCCTGGTCGAGCGGCTGCGGGGCGACGGCGTCCCCGCGGTGATCTCCGGCGCCGGGCCCACGGTCATGGCGCTGGCCGACGCCGGCACCGCCGACAAGGTCGAGGCGCTGGCGGGCGAGGACTGGGCGGCGAACCGGCTCGACCTGGATCTCCAGGGGGCCTGCGTGCTCCCGCTCGCGCCCTGACGTACACGGTTGCCGGATTTCGAGAGGGGGAATATTTGTTGGATCCGGTAGTGTTAATCTCAAGTCTGCACCCGACCCCACCATGGCGAGGTGCCTCGTGTCCCCGTCCGGGACAGACATTCTTCCGGGAGCCCCCCACACCGCCTTGTGCGGTGAACGCCGTACGCGGGCAGTACGGCGTCCACCGACACTGAGCGGGCCGGAAACGCTCCGGAACCGGCGCGACCAGGCCGCCTGACACAGATACCGCGTGTTACGGCCAGGGGAAGCGCCATCACCAGATATCTCTTCCGCCGATTGGGCGGACCACCGCCCCGGCACGGTTCGCACAGCAAGGACCGAAGCCGGACAGCACAACCGGTCGCCGAGCCAGACAGGCCGACGTCCGCTCCAGGGAAGGACCCTTCGTGAGCGACACCACCGATCTGATGGGCGCACGTGTCGAGGAGACCGCTGCCGCGCCCGCCACGGACGCCTCCGCGCCTGCCACCGGTGCCGGCTCCCGGCGGCGCCGCGGTACCGGCCTCGACGGCATGGTGCTGGCCGAGTTGCAGCAGGTCGCCTCCGGCCTCGGCATCAGGGGCACCGCGCGGATGCGCAAGAGCCAGCTGATCGAGGTCATCAAGGAGGCGCAGGCCGGTGGGGGAGCCCCCGCCCAGGCCGCGGACGCCGCCGAGACCAAGCCCAAGCGCCGCGCCACCTCCCGGACCCGTACGGGCGACGAGGCCGCCGCGGAGAAGGCCCAGAAGGCCGGGAAGAAGGCGGCCAAGGCCACCGACTCCGCCGAGAAGGCCGCGTCCCAGCAGCAGATCGAGATCCCGGGCCAGCCCGCCCCCAAGCTCTCGGCCCCGCTCGACCAGGGCGGTGCCCCGGCCGACGAGGCCCCCGCCGAGCGCCGCCGGCGCCGCGCCACCGCCGAGGCCGGCAGCCCGGCCGGGCAGGCCGAGCCGGCCGCCGCCGAGACGAAGGGCGAGCCGCGGGCCGAGACGCCCGACCGGCAGCAGCAGAACCAGAACCAGCAGGGTCAGCACCAGGGCGGCGACGGCCGGTCCGACGCCGACGGCGGCGAGGGCCGCCGCCGCGACCGCCGGGAACGCGGCCGGGACCGCGATCGGGACCGCGACCGGGACCGCCGTAACAAGGGCGACGACCAGCAGCAGAACCAGGGCGGCGGCCAGCAGCGCCAGCAGCAGGGCGGCGGCCGTCAGGACCGGAACAACGGTCCCCAGGACGACGACGACTTCGAGGGCGGCCGGCGCGGCCGGCGCGGGCGCTACCGCGACCGCCGGGGCCGGCGCGGGCGCGACGACATCGCCGCCGAGCCGCAGATCACCGACGACGACGTCCTGATCCCGGTCGCGGGCATCCTGGACATCCTCGACAACTACGCGTTCATCCGCACCTCCGGCTACCTGCCCGGCCCGAACGACGTGTACGTCTCCCTCGCCCAGGTCCGCAAGAACGGCCTGCGCAAGGGCGACCACATCACCGGCGCGGTCCGCCAGCCCAAGGAGGGCGAGCGGCGCGAGAAGTTCAACGCGCTGGTCCGGCTCGACTCCGTCAACGGCATGGCACCCGAACACGGCCGCGGCCGCCCGGAGTTCAACAAGCTGACGCCGCTGTACCCGCAGGACCGCCTCCGGCTGGAGACGGACCCGGGCGTGCTGACCACCCGGATCATCGACCTCGTCTCGCCCATCGGCAAGGGCCAGCGCGGTCTGATCGTGGCCCCGCCGAAGACCGGCAAGACCATGATCATGCAGGCGGTCGCCAACGCGATCACGCACAACAACCCCGAGTGCCACCTGATGGTCGTCCTCGTCGACGAGCGTCCGGAAGAGGTCACCGACATGCAGCGGTCGGTGAAGGGCGAGGTCATCTCCTCGACCTTCGACCGCCCGGCCGAGGACCACACCACCGTCGCCGAGCTGGCCATCGAGCGAGCCAAGCGCCTCGTGGAGCTGGGTCACGACGTGGTCGTGCTGCTGGACTCCATCACGCGTCTGGGCCGTGCGTACAACCTCGCCGCCCCGGCGTCGGGCCGCATCCTCTCCGGTGGTGTCGACTCGACCGCGCTGTACCCGCCCAAGCGCTTCTTCGGCGCCGCGCGCAACATCGAGGACGGCGGTTCGCTGACCATCCTCGCCACCGCGCTGGTCGACACCGGGTCCCGCATGGACGAGGTGATCTTCGAGGAGTTCAAGGGCACCGGCAACATGGAGCTCAAGCTCGACCGGAAGCTCGCCGACAAGCGCATCTTCCCCGCGGTGGACGTCGACGCGTCCGGCACCCGCAAGGAGGAGATCCTGCTCGGCAGCGACGAGCTGGCCATCGTCTGGAAGCTGCGCCGGGTGCTGCACGCGCTCGACTCGCAGCAGGCCATCGAACTGCTCCTGGACAAGATGAAGCAGACGAAGTCGAACGCCGAGTTCCTGCTCCAGATCCAGAAGACGACCCCGACGCCCGGCAACGGCGACTGACGTCGTCCGACGGTCCAGCCGAGAAGGCCGCTCCCCGCGTCACGGGGAGCGGCCTTCCGCGTGCGGGAGACCTTCCCCACACACAAGGGCGTGCGCGGGTATGCCAGGACCCCTCCGCCTGACGGACGAAACCCCAGGTGAGCGGCGGGTGTCCGGACAAATCCGCACACGGACGGTCACCGGAACGGCACCAGTCGTGCACATCGCCCCGTGCAACCCTGTCCCCGGTTTCTCCGTCGGACCGATCGGAGCGACGATGGTGCCGTGAGGACATCCCGGTACCGACAGCAGGGGGTAGAGCCGCCGTACGAGAGCTGAGGAGCACATGTCCGCCGAGCAGATACCGCAACCGCGCCACCGGGGCAAGGGCCGCCGCCGCAGGCCCCGCAGCGGACGCCGCAAGGGCCTGCTGGTCGCGGCCTGGACCACCGCGGGCATCGTGGTGCTGGGCGGCACCGGCGTCGGCTACCTGTACTTCAAGCTGAACGGCAACCTGCACAGCGTCGACATCGAGCAGGCCCTCGGCACCGACCGGCCGGCCAAGACCGACAACGGCTCCGAGAACATCCTCGTCCTCGGCTCCGACACCCGGGCCGGCGGCAACGGCAAGCTCGGCGGCGGCACCGACGACGGCACCGCCCGCTCCGACACCGCGATGGTCGTGCACGTCCACCAGGGCCACAGGAAGGCCAGCGTGGTCTCCGTCCCGCGCGACACCCTCATCGACCGCCCCGAGTGCACCGACACCGACGGGCGGACGCACGACGCGGCGAGCGGCGTGATGTTCAACAGCGCCTACGCGACCGGCGGCGCCGCCTGCGCGGTGAAGACCGTCGAGTCGATGAGCGGCCTGCGCATGGACCACTACCTGGAGGTCGACTTCAGCGGCTTCCAGAAGCTCGTCGACGAACTCGGCGGCGTCGAGATCACCACCACGCGGGACATCTCCGACCCCGACAGCCACCTCGACCTCAAAGCCGGCACCCACCGGCTCGACGGCGAGCAGGCGCTCGGCCTGGTCCGCACCCGGCACGGCGTCGGCGACGGCTCCGACCTCGGCCGCATCCAGCTCCAGCAGGCGTTCGTCAAGGCCCTGGTCGACCAGGTCAAGGACATCGGGGTGCTCAGCAGCCCGAAGAAGCTCGTCGACCTCGCCGACACCGCCACGAAGACCGTGACGACCGACTCCGACCTCGGCTCGGTGAACAAGCTGATGTCCTTCGCGAGCGGCCTCAAGGGCATCACCCCGGCCCACCTGAACATGGTCACGATGCCGGTCCAGTACGACCCGGCCGACGCCAACCGCGTCCTGGTGGACGAGCCCAAGGCCCAGCAGGTCTGGACGGCGCTGAAGGCCGACCGGCAGATCCCGAGGACGGCGACCGAGGGCACGGCCGCCGGTGGAGCCAAGGGCGTGGTGGGCGCCCCCTGAGGGACGCGGGGAGCCGCGCGCCCAGTCCCGCCGGGCCGCGGGGAATAAGAGACGGCAACCCCCCGTTTTGGGGGATGGCGCCAGTCCTGGCAGACTGGACCGTCGGCCCCGGTTCACGCCCCGCACCCCGCGGAGCGACCCGGCGCCCTCCCGAACCTAGGAGACACCTTGAAGCGCGACATCCACCCCGAGTACGTCGAGACGCAGGTCAGCTGCACCTGTGGCGCGTCGTTCACCACCCGCAGCACCATCGAGTCCGGCACCATCCGGGCCGAGGTCTGCTCCGAGTGCCACCCGTTCTACACGGGCAAGCAGAAGATCCTCGACACCGGTGGCCGCGTGGCCCGCTTCGAGGCCCGCTTCGGCAAGGCTGCCGCCGGCTCCAAGAAGTAGCGAGCCGCCGATCGCCGGTCCACGGCCGCGCCCCCTCCCGGGGCGCGCCGGGACCGGCGTTTTTGGTCGCCCGCCTTCGCCCCTTTCCGCAAGCGCCGTCGCAGTAGCAGGAGCCCAAGATGTTCGAGGCCGTCGAGGAACTCGTCGCCGAGCACGCCGACCTGGAGAAGAAGCTCGCCGACCCGTCGGTCCACTCCGACCAGGCCAACGCCCGCAAGCTGAACAAGCGGTACGCCGAGCTGACCCCGATCGTCGCCACGTACCGCTCCTGGAAGCAGACCGGCGACGACATCGGGACCGCGCGCGAGTTCGCCGCCGACGACCCCGACTTCATCGCCGAGGTCAAGGAGCTGGAGAAGAGCCGCGAGGAGCTGACCGAAAAGCTGCGGCTGCTGCTCGTCCCGCGCGACCCCAGCGACGACAAGGACGTGATCCTGGAGATCAAGGCGGGCGCGGGCGGCGACGAGTCGGCCCTGTTCGCCGGCGACCTGCTGCGCATGTACCTGCGGTACGCCGAGCGGGTCGGCTGGAAGACCGAGATCATCGACTCCACCGAGTCCGAGCTGGGCGGCTACAAGGACGTCCAGGTCGCCGTGAAGACCAAGGGCGGCCAGGGCGCCACCGAGCCCGGCCAGGGCGTCTGGGCGCGGCTGAAGTACGAGGGCGGCGTGCACCGCGTGCAGCGCGTGCCGGCCACCGAGTCCCAGGGGCGCATCCACACCTCCGCGGCCGGTGTCCTCGTGACGCCCGAGGCCGAGGAGATCGACGTCGAGATCAACCCCAACGACCTGCGCATCGACGTCTACCGGTCCTCCGGCCCCGGCGGCCAGTCCGTCAACACCACCGACTCCGCGGTGCGCATCACGCACCTGCCCACCGGAGTCGTCGCCTCCTGCCAGAACGAGAAGAGCCAGCTCCAGAACAAGGAGCAGGCGATGCGTATCCTGCGCTCCAGGCTGCTCGCCGCGGCCCAGGAGGAGGCGGAGAAGGAGGCCGCCGACGCCCGCCGCAGCCAGGTCCGCACCGTCGACCGCTCCGAGAAGATCCGCACGTACAACTACCCGGAGAACCGCATCTCGGACCACCGCGTCGGCTTCAAGGCGTACAACCTGGACCAGGTCCTGGACGGCGACCTCGACGCGGTCATCCAGGCCTGCGTCGACGCGGACTCGGCCGCCAAGCTCGCGGCGGCCTGACCCGCGCACCCGCGCACCCCTCGTACACAGCCCGGAGGACCAGCGTGAACCTGCTGCTCGCGGAGGTGGCCCAGGCCACCCAGCGGCTGGCCGACGCCGGCGTGCCCTCGCCGCGCACCGACGCGGAGGAGCTCGCCGCGTATCTGCACGGCGTCAAGCGGAGCGAGCTGCACACCGTGAAGGACGCGGACTTCGACGCCCGGTACTGGGAGGTCATCGCCCGGCGCGAGGCCCGCGAGCCGCTCCAGCACATCACCGGCCGCGCCTACTTCCGCTACCTGGAGCTCCAGGTCGGCCCCGGGGTGTTCGTACCGCGTCCGGAGACCGAGTCCGTCGTCGGCTGGGCCATAGACGCCGTCCGCGCCATGGACGTCGTCGAGCCCTGCATCGTCGACCTGTGCACCGGCTCCGGCGCCATCGCGCTCGCCCTCGCCCAGGAGGTGCCGCGCTCGCGCGTGCACGCCGTGGAGCTGAGCGAGGAGGCCCTGGTGTGGACCCGCAGGAACATGGAGGGCTCCCGGGTCGACCTGCGCCAGGGCGACGCCCTGACCGCCTTCCCGGACCTCGACGGCCAGGTCGACCTGGTCGTCTCCAACCCGCCGTACATCCCGCTCACCGAGTGGGAGTACGTCGCGCCCGAGGCCCGCGACCACGACCCGCAGATGGCGCTGTTCTCCGGCGAGGACGGCCTCGACCTGATCCGCGGCCTGGAGCGCACCGCGCACCGGCTGCTGCGCCCCGGCGGCGTGGTCGTCGTGGAGCACGCCGACACCCAGGGCGGCCAGGTGCCCTGGATCTTCACCGAGGAGCGGGGCTGGGCCGACGCGGCCGACCACCCCGACCTCAACAACCGCCCCCGGTTCGCGACCGCCCGCAAGGCGCTGCCGTGACCCCCTTCGAGATCTCGACCCCGCAGTACGTGTACGAGGAGGCCCGCTAGACATGGCACGGCGATACGACACCAATGACGCGACCGACCGCGTGACGGGTCTGCGTGAGGCCGCTTCCGCGGTCCGCCGTGGCGAGCTGGTGGTGCTGCCGACGGACACGGTGTACGGCATCGGCGCCGACGCCTTCTCCGCGGAGGCCGTCGGCGACCTGCTGGAGGCCAAGGGCCGCGGCCGCAACATGCCGAGCCCCGTCCTGATCGGCTCCCCGAACACCCTGCACGGCCTGGTCACCGACTTCTCCGAGCTGGCCTGGGAGCTGGTCGACGCCTTCTGGCCGGGCGCCCTCACCCTCGTCGCCAAGCACCAGCCGTCCCTCCAGTGGGACCTCGGCGAGACCCGGGGCACCGTCGCCGTGCGCATGCCGCTGCACCCGGTCGCCATCGAGCTGCTCACCGAGTTCGGGCCGATGGCCGTCTCCTCCGCCAACCTCACCGGGCACCCCGCGCCGGAGGACTGCGACGCCGCCCAGGCGATGCTCGGCGACTCCGTCTCCGTCTACCTCGACGGCGGGCCCACCCCCGGCAACGTCCCGTCGTCCATCGTCGACGTCACGCGCGAGGTCCCGGTGCTGCTGCGCGCGGGCGCGCTGTCGGCGGAGGAACTGAGGAAGGTCGTACCCGACCTCGAGGTGGCGAATTGACGGCCCCTGAGGCGGGGCGTGGCATAGGCGGTCTCGGGGAGGTGACGACCACGTTCGTCGGCCTTCCCCGCGACAGCTTCCGCATCCTCCACGTCAGCACCGGAAACGTGTGCCGCTCGCCCATCACCGAGCGGCTGACCCGGCACTTCGTGACGGAACGGCTGGGCATCCTGGGCGGCGGGCTCATCGTGGAGAGCGCCGGCACCTGGGGCCACGAGGGCGCCCCCATGGAGGCCAACGCGGAGACCGTGCTCGCCGAGTTCGGCGCGGACGCCTCCGGCTTCACCGGGCGGGAGCTGCTCGACGAGCACGTCATCCGCGCCGACCTGGTGCTCACCGCCACCCGCGACCACCGCGCCCAGGTCATCTCCATGGGCCACTCCGCGGGCCTGCGCACCTTCACGCTGAAGGAGTTCACCCGCCTGGTGAACGCCATCGACCCGGCCACCCTGCCCTCCCTGGAGGAGGGCCTCGTCACCCGCGCCCGCGCCCTGGTGCGCGCCGCGGCGGCGCTGCGCGGCTGGCTGCTGGCCCCGACCGCCGAGGCGGACGAGGTGTACGACCCGTACGGGGCGCCCCTGCCGTTCTTCCGGTCCATCGGGGACGAGATACACCAGGCGCTGGACCCGGTGGTCACCGCCCTCACCGGCGTGCCCGCCCGGACCTGAGCGCGGGGGACCCACCGGGCGCGCCGGACCCGCCGGGCCTACATTGGACTGAGCCAGACACTTCGCCGCGAGCGACGCCCGGAGCACGCCATGTCGGTCACCCACCCCCTCGGCAGCGATGTGCACGAGCGTGCCGACGCCCTCGGCCGGCAGGACCCCGAGCTGGCCGAGATCCTGCTCGCCGAGCGGCACCGGCAGGCCACCACGCTCCAGCTCTGCGCCGCCGAGAACTTCGCCTCCCCGGCCGTGCTGGCCGCCCTCGCCTCCCCGCTCGCCAACAAGTACGCCGAGGGCTACCCGGGCGCCCGCCACCACGGCGGCTGCGCCTACGCCGACGCCGCCGAGCGGCTCGCCGTGGACCGGGCGAAGGCCCTGTTCGGCGCCGAGCACGCCAATGTGCAGCCGCACTCCGGCTCCTCGGCGGTGCTGGCCGCCTACGCGGCGCTGCTGCGCCCCGGCGACACCGTCCTCGCCCTCGGCCTGCCGCACGGCGGCCACCTCACCCACGGTTCGCCCGCCAACTTCTCCGGCCGCTGGTTCGACTTCGTCGGTTACGGCGTCGACGCGGAGACCGGGCTCGTCGACCACGACCAGGTGCGCGCCCTGGCCCGCTCGCACCGGCCCAAGGCCATCGTGTGCGGCTCGATCGCCTACCCCCGCCACCTCGACCACGCCTTCTTCCGCGAGGTCGCCGACGAGGTGGGCGCCTACCTCATCGCGGACGCCGCGCACACCGTCGGACTGGTCGCCGGGGGAGCGGCGCCCAGCCCCGTGCCGTACGCCGACATCGTCTGCGCCACCACCCACAAGGTGCTGCGCGGGCCGCGCGGCGGCATGATCCTGTGCGGCGCCGGTCTGGCCGAGCGGGTGGACCGGGCCGTCTTCCCGTTCAGCCAGGCCGGCGCCCAGATGAACGCCGTCGCCGCCAAGGCGGTCGCCTTCCACGAGGCGGCGGCCCCCGCCTTCGCCGCGTACGCCCGTCAGGTCGTCGCCAACGCCCGGGTGCTGGCCGGCGCGCTGGCCGCCGAGGGCCTCGCCGTCACCACGGGCGGTACGGACACCCACCTGATCACCGCGGACCCCGCGCCGCTCGGCGTCGACGGGCGCGAGGCCCGGGGCCGGCTCGCGGCGGCCGGGACGGTCCTGGACTGCTGCGCCCTCCCGCACGGCGGCGCCCGGGGCCTGCGCCTGGGCACGGCCGCGCTCACCACCCAGGGGATGGGCGAGGCGGAGATGCGGACGGTCGCGGAGCTGCTGGGCCGGGTGCTCAGGGGGGAGACGCCGGTGGCACGGGCGCGTGCCGAGGCGGAGGAACTGGCCCGCGCGTTTGCGCCGTATCCGTAACAAAGCGGAGGAGGCGCTCCCAGGTGCGCGGCGGCACGTGCAACCATCGTCGCTACCCGGAAGTCCTCACCCGTATGCGCGTCTCGCTAGGGTGTGGGCCTGGAATGGCCAGCGAGACCTGTGGGGAAGCCCGTGCGTGAATACCTGCTGACGCTCTGCGTCACGGCCGCGGTGACGTATCTGCTGACCGGGCCGGTGCGGAAGTTCGCGATCGTGGCGGGGGCGATGCCGGAGATCCGGGCCCGGGACGTGCACCGGGAACCCACTCCGCGGCTCGGCGGTATCGCCATGTTCTTCGGGCTGTGCGCGGGCATGCTGGTCGCCGACCACCTGACCAACCTCAACGAGGTCTTCGAGACCTCCAACGAGCCCCGTGCGCTGCTCTCCGGCGCGGCCCTGATCTGGCTGATCGGTGTCCTGGACGACAAGTTCGAGATCGACGCCCTGATCAAGCTGGGCGCCCAGATGATCGCGGCCGGTGTGATGGTGGTGCAGGGTCTGACGATCCTGTGGCTGCCCATCCCGGGCGTCGGCAACGTGGCGCTGACCCAGTGGCAGGGCACCCTGCTGACCGTGGCCCTGGTGGTCATCACCATCAACGCGGTCAACTTCGTGGACGGCCTCGACGGGCTCGCGGCCGGCATGGTGTGCATCGCCTCGGCGGCGTTCTTCATGTACGCCTACCGGATCTGGTACTCGTACGGCATCGAGGCCGCCGCCCCCGCCTCGCTGTTCGCGGCGATCCTGATGGGCATGTGCGTGGGCTTCCTGCCGCACAACATGCACCCGGCGCGGATCTTCATGGGCGACTCCGGGTCGATGCTGATCGGCCTGGTGCTGGCGGCCGGCGCGATCTCGGTGACCGGGCAGGTCGACCCCGACGCGATGCAGCTCTTCTCCGGGTCCGAGCGCAACGCGGTGCACCAGATGGTGCCGGTGTACATCCCGCTGCTGATGCCGCTGACCATCATCGCCATCCCGGCCGCCGACCTGATCCTCGCGATCGTGCGGCGCACCTGGCGGGGCCAGTCGCCGTTCGCCGCGGACCGGGGGCACCTGCACCACCGGCTCCTGGAGGTCGGGCACAGCCACAGCCGGGCCGTCCTCATCATGTACTTCTGGTCCGCGCTGATCGCCTTCGGCGCCCTCGCCTACTCGGTCAACTCCGCGTCGATGTGGATCGTGCTGGGCGTGGTCGCCCTCAGCGCGATCGGCCTGGGGCTGCTCCTGCTGCCGCGGTTCACGCCGCGGGCCCCGATGTGGGCGCAGCGGATCGTGCCGCCGCGCTACCGGCGTCGCGCGGTGGGCGCCCCGGCCGAGCCCGAGCAGGAGGCGCCGGCCGCGGCGGAAGAACACGACGACCGGGTGCCGGCGGGTGTCTCGGGAGTCTCCGGTGTCAATGGCGCAACAGCGGTCGGGCCCCGTTCGCGGCTGCCAAGGTAAGAATCTGACTAGAGCATTGCCAAACCGTGGGAGAGTAAAGCGCCGCATTACCAGACAAAAGGGCGCTGTATTTACTCAAACGCGCACTGTCACTCTCATGTGTGACGGCAAGCACACGCTCAGGTAAAGACCTCATCAAATAGTTTGTGATACGGTTCACGAGAACCCCCCGGATAGAGCCGAAGGGCCGCACAGCGCCGCTTCGTTGGCGTGAGGAGCCCACTCGGCCCGGGGCTACGCTCGTCCATGACGACACCCTGCCCCCCTGTGAAAAGCGGAGTTGCCGCCATGCCGTCCAATGACGCCCGGATCCTCCTTCAAGCCGCCGTGCCCACGGCTGCCGTCGGTGCTGTAGCCACCGTCGTCAGCGCCGTGGTGGCCGGCGGCAAGGGGGCGATCGGCGCCGTCGTCGCGACCGTGCTGGTGATGCTCTTCATGGGACTCGGGCTGTTCGTCCTGCAACGCACTGCGAAATCACTTCCGCACCTGTTCCAGGCGATGGGTCTGATGCTCTACGGGGCCCAGATCCTGCTGCTGTTCATCTTCCTCGCCGCGTTCAAGAACACCACCCTGTTCAACGCGCGGGCGTTCGCGGTCACCCTGCTCGTCGCCACCCTCGTGTGGATCGCGGCCCAGACCCGCGCCCACATGAAGGCCAAAATCCTCTACGTCGAGCCCGACTCGACGGCCGGGAAGCCCGAGAAGACGGGCCGCCCGTCGTGAGGGGTAGGGCCGGGATAAAGAGGCATGTGAACTCCTGCTATCGTCCGGTGCCAACTGCGGCATCGCGGGCGCGGGCATCCCTGCTGACGCCTGCTCATTCGCGAGGCGAGATGCCCCACAGCCGCCCCCACATCCGTAACACCAGTCCCGTGCCGAACCGCGGCTCCGCGCCGCGCCGACACAACGAGGTTGCCGTACCTATGCGCCACGCTGAAGGAGCCCGCGGTGAGTGCTGACCCGACGCAGGTGCTCGCCTTCGAGACCGACTGCCACATCTTCGACGGCTGTGGCTTCCCGGCTCCCGGCCTGCACTCGTTCCTGTTCGAGCCCCTGTGGGGCGACCACGACAGCAACTTGTACTTCAACAAGCCGATGCTGCTGGCGCTGCTCGGCTCGGTCATCATCGTCGGGTTCTTCTGGGCCGCCTTCCGCAAGCCGAAGGTCGTCCCCGGCAAGCTCCAGATGGTCGCCGAGACCGGCTACGACTTCATCCGGCGCGGTGTCGTCTACGAGACCATCGGCAAGAAGGAAGGAGAGAAGTACGTCCCGCTGGTCGTCTCCCTCTTCTTCTTCATCTGGATGATGAACCTCTGGTCGATCGTCCCGATCGCGCAGTTCCCGGTGACCTCGATCATCGCCTACCCGGCGGTCCTCGCACTCATCGTGTACGTCCTCTGGGTCTCGCTCACCTTCAAGCGGCACGGCTTCGTCGGCTTCTTCAAGAACGTGACGGGCTACGACAAGTCGCTGGGCCCGGTGCTGCCGCTGGCCATGCTGATCGAGTTCTTCTCGAACCTGCTGGTGCGGCCCTTCACGCACGCCGTGCGTCTCTTCGCGAACATGTTCGCGGGCCACACCCTGCTGCTGCTCTTCACGATCGCCAGCTGGTACCTGCTGAACGGCGTCGGCATCGCCTACGCGGGCGTCAGCTTCATCATGACGCTCGTCATGACGGCCTTCGAACTTTTCATCCAGGCACTTCAGGCGTACGTCTTCGTGCTCCTCACGTGCACGTACATCCAGGGCGCGCTCGCCGAGCACCACTGAGCACCCCGTACCCTCACCCCCTGATCGTCCGGTGGCCAACCCCCACCGGTCCGTAAAGAAAAGGAAGAACTGGCATGTCCCAGACCCTTGCCGCTGTTTCCGGCTCGCTCGGCTCCATCGGTTACGGCCTCGCTGCCATCGGCCCCGGCGTCGGCGTCGGCATCATCTTCGGTAACGGCACCCAGGCCCTGGCCCGTCAGCCCGAGGCGGCCGGCCTGATCCGCGCCAACCAGATCCTGGGCTTCGCCTTCTGTGAGGCGCTCGCCCTGATCGGTCTGGTCATGCCGTTCGTCTACGGCAAGTGATTCCGGAACCACTTCCAGCCGACTAGACGAAAGGCATCCACATGAGCCAGCTGCTCACGGTAGCGGCCGAGGAGATGGAGAATCCCCTCGTCCCGCCGATCCCCGAGCTCGTCATCGGCCTCATCGCCTTCGTCATCGTCTTCGGCTTCCTCGCCTGGAAGCTCCTCCCGAACATCAACAAGGTTCTGGACGAGCGCCGCGAGGCCATCGAGGGCGGTATCGAGAAGGCCGAGGCCGCGCAGACCGAGGCCCAGAGCGTCCTTGAGCAGTACAAGGCCCAGCTCGCCGAGGCCCGGCACGAGGCCGCGCGCCTGCGCCAGGAGGCGCAGGAGCAGGGCGCCACGCTCATCGCCGAGATGCGCGCGGAAGGCCAGCGGCAGCGCGAGGAGATCATCGCCGCCGGTCACGCGCAGATCGAGGCCGACCGCAAGGCCGCCGCGTCCTCGCTGCGGCAGGACGTCGGCAAGCTCGCCACCGAGCTGGCCGGCAAGCTGGTCGGCGAGTCCCTGGAGGACCACGCCCGCCAGAGCCGCGTCATCGACCGGTTCCTCGATGACCTCGAGGAGAAGGCCGAGGCGTCGCGATGAACGGAGCGAGCCGCGAGGCCCTGGCCGCCGCACGCGAGCGTCTCGACGCGCTGACGGACTCCACGTCCGTGGACGCCGGCTCGCTCGCCGACGAGCTGGCCTCCGTCACCGCGCTGCTCCACCGCGAGGTGGGCCTGCGCCGGGTCCTCACCGACCCGGCGCAGAGCGGCGAGGCCAAGGCCCAGCTGGTCCAGCGCCTCCTCGGCACCCAGGTCAGCGGTACCACCGCCGACCTGGTGTCCGGCCTGGTGCGCTCCCGCTGGTCGCAGTCGCGCGACCTGGTGGACGCCCTGGAGGAACTGGCCGACACGGCAGACCTCACCGCCGCGGAGAAGAACGGCACGCTGGACGACGTGGAGGACGAGCTGTTCCGGTTCGGCCGGATCGTCTCCTCCAGCACGGAGCTGCGCGCCGCGCTCACCGACCGCAAGGCCACCGTCGCCGCCAAGGGCGCGCTGCTGCGCAGCCTGCTCGGCGGCCGGGCCCAGCCGGTCACCGAGCGGCTGGTGACGCGCCTGGTGACCGCCGCCCGAGGACGTAGCCTGGAGACGGGACTGGAGTCCCTGTCCAAGCTGGCGGCCGAGCGGCGCAACCGGATGGTCGCCGTCGTCACCTCGGCGGTCCCGCTGAGCGACCCGCAGAAGCAGCGCCTCGGCGCCGCCCTCGCGAAGCTCTACGGCCGCCCGATGCACCTCAACCTCGACGTGGACCCCGCGGTCCTCGGCGGAATCCAGGTGCGGGTCGGTGACGAGGTCATCAACGGCTCCATCGCCGACCGCCTCGAGAACGCCGGCCGCCGCCTGGCGGGCTGACGACACCTTCATAGCAGTACGTACGTGTACCTACGGCCCGGTTGGGCCGTGCAGAGGATTCACCTCGTTCAGGGGGGAGTCCGGGATTTTTCAGGCATCCCCCCAAAGTGAAACTTCGGGCCCAACAAGGAGAGCAGGGAACCCAGATGGCGGAGCTCACGATCCGGCCGGAGGAGATCCGGGACGCACTGGAGACCTTCGTCCAGTCGTACAAGCCGGACGCGGCCTCGCGCGAGGAGGTCGGTACGGTCACCCTTGCCGGCGACGGCATCGCGAGGGTCGAGGGTCTTCCCTCGGCCATGGCCAACGAACTGCTGAAGTTCGAGGACGGCACCCTCGGCCTCGCGCTCAACCTCGAAGAGCGCGAGATCGGTGCCATCGTCCTCGGTGAGTTCAGCGGCATCGAGGAGGGCCAGCCGGTCACCCGCACCGGTGAGGTCCTCTCCGTCGCGGTCGGCGAGGGCTACCTCGGCCGCGTCGTCGACCCCCTCGGCAACCCGATCGACGGCCTCGGCGAGATCGAGACCTCCGGTCGCCGCGCCCTCGAACTGCAGGCCCCCACGGTCATGCAGCGCAAGTCGGTGCACGAGCCGATGGAGACCGGCTACAAGGCCGTCGACGCCATGACCCCGGTCGGCCGCGGCCAGCGCCAGCTGATCATCGGCGACCGCCAGACCGGCAAGACCGCCCTGGCCGTCGACACGATCATCAACCAGCGCGACAACTGGCGCACGGGCGACCCGAAGAAGCAGGTCCGCTGCATCTACGTCGCCATCGGCCAGAAGGGCTCCACCATCGCGTCGGTCCGCCGCGCGCTGGAGGAGAACGGCGCGCTGGAGTACACGACCATCGTCGCCGCCCCGGCCTCCGACCCGGCCGGCTTCAAGTACCTCGCGCCGTACACCGGCTCGGCCATCGGCCAGCAGTGGATGTACGAGGGCAAGCACGTCCTGATCATCTTCGACGACCTGTCGAAGCAGGCCGACGCCTACCGCGCCGTGTCGCTGCTGCTGCGCCGCCCGCCGGGCCGCGAGGCCTACCCGGGTGACGTCTTCTACCTGCACTCCCGCCTGCTGGAGCGCTGCGCCAAGCTCTCCGACGACCTGGGAGCCGGCTCGATGACCGGTCTGCCGATCGTCGAGACCAAGGCCAACGACGTCTCGGCGTTCATCCCGACCAACGTCATCTCCATCACCGACGGCCAGTGCTTCCTGGAGTCGGACCTCTTCAACGCCGGTCAGCGCCCCGCGCTGAACGTCGGTATCTCCGTCTCCCGAGTCGGTGGTTCCGCGCAGCACAAGGCGATGAAGCAGGTCTCCGGCCGACTGCGCGTGGACCTCGCCCAGTTCCGTGAGCTGGAGGCGTTCGCCGCCTTCGGTTCCGACCTGGACGCCGCGTCCAAGGCGCAGCTGGAGCGCGGCCAGCGCATGGTCGAGCTGCTGAAGCAGAACCAGTACGAGCCGATGTCCACCGAGGACCAGGTCGTCTCCGTCTGGGCCGGCACCACCGGCCGCATGGACGACGTCCCCGTCGCCGACATCCGCCGCTTCGAGAAGGAGCTCCTGGAGTACCTGCACCGCAAGGAGCAGGGCCTCATGACCTCCATCCGGGAGGGCGGCAAGATGTCGGACGACACCCTCCAGGCCGTCGGCGACGCCGTCGCGGCGTTCAAGAAGCAGTTCGAGACCTCGGACGGGAAGCTGCTCGGCGAGGACGCTCCGGCCGCCGCCGCCAAGTGACGTAAGGAAGGACCTGACTCATGGGAGCCCAGCTCCGGGTCTACAAGCGTCGCATCCGATCCGTCACCGCGACCAAGAAGATCACGAAGGCGATGGAGATGATCGCCGCCTCGCGCGTCGTCAAGGCGCAGCGCAAGGTGGCGGCCTCCACGCCGTACGCGACCGAGCTCACCCGGGCGGTCACGGCGGTCGGTACGGGTTCGAACACCAAGCACCCGCTGACCACCCAGGCCGACACGGTCACCCGCTCAGCGGTACTGCTGCTGACGAGCGACCGCGGGCTGGCCGGTGCCTTCAACTCCAACGCCATCAAGCAGGCGGAGCAGCTCACCGAGCGGCTGGAGCGCGAGGGCAAGGAGGTCGTCGTCTACATCGTCGGCCGTCGCGGTGTCGCCCACTACAACTTCCGTGAGCGCACGATCGCGGAGTCGTGGAGCGGCTTCACCGACGAGCCGTCGTACGCGGACGCCAAGAAGGTCGCGGCGCCGCTGATCGAGGCCATCGAGACGGAGACGGCGGACGGCGGCGTGGACGAACTCCACATCGTCTACACCGAGTTCGTCTCGATGATGACGCAGACGGCGGTCGGCGCCCAGCTGCTGCCGCTGCGCCTCGACGAGGTGGCCGACAAGACGACGGCGAAGGACGAGATCCTTCCGCTGTACGACTTCGAGCCGTCCGCCGAGGACGTCCTCGACGCGCTGCTGCCGCGGTACGTCGAGAGCCGGATCTACAACGCGCTGCTCCAGTCGGCCGCCTCCAAGCACGCCGCCACGCGGCGCGCGATGAAGTCGGCCACCGACAACGCGGGCGAGCTGATCAACACGCTCTCCCGTCTTGCCAACGCGGCCCGCCAGGCCGAAATCACCCAGGAAATCAGCGAGATCGTCGGTGGCGCCAGCGCCCTGGCCGACGCGACCGCGGGGAGTGACAAGTAATGACCACCACTGTTGAGCCGACCGCTGCGGCGGGCGTGGCCACGGGCCGCGTCGCGCGGGTCATCGGCCCGGTCGTCGACGTGGAGTTCCCCGTCGACGCGATGCCGGAGATCTACAACGCCCTCCACGTCGAGATCGCCGACCCGGCGAACGCCGGCGAGAAGAAGACGCTGACCCTGGAGGTCGCCCAGCACCTGGGTGACGGCCTGGTCCGCACCATCTCCATGCAGCCCACCGACGGCCTGGTCCGCCAGGCCCCGGTCACCGACACGGGCACGGGCATCAGCGTCCCGGTCGGCGACTTCACCAAGGGCAAGGTGTTCAACACCCTCGGTGAGGTGCTGAACAGCGACGAGAAGTACACGGGTGAGCGCTGGTCCATCCACCGCAAGGCCCCCAACTTCGACGAGCTCGAGTCGAAGACCGAGATGTTCGAGACCGGCGTCAAGGTCATCGACCTGCTGACCCCGTACGTCAAGGGCGGCAAGATCGGTCTGTTCGGCGGCGCCGGCGTCGGCAAGACGGTGCTCATCCAGGAGATGATCTACCGCGTCGCCAACAACCACGACGGTGTGTCGGTGTTCGCCGGTGTCGGCGAGCGCACCCGTGAGGGCAACGACCTCATCGACGAGATGAGCGAGTCCGGCGTCATCGACAAGACCGCGCTGGTCTTCGGTCAGATGGACGAGCCGCCGGGCACCCGTCTGCGCGTCGCGCTGGCCGGCCTGACCATGGCCGAGTACTTCCGTGACGTCCAGAAGCAGGACGTGCTGTTCTTCATCGACAACATCTTCCGCTTCACGCAGGCCGGTTCCGAGGTCTCGACCCTGCTCGGCCGCATGCCCTCCGCGGTGGGCTACCAGCCGAACCTGGCCGACGAGATGGGTCTCCTCCAGGAGCGCATCACCTCGACCCGCGGTCACTCGATCACCTCGATGCAGGCGATCTACGTCCCCGCGGACGACCTGACCGACCCGGCCCCGGCCACCACCTTCGCCCACCTCGACGCGACGACGGTGCTCTCCCGTCCGATCTCGGAGAAGGGCATCTACCCCGCGGTGGACCCGCTGGACTCCACGTCCCGCATCCTGGACCCGCGCTACATCGCGCAGGACCACTACCAGTGCGCCATGCGCGTCAAGGGGATCCTGCAGAAGTACAAGGACCTCCAGGACATCATCGCGATCCTCGGTATCGACGAGCTCGGCGAGGAGGACAAGCTGGTCGTCCAGCGTGCCCGCCGCGTGGAGCGCTTCCTGTCCCAGAACACCCACGTCGCCAAGCAGTTCACCGGCGTGGACGGCTCGGACGTGCCGCTGGACGAGTCGATCGCCGCGTTCAACGCGATCTGTGACGGTGAGTACGACCACTTCCCCGAGCAGGCGTTCTTCATGTGCGGTGGCATCGAGGACCTGAAGAAGAACGCGAAGGAGCTGGGCGTCTCCTGACCCCGGTCCTTCCGTGAGTGACTGAGTGAGGGGGCGGGCGCGTCCCGCCCCCTCACGCACGCCCCTTAGACTTGTAACCAACACCCGGCAGACCCGCCGGGTGGTGACCCGAGGAGCCACCTTGGCTGCTGAGCTGCACGTCGCGCTGGTCGCGGCCGACCGAGAGGTCTGGTCCGGCGAGGCCACCCTGGTCGTCGCGCGCACCACGTCCGGCGACATCGGCGTCATGCCCGGTCACCAGCCGCTGCTCGGTGTGCTGGAGTCGGGCCCGGTGACCATCCGTACGAGTGACGGCGGGACGGTCGTCGCCGCGGTGCACGGCGGTTTCATCTCGTTCGCGGACGACAAGCTGTCGCTGCTGGCCGAGATCGCCGAGCTGTCGGACGAGATCGACGTCCAGCGCGCGGAGCGGGAGCTGGAGCGGGCCAAGGCGGAGGGCGACGCCTCCGCCGAGCGCCGCGCGGACGTCCGACTGCGGGCGGCGTCGGCGCGCTGACCCCGGCGCCCGTGCTATGACGTGACTCAGCCGCGGCTGGGACCGGAGCGATCCGGACCCGGCCGCGGCTGAGGCAGATGTGGATGTTTTTTACGTTCCGTTACCTAGGAGACGAGGAGGTCGGTGCCGGTGGTCCTCGCTCTGACTGTGTGCGGAATCGTCATCGCCGTCCTGGTGGTGGGACTCTTCGTCTTCGGCCTGCGCCGCCGGCTGATCCAGCGCTCGGGCGGCACCTTCGACTGCTCGCTGCGCTGGGACGCCCCCGAAGAGGGGGACGGCGACGGCAAGGGGTGGGCGTACGGAGTGGCCCGGTACAACGGCGATCGCGTCGAGTGGTACCGGGTCTTCTCGTACTCGCCCCGGCCGCGCCGGGTGCTGGAGCGCGGCTCGATCGAGGTGGCCGGCCGCCGGCTGCCGGACGGCGAGGAGGAGCTGGCGCTGCTCTCCGACGCGGTGGTCCTCGCGTGTCTGCACCGCGGGACCCGGCTCGAACTGGCGATGAGCGAAGACGCGCTGACCGGATTCCTCGCGTGGCTCGAGGCGGCCCCGCCCGGTCAGCGAGTGAATGTGGCGTAGCCACATTCACTCGCTGCATGGGCTCCCCCCGGACGAGGTCCGGGGGGAGCGTCGACGTCGCCTGGCCGGTTCCTTCAGCAGCCCTACTGCAGCCCGCTGCTGATCGCGCTCACCAGCTCGCCGTTGCTGGTGTCGCCGCTGAACTCCCAGAAGAACGCGCCGCCCAGGCCCTGGTTCTTGGCCCAGGTCATCTTGCCGGCGATGGTCGACGGGGTGTCGTAGGACCACCACTGGGTGCCGCAGTGGGCGTAGGCCGTGCCGGCGACGGTGCCGGTGACCGGACAGCTGTTCTTGAGGACCTTGTAGTCCTCGATGCCGGCCTCGTAGGTGCCGGGGGCCGCGCCGGTCGCGGTGCCGCCGGGCGCGGACTGGGTGACGCCGGTCCAGCCGCGGCCGTAGAAGCCGATGCCGAGCAGGAGCTTCGCGGACGGGACGCCCTTGGCCTTGAGCTTGGCGATCGCGTCCGCGCTGGTGAAGCCGGCGGTCGGGATGCCCGAGTACGAGGTCAGCGGGGAGTGCGGGGCGGTCGGCCCGGTGGTCGCCCAGGCGCCGAAGTAGTCGTACGTCATCACGTTGTACCAGTCGAGGTACTGCGCGGCGCCGCCGTAGTCGGCCGCGTCGATCTTGCCGCCGGAGGAGCCGTCACCGGTGATGGCGGCGGTGATGAGGTAGTCCGGGCCGAACTCGGCGCGCAGTGCCTGGCTGAGGTTCTTGAAGGCCGCGGCGCCGGAGGTGTCGCAGGTCAGGCCGCAGGCGTTCGGGTACTCCCAGTCGATGTCGATGCCGTCGAAGACGTCGGCCCAGCGGGGGTCCTCCACGACGGCCTTGCAGGACTTGGCGAACGCGGCGGCGTTCTGCGCGGCCTGCCCGAAGCCGCCGGAGTAGGTCCAGCCGCCGAAGGAGTACAGGATCTTGATGTTCGGGTACTTCGCCTTGAGCTGGCGGAGCTGGTTGAAGTTGCCGCGCAGCGGCTGGTCCCAGGTGTCGGCGGTGCCGCTGACGGACTGGTCGGCGGTGTACGCCTTCTCGTACGCGGCGAAGGTGTCGTCGACCGTGCACTGGCCGTTCTTGACGTTGCCGAAGGCGTAGTTGATGTGGGTGATCTTCGAGGCGGAGCCCGAGGTCACCAGGTTCTTGACGTGGTAATTGCGGCCGTAGACGCCCCACTCGGTGAAGTAGCCGAGGTTGACCTTGCCGGCCGGGGTGCCCGGGTCGGTGGAGCCGCCGCCGGTGGTGGTGACCTTGACCGAGCCGCTGGCCGGGCCGGTCTGGTCGGCGGTGTCGCGGGCCTGGACGGCGTAGGAGTAGGCGGTGCCCTTGGTGAGGCCGGTGTCGGTGTACGTGGTGCCGGTCACCGTGGCGATCTTGCTGCCGTCCCGCAGGACGTCGTAGTTCTTGACGCCCTTGTCGTCGGTCGCCGCCGACCAGCTCAGCTTCACCGAGGTGTCGGTGACGCCCGAGGCGGTGGGGGTGCCGGGGGCGGAGGGGGCCGCGTCGCCGGGGACGGCAGTGCCGTCGCAGGAGCCGCCGTTGAGCTTGCAGCCGGCGGGGGAGCCGGTGCCGGAGCCGTTGAAACCGAAGGAGACGGAGGCGCCGGGGGCGAGCGTTCCGTTCCAGCCGAGGTTCTTGGCGGTCCAGTGGTTGCCGGAGTTGGTGACGGTGGCGTCCCAGGCGGAGGTGACCTTGGTGCCGGAGGGGAAGTCCCACTCGACGGTCCAGGAGCTGAGGGACGTGGTGCCGGTGTTCTTCACCGTCCACTTGCCCTCGAAGCCGCTGCCCCAGTCCTGGGTCTTGCTGTAGGTGGCGGTCGCCGCGGTCGCCGCCTGGGCGGGGGAGGCGAGGGCGACGAGTCCGGTGAGGGGGAGTGCGAGGGTCGCGAGCAGTGCCGCGGCTCTGTGTCTGAAGCGCACGGTGCGCCTCCTCAAGGTGATCGCGCCGCGAGGGCGCAACGGGGGATGGTCGCGTGAGCGTGACTGAGCCCACACGCTCACGGTGCCGCGAGAATAGAAAGGTCTGGACCATAGGTCAATAGGTCTGGACCACTCCTCGGGGTCTGTGATACCCCGTCCCTCACACTCCCAACTCCTGCGCCAGCACGGCCGCTTGCACCCGGCTGCGCAGGCCCAGCTTCCCCAGCAACCGGCTGACGTGCGTCTTCACCGTCGCCTCGGCCATGTCCAGGCGCTCCGCGATCGCCGCGTTGGACAGCCCCGCGCCGAGGCAGGACAGCACCTCGCGCTCCCGCCGGGTCAGGGCGTCCAGCACCGCCGGGTCGGTGCCCGGCTCGCGGACGGGGCGGGCGGCGAACTCCGCGATCAGCCGCCGGGTGACGGCCGGCGCGACGATGCCCTCGCCGCGGGCGACCGTGCGCACGGCGTCGAGCAGGTCCCGCGCCTCGGTGTTCTTCAGCAGGAACCCGGCGGCCCCGGCGCGCAGCGCCCCGAAGACGTACTCGTCGAGGTCGAAGGTGGTCAGCACCAGGACGTCCGCCAGCCCCTCTGCCACCACCTGCCGGGTCGCCGCCACCCCGTCCAGGCGCGGCATCTGTACGTCCATCAGCACCAGGTCGGGGCGGAGTTCGCGGGCGAGGGCCACCGCCCGCTCACCGTCCGCCGCCTCGCCCACCACCTCGATGTCGGGGGCGCTGCCCAGGATGAGCACCAGCCCGGCGCGGACGGCGGACTGGTCCTCGGCGACCAGCACCCGGACGGGACGGATCACGCGCGGTCTCCTTCGGTCAGGGGGAGGACGGCGCGTACGGTCCACAGCGCGCCGTCGGGGCCGGCGTCGAACGTGCCGCCGAGCAGCGCCGCCCGCTCCCGCATGCCGACCAGGCCGGCGCCGGAGCCGGGGGCACGGGGAGTGCCGGAGCCGGCGTAGGGGCTGGTCACCCGGACCCGCAGGAGGCCGTCGCCCCGGGTGAGCGTCACCCGGACCGGGCCGGGGGCCGCGTGCTTCAGCGCGTTGGTGAGCGACTCCTGCACGATCCGGTACGCGGCCAGCTCGACCGGCGTGGGCAGGCCGGTGCCGTGCGCCGCGTCCAGGCTGACGTCGAGACCGCCCGCGCGGGCGGTGTCCACCAGGGCGCCGAGACCGTCCAGGGTGGGGGCTGCGGACGGTTCGGCACCGGCGCCGGTGTCCCGCAGGATGCCGATCAGCCGGCGCATCTCCGCGAGCCCTTCGACGCTGTTCTCCCGGATCACGCCGAGCGCCTGCCGGGTGGTGGCCGGGTCGTCGAGGGAGAGCGCGGCGGTGGAGTGGATGGCGATGGCGGAGAGGTGGTTGGCGACCAGGTCGTGCAACTCGCGGGCCATCCGCGCCCGTTCCGCCATGACCGCCTGGACGCGGTCCTGCTCGGCGAGGAGCGCGGTCTGCTCGGCGCGCAGCCGGGCGGAGTCGGCGGCCTCCCGGTGACTGCGCACGATCAGGCCGGTGGAGGCGGGCCCGAACGACACGATCCCGACCGCCACCCCGATCAGCAGCGCCTCGGGCACCCGCCACACGGCGAACGGCACGACGGTGGCCGCCACCGTCAGCAGCCCCGTGATCCACGGGATGCGGCGGGCGGTGCCCGGGGTGCCGTACAGGACGGCGGCGTACATCAGGTCGGTGTACATCACCAGCGTGACCAGGCTGCCCTGGGTCATCGTGTCCAGGACCAGCGCGGCCGTGCCGGTCAGGACGGCGGTGCGCGGGGCGGCCCGGCGCAGCAGCTCGCAGCCGGACGTCACCGCCAGCGGGACCAGCAGCGGCCAGCCCCCGCCGAACAGCACGATCGGGTCGTCGGCCGGCCGGACGCCCAGCCCGACGCCCCACAGCAGCACCCCGCCGAGCAGCCCGCCGGCCGCGACGTACCCGTCGAAGCGGTGCGGGCGGGGGAGTCGTACGGCCATGGCTCCCATCCAACACGGCGGGCGGCGCCTTCGCCTGGTGCCGGCGGAGGGTCCCGGACTGCATCCTTCGGTGTACCGCGGATTCGTCATGGCCGACGACGCCCCGCGGCGCCGCACGCGGAAGCCTGGAAGGGTGAACGAGAGGAACCCACCGTGATCGTCACCCTGATCATCGTCTGCGAGATCGGCTTCTGGGTGCTGCTGGCGGCCGGGCTGGGCGCCCGCTATCTGCTGCGGATGCCGCGCACCGGCCTGGCGCTGCTGCTGTGCGAGCCGCTGCTGGAGGCCGTCCTGCTGGTCGTCACCGCCCTCGACCTGAAGAACGGCGCCGACCCGGACTGGACGCACGGCCTGGCCGCGCTGTACATCGGCTACACCGTCGGCCACGGCCACCGCACGGTGAAGTGGCTCGACGGCCACGCCGCCCACCGCCTCGACGGCCGCCCGCTGCCCGTGGCGCCGCGCTACGGCATGGCCCGCGCCGCGCACGAGGGCAAGGTGTGGCTCGGCACGGTCGTCGCCGCCGCGGTCGCGACGGGGCTGCTCGCCCTCGCCATGTGGTACGTCGGCGATCCGGCCCGCACCGGCCCGCTGGAGAACTGGACGCACACGGCCTGGCGGGTGGCCGGCATCCACGGGCTGATCGCGCTCACGTACGCGATCTGGCCGAAGAAGGCACCGGCCGAGCGGGCCGGCCTGGAGAAGACCCCCCGGTGACTACCGCTCCCCGCCCGGCACCCACAGCACGTCCCCGACCTCCTTGTTGGCGTACCGCGCCAGGATGAACAGGAGGTCGGAGAGGCGGTTGAGGTAGGTGGCGGTGAGCGGGTTCATCGTGTCGCCGTGCGCCTCCAGTGCCGCCCAGGTCGAGCGCTCGGCCCGGCGGACCACCGTGCAGGCCTGGTGCAGCAGGGCGGCGCCGGGGGTGCCGCCGGGCAGGATGAACGAGCGCAGCTTCTCCAGCTCGGCGAGGAACCGGTCGCAGTCGGCCTCCAGCCGGTCGACGTAGAACTGCTCGACCCGCAGCGGCGGGAACTCGGGCTCCGCCACCACCGGCGTCGACAGGTCGGCGCCCACGTCGAACAGGTCGTTCTGCACCCGGACCAGGACCTTGACGACCTCCTCCTCCAGCGCGCCGAGCGCGATCGCCGTGCCGAGCACCGCGTTGGCCTCGTTGGCGTCGGCGTACGCGGCGATCCTGAGGTCGGTCTTGGGTACGCGGCTCATGTCCCCGAGGGCCGTCGTGCCCCGGTCGCCGGTCCTGGTGTAGATGCGCGTGAGGTTGACCATGGGTCCAGCGTAGTTACGCCCCGGCGGTGCGGAAGACGCGTGTGCCGACCGCCACCGACAGCACGGCCAGGCCGACGGCGACCAGGACGCCGTACAGCATGTGCGCGGTGGCGTACTGCCCGACGTAGGCGTCCCGCAGGGCGTCCACCAGGTAGCGGAACGGCATGAAGTGGGAGAGGACGTCCAGCCAGCGAGGGCCCAGGGTCATCGGCAGCATCAGGCCGCTCAGCAGCATCGCGGGCATGGTCAGCGCGTTGACCACCGGCCCGAACCCCTGCGGGGTGGCGACCTTCATCGCCAGCGCGTACGACAGGGCGGCCAGGGAGACGGTGAGCAGGGCGACGAACCCGAAGCCGATCAGCACGCCCGGCAGCGGGGCCCGCAGCCCCATCGCCACGGCGGCCAGCACCAGCAGCACCGCCTGGAAGACGAAGACCGTCGCCTCCCGCAGCACCCGGCCCAGCAGCAGCGCCAGCCGGCTCACCGGCGTGACCCGCATCCGCTCGACCACCCCCTGCCCCTTCTCCAGGATGATCATAAATCCGGCGAACGAGGCCCCGAACAGGCCGAGTTGGAGCAGCAGTCCTGGCACCAGTACCTGCCAGGAGTCGCCCCGCCCGCCCAGTGGCAGGCCGGTGAGCAGCGGCCCGAAGAAGAGGAGGTACAGCAGCGGCATCAGCACGCCGAAGAGCAGCGCGAAACGCGAGCGCAGCGACTGGCGCAGATAGCGTCCGTAGACGAGAGCGGTGTCGTGCAGCAGCATGCGGGGTCCTATACGGCGACGGGGGCGGACTCGGCCGGGGAGGGGCCGCGGCCGGTGATGGCGAGGAACGTGTCCTGGAGGCTGGCGTCGATCGAGCCGCAGTGCGCCAGCTTCAGCGCGCCCGGGGTGCCCTCGGCGGCCACCACGCCCCGGTCGACGATCACCAGGCGGTCCGCGAGCGCGTCCGCCTCGTCCAGATAGTGGGTGGTCAGGAAGACCGTCGTGCCGTGCTCGTCGCGCAGCCGGCGCACCAGCTCCCACAGACCGGCGCGGCTGCCGGGGTCCAGGCCGGTGGTCGGCTCGTCGAGGAACAGCACCCGGGGGCGGTGGGTGAGCGCCATCGCGATGTCCAGCCGTCTGCGCTGGCCGCCGGAGAGCGCCCCGCACCTGCGGTCGAGCAGGTCGGTCAGGTCCAGGTCGCGGGCGAGTTCCCGGGCGCGCTCGGCCGCCCGCGCCTTGCCCAGGCGGTAGAACCGGCCCTGGGTGACCAGCTCCTCCCGCACGGTGATCTGCGGGTCGACGCCGCCGGACTGCGCCACGTACCCGCAGGCCGCACGGACCCCCGCCGGGTCGCCGGCCAGGTCGCACCCGGCCACCGTGGCCGTGCCGCCGGTCGGCGCCAGCAGCGTGGTCAGCATCCGCAGGGTGGTGGTCTTCCCGGCGCCGTTCGGCCCGAGGAAGCCGAGGATCTCGCCCTCCCGGACGGTCAGGTCGATGCCGCGCACGGCCTCCACCGGGCCGTGCTTGGTGCGGAAGGTACGGGCCAGTCCGGCCGTACTGATGAGTGCCATGGCCCCAGAAAAACAGAACCTCACCAATTTTGCAATGACTCCAACTTTTCAGGACGCCAACTTTTGCTTCGCCTCCAAATTTTCATCGGCCCCACCGAAGCTAGGATGGCGGTGTGGCCGAGGGACTCAGGGAACGGAAGAAGCGGCAGACCAGGCAGTACATCTCCGATGTCGCCACGGGTCTGTTCATCGAGCGCGGCTTCGACGCCGTGACCGTCGCGGAGGTGGCCGAGGCGGCGGACGTCTCGGTGAACACCGTGTACAACTACTTCCCGGCCAAGGAGGACCTCTTCCTCGACCGCTCCAAGGGCGTCGTCGACCGGCTCTCGCGCTGGGTGCGCGGCCGGCGGGACGGCGAGTCGGCCGCCGCGGCGGTCCTGCGCGAACTGCGCGAGGAGGTCGAGTCGGTGTCCCCCCGGATCGGCCTGATGGACGGCTACGCCGCCTTCATGCGGGTCATCCACGACTCGCCCGCCCTGCGCTCCCGCATGTGGGCCATCGGCCAGGAGGTCGTCGTCGACCTCGAACGGACCCTGCGCGAGGAGACCGGCGCCGGCCCCGATGACCCCCTGCCCGACCTGATCGCCGGTCAGCTCAGCTGGGCGCACGGGACGGTCATGGCCGGCATCGGCCGGCGCATGCTGGCGGGCGGCACCCCCGCCGAGGTCTCCCGCGAGATGCTGCTCGTCCTGGACGAGATGGAGGACCTGTTGAGCGACCGGGTCCTCAACTACGCCGTACGAGGCGCCGGATGACCCCCCACGGTGTGATGTCCGTCATGTGAGACGTGACGCGCGTTACTTACCGGTCACAGGGCCCCTCGCGCCCGCTAATGTCCGCCGGAGACACACAAAGACCCGTATCCAGGGGAGTCGTACAGTGGCACGGAAGCTCGCCGTCATCGGAGCCGGCCTCATGGGGTCCGGAATCGCCCAGGTCTCCGCCCAGGCGGGCTGGGACGTCGTCCTGCGCGACGTGACCGACGAGGCGCTGCGGCGCGGCACCGACTCCATCAAGGCGTCGTACGACAAGTTCGTCGCCAAGGGGAAGCTGGAGGCGCACGACGCCGACGCCGCCCTCGCCCGGATCACCCCGACCACCGACCTGGACGCGGTCGCCGACGCGGACGTGATCGTCGAGGCCGTCTTCGAGAAGCTCGACGTCAAGCACGAGATCTTCCGCGCCCTCGACAGGCTGGCGAAGGACGAGGCGATCCTCGCCTCCAACACCTCCGCCATCCCGATCACCAAGATCGCCGCCGTCACCGGCCGCCCGGAGCGGGTCGTCGGCACGCACTTCTTCTCGCCGGTGCCGATGATGGCGCTGTGCGAGCTGGTGCGCGGGTACAAGACGAGCGACGAAACCCTCGCCAGGGCCCGCGAGTTCGCCGAGTCGACGGGCAAGACCTGCATCGTCGTCAACCGGGACGTCGCCGGGTTCGTGACCACCCGCCTCATCTCCGCCCTCGTCGTCGAGGCCGCGAAGCTCCACGAGTCGGGCGTCGCCACCGCCGAGGACATCGACCTCGCCTGCAAGCTGGGCTTCGGCCACGCCATGGGCCCCCTGGCCACCGCCGACCTCACCGGCGTGGACATCCTGCTCCACGCCGCGAGCAACATCTACACCGAGTCGCAGGACGAGAAGTTCGCCCCGCCGGAGTCGATGCGCCGAATGGTGGACGCCGGTGACATCGGCCGCAAGAGCGGGCAGGGCTTCTACACGTACGAAGCTCACTCGCCGGAGTGAATTAGGTATCGATCGGCTCACGGGCGGCAACCGTTGGGCGTTGCACACAGTCAGAAGGTGCATCACCCTCGTCACCTTGCCGCCACACCGACCACCGGTACGAGACCACACCGCGGAGCACGAGACGCACGCACGGGGAGCGCATATGCACATCAGGGGCGATCACGCCGAGCTGGCCGTCGGGGGCCGCCTCGACGTCCGCAGCGCGGCGGACGCCCGTACGGTCCTGCACTCGGCCGTCGACGACGGGGCCGGTGACCTGGTGCTCGACCTGTCCGAACTGGACTCCTGGGACGCCACCGGACTCGGCGTCATCATGGGAGCGCACCGGCGGGCCGGCCGCTGCGGCCGGCGCCTCGTGCTGCGCGGCGTACCGCCGCAGATGCAGCGCCTGCTGGTGGCCACCCGGCTGCACCGCATCCTCGCGATCGAGGGCGGCATCGGCGTGGAGACCCTGCCCCGGGTGTGACCCCCGGACGGGTGTGACGAGACGGACGCGGGGGACCCGGACAGCTCCGGCCGAACCGCGCGCCACACCCAATCCTCACGAGACTGTGACGTCTCGGGCGGCCCGGCACCCCGGACTGTCGGAGATACTGGGCTACGGTTTAGGGTCTGGCTGCCCGCTGTCCTCAGACCCACTGGCGGGCCCGGACCAGAAGCGACAGCGCGGTGTGCGGCAAGGCCGGGAGGGTGGTCCCGACCGGTGACCGAAGCACACGACGCTTTTGGGGGGCTTGGAACCTATGGACCCGAACAACCGGGGACCTCGGGAGTACGGCCATGACGGCGACGGCAGCGCGCCGCGCCCACGCCCGTCCCGGGACCCCCTCACCTCCGACTACGGCCAGCCGACGGCCACGCCGGCCCGCACGGCCCAGCTCGTCGCCGGCGACTTCCTGCTCACCGTCAACCCGGTCGACGGCAGCGAGATCGAGGTCTGCCCGCCGGGAGAGCGGCCCGCCCGCCCGGAGAAGCTGACCACCGCCGAACGCGCCGAGACCGAGCGCGCCGCCCGGCCGCCCGTCCCGCCGGGACCGGCGCTGCCCGCGCTGCCGCTCCTGGCCCGCCAGGACGAACGGGAACGCCTCGTGCGCCTCCTCGCCCGCGGCCGCAGCGTCCGCCTCACCGGCCCCGGCGGCTCCGGCCGCACCAGCCTCCTCGACCGCGTCGCCGAGGACTGCGCCGACCTCGCCCCCGACGGCGTCGTCCGCCTCAACGGCTTCCACCGCACGGCCGACGACCTCCTCCACGACCTCTTCCACGCCGTCCACCGGGCACCCCGGCACCGCCCGGCGCGCGAGGAACTCCTCGCCCACGTCCGGGAGATCGGCGCCGTCGTCATCCTGGACGACGCCGGGCTCGGCGGCGCCGCGCTGGACGACCTGCTGGCCGCGACCCCCGAGTGCGCCTTCCTGATCGCCGCCACCCCGGACGTCCCGGCCCCGTCCTCCGACGCCGCCGTCGAGGAGGTCTTCCTCACCGGACTCGACCGCGCCGACGGCGTCGCCCTGCTGGAGCGCGCCGCCGGCCGGCCCCTCACCGAGGAAGAGGCCAACTGGGCCGGCGACCTCTGGTTCGAGTCCGAGGGTCTGCCGCTGCGCTTCGTCCAGGCCGGCGCCCTGCTGCGCCGCCGCGACCGGCTGCGGGCCGGCGCCGACGCCGTCGACGAGCACGGCGTCTTCACCGACGCCCCGTCCGAGGACGGCACGCCGCACGACACCGCCGCCGTCGACGACGTACCGCTGCCGTCGCTCGGGGAGGCCGCCGCGCCCGCGCCGCTGCTCGCCTCCCGGCTGAGCGGCTCCGCCCGCGCCGCCCTGGAGTTCGCCGTCGCCCTCGGCGGCGAGGTGCCGCACCAGGCGCACCTGCCCGCACTGGCCGGCGACACCCACGCGGACGCCGCCCTCGGCGAGCTGGCCGCCTGCGGCCTGGTCTCCCCGGTCGGCTCCCGCTACCGGCTCGCCGCCGGCGTCCTGACCCAGCTGGAGGCCGCCGGGTACGGCGAGGCCGCCGCCGGCCGGGTCCTGGAGGCCGCCCGGCACTACGCCTGGTGGGCCGGGCACCCCTCGGTCACCCCCGAGCGCGTCTGCGCCGAGGCCGACGCGATCCTGGCCGCCCTGACCGTGCTCGCGCCGGCCGCGGCACCGCCCGGCCCGGCCGCCGACGGCGACGAGGACCCGGACCCGGGCGACCCCGCCGTACGGCTGGCCCGCGCGGCGGCGCCCGCGTTCGCCGCCGGGCTGCACTGGGGCGCCTGGGAGCGGGCGCTGCGCTCCGGCAGCGAGGCCGGCCGGCTCGCCGGGGACGTCGCCGAACAGGCCTACTTCCACCACGAGCTGGGCGTGCTCGCGCTCTGCGAGGACCAGCTCGACCGGGCCCGCGCCGAGCTGGAGGCGTCCATCGGGCTGCGCGGCGCCGCCGCCGACAAGCGCGGCACCGTCGCCGGCCGCCGGGCCCTCGCCCTGGTCGCCGACCGGGCCGGGGACACCCCGGGCCTCGGCGCGATCGGGGGCGGGACCCCGGCCGCGGCGGTGGCCGTGTCCGGGACGACGGCGGGGGAGGAGGTGCCCGACGTCCGGCACGAGGAGTCGGCGGCACCGCCCGCCGGGGTGCCCGAGCCCTTCCCGCCGCTCCAGCCGGCCCCGCAGCAGCCGACCCTGGTCACCCACCGCGGCCCGGCCGCGGGCCGTCCGGTGACGGGCCCGTCCCGCAAGGCGCGCGGCGGCCTCACGGGCTTCGCCCGGCGCAACCTGGTCGCGGCCGGCGCGGGCGCGCTGCTGGTCGCGGTGCTCGGCACGGTCGTCACCCTCGGCGCCACCTCCGACGGCGAGGGCGAGACCCCCGCCGACCAGGTCGGCGTCAACCCGTCCGCGAGCCAGGGCGTCGACGACGGCGGCCTGGGCGCCGACCGCCCCGAGGACGGCGGCGCGGGCGGCGCCGGGGAGCCCGCCGGCGCCGACACCACCGACCCCGGCCCGGACGGCACCCCGGGGACCTCGGACGATCCGACGCCCTCGGCCTCCGGGACGCCTTCGGACGAGCCGAGCGGCAGCCGCGACCCCGGTGACCCGGAGGACTCGGACGACCCGTCGACGACGCGCCCGCCGACGTCTTCCAGGCCGCCGTCCTCCCCGAAGCCGTCCGGGCCGTCGTCCCCCACCTCGCCGGACCCCACCGAGCCGTCGGCCTCGGAATCACCGGAGACATCCGTGCCCCCGGAGACGTCCGAGCCGCCCCCGGAGACCACCCCCGAGACCTCCGACTCGGCCAGCGGCCCCACGACCACCACCAGCGCCACCACCAGCGGCTCGGCGGGCGCCCCGCGGAGCAGCGCGAGCGGCACCGGCACGGGATCGCCGCAGATCATCTGAGGCCGGACGCGGAACGACCGGGGAGGGCGGGGAAACCCCCGCCCTCCCCGGTCGTCCGTGTGATCCGCGCGGTCCGCGCGGACCGCGTGCTCAGAACAGCCGCAGCTTGTCGTCCTCGATGCCGCGCAGCGCGTCGTAGTCCAGCACCTGGCAGCCGATGCCGCGGTCGGTGGCCAGCACCCGGGCCTGCGGCTTGATCTCCTGCGCGGCGAACACCCCGCGCACCGGCGCGAGACGGGGATCGCGGTTCAGCAGTTCGAGGTACCGGGTGAGCTGCTCGACGCCGTCGATCTCGCCGCGCCGCTTGATCTCCACGGCGACCGTCTTCCCCTCGGCGTCCCGGCAGAGGATGTCCACCGGGCCGATGGCCGTGGGGTACTCGCGGCGGATCAGGGTGTAACCCGCTCCGAGGGTCTCGATGCGGTCGGCGAGCAGCTCCTGGAGGTGCGCTTCCACGCCGTCCTTGATCAGGCCCGGGTCCACGCCCAGCTCGTGCGAGGAGTCGTGGAGGATCTCCTCCATCGTGATGATGAGCCTCTCACCCGCCTTGTTGACGACGGTCCAGACGCCCGCCTCGTCGCCCGTGCCCTCCTTCAGGGTGCACGGCGGCGACATCCAGTTCAGGGGTTTGTAGGCCCGGTCGTCGGCGTGGATGGAGACGCTGCCGTCCGCCTTGACCAGGATCAGGCGGGGAGCCGAGGGCAGGTGCGCGGTGAGCCGCCCGGCGTAGTCCACGGAGCAGCGGGCAATGACGAGACGCATGGTCGGCAACGCTACTCGACGCGCCCGCCCCGGCGCGATTCGCACCCCGCGACGGCACCGCGCGCGACCGGCGCGAGTCGTCCCACCTGTCCCATAAGCGCCGGTGTGCGCACTGGCCGATTGTGTGCCCACGCCGAACCGCGCATCCGGGCATTCTCCTGGTGCCGCCCCGCCGGGGTGCTTACGGTATTCAACGGGAGGTCGCGGGATGTGCACGCAGCGTGTCCGACATCGTGATCTCCCTTTACTGTCCGGCAACCCCTGCTGCCCGGGGGTGCGAGAGGAGTACTCATGTCGCTCGACGTCTCACCGGCCCTACTCGAACAGGCCGAGCGAGGCGAGGTCGACGAAGCGGACTTCGTCGACTGCGTCCGGACCTCCCTGCCGTACGCGTGGGAGATGATCAGCTCCCTGGTGGCCCAGCTGAAGGTCGACGGCGGAGCCTTCGCCGACAACCAGACGCCTCCGCCGGACGAGCAGGCACGCGGCCAGCTGCTGCGTGTGCTCGCGAGTGACGCGATACGCGGCGCCCTGCAACGGCACTTCGGGGTACGGCTGGCCTTCCAGAACTGCCACCGGGTGGCGGTCTTCCCGACGGACCCCTCGGTCGACGACACGCTGGCCCGTTTCACCTCGGTGCGCAACCAGTTGCTGAACCAGTCGCCCGAACTGCGCGACTGCTGACGCCGATGAGCATCGGCTTGCCGCTCCGTACGCGGGAGGTGCGGGTTGTGCCGGGGCGGCAAGCTTCCCGGGGCCGGTCAGCGCAGCTGGGGGAGGACCTCGGTGCCGAGCCGCCGCACGTTCTCCTCGGTGGCCGCGAGGTCGCCGGAGCCCTCCGTGAGCAGTGCGAAGCGGGTCACGCCCGTGCGCTCACTGGTCGCGGTGAGCCGGTCGGCGCAGAGCCGGGGGGTGCCCACCGGGTGCAGTCCGCAGAGCAGCTCGGTGTAGGCCAGCGGGTCGCGCATCCGCCGGGGCCGCCCGTCCACCGTGACATGGGCGCCCAGACCCTGCCGCAGCCAGCCCGGCATCGCCTTCGTCAGCGTCTCCGTGGCGTCGGTGCGCCGGTCGGCGATCTGGCAGACCCCGGCCGAGACGTGCCCGGCGTCCCGGATCTCCCCGGCCGGGCGTCCGGCGGCCCGTGCGTGCCGCTGCCACAGGGCGACCATCGCGGCCTTCTCCTCGTCCCCGATGTGCATCCCGAGCAGCATCGGCAGCCCCCGCTCGGCGGCGAGGCGCACACTCGCCGGTGAGGTGCAGGCGACGACGACCTCGGGCCCCGCCGCGTCCGTGAGCGCCTCCGCGGGCCGCGGGACGACCGGCACCTGGCGGAACCGGTAGCGCTCCCCTGCGGCCCCGACCGCCGGCTCGCGCAGCCAGCGCAGCAGCAGGTCCAGGGAGTCCGGGAACCCCTCCTCGTACGCCGCGAGGCCCGCGCCGAAGACCTCCAGGTCGACCCAGGGCCCGCCGCGGCCCACGCCCAGCGAGAACCGGCCGCCGCTGGTCAGGTGGAGCAGCGCGGCCTGCTCACCGAGGGCCACCGGGTGGGCGGTGGGCAGCACACTGACCGCCGTACCCACCCTCAGGCGGCGGGTGCGGCCCAGCAGCAGGGCGGCCAGCGTCACCGCCGAGGGACAGGTGCCGTACGGCACGAAGTGGTGCTCGGCGAGCCAGACCGCGTCCAGCCCCGCCTCCTCGGCGACCTCCGCCGAACGGACCGCCCGGTGCAGCGCCTCCCCCTGGCCCTGGCCCGGGAACTGGGCCGCCAGCACGAAACTTCCCACGCGCATCGCTGTTCCTGCTTCCTTGGCTCCGACACGGAGCTCCCCCACAGGGCATAACCGCGTGACACGTGCCGAGGACACGGCCGGACGAGGAGATTGGCGGATTGTCTGCCGAATGGGCCGTCCGCTCACCGCCGTACGGAGCGGAGACCACCGCCGTGCCGGCCGCCGGGCGGCACGGCGCGGGCTCCCCGGTGCCCCCGCGCGGTGCCCGGAGCGCCCCCGCGCGGATCGGCGGCCGTCCCGGGCGCCGTGGGCGTGCCCCTGTCCGGCCCGCGTAGGCTGGACGCGGCCCGTACTCCCCTGTATAGACCCGTGAGGTGTCCTGTGTCCCCGCGTCGTAACCGACCCAAGGGAGCCGGATCGTCCGGCCGCAGCGCCGAGGACGACCGGCCGGGGCGTTACGGCGGCTGGCAGTCCGCCGAGCACTGGCGGGGCGAGGACTGGTACGTGCGGCACGTGGCGGGCGCGAGCGCGCAGGGCAAGTCCTACCGCTGCCCGGGCTGCGACCAGATGATCCCGGACGGCGTCCCGCACGTCGTGGCGTGGCCGGACCACTCGGGCGTGGACGAGCGCCGGCACTGGCACAAGGCGTGCTGGAACGCGAAGGACCGCCGCACCGCACGGGTGCAGCGGTCCCGGAACGCGCCGCGGTTCTGACCGGCGGCGACCTAGACGTCCCGGCGCTGGAGCAGCACGAAGGCGATGCCGAAGACGACGGCCGTGACACCGAGGATGATCCCCAGGGGTCCCCAGCCCGACGGGCCGGAGTCCGACAGGGAGTTGGCGTAGAAGACACTGAGCTGGTTCGGGATCGAGTACTCCAGCAGGAACTCCTGCACGTCCTTCAGCGACTCCGAGAACATGAACAGCGCGATCACCAGCGGCGCGAGCAGCAGGCCGATCATGATGGTGATGGCGCCCGCCGAGTGGCGGATGATCGAGCCGACGGCCAGCGAGAGCAGGCCGAGCAGGGCGATGTACAGCGAGACGCCCACGGTGGACCGGAGCCAGTCCTCACCGCTGGGCTCGTCGGCGCCCGGCAGCATCGCCACCTGCGCGACGGCCACCAGCGTCGCCGAGACCAGCGTCACCGCGAACGACACCAGGAAGAACACCAGGCCCTTGGCGGCCAGCACCCGGCCGCGGCTGGGGCAGGCGGTCATGGTGGTGCGGATCAGACCGGTGCCGTACTCCGAGGCCGTGGTCAGCACGCCCAGCGTCATGATGCACATGCTGCCGAGGAGCAGGCCGAAGAAGCCCAGCTCCAGCGGGTTGGAGCCGGACAGGTCGGCCTCGGTCCCGGCCACCACCCCGCCGACCAGCAGTCCGATGCCCACCACCAGCAGCACGAAGACGCCGAGCGTCCACAGCGTCGAGCGCACCGAGCGGATCTTCGTCCACTCCGAGGCGACCGCGTGCATCAGGTTGGTGCGCACCACCGGGATCGGGGAGGTGTAACCGGCGTACGCCGGACCGGGCGCCGCCCACCGGTCGGGTGCGGCCTGCGGCATCGGGGGCTGGGGCGTGCTCATCGGGCGTCCTTGGGCTCGGGCTCGGCGGGGGCGGGAGCGGCGGGCTGCTGCGGGGCGGGGGGCGGCGGCGCCGGCTGCGCGTAGGGGTTGGCGGGCGGCGCGGGCGGGGCGAAGGG
The DNA here is from genome assembly GCA_014649155.1 of Streptomyces griseoviridis. Taxonomy (GTDB): domain Bacteria; phylum Actinomycetota; class Actinomycetes; order Streptomycetales; family Streptomycetaceae; genus Streptomyces; species Streptomyces griseoviridis. Next base: position 60,568 of record BMSM01000004.1, on the reverse strand, counting down.
CTGCCCGCCCCGCTGGGGCGGCGGCGGGGCGTACCAGCCGGGCTGGCCCTGTCCGGGCACCGGCACCGGCGGCTGCGCGCCGGGCGGCAGCGGCTGCTGGAGGCCGGCCTTCTGGTCGGCGGTCGAGCGGTAGTCGACGGCGCCCTGCGTCATCCGCATGTACGCCTCCTCCAGCGACGCCTGGTGCGGTGACAGCTCCCACAGCCGTACGCCGGTGTCGTGCGCGAGGTCGCTGATGCGGGGGAGCGGCAGCCCGGTCACGCGGAGCGCGCCGTCCTGCTCCGGCAGCACGTGGCCGCCCGCCTCGGTGAGCGCGGCGGAGAGCTTCTCGCGCAGCTGGGGCTCGGTGTCGGGGGTGCGGACCCGGGCGAAGTCGGCGGAGTTGGCGGAGATGAAGTCCGTCACGCTCATGTCGGCCATGAGCTGCCCGCGCCCGATGACGATGAGGTGGTCGGCGGTGAGCGCCATCTCGCTCATCAGGTGCGAGGAGACGAAGACCGTACGGCCCTCGGCGGCGAGCGCCTTCATCAGATTGCGCACCCAGAGGATGCCCTCCGGGTCGAGGCCGTTGACCGGCTCGTCGAAGAGGAGCACCTGGGGGTCGCCGAGGAGGGCGGCGGCGATGCCGAGCCGCTGGCCCATGCCGAGGGAGAAGCCCTTGGAGCGCCGGCGGGCCACGTCCTGGAGGCCGACCACACCGAGCACCTCGTCCACCCGGCGGGCCGGAATGCCGGAGAGCTGGGCGAGGCTCAGCAGGTGGTTGCGGGCGGACCGGCCGCCGTGCACGGCCTTGGCGTCGAGCAGGGCGCCGACCTGGCGGGGGGCGTTGGGCAGCTTGCGGTAGGGGTAACCGCCGATGGTCACCTGTCCGCTGGTGGGGTTGTCCAGACCGAGGATCATCCGCATCGTCGTCGACTTCCCCGAGCCGTTCGGCCCGAGGAAACCGGTGACAGTGCCGGGACGCACCTGGAAGGACAGGTCGTACACAGCGGTCTTGTCGCCGTAGCGCTTGGTCAGGCCGACAGCCTCGATCATGCTCCGCACCCATCGAAAGGATCAGGACAGCGGGGCGCACGCCCCCGTAAGGGTTAGGAGCTTATCCACGCGCCGACGGTTCCGTTCACGTCCGGACGGGATCGGCACCGGCGCGGTCGGACTCAGGCGTCCCGCCGCTTGAGCACCAGGTAGCCGCCGAGGAGGGCCGCGACCACCCAGAGCACCATGATGCCGAGGCCGCCCCACGGCCCGTAGGGGGTGTCGTCGTCGAGCGGCGGGACCACCTCCATGATCTTGCTGCCCGCCTGGTCCGGCAGGAACCGCCCGACCTTCTTCGTCACGTCGACGCTGCCGAGGATGTTGGAGATCAGGAAGAAGAACGGCATCAGGATGCCCAGGGACAGCATCGGCGAACGCAGCATCGCGGCGACGCCCATCGAGAACACCGCGATCAGGGTCATGTAGAGGCCGCCGCCGATGACCGCCCGCAGCACCCCGTCGTCCCCGAGGGACGCCTTCAGGTCGCCGAGCATCATCTGCCCGAGGAAGAACGCGGCGAAGCTGGTCGCCATCGACACCACCAGGGCCAGCACGGTGGCGACCGCGACCTTGCCGGCGAGGAACGTGCCGCGCCGGGGCACGGCCGCGAGCGAGGTGCGGATCATGCCGCTGCTGTACTCGTTCGCCACCACCAGCACCCCGAACACGATCATCGCGAGCTGGCCGAGGCTCATCCCGGCGAAGCTGGTGAACGTCGGATCGAAGGTGAGCTGGTCCTGCCGGTCCATCGTGTCGAACTCGCTCTTCGACAGCGCCGAGATCAGCATGCCGAGGGCGATGGTGACGACCACGGCCAGCCCCAGCGTCCACACGGTGGACGCGACCGACCGGATCTTGGTCCACTCGGACCGGACCACCTGCGTCGCCGCCATGCTCATCCCTTCCTCCAGTCGCTGCCCCACGGCCGCTGCCCCTGCCCCTGCCCCTGCGCCTGCCCCTGCGCCTGCCCCTGCGGCGGGAGCGGTCCGGCGGCCGGCTGCCCGTCGTGCGCGTGGTACTCCACCGACTCCGCGGTGAGCTGCATGAACGCCTCCTCCAGCGAGGCCCGCTGGGGGCTCAGCTCGTGCAGCGTGATCTGGTGCCGCGCGGCCAGCTCACCGATCGCCTCGGCCTTGTCGCCGTCCACCTCCAGCGCCTCCCCGCCGCCCGGCGCGACCGCGATCCCGGCCGTGGCCAGCACGTCCAGCAGCCGCTCCCGCTGCGGGGTGCGGACACGGACGTAGGAACGCGAGTTCTCCGCGATGAACCGGGCCATCGAGGTGTCCGCCAGCAGCCTGCCCTGGCCGATGACGACCAGGTGGTCCGCCGTCAGCGCCATCTCGCTCATCAGGTGGGAGGAGACGAAGACGGTACGGCCCTGCGCGGCGAGGGTCTTCATCAGATTGCGGATCCAGTGGATGCCCTCGGGGTCGAGTCCGTTGACCGGCTCGTCGAACATCAGGATGCGCGGATCGCCGAGCAGCGCGCCCGCGATGCCGAGCCGCTGCCCCATGCCCAGCGAGAACCCCTTGGCCTTCTTCTTCGCCACCGCCGTCAGACCGACCGTGTCCAGCACCTCGTGCACCCGCCGCGCGGGGATGCCGTTGGCCTGGGCGAGGCAGAGCAGGTGATGGTAGGCGCTGCGCCCGCCGTGCACCGCCTTGGCGTCCAGCAGCGCGCCGATGTACGTCAGCGGGTCCTTCAGCTCGTGGTAGTGCCGGCCGTCGATGCGGACGTCACCGGCGGTGGGCCGGTCGAGCCCCAGCACCATCCGCATGGTCGTCGACTTGCCCGCGCCGTTGGGGCCGAGGAAACCCGTGATGATCCCCGGCCGGACGGTGAAGGTCAGGTCGTTCACCGCCACTTTCTCGCCGTACCGCTTGGTCAGCCCCGAGAGCTCGATCATGCCGCCCACGCTAGAACGCGGCGTAGCCCTCTGCCACCCCAGTGGCAGAGGGCTACGTCAATGGTCCGACCCGGGTACGGACGTCAGCGGGACTGCTGGGCGGGCACCCCGCGGGAGATGGAGTCGTCCTCCGACGGCGTGCCGGCGGCGGCCACCGCGGCGCCCGTGAGGGTCGCCAGCATCTCGCGCACGTTGGTGAGCTGCGCGTTGATGGAGTCCCGGCGGTTGGTGAGGGCGGCCAGCTCGCGCTCGGATTCCGAACGGATGCGGTCGGCCTTGGCGTTGGCGTCGGCCACGATGTCCTCGGCCTGGCGCTGCGCCGTCTCCACGGTCTGGCGGGCGCGGCGCTCGGCGTCCGTGCGCAGCTTCTCCGCCTCCAGGCGGAGCTGCTCCGCGCGGTGCTCGATCTCCGCGAGGCGCTTCTCGGCCTTGGCCTGACGCGAGGCCAGGTCCCGCTCGGACTGCTCGCGGCGCTTGGCCAGGTTGGTCTCGAAGTCGGCGGCGGCCTGCGCGGCCTTGGCGCGGGTCTCCTCGAAGAGGGCGTCCGCCTCCTCCCGCTTGGACTGCGCGTCCTTCTGCGCCTCGGCACGCAGCTGCGACGCGTCGCTCTTGGCCTTCTCGACGATCCGGACGCCCTCGTCCTCGGCCTTGGCCTTGCGGTCGGTCGCGTACGACTCGGCGTCGTTGCGCACCTGCTGGGCGGCCGACTCGGCCAGCTCACGGTGCTGCTCCGCCGCGCGCCGGGCCTCCTCGCGCAGGTCCTTCGCCTCTTCCTCGGCGAGCCGCAGGATCTTCTCGACCCGCGCGCCGAGCCCCGCGTACGACGGCTCGGCGTCGCTGACCTGGGCCTGGGCGTTCTGGGTTTCGAGGTGAAGCTCCTCGATGCGCTTTTCCAGAGCGGTGATGCGGGCGAGAGCGCTGTCACGGTCGGAGACGAGCTTGGAGATACGTTCGTCCACCTGAGCGCGGTCGTACCCACGCCGCACAAGCTCGAAGCCGTAGGGGGAAGTGTCGCTCATGGGGTTCCTGTCGAATGAGACCGGTGAGGTGATAGGTGGAATCCTAGGGGCCAATGCGGTGTGTCATCGAGCGTATGCGTGTTTGATCTGGAGAATGACACCTCTTTTGAGTGGCGGACACGCCGACGGCTTGCCAAAGTCTTGGTCAAGGGTCTAGCCGAGGGTTGTAGCCAAAGGTCCCAGGAGACACCGAATTCGGTCTCCACGCTACCCGTCTGACGACTTGCCACCCGAACGAGGGGCGCCCACCGTCGCTCCGGCCTTCACACCGGGGTCCTTGGCGCCGACCGCCGGTGCCTCGAAGGACTCCAGCGCCTCCAGCACGTCCTGCACCCGGGAGATCTCCGCGTTGATGTCCTCGCGGCGCCGGACCAGGATCTCCAGTTCGCGCTTGCCCTCCTCGACCGTGCGCCGCGCCTCGCGGATCGCCTCGGCCTTCAGCTCCTCGGCCTCCTTCACCAGCTTGGCCTTCTTCTGCTCGGCCTCCTTCAGCAGCCCCTCGGCCTTCTTCACCGCGGCGATACGGACCTTGCCCGCCTCGGAGTTGGCCTCCGACACGATCTCCTTGGCCTTCGCCTCCGCCTTGGCGAGCTGCTCCTCGGCGGCCTTGACCAGCGCGTCGCAGCGGTCACCCGTCGACCTCATGGTCTCGGCGGCCTCGCGCCGCGCCCGCTCGTGGAGTTCCTCGATCTCGCCGGTGAGCCGCTCGCGCAGCTCCTCCGCGCGCTCCCTGATGGCGGTGGCGTCCCGGCGGGCCCCGACCAGCAGCTCGTCGGCGTCCGTCCGGGCCTTCTCCACCCGGGTGTTGCCCTCGACCGTCGCCTCGGCGACGATCCGGTCGGCCTCCGAACGGGCCGCGCCCACCATGGAGTCGGCCTGCGCCTCCGCGTCCGCGGTGGTCTTCTGCGCCTGCTGCTGGGCCTCGGTGAGCAGCTTGTCGGCCTCGGCCGTGGTCTCCGTGATGAGCTTGTCGACCTGCTCGGCCGCCTCCGACCGCCGCTTGTTGGCGTCCTTGCGGGCCTCGTCGAGGGTGTGCTCGGCCTCCTCACGGGCCGCCGCCGTGAGCCGCTCCGCCTCGGCCGCCGCCTCCGCCTTGACCCGCTGGGCCTCGGTGCGGACGCGCTCCGCGTGCTGCCGCGCCGAACCGACCGTCTCGGCGGCCTCGGCCCGCAGCCGCTCCGCGTCCCCGGCGGCCTCGGCCCGGACCCGGTCGGCCTCGGCCAGCGCCTCGGTGCGGACCCGCTCGGCCTCCGCGACCGTCTCCGTGCGCAGCCGGTCGGTGTCGGCGAGGGTCTCCGTCGTCAGCTTCTCGGCCTCGGACCGCGCCTCGGTGATCAGGCGGTCCGCCTGCGTCGCCGCCTCCGACCGGATGCGGTTGGCGTCCTCCCGGGCCTCCGCGCGGGCCCGCGACGCGGCCTCCTCGGCCTGGGCGACCGTCTCCGACGCCGCGGCGCGCATCCGGTCGGTCTCGGCGACCGTCTCGGCGCGCAGCCGGTCGGTCTCGGCGGCCGTCTCGGTGGTGAGCCGCTCGGCCTCCGCGCGGGCCTCGGTGATCAGGGTGTCCGCCTGGGTGGCGGCGTCGGAGCGGATGCGGTTGGCGTCCTCCCGGGCGTCCGCCCGGGTGCGCGCCGCGCTCTGCTCGGCCTCGGCGATGGCGTCGGACGCCTCGGTACGCACCCGCTGGGCGTGCTCGGCGACGTCCGAGCGGATGCGCTCGGCCTCGGTGATCGCCTCGGAGACGGTCCGCTCGGCGAGCGCCTTGGCGGCCTCCGTCTCCTCCTGCGCCTCGCGCCTGAGCCGGGTCGCGTCCTCGCCGGCCCGCTCCCGCTCGGCGTAGGCGTCGGAGCGGACCCGGTCCGCCTCCTCCTCGGCCTCGCGCCGGGTGCGGTCGGCGGCGTGCTCGGCGGCGCTGCGCAGCCCGGTGATCTCCTCCTGGGCCTGCTCGTGCAGCCCGGCCACCGACTCGCGCACCTGCGTGGCGTGCTGCTCGGCCGCGGAGACCATCTCGGTGGCGCGCCGGTCGGCCTCCTCGACCAGCCGGACCGCCTCGGCCTGCGCCTCCTCCACACGGGTGCGCGCCGAGGCCAGCAGCTCCTCGCTCTGCTCGCGGGCCCGCTCGCGCTCCTGGCCGGCCTCCTCGCGGGCCGAACCGAGCAGCTCCTCCGCCTCGCGGCGGCGCCGGGCCGCCTCCTCCTGCGCGGCGGCCAGCGTCTCGGACGCCTCGGCCGCGAGCCGCTCGGCGGCACTCTGCGCCTCCGCCCGCACCCGGTCGGCGCTCTCCTGCGCCTCCGACTTCAGCCGCTCGGCCTCGCTCGCCGCCTCCGTGCGCAGGCGTACGGCGACGGCCTCGCCCTCGGCGCGGGAGGCGGAGGCGTCGGCGGCGGCCTCGGTGCGCAGCCGCTCGGCCTCCTCCTCGGCCTGCTGCTGGAGGGCGCGGACGCGCTCGGCGGCCTCGACGCGCTGCCGCTCGGCCTCCTCGGCGGCCTCGCGCCGGATGCGTCCGGCCTCCTCGCGGGCCTCGGCCAGCGCCCGCTCGGCCGAGGCGAGCCGCTCCTCGGCCTCCGTCCGGAGCCGGGTCAGCTCCTCGGCGGCCTCCGACGCGCGGGCCTCGACGGCACGCTCGGTCTCCTCGCGCAGCTCGGTGGCGGCGCGCTCGGCGTCCGCGCGGAGCGCGTCGGCCGCCTCGGCGGCGTCCGCGCGCTGCCGCTCGGCCTCGGCGCGGGTGCGCTCCAGGGTCTCCTCGGCCTGCCGGCGCAGGGCCGTGGCCCGCTCGATGGCCTCGGTGCGGACCTTCTCGCTGTCGGTGGTCGCGGCCTGCCGCAGCTCGTCGGCGTCCGCCTTGGCCTTGGCGAGCAGCTCCTCGGCGGACTTGGCCGCCTCCTCGATCTGCGCGACCGCCTCCCGGCGGGCCTCGGCGCGGATCTTCTCGCCCTCGGCGACCGCGTCGGCGCGCAGCTGCTCGGCCTCGCCGCGCAGCCGGCGGGCCTCCTCCTGGAGCTCGACCGTCTTGGCCCGGTACTCCTTGGTGTCGTCCTTGGCGGCGCCCTTGAGCTCCTCGGCGATGTCGTGCGCCTCGGCGCGCAGCCGGTCGGCCTCCGCCTCGGCCTCGCCGCGGATGCGCTCGGCCTCCTCGGCGGCGGCCCTGGTGGTCCGCTTGGCCTCCTCCGACGCCTTGTTGAGCACCTCCTCGGCGGTGCGGGCGGCCTTGGAGAGCTGGGTGGCGGTCTCCTCGGCGGTGATCGTGCGGGCCTTCTCGGCGGCCTCGGCGACGAGTTTCTCGGCCTCGGCGCGGGCGTCCTCGACGAGCTGCTCGGCCTCCGCCCTGGTGGCCTCGGCCTCCTTGGTGGCCTCGCCGACCAGCCGGGCGACCTGCTCCTTGGCCGTGCGGGTCCGCGTCTCGTTGGCCGCCTCGGCGCCGGCGAGGGCCTTGGCCGCGTTCTCCTTGGCCTCGGCGACCAGCTTCTCGGCCTCGGCCTGCGCCTTGCGCAGCGCCTCCTCGGCCGCGGACATGCGCTGCTCGGCGGCGCGGGTCAGCTCCTGGGAGCGGCGCCGGGCCTCCTCGGCCTCGCCGGCGGTGGAGGTGCGCAGCCGCTCGGCGTGGTCGGTGGCCTCCTGGGCCTGCCCCGCGGCCGTGTTCAGCAGCCGCTCGGCGTCGGCGCGGGCGCGGCGCAGGATCTGCTCGGCCTCGGCGCGGGCCGACTCCGCCTCGCTCCGCAGCCGCTGGCGGGCCTCGGCGGTCAGCCGCTCGGCCTCCGCGCGGGCGGCGGCCAGGGACTGCTCGGCCTCCGCGCGGGACTCGTCGAGGAGCCGGCGGGCCTGCTGCTCGGTGCGGGCGCGCAGCTGCTCGGCCCAGGCCACGTTCTCGTTGACGTGGGACTCGACGGTCTGCCGGCGCTCGGCCAGCTCCTGGTCGAGCTGCTGGCGCCGGTTGACCGCCTCCTGGTGCAGCTCCGCCTGGAGCCGGGCCGCCTGCTCGGCGTGCTCCTGGAGGATGCGCTGGGTCTGCGCGCGGGCCTGGCTCAGCTCCCGCTCGGCGTCGGCCCGGATCTGGTCGGCCTGCACCTGCGCCTGGCGCAGCAACTGCTCGGCCTGGTACCCGAGATCGCCGCCGTCGAAGGCGGGCCGGGACATGATGGTGCGGCGCGCCTCGTGCAGCTTGGCGCGCAGCACCTCGACCTGGTAGCCGAGGTCCTCGGCGTGCTGGATCGCCTTTTCCCGCTCGGTCCTCAGCCGCTTCATCTCGGCCTCGAACCGAGAGAGGTGGTCGACGTCAGCCGCCGGCTCTCGCTCCTGGCTCTCGTAGCCCCGCACTGCGCGGTCCCATCCGTCCCCTGGTCGCAACACTCTCCGAACGAACCCCGACCGTCCTTGCGAACCGGGGCCCCCGGGGAATGGTGTCAGATCAACGGCGGAGCATGTGCTGCTGCCCCGGCGCTCGTCCCCCGAAACCCGGACCCCGGCGTACGGTCCCACGCGTGACGACGGGACCGGGTCACCCTGGATCGAGCGGCGACCGCACCCAACCCTACCGGCCCCTATGTACGAGGGTCAGTGCTCAGGTGACTCAACAGCCGCCGAAGTGACCAGTTCTGTGAGGACGCCATGACAGTCCTTGGGGTGCAGGAAGGTGATCCGCGACCCCATGGAACCGCGCCGCGGCTCGTCGTACAGCACCCGTACGCCCTTGCCCCGGATGTCCTCCGCGTCGGCGTCGACGTCCGCCGTGCCGAAGGCGATGTGGTGGACACCCTCCCCGTTCTTCGCGAGCCACTTGCCCACCGCGGAGTCCTCGCGGACGGGTTCCAGCAGCTGGAGGTAGGACGATCCGCCGTCCGACGTATCGTTGATCTTGAGCATGGCCTCGCGTACGCCCTGCTCCTCGTTCACCTCGGTGTGGAACACCTCGAAGCCGTAGGTGGTCCGGTAGAACTCGACGGTCGCGTCGAGGTCATGACAGGCGATCCCGATGTGGTCGATCCGCGTCAACATGGAACCAGTGGAGCGCTGTCCGGGTGGTTACGCAACGTGCGCGCGATCACACCGACGGCCCGATGACGGGTCGCATACCGCTCAGTACATTCGAGTAAACCCTCGTTCACTCCTCGGCCGTGCAGGCCGGTAAGGGGATCGCAGCACATGGCTTCCACTACGAACAGCTCCGTGATCGTCGCGGGCGCGCGGACGCCCATGGGCCGTCTGCTCGGCTCGCTGAAGTCCTTCTCGGGGGCCGATCTCGGCGGCTTCGCGATCAAGGCCGCCCTCGACCGTGCGGGGATCGGCGGCGACCAGGTGCAGTACGTGATCATGGGGCAGGTGCTCCAGGCCGGGGCGGGGCAGATCCCGGCACGCCAGGCCGCCGTCAAGGCCGGCATCCCGATGAACGTGCCGGCGCTCACCGTCAACAAGGTCTGCCTCTCCGGCCTCGACGCGATCGCCCTGGCCGACCAGCTGATCCGGGCCGGCGAGTTCGACATCGTGGTGGCCGGCGGCCAGGAGTCCATGACCAACGCCCCGCACCTGCTGCCGAAGTCCCGCGAGGGCTTCAAGTACGGCGCGGTCGAACTGCTCGACGCGATGGCGTACGACGGTCTGACCGACGCCTTCGAGCACATCGCGATGGGCGAGTCCACCGAGAAGCACAACAGCCGCCTCGGCCTGACCCGCGAGGAGCAGGACGAGATCGCCGCGCTCTCCCACCAGCGGGCGGCGGCGGCCCAGAAGAACGGGATCTTCGAGGCGGAGATCACGCCGGTGGAGATTCCCCAGCGCAAGGGCGAACCGGTGGTGTTCAGCAAGGACGAGGGCATCCGCCCCGACACCACCGCCGAGTCGCTCGGCCGGCTGCGCCCGGCCTTCAGCAAGGACGGCACGATCACGGCGGGCTCGTCCTCGCAGATCTCCGACGGCGCGGCGGCCGTGGTGGTCATGAGCAAGGCCAAGGCCGAGGAGCTGGGCCTGGAGTGGCTCGCCGAGATCGGCGCCCACGGGAACGTGGCCGGGCCGGACAACTCTTTGCAGTCGCAGCCGTCGAACGCGATCCGGCACGCGCTCGGCAAGGAGGGCCTGGACATCTCCGACCTCGACCTGATCGAGATCAACGAGGCGTTCGCGGCGGTCGCCGCCCAGTCAATGAAGGACCTCGGCATCTCCACCGAAAAGGTGAACGTGAACGGCGGTGCCATCGCCCTCGGCCACCCCATCGGCATGTCCGGCGCCCGTCTGGTGCTGCACCTGGCCCTGGAGCTGAAGCGGCGCGGCGGCGGCACCGGCGCGGCGGCGCTGTGCGGCGGGGGCGGCCAGGGTGACGCGCTGATCGTCCGGGTACCGAAGAGCTGAGACCGGCCGGTACGCCGTGGCCGGTACGACGTGAAGGGAGCTGTGCGCATGCAGGACGTCGCCGCACTGGTGGCTCAGGCCAGGGAGGGCAGGCCGCGGGCCGTGGCCCGGCTGATCTCCCTGGTGGAGGGGGCGTCCGGGCAGCTCCGCGAGGTCATGGCCGCGCTGGCCCCGCTGACCGGCGGGGCGTACGTGGTCGGCCTGACCGGTTCGCCGGGCGTCGGCAAGTCCACCTCCACGTCGGCGCTGGTGACGGCGTACCGCAAGCAGGGCCGACGGGTCGGCGTCCTCGCCGTGGACCCGTCGTCCCCCTTCTCCGGCGGGGCCCTGCTCGGCGACCGGGTGCGGATGTCCGACCACGCCTCCGACCCCGGCGTCTACATCCGCTCCATGGCCACCCGGGGCCACCTCGGCGGCCTCGCCTGGGCCGCGCCGCAGGCCATCCGCGTCCTGGACGCGGCGGGCTGCGACGTGATCCTGGTCGAGACGGTCGGCGTCGGCCAGTCCGAGGTGGAGATCGCCTCGCAGGCCGACACCTCCGTCGTCCTCCTCGCCCCCGGCATGGGCGACGGCATCCAGGCCGCCAAGGCCGGCATCCTGGAGATCGGCGACGTCTACGTCGTCAACAAGGCCGACCGGGACGGCGCGGACGCGACCGCGCGCGAGCTGAACCACATGCTCGGCCTCGGCGAGTCCCGTGCCCCGGGGGACTGGCGCCCCCCGATCGTCAAGACGGTCGCCGCCCGCGGCGAGGGCATCGACGAGGTCGTGGAGGCCCTGGAGAAGCACCGGGCGTGGACGGAGGAGCGGGGCGTCCTCGCGGAGCGCCGGCGGGCGCGGGCCGCCCGCGAGGTGGAGACCCTCGCGGTGACGGCCCTGCGCGCCCGCATCGGCGACCTGCACGGCGACCGCCGTCTGGGCGCGCTGGCGGAGCGGATCGTCGCGGGCGAACTGGACCCGTACCGCGCGGCCGACGAACTGGTGGCGGGGCTCACGGAGGGGTGACGCGGGGCGCCCCTTCCCGGCCCCGCCACCCGCCGGCAGGCTCCGTCAGCCGTTTTCCGGCGTCGGCAGCAGTCTCCGGCCCGTCAGTCGCCGGGGCCGTCAGTCGTCGTCGGAGTCGCCGGAGCCGTCGGAACCTTCGGAACCGTCCGTGCCGTCGTCGTCCCGGTCGGCGGTGACGGTGCCCGAGGTGAGGCCGACCCGCCAGTCCCGCTCGTCCCCGCCGCCGGAGGCCCGCGTCTCCACCTCCCAGCCCCGGTCCGTGCCGTCGTCGTCCAGGTCCACGGAGGTCACGGTCCCCTTGCCGGCCGCCGCTCCGGCCGCCTCGGCGGCGGTGACGGAGGCGTTCTCCAGGGCCGCCCGCACCTCGGCGGTGCCGTCCTCGTCGTCGTCCGCGCGGGAGCCGAGGACGCCGCCGCCGTCCGGGTCGACCCGGACGCTGTGCCAGGTGCCGTCCCCGGCGAGGACGTCCACCTCCCAGGCCGCCTTCCCGCCCTCGTCCTCGTCGTCCAGCTCGGCGGAGACGGCCGTGCCGGAGGTGTCCTTCAGCGCCGCCGTGATCGCCTCGGCCGCCGTCACCCCGGAAGCGGCCTGCCGGACGTTCTCCCGCCGGTCGCCGCTCCCGCCGGTGCCGTCGTCCCCGCCGACCGCGAGGGCGGTGGCGGTCCCTCCGCCGACCAGCGCGGCGGCCGCGACGACGGCGATGACGATGTTGCGCTTCATTGGATTTCCTCCCGGGTCGGTCCGTTCTGCCGGCGTCTGTGCCGACGTCCTCACTGTCCTGGACCGACGCTGAGGGGAACCTGAAGCCACCTGAAGCGATCTTCAGCTCGGGTACGCGACCCTTGACCCATGCGCCTGCTCATCGTCGAGGACGAGAAACGACTGGCCCTGTCGCTGGCCAAGGGCCTGACGGCCGAGGGCTACGCCGTGGACGTCGTCCACGACGGACGGGAGGGCCTGCACCGGGCCGGGGAGGGCACGTACGACCTGGTCGTCCTCGACATCATGCTGCCCGGCATGAACGGCTACCGGGTCTGCGCCGCCCTGCGCGCCGCCGGCCACGAGGTGCCGATCCTGATGCTGACCGCCAAGGACGGGGAGTACGACGAGGCGGAGGGCCTGGACACCGGCGCCGACGACTACCTCACGAAACCGTTCTCGTACGTCGTCCTGGTGGCCAGGATCAAGGCGCTGCTGCGCCGCCGGCCGGGTGCCGGGGCCTCCCCGGTGCGCGTCCTCGGAGACCTGCGGGTCGACACGGCAGCCCGCCGCGTCTTCCTCGCCGGCGAGGAAGTCACCCTCACGGCGCGGGAGTTCGCCGTACTGGAGCAGCTGGTGCTGCGGCCGGGCGAGGTGGTCTCCAAGGGCGAGATCCTGGAGCACGTCTGGGACTTCGCCTACGAGGGCGACCCCAACATCGTCGAGGTGTACGTCAGCGCCCTGCGCCGCAAGCTGCGCGCCGACCTCATCCGGACCGTGCGCGGCGCCGGGTACCGGCTGGAGGCGGGCCGGTGAGCCGCCTGTTCGGTTCCGTCCGGGCCCGCGCCACCCTCGGCGCGACCCTGGTGGTCGCCGTCGCCCTGGTCGCCGCCGGGACCGCGGTGCTGCTCTCCTTGCGCTCGAACCTGCTCGGCGAGGCCGGCACCGCCGCGGAACGCTCCGCGCGGGAGGTCGCCGCCCAGCTCGCCGCCGGCACCCGCTACGACGACCTCTCCCTGGACGTCGACGACCGGCCGGTGCAGGTGACCGACGAGAACGGCGTCCTGGTCGCCGCCAGCGAGGACCTGGAGCGGATCAGCGGCACGGGCGTCACCGGCGTACGCCCGCGTCCGGACGCCGACGGGCGCCCCGCCGGCGACGAGGACGACCGGGACGAGGGGCGGGAGCCCGGCGAGATCGGCGGCCGGACCACCGTCACCGACGGTTCCGCGACGATCGACGGCGAGACGGAGGACTACCGCTTCGCCGCCGTCACCGTGGAGACCGACGACCGGGGCACCCTCACCGTGCACGCCGGCTCCCCGCTCTCCGCCGAGCACGGCGCCGTCCGCACCGCGCTGACCGTCATGCTGATCGGCTTCCCCTGCCTCGCGGCCGTCGTCGCCGGCGTCACCTGGCTGGTCACCCGGCGCGCGCTGCGCCCGGTGGAGGGCATCCGCCGGGAGATGGCCGCGATCACCGCATCCGAGGACCTCGCCCGCCGCGTCCCGGTCCCGGACACCCACGACGAGGTCGCCCGGCTCGCCCTGACCACCAACGAGACCCTGGCCGCCCTCCAGACCTCGGTGGAGCGCCAGCGCCGCTTCGTCGCGGACGCCTCGCACGAACTGCGCAGCCCCATCGCGTCCCTGCGCACCCAGCTCGAAGTGGGCGCCGCGCATCCCGAGTTGCTCGACGTCGACGGCGCGGTGGAGGACACCGTACGGCTCCAGCGGCTCGCCGCCGACCTGCTGCTGCTCGCCCGCCTGGACGCGGGGGAGCGGCCGGGCGACGCGCGGGTGGACCTCGCCGCGCTCGCCCGGGAGGCGGCGGCGGGGCGTGCCGGGGTGCGGGTGCGGACCGCGGGGGGCGTGACCGTCGCGGGGTCGCGCGGGCAGCTGGGGCGGGTCCTGGCCAACCTGCTGGACAACGCCGAGCGGCACGCCCGGTCGGCGGTCGAGGTCACCGTGGCCCGCGAGGGGGACACGGCCGTGCTGGCGGTCGCCGACGACGGCGAGGGCGTCCCCGCCGCCGACCGGGACCGGATCTTCGCGCGCTTCGTACGGCTCGACGCGGCCCGCAGCCGGGACGACGGCGGCGCCGGGCTGGGCCTCGCCATCGCCCGGGACGTCGCCGTACGCCACGAGGGCACGCTCACCGTCCGTGAGGCACCGGCGGGCGGCGCCCTGTTCGAACTGCGCCTGCCCGCGCTCCAGGTGTATTGACCCGCAGCGTTGTTGACGCGGCTGATGGGTGGCTGGCCGCCGAGGGCGGTGTGGCAGCGGTGGTGGTTGTAGGTGTGGAGGAAGGCGCAGCCGATTCCCCGCGACCTGATCCGAACGACAGGCCCTGGGCCGCGTCCGCGGAGTCCCTCCTGCCCCGCGACGCCCGGCACGCACTCTCGCCCACGGGACTGAGCCCGGCACGGCGGGAGCACGCACCCGACGCCGCGTGACCCGCCCTCCGGCCGGACGGACGGAGGGACTTCCCGGACACGGCCTGGCGTCTCAGGGACGGCCGCGCTGCCCCCGCAGATGGTCGGCGATGGGCCGCAGCGCCTTGTCCAGCTCCGTGAGGGCCTCGGGGGAGAGCAGGTCGATGAAGTGCCGGCGCACCGAGGCCACGTGGTGCGGGGCGACCTTCCGCATGGTCTCCATGCCGTGCTCGGTCAGTACGGCGTACAGGCCCCGGCGGTCGGACTCGCAGTTCTCCCGCCGCACGAGGTCGGCGTTCTCCATGCGCGTGATCTGGTGCGAGAGGCGGCTCTTGGACTGGAGCGTGGCGGTGGCGAGGTCGCTCATCCGCATCCGCACGTCCTCCGACTCGGAGAGGTTCACCAGGATCTCGTAGTCGTTCATGGTCAGGCCGAACGGCTGAAGATCCTTCTCTAGCTGGTAGGACAACAGCTTGTTGACCTCCAGGTGGGTGCGCCAGGCGGACTGTTCCGCTTCGGTCAGCCAGCGGGTGGCCGTCTCGGTCTCCATGGATGAAGTCTACCTAAGAAGTTGAAAGGCGAACTAGTGAGGGTGTCCCCGGGGTCGGTGCGCACGCGTTCGACGTCACCCTCCGCAGGGTACCGCTCACAGCCCGAAGCGACGCTGGAGGTCCCCGAGCTGTCCGGGAAGGCGCGGTGCGCCGGGCGGCGCCCCCGGCGCGCCGTGCGCCCCGCCGCCGGGCACGCCCGGTTCGTGCGGGGTGCCGCCCGCCGGTTGCTCCGGCAGCAGCGCCTCGCTCGACTGGAGCAGCACCGTCCCGGCCCCGACGAACTCGAACTGGTGCTCCTCGCCCGACGCCCCGCCGAGCCCCGTCAGCGCACGCAGACCGCCCAGTACGCCGGTCATGTACCCGTGGTCGTAGTGGTGGCACGGCGAGGGGCAGTCGGCCCAGCCCACCAGGGCCTGCGGGTCCACCCGCAGCGGCGGCTCCATGAACACCACCGGCCCGTTCGAGGCGGCCACGAACTTCCCCGTCCCGATCAGGGTCAGGAACCCCGGCACGATCGACTGCTTCAGCGACAGACTTGGCTGAAAAGCGAGCAGATTGCCCGAGCGAACGGTCAGATTGCCGTCCTCCAGGTCGAACGAATTGACATCGAAGGCCCGGTCGGCCAGGAGCATCTTGCCCGAGCCCTCGGCCACCACCCAGTCGCTCGCGTGCAGAGGCGAATGGAAGGACGTCCGCACCAGGCGGTCCAGCCGCCCGTGCCCGATCCCGTTGAACTCGATCGCCCCGTAGTAGGCGATCATCTTCCCCTTCTGAAGGAACCACTGGCTCCCCGCCAGCTCCACGCAGAAGGTGTACGGGTTGACGTTGTCGTCGACCGGCAGCGTCGACGGATCATGGTGGACCACGCTCACAGCTTCTCCTCTGACGCCTGCACGTACACCGCGCCGCTCCCGCTCAGCTCCAGCTGGAACGCCTCACCGGACCCGCGCCCCACCATGTCCCGCCAGCCCAGCGCCGTGGACAGCTTGTTCCGTACGTCACCGTGATGGGCGACGTACGCCTGCGGATCGACGTGCACCGGCCGCCCCGGCGAGATCGGCACCTCGATCACGCCCCCGTGCGCCATGACGGCCACGCCGCCGTGCCCCTTGAGCGAGGTGGTGAACAGCCCCTGCCCGCTGACCTGCCCCCGCACCATCCCCATGACCCCGCCCTGCGCGCCCAGGAACACGGTCCCCTGCTCCAGCGTCCCCTCGAAGGCGAGCAGCCGGTCCGCCTCCACGTACAGCGTGTCCCCGGCCAGCCGGATCACCTGCACATGGTGCCCGCCGTGACCGAACAGCACGGTCCCGCTGCCCTCGACGGTCATCAGCGGCGTGTCCTCGTTCGCGACCCGCCGCCCGATCATCGACATGACCCCGCCCTGCCCGCCCCGGAGGTTCGGGGTGAAGGACACCTCGCCCCGGTAGGCGAGCATGGCGCCGCGCTGGCTGAACAGCCGCTCACCGGGCGCGACCGTCGCCTCGACCATCTTCGGATTGATCTCCCGGAACCCCACGTCACACATCCCCCGCGATCGTGTTCCGCTCACTCGGCTGCACGTACACCAGCCCGTCCCCCTCGAAGCGGATCTGGAAGGCCTCCCCGCCGCCTTCGCCCAGCATCGTGCGGAACGTCACACCGGACTGGAACGACTGCCGCAGATTCCCCTGGTGGGCGACGTACGCCCCCGGATCGACGGTCAGCGGGTACCGCGCGCTGACCCGCAGCACCACCGCCGGCCCGTCCGACATGATCGCCGCCTGGCCGTGCCCCTCGATGCTCGTCGTGAAGAGCCCGTTGCCCTGCGAGGCGCCGCGCAGCCCCGTGAACTCGGTCCCGGTCCGCAACCCGGCGTCGGCCGCGAGGAAGTTGCCGGCCTCCACGTACAGCTTGTCCCCGTGCAGCGCCACGAGGTTGATCTCGGACGCCCGGTCCGCGAACCAGCAGGTCCCGTGCCCCTTCACCTCCATCACCGTCATCTGCTCCCCGGTGAGCCGCCGCGTCACCATCCCGCGCAGCCCCTCACCCCCGCCGCTCAGTTTCCTGAAGCTCATCTGTCCGTCGTACGCGACCATCGAGCCGTTCTTCGCCTTGACGGCGTCCCCGGTCATGTCGACGGCGAGCACCTTGCTGCCCTGAAGTCGGAACATCGCCACGCTGCGAAGGTAACCGAGGCCGTACCCGCCCGGCCGGTCCCCTCGATGATTTGCCACAATGGCCGGGCGCTTGTGCGCACGTTCACAAGATGATCGTCGACGTCCCTCCCACCGAAGGTGACCACCCGTGGACCTCAAGACCGCCGCAGCCCTCCGCCGCCTCCGCCTGGTGTCCGCACCCGAGGCGATCTCCTTCCTCCTCCTGCTCGTCTGCTCGGTCCTGAAGCGGACCACCGACTTCAACGCCGTGCCGGTGATGGGCATGGTCCACGGCGTGCTGTTCGTCCTCTACGTGATCTTCTGGGCGGACGCGTGGAACCGGGCCAAGTGGTCCTTCGGCACCGGAGCCCTCTACTTCGTCCTCTCCGTGCTGCCCACCGGCGGATTCTTCGCCGAGCGCCGGCTGAAGCGGGAGGCCGAGGACGCGGTGATCGCCTCCCGCGCCCGCCAGGAAGGGGTCGTGAACGCATGATCGTCGCCTTCTCCGTGACGCCGCTGGGCGTCGGCGAGGACGTGGGGGAGTACGTGGCCGACGCGGTACGGGTCGTCCGCGAGTCGGGGCTGCCGAACCGGACGGACGCGATGTTCACGTCCGTCGAGGGGGAGTGGGACGAGGTCATGGACGTCGTCAAGCGCGCGGTCGCGGCGGTCGAGGCGCGGGCGCCGCGGGTGTCCCTGGTCCTGAAGGCGGACATCCGTCCCGGCGTGACGGACGGACTGACGTCCAAGGTCGCGACGGTGGAACGGCATCTCTCCGAGTGACGGTCCGCTCCCGTCGGCCCCGGGGCCGGGGCTGAGGCCGGGGGGTGCCGCGCAACCCGGCGCTGCCGGGGGGCCGCCGCGCCCACCCGCGCCGCCCCGGGCGGCACGACTGCCCGCGGTCGGGCGCGGCCGGCCGCCCGGCCGGTAGCCGCGGCCGCGTACGGCGAGAAGGGGACGGGACGGGGGTGTCCGCCCGCGGCGGCTGGCGCGTCCACCCCGTTCACTTCCCCGAACGGCCGGTTCCGCGCCGTTCCGGGGACGGACCCGCCCGGCCCCGCCCCACCCGCCGGCCCGAGGCGCCACGCGCGTCCCCACCGGACCCGACAGGCGCCGCGGGCATCCCACCGCACCCCCCCGCAGCGCACCCCATACCACCCACCCACCTGGACGCCCCCAGTTCGACACGCCCTCAGTTCTCCACTTTCGTAGGGGTATCACTCCCCACTCACTGGAGGACGCTGTGCGGCCGGAGGGCTACGACTACGACACCCACAGCCGACTGGCCGGTCCGCTCACGGAGCCGTCCGGGAGCGCGTACCGGGTGCAGTACACCTCGCTGCTCTCCCGCGAGCCCCGGCGAATAAAAGCCGTCCTCCTGATGACCCTCGCGCCGCTGCTCACCGGCGCCCTGCTGGTCTACCTCGTCTGGCCCACCCACTGGGTGGAGCGAGAGGGCGCCGACTCCTGGCTGACCGCCCTCGACGTCACCATGCTCCTCGCGATCGGCCTGATCGAGCTGTTCATGGTCGTCAACGTCGCTTCCGTCGCCCACGCCACGATGGTCGCCCGCGACCCCGTCCCCGTCACCCCCGAGCCCGGCACCCGCGTCGCCTTCCTCACCACGTACGTCCCCGGCAAGGAACCCCTCGCCATGGTCCGCGCCACCCTGGAGGGCGCGACCCGCATCACCCACCCCGGCACCCTCGACGTCTGGCTCCTCGACGAGGGCGACGACCCCGGAGCCAAGGCCCTCTGCGCCGAACTGGGCGTCCGCCACTTCACCCGCCACGGCGTCCCCGCGTGGAACCAGGAGTCCGGCGTCCACAAGGCCCGCACCAAGCACGGCAACTACAACGCGTGGATCGCCATGCACGGCGACGCCTACGACTTCTTCGCGTCCGTCGACCCCGACCACGTCCCGCTCCCCGGCTTCCTGGAGCGGATGCTCGGCTACTTCCGCGACCCGGACGTCGCCTTCGTCGTCGGCCCCCAGGTGTACGGCAACTACCACAACCCCGTCACCAAGGCCGCCGAGTCCCAGCAGTTCCTCTTCCACGCCCTCATCCAGCGGGCCGGCAACCGCTACCGCGCCCCCATGTTCGTCGGCACCAACAACGTCGTCCGGATCTCCGCCGTGAAACAGGTCGGCGGCCTGTACGACAGCATCACCGAGGACATGGCCACCGGCTTCGAGATCCACCGCCGCAAGAACCCCCGCACCGGCCACCACTGGCAGTCCGTCTACACCCCCGACGTGCTCGCCGTCGGCGAGGGCCCCGCATCCTGGACCGACTTCTTCACCCAGCAGATGCGCTGGTCCAGGGGCACCTACGAGACCCTCGTCAAGCAGTACGGCAAGGCCGTCCTCACCATGCCGAAGGGCCGGCTCCTCTCCTACACCCTGATGCTCGTCTACTACCCGATGACGGCCGTCAACTGGTTCCTCGGCGTCCTCAGCTGCCTGCTCTTCCTCTGGTTCGGAGCCTCCGGCACCGAGGTCGCCGCCTCCGTCTGGCTGATGCTCTACAGCGACGCCGCCGCCCTCCAGGTCGGCCTCTACCTCTGGAACCGCCGCCACAACGTCTCCCCGCACGAACCCCAGGGCTCCGGCGGCCTGGCCGGCATGGCCATGTCGGCGATCTCCGCCCCGATCTACCTGAAGTCGTTCAGCGAAGCGCTCCTGCGCCGCCCCAGCCGCTTCGTCGTCACCCCCAAGGGCGAAGGCGCCAGCCCCGACCGCCCGCTCACCTTCCGCATCCATCTCACCTGGGCGTTCCTCCTGGTCAGCGCCCTGATCGGGTCCGCCGTCCTGGACCACACCCACGTGGCCATGCGCACCTGGACCCTCCTCGCCACGGCGATCTCGCTCGCTCCCTTCGCGGTCTGGGCCGTCACCACCCGGCGCGCCCGCAGGGCGGCACCCGCCCCCGCGGCATCCCCCGAGCCCGCCGCCCAGCCCGACACGGCGGCCACCACCACGGCCACCGCCACTCCCGCCTTCGCCGCCACCGGCATCACGTCGACCGTCTCCGGCACCATGACAGGAGGCAACTAGGCCATGGCCTACACGCCCTCGCAGAAGACCAAGAAGACCGTCCTCGGCGTCGGCGGCCTGGCGGTCCTGGCCGCGCTCAACGCCCCGGCCGCCCTCGACTTCGCGGGCGAGAAGTACCACGCGTACAAGATCTCCCGCCCGGCGTACAAGGCGAAGTACGGCTCCTGGGACCAGGTCGCCATCCCGAAGGAGTACCGCACCAACGCCATCCACGCCGCCCTGCTGCACACCGGCAAGGTGCTGATCGTCGCGGGCTCCGGCAACGAGCAGAAGAAGTTCGACGCCGGCTCCTTCGACACCGTGCTGTGGGACCCGGAGAAGAACACCTTCAAGAAGGTCCCCACCCCGGAGGACTTCTTCTGCTCCGGCCACGCCCAGCTCCCCGACGGCCGCCTCCTGGTGGCCGGCGGCACCGCCCGCTACGAACTCCTCGACGGCGAGGTCGACCGGGCCGGCGGCGGCATGCGCGTGAAGAACGAGAACCCGGACAGGACCGTCCACCTCCCCAAGGGCACCCGCTTCCGCTCACCCGCCGGCGTCGAGTACGTCTCGAAGTTCGACGTCACCCTCCCCCGGGCCAAGCGCGAGTTCGAGATCACCCGCGACGAGCGGGGCGTCGTACAGCCGTACCGGACGAAGGTCACCGCCAGCGAGCGCCGCGTCTTCGTGGAGGCCGTGGAGAAGGGCCCGCTGTCGGTCACCGACACCCAGGCCCAGTACGAGATCGTCGGCCTGAAGGGCAAGGAGGCCGCCGACACCTACGGCCTCAGCGAGAAGATCACCCTGGAGAAGCAGGACTTCCAGGGCATCCGCGCCGCCTACGAGTTCGACCCGGTCGCCGAGAAGTACATCCCCGTCGGCCCGATGGACAAGGCCCGCTGGTACCCGACCCTCGTCGGACTCGACGACGGCCGCGTCCTCGCCGCCTCCGGCCTGGACGACGTGGGCGTGATCGACCCCGGCGACAACGAGATCTACGACCCGGAGACCAAGAAGTGGTCGCCCGGCCCCAAGCGGTACTTCCCGACCTACCCGGCCCTCTTCCTCACCAAGGGCGGCAAGCTGTTCTACTCCGGTTCCAACGCCGGTTACGGCCCCGCCGAGAAGGGCCGCGAACCCGGACTGTGGGACCTGCGGACCAACACCTTCCAGAAGGTCCCCGGCCTCACCGATCCCGACCAGCTGGAGACCTCCGCCTCCCTCCTCCTGCCCCCGGCCCAGGACCAGAAGGTCATGGTGCTCGGCGGCGGCGGGGTCGGCGAGTCCCGGAAGTCGACCGAGCGCACGGCCGTCGTCGACCTCAAGAAGGCCGCCCCGGCCTTCGAGCGCGGTCCCGACCTCCCGCAGGGCACCCGCTACCTGAACAGCGTGATCATGCCGGACGACACCGTCTTCACGTCCAACGGATCCAAGGACTACCGCGGCCGCAGCGCCAGCAACATCCTCAAGGCCCAGGTCTACGACCCGAAGACCAACGCCTTCACCGAGGCCGCATCGCCCGCCGTGGGCCGCAACTACCACTCCGAGGCGCTGTTGCTGCCCGACGGCCGCATCGCCACCTTCGGCTCCGACCCGCTCTTCGACGACCAGCAGAACACCAAGCTCGGCCACTTCGAACAGCGCATGGAGGTCTTCACCCCGCCCGCGCTGCACCGCAGCTCCGCCGCCCGCCCGGTGCTCAAGGGCGGTCCGAAGACCCTGGCCGCCGACCACCGGATCACCTACCGCACCGACCACCCCGACCGGGTGGCCCGGGCCCGGCTGATGCGCCCCAGCGCGGTCACCCACACCACCGACGTCGAACAGCGCTCCATCGAGCTGGAGGTGACCAGGAAGGGCAAGGCGGTCACCTTCGACATCCCGAAGGACCGCGCCCTGGTCCCGCCGGGCTGGTACATGCTCTTCGTCACCGACGCCGACGGCACCCCGTCGAAGGCGAAGTGGGTCCAGGTGAAGTAGCCGGTCTCACGCCCGGCCCCGCACCCCGGCCTCACGCCCCGGCGTTGCGCGCCAGCCCCAGCGCGTACTCCGGCCACCACCGGCCCGCCGCCGGACCGCCCTCGCAGGTGCCGTCCGACTCCCCGGGCCGCTTGATCCACAGGTAGGCGTCGACGACCGGGTCCCCGGTGTCGGTGGTCGGCCGGGTGCCCAGCGCCCGGCCGGGCGGGTTGCACCAGACACCGGGCAGCGGCCCGTTGCCGTTGCGGCTGGTGTCGATCACGAAGTGCTTGCCGCCCAGCCGCTCGGAGAGCTTCTTGCCGTACGCCGTCGTGTCCTCGGTCGTCTGGAAGTTCGAGACGTTGAGCGCGAAGCCGTCGGCCCCTTCGATCCCGGCCCGCTCCAGCGGCTCGACCAGCGCGTAGGGGTCGGTGATCCACGCCGGGTTGCCGGCGTCCAGGTACACCTCGGTCCGCGGCTGCGCCTTCAGCCGGCTGATCGCCTCGCCCAGCAGCCGCTCGCGCTCGGCGTGCAGCTCGCGGGGTGTGCAGCCGTCGACGATGTGGGCGACGGCGTCCGGCTCCAGCACCACCACCGCCTCGGCGTCCCCGATGGCGTCGGCGAACCGGCCGATCCACTCCCGGTAGGCGTCCGCGTCGGCCGCGCCCCCGGCGGAGTGCTGGCCGCAGTCGCGGTGCGGGATGTTGTAGGCGGTCAACAGGACCCGCTGGCCGGCCTCGGCCGCGGCCCGGGTGGCCCGGCGCACCAGCGGCGTCGGATCGATCTCCCCGGCCGGCCACAGCGCGGCGGGCTGTCCGGCGATCCTCTGGAGGAGTTCGGCGTCGGCGGCGCGGCCCTGCCGCTGCCAGAGCCGGCCCTGCCGGGCGGCGGGGCTGTCCGGGTCGACCCAGAAGGCGGGTCCGGCCGCCTTCTTCTGGCGGGCACCGGCCACCGACGCCTCGTCCACGTCGGCGCCGGAGGAACAGCCCGCGGCGAGCCCGAGGGCGGTGACGACCGCGAAAGTCTGGATCAGCCGGAACATGCCGCTCCCTGGAAGCAGAGGTAACGATGCGTAACGATCCATTGGCTATCGTGACATATCCGGCATGTCGGTCCGGGGACCGCCATGCCCGTGCCCGGTCGATCGGATGTGCCCAGGGCGGTGGCGGTCCGAAAGGCGGGACGGAGCTGACCGGCATGTGACCGGCCGGTAAGGTCTGATGCCGTGCCGAAGCCCCTCAGCCTCTCCTTCGACCCCATCGCCCGCGCCGACGAAAGCTGGAAGCGGCGCTGGGGCAGCGTGCCCTCGATGGCCGCCATCACCTCGATCATGCGGGCCCAGCAGATCCTGCTGGCCGAGGTGGACGCGGTGGTCAAGCCGTACGGGCTGACCTTCGCGCGCTACGAGGCGCTGGTGCTGCTCACCTTCTCCAAGTCGGGGGAACTGCCGATGTCCAAGATCGGCGAGCGGCTGATGGTGCACCCCACCTCGGTGACGAACACCGTCGACCGGCTGGTCAGGTCGGGCCTGGTCGACAAGCGCCCGAACCCCAACGACGGCCGCGGCACCCTCGCCGCGATCACTGCCAAGGGCCGCGAGGTGGTCGAGTCCGCCACCCGCGACCTGATGGCCATGGACTTCGGCCTCGGCGCCTACGACGCAGAGGAATGCGCCGAGATCTTCGCGATGCTCCGCCCCCTGCGGGTGGCCGCCGGCGACTTCGAGGAGGAGTGACGCGCCGCCGCACCCGCCGCACGATCGCCCGGAACGTCTCGTTACGCTCGGGGGCATGAAAAAGAGCGTGCTGACCCGCTACCGGGTCATGGCGTACGTCACCGGCGTGCTGCTGATCCTGCTGTGCCTCGGCATGATCGCGAAGTACCTGCTGGATGTGAACGGTGCCGACGACTTCACCCGCGTCGTCAGCATCGCGCACGGCTGGCTCTACGTCATCTACCTCGTCTTCGCCTTCGACCTCGGCGCGAAGGCGAAGTGGCCGGTCAAGAAGCAGCTGTGGGTGCTCCTCGCGGGCACGATCCCGACCGCCGCGTTCTTCGTGGAGCGCCGGATCACCCCGGAGCTCCAGGCGCGGATCACCGAGGGCCGCCCGGCCGTCGCCAAGGCGTAGCCGACACCGCCGTACGCGCGTACGGCGGTATGGCATCGACAGATACTAGGACGTCCTAGTAAATTCGAAGCATGGACGCTGACGCCATAGAGGAGGGCCGCCGACGCTGGCAGGCCCGGTACGACGCGGCGCGCAAGCGCGACGCGGACTTCACGACGCTCTCCGGCGATCCCGTGGAGCCGGTGTACGGGCCGCGGCCCGGGGACACGTACGAGGGATTCGAGCGGATCGGCTGGCCGGGGGAGTACCCCTTCACCCGCGGCCTGTACCCGACCGGCTACCGGGGGCGCACGTGGACCATCCGGCAGTTCGCCGGGTTCGGCAACGCGGAGCAGACCAACGAGCGCTACCGCATGATCCTGCGCAACGGCGGCGGCGGGCTCTCGGTCGCCTTCGACATGCCGACGCTGATGGGCCGCGACTCCGACGACCCGCGCTCGCTGGGCGAGGTCGGCCACTGCGGGGTCGCCATCGACTCGGCCGCCGACATGGAGGTCCTCTTCCGGGACATCCCGCTCGGTGACGTCACGACGTCGATGACGATCAGCGGCCCGGCCGTGCCCGTCTTCTGCATGTACCTGGTCGCCGCCGAGCGCCAGGGCGTCGATCCGTCCGTGCTCAACGGCACGCTCCAGACCGACATCTTCAAGGAGTACATCGCCCAGAAGGAGTGGCTCTTCCAGCCCGAGCCGCACCTGCGCCTCATCGGCGACCTGATGGAGCACTGCGCGGCCCGCATCCCCGCGTACAAGCCGCTCTCCGTCTCCGGTTACCACATCCGCGAGGCCGGGGCGACGGCCGCGCAGGAGCTGGCCTACACGCTGGCCGACGGCTTCGGCTACGTCGAACTGGGCCTCTCCCGCGGCCTGGACGTGGACGTCTTCGCGCCCGGCCTGTCCTTCTTCTTCGACGCGCACGTCGACTTCTTCGAGGAGATCGCCAAGTTCCGCGCGGCCCGCCGGATCTGGGCCCGCTGGATGCGCGACGTGTACGGGGCGCGGACCGAGAAGGCCCAGTGGCTGCGCTTCCACACCCAGACCGCCGGCGTCTCCCTCACCGCCCAGCAGCCGTACAACAACGTGGTGCGGACGGCGGTGGAGGCGCTGGCCGCCGTCCTCGGCGGCACCAACTCGCTGCACACCAACGCGCTGGACGAGACCCTCGCGCTCCCCTCCGAGCAGGCGGCGGAGATCGCCCTGCGCACCCAGCAGGTCCTGATGGAGGAGACCGGCGTCGGCAACGTCGCCGACCCGCTGGGCGGTTCCTGGTACGTCGAGCAGCTCACCGACCGGATCGAGGCCGACGCCGAGAAGATCTTCGAGCGGATCAGGGAGCGGGGGCTGCGGGCGCACCCGGACGGACGGCACCCCATCGGTCCGATGACCTCCGGCATCCTGCGCGGCATAGAGGACGGCTGGTTCACCGGCGAGATCGCCGAGTCCGCCTTCCGCTACCAGCAGGCGCTGGAGAAGGGCGACAAGAAGGTCGTCGGCGTCAACGTGCACACCGGGTCCGTCACCGGCGACCTGGAGATCCTGCGGGTCAGCCACGAGGTGGAGCGCGAGCAGGTCCGGGCGCTGGGCGACCGCCGCGCCGCCCGCGACGACGCGGCCGTACGGACCGCCCTGGACGCCATGCTGGACGCGGCCCGCTCCGGCGCCAACATGATCGAGCCGATGCTGACCGCCGTCCGCGCGGAGGCGACCCTCGGCGAGATCTGCGGGGTGCTGCGGGAGGAGTGGGGGGTGTACACGGAACCGGCGGGATTCTGAGGCGCCCCGGCCCCCCGCCGTCGTACCCCCCCGCCGTACGTACCCCCCGCCCCGCGCCTACGCGGGCCCGCCGTCCGGGCCGGTCCGGGAGGCGAGGCCCTGGAGCAGGACCCGGGTGAGTCCCCGCACCCACTCCTCGTCCGCCGGCTCGGCGCTCACCAGGGTGCGGTGGACCACCGCGCCCGCGACCACGTCGAAGATGAGGTCGACGGCGCGGGCGGCCTGCTCGGGGTCGGGCTCGGGGGGCAGTTCGCCGCGGGCCTGGGCGCGGGCGCGGCCCTCCAGGACCAGACGTTTCTGCCGCGCCACGATCGAGCAGCGGATGCGTTCGCGCAGGGCCGGGTCGCGGGTGGACTCGGCGACGACCGCCATCAGGCCGCTGCGTGCCTCCGGGCGGTCCAGGATCGCCGCGAACTGGAGGACCACGCCCTCGATGTCCGCGGCGAGGCAGCCGCGGTCGGGCAGGCGCAGTTCGTCGAAGAGTTCGGCGACCGCGTCGACCACCAGCTCGTTCTTGCCCGCCCAGCGGCGGTAGAGGGTCGTCTTGGCGACCCCGGCCCGCGTCGCCACGTCGCCCAGGGTCAGTTTCGACCAGCCCAGCTCGACCAGCGCCTCCCGTGTCGCGGCCAGGATCGCGGCGTCGGCCGCGGCACTGCGCGGGCGGCCGGCCCGGCCGGCGGGGGAGCGGTTCGGCATCCCCCGACCCTATCCCCGGGTTTGCCGGGGGCGGCCGTGAGGCAGATCACCGGAAGGCCCTGCCGCGGGCGGCACCGCTGCCATTACGCTACGACTCGTAGCGAAAGCGGGACGCCCTCCCGCCGGAGCGACGACCACGGGCGTCAGGTGGGGACCCGGCGCCGCACAGCACACATCAGAGCGGGTTTCGGGCCGCTTTTCACGGACGCGCGCGGTACGGGGGAGGATAGGCGCATGCAGCCACGGAACATGTCCATGAGCGGGGTCGTCGACCTCGCCGCGGTGAAGGCGGCCCAGGAGGCCAAGGCGAAGGCGGAGCAGGCGCGCGCCCAGGCCGCGCGGCAGGGCGGCGGCGGCGCCGTCTCCCCGGCCGATCTCGTCATCGACGCCGACGAGGCCGGCTTCGAGCGCGATGTCCTTCAGCGGTCCACCGAGGTCCCGGTCGTCATCGACTTCTGGGCCGAGTGGTGCGAGCCCTGCAAGCAGTTGAGCCCCGTACTGGAGCGGCTCGCCGTCGAGTACAACGGCCGGTTCGTGCTCGCCAAGATCGATGTCGACGCCAACCAGATGCTGATGCAGCAGTTCGGCATCCAGGGCATCCCGGCCGTCTTCGCGGTGGTCGCCGGGCAGGCGCTGCCGCTCTTCCAGGGGGCGGCGGGCGAGGCCCAGATCCGCGAGACCCTCGACCAGTTGGTGCAGGTCGCCGAGCAGCGCTTCGGCCTGACCGGCCTGGTCGTCGACCCCGAGGCCGACCCGGGCGCCGCTCAGCAGGCCCAGGCCGTCCCGGCCGGACCGCACGACGCCGCCCTGGAGGCCGCCGTCCAGGCGCTGGACGCGGGCGACCTCGGCGGCGCGGTCCGCGCGTACCAGAACGTGCTGAACGAGGACCCGGGCAACATGGAGGCCAAACTGGGCCTCGCCCAGGCCGAGTTGCTCCAGCGCGTGCAGAACCTGGACCCGCAGCGGGTGCGCAAGGACGCCGCCGACAACCCGGGCGACGCGCAGGCGCAGATCGCCGCCGCCGACCTCGACCTGGTGGGCGGCCATGTCGAGGACGCCTTCGGGCGGCTCATCGACACGGTGCGGCGCACCGCCGGGGACGAGCGGGACACCGTACGGGTGCGGCTGCTGGAGCTGTTCGAGGTGGTCGGCGCCGACGACCCGCGCGTCGCGGCGGCCCGCCGGGCGCTCGCCCGCGCCCTCTTCTGACCGTCCCCCCGCCCGACCCGACCGCCCGGCCGGTAATTCTCCGGCCGGGCGGTGCCGGAGTGGCGAAAAGCGTCGGCGGAGCGGTGCTGCGGCAGCGTTTTGCCAAAACTTGGTAATGCGGGTGCCTGTTACTGCGAGTAAGTCACCCGTTGGCGGGTGTCCCGGTCTGTCATCATGCGGGGGTTCTTGTCCCTTACCCGGAGGGCACCCAGCGTCGCCGGGCGGGGACCCTGTGCGGATCGTCGGTGACCCGTCCGTTACCAGCCAGTAACGAACCCCCTTGTGCGGGCGCCGAGAATGCACCACGATCGGCCACGCTCGGTCCCTTCCCGCACCCCGACAGCCAATCGGGCCGCGGGCCACCAGGGGTCCCCACCGGGCGGGTCCGGCAGCAGTGGAGCCGGACCCAGGACAGGGGGGTCTTCGCCCGCTCGGCGAAGCCTGTCCGGCAGGTTGTGCGTGATGTGTGTCAGGCGCGACCAGTGGTTGTCGCTCGGGGGTGATCGCCGGTGATTCGGGCGCGTGGTGCGCGCCGCCGAGTGCGGGCGCTCTCCTTCCCGAGGACGTAGCACTTCTCCCATCCCTGCCCGGCCGAGCCGCCGTTCCGGGGGCGAGCCGAGGCCAGGAGATGTACGTCCGAGAAGGAGGAAATATGGAGTCCCCAGTGCGTGGTGGGACCAGATGGAAGCGGTTCGCTGTGGTCATGGTGCCCAGCGTCGCCGCCACGGCAGCGATAGGCGTCGCTCTGGCGCAGGGTGCGCTGGCCGCGTCGTTCAGTGTGTCGGGGCAGCAGTTCAAGGTGACCGCCAAGGAGCTGACCGGTCACGGGTTCTCGCAGTACGGGGCCTACGACGACGGGGCGACCGGCCGTAACGCCGTGGCCGTCTCGGCGTTCAAGACCGCCGACATCGACAAGCTCTGCCAGTCGGTCGTCACGAACGTCCCTCTGCTGGGCCCGGTCACCCTGCGGCTCGAAGCGGGTGACACGTCCAAGAAGCAGGAGATGGTCTACGCCGAGCAGCTCTACATCGATGTCGCGGACCTGAAGGCGGACGCCACCTTCAGCAACATCGACATCGGTGTGGCGGCCGGGGCGATCGACAAGGGTCCGGGCATCAAGAGCGGCGATCACGCGGATCCGCGTGGCTTCGCCCAGCAGGCGACCGAGGCCAAGCTGACCGACGTGGAGCAGACGGCGTGGGCCACCACCGCCGGAACTTTCAAGCTCAGCGGTCTGCACATGTCGCTCAAGAAGGGGTCCGGCAAGGACATCGAGTGCTACTGAGCCCTCGTTGACGGGTGGGGGCCGGCCGCGCCCCCGCCCGTTCCACCCGCACATCACCACCACAGCAACGCCGCACCAGGGAGCTGTTTTCCATGAGCGCCGAGACTCCTGCCGCTGACGGCCAGTTCACCCGCCGCAGGCAGCAGTTCCGAGACTGGCGGGGCACCCGGCCGTTCTGGGCCGGTCTGTTCGTCCTGCTCGGTGGCTTCCCGATCATGTACTTCCCGTACGCCAACCTGCAGTTCGGCAACCTGACCGTGGCGATGTCCACCACGGCCGGCGCCGGCTCTCTCATCATCGGTGTGCTGCTGGTCGTCCTCGGCGTCAGCCTCTGGTTCCAGAAGCACGTACGGACCTTCGCGGGGGTCGCGGCGATCCTGCTCGCCCTCGTGTCCCTCCCCGTGTCCAACTTCGGCGGCTTCGTCATCGGTTTCCTGCTCTCGATGATCGGCGGAGCCATGGCCGTGTCGTGGGCGCCGGAGAAGCCGCGGGGCGAGGCCCCCGGGAGCGCGGTGGACGACCCGAACCATCTGCCAGGAACGAACCCGGCCACCGGGGCGAACGGGAGGCACAGTGCCGGCTGACGAGGTGACTCACGGGGCTGACGCGGAGGCGTCCCGCGTGAGAACCGGGCCGCGCCACGCGGCACCCAGGAAGCCGTTGTTCACCAGGTTCCACGTACCGGCCGGCAAGGCCATAGCCCTGGCGGCGATGCCGACGGCGGTCCTCATGGGCATGGGGCTCACCCCGACGCTCGCCGCGGCGGACGGCAACGACCCGGCGACCGCGTCCAAGAGCCTCACGGCCGAGGAGTACAAGGCCTGCGTGGAGGCCCTGGCGGACAAGGACAGTGCCTCGCCGTCACCCTCCGAGAGCGAGAGCGAGAGCGGGGACGACGCGGCGGAGGAGTCCGCGAGCCCCGAGCCGAGCCCGTCCGCCACCACCCCCTCCGCTTCGCCCTCCGTCCCTTCCTCCTCTTCGCCGGATTCAGGTTCCGACGACGGGGACGGGGACGGGGACGGGGCGGCCGAGGAAGGGGCGACGGGAAGCAAGTCGGACGCGGACGACGACCCGGCCGAGGCCGGGGCCGGGCCCTCCGCCCCCGCGTCGGTCTCCCCCTCGCCGTCCGCCTCCGCGAGCGGCGGCGGTCTGCTCCAGGGCATAGGCGACGCCCTTGAGGACCTCTTCACCGGCGGCAAGGGCGGCGAGGAGCCCGCGAGCCCCTCGGCCACCCCGTCGGCCTCGGCGTCCGGGTCCGCCTCCGAGAGCGCTTCCGGCACCGAGGACGGGGAAGACGCCCCCGGCGAGGCGTCCGAGGCCGTCCAGGAGGCGACCGAGGCGGCCGGGGGCGCCGCGGAGGCCGGGGGCGCCGGGGGCACCGTGGAGACCGGGGGCACCGGGGGTGAGGCCACCGCCTCCCCGGGCCCCGGTGCCAGCGCCGGTGCCGATCCCGGCGCTTCGGCGAGCCCGTCTCCCTCGGAGAGCGGCGCCGCCGAGGACTGCCCCATCGCCACCGACGCCGAGGGCGGGGTCGACAACAACCTCGCGCTGCCCAACCGGCCCTGGGAGCTGGAGGCCAGTTCGCTGAGGCTGAAGGGGGCGTCGTACAAGGGGGTCGTCGAGGTGCGGACGGCCGACGGGACCACCAAGAAGGTCCTGAAGTACGTCATCTCCAACGGCACCGACATCGGCGACCTGCACCAGATAGTGCACGACGACGCCACCGGCAAGACCTACCACGTGCAGGCGGCCGAGGGGTCGACGTCCACGATCACCGACGGCGACACGGTGATGTACACGGAGAGCATCTCCGGCAATCTGCTGGGGCTGGTCCCGATCACCTTCGACCCGGAGCACCCGCCGCCGCTGGACATCCCGCTGATCTACTTCACCAACGTGAAGGTCGTGCAGGCGGGCCAGTTCGGCGGGACGCTGACCGTCCCCGGACTGCACCAGTACATCACCGACTGAACCGCCGGCACCGCTTGCACAACCCGTACGCGGCTGAGGGCGCCCCCTGTGGCAGGGGGCGCCCTCAGCCGCGTACGGCACGGTCAGCTGCCGCGGACGGCCTCGCCCAGGTGGTGGACGCGGACCATGTTGGTGGTGCCGGGGACGCCGGGGGGCGAACCGGCGGTGATCACCACGATGTCACCGGGATTGAAGCGGTTGAGCTTCACCATCTCCTGGTCCACCAGGTCGACCATCTCGTCGGTGGAGTTGACGAACGGCACGACGTGCGACTCCACGCCCCAGCTCAGCGCGAGCTGGTTGCGGGTCGACTCGTCGGTCGTGTACGCGATGATCGGCTGGACCGCGCGGTAGCGGGACAGCCGGCGGGCGGTGTCGCCGGACTGGGTGAACGCCACCAGGCCCTTGCCGCCGAGGAAGTCGGCGATCTCGGCGGCGGCACGGGCCACCGAACCGCCCTGCGTCCGCGGCTTCTTGCCCGGGACCAGCGGCTGCAGGCCCTTGGAGAGCAGCTCCTGCTCGGCCGCCATGACGATCTTCGACATGGTCTTGACCGTCTCGATCGGGTACGCGCCCACGCTCGACTCGGCGGAGAGCATCACCGCGTCGGCGCCGTCCAGGATGGCGTTGGCGACGTCGGACGCCTCGGCGCGGGTCGGACGGGAGTTGGTGATCATCGACTCCATCATCTGGGTCGCGACGATCACCGGCTTGGCGTTGCGCCGGCACAGCTCGATGAGGCGCTTCTGCACCATGGGGACCTTTTCGAGCGGGTACTCGACGGCCAGGTCACCGCGGGCGACCATGACGGCGTCGAACGCCGCGACGACGTCCTCCATGTTCTCGACCGCCTGCGGCTTCTCCACCTTGGCGACGACGGGGACCCGGCGGCCCTCCTCGTCCATCACCCGGTGCACGTCGGCGACGTCCTTGGCGTCCCGGACGAAGGAGAGCGCGACCAGGTCGCAGCCCATGCGCAGCGCGAAGCGGAGGTCCTCGATGTCCTTCTCGGACAGCGCGGGCACGTTGACCGCCGCGCCGGGCAGGTTGATGCCCTTGTGGTCGGAGATGACACCGCCCTCGATGACGATCGTCTTCACCCGGGGGCCCTCGACCTCGGTGACCTTCAGTTCGACGTTGCCGTCGTTGATGAGGATCGGGTCGCCCTTGGACACGTCACCGGGCAGGCCCTTGTACGTGGTGCCGCAGATCGTCTTGTCGCCCGGGACGTCCTCGGTGGTGATGGTGAACTCGTCACCGCGCACCAGCTCGACGGGGCCCTCGGCGAAGGTCTCCAGGCGGATCTTCGGGCCCTGGAGGTCGGCGAGGACGCCGATGGCCCGGCCGGTCTCCTTCGCGGCGGCCCGGACCCGGTCGTACCGGCCCTGGTGCTCGGCGTGGGTGCCGTGGCTGAAGTTGAAGCGGGCCACGTTCATGCCGGCTTCGATCAGCGCGACGAGCTGCTCGTGGGAGTCGACCGCGGGGCCGAGGGTACAGACGATTTTCGAACGGCGCATGGGGCGATCCTATCGGTTTGTTTCGCTCCGGAATATTCCGCCTAGCGGAAGCTACAAACGGGCGCGGGGGTGCTCACCCGTGAATTCGGCGAGTCTTCAGTGGCTGTTCTTTTCGACCAGTGCGTACGTCTGTGTCGCGATCTCCAATTCCTCGTCGGTCGGCACCACGGCGACCTTCACCCGGGCGTCCTCGGGGGAGATCAGCCGGGGACCGTCGCCGCGTACGGCGTTCAGCCCGGCGTCGACCGCCAGGCCCAGCCCCTCCAGGCCGGCCACGGCAGCTTCCCGCACCGGTGCGGCGTTTTCGCCGACCCCGGCCGTGAAGGCGACCGCGTCCACCCGTCCGAGGACCGCGTAATAGGCGCCGATGTACTTCTTCAGGCGGTGAATGTAGATGTCGAAGGCGAGCTTCGCCGCTTCGTCCCCGGCGTCCACGCGGCGCCGGATCTCCCGCATGTCGTTGTCGCCGCACAGACCGAACAGACCGCTCCTCTTGTTGAGGAGAGTGTCGATCTCGTCCGTGGACATTCCGCCGACGCGCTCCAAATGGAAGATGACCGCCGGGTCCAGGTCTCCCGACCGGGTGCCCATCACCAGTCCCTCCAGAGGGGTCAGCCCCATCGAGGTGTCCACGCACCGGCCGCCCTCGACCGCGGAGGCCGAGGCGCCGTTGCCGAGGTGGAGCACGATGACGTTGACCTCCGCCGGGTCCTTGCCCAGCAGCCGGGCGGTCTCCCGGGACACGTACGCGTGCGAGGTGCCGTGGAAGCCGTAGCGGCGGATGCGGTGCCGGTCGGCGATCCTCGGGTCGATGGCGTAGCGCGCCGCCGACTCCGGCATCGTGGTGTGGAAGGCGGTGTCGAAGACGGCGACCTGGGGGAGGTCGGGGCGGAGCGACCGGGCCGTGCGCAGGCCGGTGAGGTTGGCGGGGTTGTGCAGCGGGGCCACCGGGATCAGCCGCTCGATCTCGGTGAGCACCTCGTCGTCGACGAGGGTGGGCTCGGTGAAGAACATCCCGCCGTGCACCACCCGGTGCCCGATCGCGGCCAGCTCGGGCGAGTCCAGGCCGAGGCCGTCGCGGGACAGTTCCCCGGCGACCGCCTTCAGGGCGGCTTCATGGTCGGCGATCGGGCCGTTCTGCTCGCGGGTGTCGCCGTCGGTGACGTGGGTGTGCTTGAGCCGGGAGGTCTGCTCGCCGATCCGCTCGACCAGCCCCACCGCCAGCCGGCTGCTGTCCCGCATGTCCAGCAGCTGGTACTTCAGCGACGACGAGCCGGAGTTGAGGACGAGGACGCGGGTGGGGGAGCTCACTGTTCGGCAGCCTTCTCGATCGGGGACGGGGCCTGCGGGGACTGGGCCTGGATGGCCGTGATGGCGACGGTGTTGACGATGTCCTGGACCAGCGCGCCGCGGGACAGGTCGTTGACCGGCTTGCGCAGGCCCTGGAGGACCGGGCCGACGGCGATCGCGCCGGCCGAGCGCTGCACGGCCTTGTAGGTGTTGTTGCCGGTGTTGAGGTCCGGGAAGATCAGCACGCTGGCCTGTCCGGCGACCTGGGAGCCGGGCAGCTTGGTCGCCGCGACGGACGGCTCCACGGCGGCGTCGTACTGGATCGGGCCCTCGATCATCAGGTCGGGCCGGCGGGCACGGACCAGCTCGGTGGCCTCGCGGACCTTGTCGACGTCGGCGCCGGAGCCGGAGGTGCCGGTCGAGTACGACAGCATGGCGATCCGTGGCTCGACGCCGAACTGCGCCGCCGTGGACGCCGACTGGATCGCGATGTCGGCGAGCTGCCGGGCGTCCGGGTCCGGGTTGACCGCGCAGTCGCCGTAGACGAGGACCTTGTCGGCCAGGCACATGAAGAAGACGGACGAGACGATGTCGGCGTCCGGCTTGGTCTTGATGATCTCGAAGGCCGGGCGGATGGTGGCCGCCGTGGAGTGCACCGAGCCCGACACCATGCCGTCGGCCAGGCCCTCCTGCACCATCAGGGTGCCGAAGTAGTTGACGTCGGAGACGACGTCGTAGGCCAGTTCCACGGTGACGCCCTTGTGGGCGCGCAGGGCGGCGTACCGCTCGGCGAAGCGGTCGCGCAGGTCGCTGGTGGCCGGGTCGATGAGCTGCGAGCCGCCGAGGTCGATGCCGAGGTCGGCGGCCTTCTTGCGGATCTGCTCGACGGGGCCGAGCAGGGTCAGGTCGCACACGCCCCGGCGCAGCAGCACCTCCGCCGCGTGCAGGACGCGGGGCTCGGTGCCCTCCGGCAGGACGACCCGGCGCAGGTCGGAACGGGCCTGTTCGAGGAGCTTGTGCTCGAACATCATCGGCGTGACGCGGTCGCTGCTCGGCGCGGAGACCCGCTTGTCCAGGGCAGCGGTGTCGACGTACCGCTCGAACAGGCCGAGAGCGGTCTCCGCCTTGCGCGGGGTGGCCGCGTTCAGCTTGCCCTCCAGGGAGAACAGCCGTTCGGCGGTGGGGAAGCTGTTGCCCGGCACGGCCAGCACCGGGGTGCCGGGGGCGAGGCGGGCGGCGAGGGTGAGGACGTCCTCGCCCGGCACTTCGTCCAGGGTGAGCAGCACCCCGGCTATCGGCGGGGTGCCGGCGCTGTGCGCGGCGAGCGAGCCGATGACCAGGTCGGCGCGGTCGCCGGGGGTGACGACCAGGCAGCCGGGGGTCAGGGCGCCGAGGAACCTGGCCAGCGAGGCGCCGCCGAAGACGAAGTCCAGCGCGTCCCGGGCCAGCCCCGAGTCGTCGCCGAGGACGACCCGCGCGCCGAGGGTGTGGGCGATCTGGGAGACGGTCGGCGCGGAGAGCGCGGGCTCGTCGGGGACGACGAAGCAGGGCGTCGGGAGCAGCCCGGAGAGCCGTTCGGCGAGCGCGTCCCGGTCCTCGCGGGCCACCCGGTTGGTGACCATGGCCAGCACGTCGCAGCCGAGGGTGTCGTACGCGCGGAAGGCGTTGCGGGTCTCGGCGAGCACCGGGTCCGCGGCCTGCCCCCGGCCGCCGACCACCGGGATGACGGACGCGCCGAACTCGTTGGCGAGCCGGGCGTTCAGCGCCAGTTCGTCGGGGAGCTGGGTGTCGGCGAAGTCGGTGCCGAGGACGAGGACCACGTCGTAGTCGCGGGCGACCAGGTGGAAGCGGTCGACCAGCGCGGAGACCAGTTCGTCGGTGCCCTGCTCGGCCTGGAGCGCGGACGCCTCCGGGTAGCCGAGGCCGTAGACGGTCGCCGGGTCCTGGGAGAGGCGGTAGCGGGCGCGCAGCAGCTCGAAGAGCCGGTCCGGGCCGTCGTGGACGAGGGGGCGGAAGACACCGACCCGGTCGACCTGCCGGGTCAACAGCTCCATGACCCCCAGCTCGACGACCTGGCGGCCGTCGCCGCGGTCGATGCCGGTCACGTACACGCTGCGCGTCACGCGTGCTCTCCGTTCCGTCGTCGTCTCCGGTCGCCGCTGGTCCCGGCGTGCGGCGGCCACAAAAATCGCCCACCGAGGTGAGCGGAACCCTCTTGACAATACCTCTGGCGATGGATAAGGCGCCCGTCAGTGCGACGTCGGCAGCCGCCGGGTGGACGTGGAAGAATCGGGAGTGCCTCACCGGTGCCGACAGGGAGCAGGAGACACAGCACGATGCGTATCGGAGTTCTCACCGCAGGCGGCGACTGTCCCGGCCTGAACGCAGTGATCCGGTCGGTCGTGCACCGAGCGGTCGACAATTACGACGACGAGGTCATCGGCTTCGAGGACGGCTACGCCGGCCTGCTCGACGGCCGCTACCGCTCCCTCGACCTCAACGCGGTGAGCGGCATCCTCGCCCGCGGCGGCACCATCCTCGGCTCCTCCCGGCTGGAGCGCGACCGCCTCCGCGAGGCCTGCGAGAACGCCTCGGACATGATCCAGAACTTCGGGATCGACGCGCTGATCCCGATCGGCGGCGAGGGCACGCTGACCGCGGCGCGGATGCTGTCGGACGCGGGCCTGCCGGTGGTCGGCGTGCCGAAGACCATCGACAACGACATCTCCTCCACCGACCGCACCTTCGGCTTCGACACGGCCGTCGGCGTCGCCGCGGAGGCGATGGACCGGCTGAAGACCACCGCCGAGTCCCACCAGCGGGTCATGGTCGTCGAGGTCATGGGCCGGCACGCGGGCTGGATCGCCCTGGAGTCCGGCATGGCGGCCGGCGCGCACGGCATCTGCCTGCCCGAGCGGCCCTTCGACCCCTCCGACCTGGTGAAGATGGTCGAGGAGCGGTTCGCCCGCGGCAAGAAGTTCGCGGTGATCTGCGTCGCCGAGGGCGCCCACCCCGCCGAGGGGACCATGGACTACGGGCACGGCGAGATCGACCAGTTCGGCCACGAGCGCTTCCAGGGCATCGGCACGGCACTGGCGTACGAGCTGGAGCGGCGGCTCGGCAAGGAGGCCAAGCCGGTCATCCTCGGCCACGTCCAGCGCGGCGGCACGCCCACCCCGTACGACCGCGTCCTCGCCACCCGCTTCGGCTGGCACGCGGTGGAGGCCGCGCACCGGGGCGACTTCGGCCGGATGACGGCGCTGCGCGGCACCGACGTGCTGATGGTGCCGCTCGCGGAGGCGGTCACCGAGCTGAAGACGGTGCCGAAGGACCGGATGGACGAGGCGGAGTCGGTCTTCTAGGGCCTGTCGTTCGGATCAGGTTGCGGGGAATCGGCTGTGCCTTCCAGGCCCCGCGTCCGCGGCGTGATCCGGACGACAGGCCCTAGCCCTGCCCCACGCCCCGGTCGCCTTCTCCGGTCCCCTTCTCGACGGCAGCCCAGAAGTACTCCGCGGCCCGGTCGCGCAGGTCGCGGCCGAGCGGGGTGGCCATCCGGGCCCGGTACTCGGCGTGCAGGGAGCGCAGGGCGTCGTCGACCACGTCCCGCTCCAGCGGGACGAGCTTGGCGATCTGGCGGGCGTGCCCCTGCCAGCGCGTGGTCACGGCCTTGGTGAGCAGCTCGGCGAGCCGCTCGTCCTGCCCGCTGACGGTGACGTACTCGGCGGGCGCCAGACCGAACAGCGCGATCAGCGCCGCCGACTGCCGGTCGGTGCCGCGCCACGCGTCCCTCTCCTCAAGCCGCAGGTAGGAGCGCGTGTCGAGCCCGACCGCGCGGGCGACGTCCTCCGGGCCGAGGCCCAGGGCGAGGCGGTGTTCGCGCAGCGTCCGGGGGCGGGCCAGCAGCTCGGCGGGGGAGCACCACAGGGTGCCCGCGAGGGCGTTGACCTCGGCCTCGGAGGGCTGGACGGAGCCGCCCTCCCAGGCGAGGACGAGATCCGGGCCGACGTGCGGCAGTCCGTAGGACACCCTGAGGTCGCGGGCGACGAGTTCCGGTCCCATGCCGAGGGCGGTACGGAACCGGTGGGCGGCCAGGGGGTCGAAGGGGGCGGCGGGCCGGCCGGGGCGGTCGGGAAGGGCGTCGGGTCGGGGCACGGGCCACAAGGTAGGGGCCCGGGGGCGTTTCCACTACGGTCCGTTCGGCCAGGAACACGGATCGTAGGAACGTACGGTCCCTTCCCTTACGTCACCCCATGACCTCACCCCTTGACCGCCCCGCCCAGCGCGAAGCCGCCGCCCAGGCGTCGCGAGATCAGGACATAGAGCAGGACCACCGGCGTCGAGTAGACGACCGAGAACGCGGCGAGCTGGCCGTACGCCACCATGCCCCGGTTGCCGAAGAACTCGTTGACGCTGACCGAGGCCGGCATCCGGTCCGGGGTGAGCAGCAGCATGAAGGGGACGAAGAAGTTCCCCCACATCATGACGAACGAGAACACCGTCACCACCGCCACCCCGGGCCCCATCAGCGGCAGCACGATCCGCAGCAGGGACTGGAGCGCCGAGGCCCCGTCGGCCCAGGCCGCCTCCTCCAGCTCCTTCGGCACGCCGTCCATGAAGTTCTTCATCAGCCAGATGGCGAAGGGGAGCTGGGAGGCGGCGAAGAAGAACACCGTGCCGTGGACGGTGTCGATGAGACCGACGCGGACGTACAGGGCGTACACCGGGACCATGATCGCGGTGATGGGCAGCGAGGTGGCGAAGAGGACGGTGAGGAGGAAGGGGCGGTTCAGGCGGGACCGGAACCGGGAGAGCGGGTAGGCGGCGAGCGCCGCGCAGGCCACGGTGAGCGCCGTCGCGCCGCCGCACAGGACCAGGCTGTTGAGCAGCGGCGTGAAGGTGATCTCGGGGGTGAGGATCGCGTCGAAGTGGTCGAGGGTGAGGGCGTCGGGAACCCGGACGCGCAGGCCCGCGTCCGGGTCGACGGCCGACAGCACCACCCACAGCAGCGGCAGCGCGAACGCGGCGGCGGCCAGCAGCAGCCCCGCGTCGGCGGCCAGCCGGCGGCGGGTGCGCCGGGCGGCGGGCGTACCGGCCGGGCCTCTCACGCCTCGGTCCGCAGCAGCCGCAGGTACAGCACCGAGAACAGCGAGCCGATCAGCAGCAGGAGCAGGGCGACCGCCGTGCCGTAGCCGATCATGCTGTTCTGGAAGGCCTGCTCGTACATGTACAGCGGCAGGGTCTGGCTCCGGCCGCTCGGGCCGCCCCGCGTCATCACCCAGATCAGCCCGAAGACGGAGAGCGTCTGGAGGGTGTTGAGCATCAGGTTGGTGCCGACGGCGCGGCGGATCATCGGCAGGGTGACGTGCCACAGCCGGCGCAGGCCGCCCGCGCCGTCGACCTCGGCGGCCTCGGTGACCTCCCGGGGGATCTCGTCCAGCGCCGCCGAGTAGACCAGCATCGAGAACGCCGTGCCCCGCCACACGTTGGCGAAGGACACGGCGAGGATCGGCAGGGTGAACAGCCAGTTCTGCGACGGCAGCCGGAGCCAGTCGAGGACGGCGTTGAGGGTGCCCTCGCGGCGGAAGAAGGCGTACAGCAGGAACCCCGCGACCACCTCCGGCAGCACCCACGCGGTGATCACCACGGCGCCGGTCAGGGTGCGCACCGGCTTCGAGGCGCGCCGCAGCAGGGCGGCCAGCGCCAGTCCCAGGGTGTTCTGCCCGAGCAGCGACGACACGACCGTGAACACCAGGGTCAGCCATACGGCGTTCAGGAACGCGTCGTCCCCGAGTGCCCGCCGGAAGTTGTCGAACCCGACGAAGGACTCCTCGGCCTGCCCGGTGAGCTGGAGGTCGGTGAAGGCGAGGACGACGCAGTAGGCGATCGGCCCGGCGAGGAAGAGCAGCAGCAGGACGACGGCGGGGGCGACCGGCACCGCCCGGAGCAGGGCCCGGCGCGTCCGCCTCACCGGCCGGCCACCCGGTCGCCGACGGCCTCCTCCAGCGCGCTGTCGTAGGCACGCACCGCCTCCTCGACCGACCGGTCACCGGTCGTCACGCTCTCCATGGCCTCCTGGATGGCGACCGACACCTTCGGATAGGCCGGGTAGGCGGGCCGGTAGTGGGTGTGGGCGACGAGGCCGGTGAAGAACGCGGTGCCGGGCTGGGCGCCGGTGTAGGCGGGGTCGCCGGCGACGTCCTCGCGGACGGCGATGCCGGAGTTGGCGACGTACCACTTCTGGGCGTTGGCCTTGGTCTGGAGCGTCCTGATGAACGCGAAGGCGAGGTCGGGGTTGGCCGCCTTCGCCGGGATCGACCAGGTCCAGCCGCCCGACATGCTGACCTTGCCGGGTGCCTGCCCGTTCTGCGTCGGCATGTACGCGAGCCCCAGCTCATCGGACCACTCGGGCCACTCGTGTCCGCTGCCCGGCAGCCAGTCCTGCGGCAGCCAGGAGCCGTCCAGCGCGATGCCCAGCTTTCCCTCGGGCAGCAGTTCGCCGCGTACCCGGGTCATGATGTGGGGGTCGAGGGCGTCGGACACGTCCGGGCCCAGCTTCTCCTCGTACACCGTCTCCACGAAGGAGAGGGCGTCCGCGAACCCCTTCCCCGCGGGGCGCCACTTCTTCGAAGCCGTGTCGTACAGCGGGTCCGACGTGCCGTCGCCCGTGCCGTACAGCAGCATCTGGAAGCCCTGCATGGTGGCGCCCTCGCCGACGGGCTTGCCGGTGTAGACGTTGAGGGGGACGACGCCGGGCACCTTCGCCTTGACGGCGCGGGCGGCGTCCAGCAGGTCGTCCCAGGTGCGGGGCTGCCAGTCGGCGGGCAGCCCGGCCTTCGCGAAAACGTCCTTGCTGAACCACAGGCCCCGGGTGTCCGTGCCGTCCGGCACGCCGTACGTCTTCCCGTCCTCGCCCCGCGCCGCCGCCTTCGCCGTGTCGAAGAACCGGTCCCAGTCCTCCCACTCCGCCAGATACGGGTCGAGGGGCCTCAAGTACCCGCTGACGATGTCGGAGTTGATGAGGAAGGTGTCCTCGTAGACCAGGTCGGGCGCGGTCCTCGGGGAGCGCAGCATCTGCTGGAGTTTCGTGTAGTACTCGGAGTCGGGCGCCTTGACGGGGACGAACTCGACCTTCTTGCCGGGGTGCGCCCTCTCGAACTCCTTCTTGACGCCGGCGAGGTACTCGTCCATCACCTTGACGGAGTTGTCCGTCGACTGCTTGAAGGAGACCTTCAGTGTGTCCGGGTCACCACCGCCGCCGCCCGAGCAGGCGGTGAGCGCGGTGGCGGCGAGGGCTAGTGCGGCGAGAGCCGGGAGTACGGCGGTGCTGCGTACGGGCATGACCTCCTGCGGGCACGTCGCTGTGGCCGGGACGGCTGCTCGGTGAACGTAGGAGGAAGGGACCGGTCAGGTCAATACGGACGTCTCGGGTGACCGGAGCCAGAAGGCGCGCGGGGGCGCCGGCCCGGCCCCCCGCGCGCCCTCGGCGAGGGCGCGCGGGGGGGCCGGGACGCCGGTGGGTCAGGCGGGGTCCTCGGCCACCAGGTAGCGGCCCCAGACCTCGCCGCCCCGGTAGGGGCCGAGACCGTCGCTGTCGCGCTGCGGCTCGTCGA
Source organism: Streptomyces griseoviridis (assembly GCA_014649155.1). Taxonomy (GTDB): domain Bacteria; phylum Actinomycetota; class Actinomycetes; order Streptomycetales; family Streptomycetaceae; genus Streptomyces; species Streptomyces griseoviridis. Next base: position 18,970 of record BMSM01000004.1, on the reverse strand, counting down.
ACCGCACTTCGTAGACGAGTTCGCCCTCGTGGCCGCGCCCGCCCCGCACCGGGAAGGGAACCAGCGTCGCGGCGATGGTGCCGGAGAACTCCACCTGGTACGGGCCGTCCCACTCCGGGTCCTTGATCACGCGCACCCGGGTGCCGGGCGGCCAGGCGTCCTCCGGCCAGTCCGCCGGCACGGCCCCGCTCCGCTGCGTCATGCGTGCCTGCCTTTCGTGGCTCCGCCCACTCAGTCCGAGCGGTCCTTGTACTTGAAGTCCTCCGCCGTGCGGGTGTTCTTGTTCCACACGTAGTGGATCTCGACGCCGTCCACGGTCTGCTCCATCTTGACCCAGCCCTCCGAGGCGGGCCAGCGCGGGTCCTTCATGGTGAGCGGCAGCTCGTTGCCGTACTCCGGGTACTCCCGCACGAGATCCATCGCGCGCTGCTCGTTGGCACCGCCGGCCGAGGTGCGGCCCGTGGAGTTGTTGCCCGCGTTGCGCAGCGCCGTGCGCAGCCCGTCGCTCATCCGGGAGATGCCGTCGGCCGTCCCGTAGGCGCCCGTGACGACGAGTCCGGTGCCCATCGCGATGGCGGGTGCCCCCGCGAGGCAGCCGACCCCGGTCAGGCAGACCGCGCCGCCCGCCAGGTCCTCGCTCGCGCCGAACCCCATGAGGAAGATCGAGCCGCCGGTCTCCGCCGCGCCGATCCACAGGTCCGGGCTGGTGAGGATCGCCTCGCCGTAGTCGAGGACCTTGCTCCCGGTGTCCTCCAGCCAGTCCGGGATCCAGTCGTTGCCCTCGTCCGGCTCCTCGATCGGATGGTCCGCCAGGTACTGCCGCTTGATCTGCTCCCAGCGGGCGATCTCCTCCTGCTTCTTCTGGACCGCGGCCGTGAGGGCGCCCAAGTACGCCTGTGTGGCGGCCACCGCGTCCTTGCCCGCCGCGACGGCGGAGGCCCGGGCCTGCTCGGCCGAGGCGCTCGCCTCGCTCGCCGACGCGCCGGCCGCGTCCGCCGAACGCTGCGCGTGCGCCGCGGAGTTCACCGCCCGTACGACCGCGTTCTCGGCGTCCGCCTGCGCCTTGCGCGCGGTGTTGGCGGACTCACGGGCCTGGGCGGCGGAGGCGGCGGCGTCGTCGGCCGAGCGCTTGGCGTCGTCCGCGTAACCCGCCGCCAGCTCGGCGGACGCCTGGGCGGCGGCCGCGGCGTCCTTGGCCTCCTGCGCCGACTGGCGCGCCTCGGCGGCGGCCTTCGCCGCGAGCGCGGCGTTCTGCTGCGCCGTCGCCGCGATCTGCCGGGCCCCCGCGATGACGCCCCGCACCTGCGCGACGTGCGTGGCGGCGAGCTGGTCCTTCTGCCGGGCCATCGGCTCACCGGTCTGTGTGAAGGCGTGCAGCAGCGAGGAGGGCCCCTCCAGCGCGATCCGCGCGGCGGCCCGCACCTCGGGGCCTCCGCTCTCCACGAGCTGGGTGGCGTGCACGCGTTCGTCCTGGCTGCGCGCCTCCTCGAACCCCGAGGTGACGAAGTCCCGCAGCGCGTCCACCGTTCCGGCGGTCAGCGCCGCACGGCCCCGCTCCTGGACGACCGGACCCCCGGCATCGATCAACTGCGCGACGTACACGCGCAGTTCGCCTTCGACGGCCTCGAACTGGCCTTCGGTGAGGAAGGTGTCCGTGGCCGCCTCGCTCGTCAGCGCCTGCCCGGCGGCCGACCGCAGCTTGGCGGACGGGGAGTTGATCCACAGCTCCTCGACCTCGGCCCGGGTGTCGAGGCGTTCGGCCCGCGTCCAGCCGGTGCGCAGATAGGCGAGGACGTCCTCGGTGCCGCCCGCGAGGGCCGTCGCGGCGGCGGCGCGGCTCCACGGGCCCCGGATCTTCATGGCCTCCACGGCCATCGCCCGCCCGTCACGGACGAGCTGCTCGGTGTCCGCGCCCGCGTCGGCCGCCCGCCCGGCCAGCTCCCTGGCCTTCTCACGCAGGTCGGTGCCACGCTTGACGACCCCGGCCGCCTCGGCGCGGACGCGCTCGTCCTGGGCCTTGAGGTCGCGGGCCCGGTCGATGCCGTCGTTCGTGCGGGCCGTCAGCTCCTCCGCCTCGACCTCGCGGGCCAGGTCGTAGGTGTCCTGGGCCCGGTCGACGGCGGCGGTGGCGGCGTCGGCCGCTTCCTTCGCCGCGGCGGCGTGGGCGGTGGCCTGCTGCGCGGCGGTCGCCGCGTCGCCCGCGTGATCGGCCGCCTCCCGGGCCGCCTTCGCCGCCTTCTCCGCGTGGTCGGCCGCCGACACGGCCGCTTCGCGGGACTCGTAAGCCGCGCTCGCGGCACGGTTGGCGAGGGACTCGGCCGCGTTCGCGGCGCGGGTCGCCTCGCGCGCGTGGCGGCGGGTCTCGGCAGCCGCGGCGGCTGCCTCACCCGAGTGCACCCCGGCCTGGTCGGCGTAGGCGTTGGCCGCGTCGGCGGCATCGGCCGCGGCGTCCGCGCTCGACCCGGCGCCGAGCGCGGCACGCGCCGCCACACCCGCCTGGGTGGCGGCGACCCCTGCCTGTTCGGCGGCGTCGGCCGCCCAGCGGGCGCCCTTCGCCGCGCTCTCGGCCTGCTCGGCGGCCTCCCGGGCGGCGGACGCCTTGGTGGCGTCCCTGGCGGCGTCGGCCGCCGCGCCACGGGCCCGGGACGCGGCCTGCGCCGCTCCGGCGGCGGCAGCGGCGGCCTGGGCGGCGGCGTTCGCGGCGACCCGCGCGGCGGCGTTCGCGGCGCGGGCCGCGCTGATCGCCTGCTGCGCCGCCGCTGCCGCCTGCTTCGCGGCGGACGCCGCGCGAGCGGCGGCCGAGGCGGCGTGCAGGGAGTCGTCCTTCGCGGCCTCGGTCTCGCGCGCGGCCCGCTCGGCGGCCTCCTTGGCCAGCGCCGCGGCGGCGGCGGCACGGTCGGCCGCGTCCTGCGCCTTGCGCGTCTCGGCGGCGGCCTTGCTGCCGGCCTTCGCGGCCTGCGCGGCGAGTTCGTCGATCGTCGCCTGCTCCTGGTCCCGGGCGAGCGCCACGAACTGGCCGACGGCGAGGAACTCGTGGATGTCGGCGGCCGTGCCGCGCAGCGCGAGCCGCGCCGCCGAGACCACGTTGGGTCCGCCCGTACTGAGGATCTGGGTGACCTCGACGCGCTCGTCCTGCTCCTGCTGCTCGTACTGCACGTCGTCCAGGAACGCCTGCCGGTCCTCGGGCGTGCCCGCGAGCGCGGCGCGTCCCTTGTCCCGGACGTTGGGGCCGCCCGCGTCCACGATGCGCGCGATCTGGACCCGCTGGTCCTGTTCCAGCGGGTCCTTCCAGCCGTCCTTGAGGAAGGCCGACAGCTGGTCGGGGGTGCCGGTGAGCGCGCTGCGGGCGGCGTCGATCAGACTCGTCCCGCCGATGCTCGCGATCTGGGCGGCGGCGACCCGCTGGTCCTGCTGGACGACCTCGGGCGCCTCGGCGTCGAGGAAGCGCCGTACGTCGGCGTCGGTCCCGGTGAGCGCGACCTCGGCGGCGGCGCGGGTGCCGGGACCGCCCTCCCGCCACAGCGCCACGACCTGGGCGCGGTCACCGGCAGGGAGGTCACCGGGCACGCCGGTGCCCTCGGCGGCACCGGCCGGGACGGTGCCCAGCACGCCCACGATCAGGGCCAGCGGCAACACGCCGGCGCCCAGGCCCCGTACGGCGCGCAGGGCACGCCGGGTACGCGGGTGGGGGGAGATCGGTCTCACGATCGTCAACTCCTGTCTGCTGGATGAGGCCTCGGGGCGGCGCGGTCACCGGTGCCCACCCGGGCACCCGGACAGCCGGCCGGCACGGGCGGGACGCCGCCGGCCGCCGTGTTCTGGCCGGCGTTCGGGGAGCCGCGCTTCCCTCACGCGGCCGTCCGTCGCGGCCTCGATCGCGCCGGCCCCCTGGTCACGCGAAGTCCTCGACGGGCCTGCGACGGTCGCGTGGCACCGGCGGGAGTACGGGAGGCGGGTGCGCGCGGGCGCCCGCCGCTCACGGCAGGAGGACAGGCTCGGTGCCGGGGCCCCGCCGGGGCCGTGCCGGGAACCGGCGCCGGCGGCGCGAGGAGCGCCCGGCCGTGGCGTGCGGACCGCGCATGAGTGAGTCCTCCCCCAAAGACTCCGCCGGGGCGGGACCGGAAGTCCCCGCCGCGTCGAACCGGAAGCGGCGCCGGCTGGGCGACCGCTGCATGCACCGTGAACGTAGTCGCCGGAGATCATCGCGCCCATCGGAACTCATCGGCCGTAAAAGGACGCATGCTCCGAAGCCCGCCCAAAGAATTCCCGTGACGTACGTCACTCCGGCAGGGTGTGCGCGACCGCTCCGCGCGGGCGACCCTGGGGCCGCCGCCCGGCACCGGACATGGCACCGGTCCGCCGCCCGGCACCGGACATGGCACCGGGCCGCCGCCCGGCACCGGACTTGGCACCGGGTTGCCGCCCGGCACCGGACGCGGCACAGGGCCGCCGCCCGGCACCGGACGCGGCACCGGGTTGCCGCCCGGCTACCGTTCCGGCACCCACCGGTACTGCAACTCGGGCCGCCCCACCGTCCCGTACTGCGGCCGGCGGGCCGCGCGGCCGGTGTCGACGAGGTGTTCCAGGTAGCGGCGGGCGGTGATGCGGGAGATGCCGGTCCGCTCGGCGAGGGCCGCCGCGGTGAGCCCGGTGTCGCCGGCGCGCAGCGCGGCCGTCACCCGTTCCAGGGTGGGGGCGCTCAGGCCCTTGGGCAGGGCCGCCGGTGCCGGGGCGCGCAGGGCGGCGAGGGTGCGGTCGACCTCGTCCTGGCCGCTGGCCTCGCCCGCCGCCGTCCGCCGGAACTCGGCGTAGCGGACGAGCCGGTCGCGGAGGGTGGCGAAGGTGAACGGCTTCAGGACGTACTGGACGACGCCGAGGGAGACGCCCTCGCGGACGACGGTCAGGTCCCGGGCCGAGGTCACCGCTATCACGTCGGCGCGGGAGCCGGCCGCGCGCAGGGTCCGGGCCAGCTGGAGGCCGTGCACGTCGGGCAGGTGCAGGTCGAGCAGGAGCAGGTCGACCGGGGTGCGGTCCAGCACCCGCCGGGCCTCGGCACCGGAGTGGGCCCTGCCGACGGCGGTGAAGCCCGGCACCCGGTCGACGTAGAGGACGTGCGCGTCGGCGGCGACCGGGTCGTCCTCCACCACCAGGACGCGGATGGGGTCGCCCGCGCCGGTCACGCCGGGCCCCCGGAGGGCACCGGGCCCGCCGCGGCCCGGTCGCCGGCCAGCGGCAGGGCGGCCTCGAACACCGCGCCGCCGCCGTCCGCGCCGGCCACCGTCAGGGTGCCGCCGTGCCGGTGCACCGCCTGCCGGACCAGGGCCAGGCCCAGGCCGCGTCCGCCGGGGCCGGCCGGCTTGGTGGAGAAACCGCGCTGGAAGACCAGGTCGGCGTGGTCCGGGTCGACGCCGGGGCCGGTGTCGGCGACGCGCAGGACGAGCCGGCCGGGGTCCGTGCGGGCGGTCACCGTGACCCGGGCGCGGACGCCGCCCTGCGCCGCGTCCACCGCGTTGTCGATCAGGTTGCCGAGGATGGTGACCAGGTCGCGGGCGGGCAGGGAGGCCGGCAGCAGCCCGTCGTCGAGCCGGGAGTCGGGGGAGACCACCAGCTCCACGCCGCGCTCGTTGGCCTGGGCCGTCTTGCCCAGGAGCAGCGCGGCCAGCACCGGCTCGCCGACCGCCGCCACCACCTGGTCGGTCAGCGCCTGCGCCAGCTCCAGCTCGGCCGTGGCGAACTCCACCGCCTCGTCCGCGCGCCCCAGCTCGATCAGGGAGACGACCGTGTGCAGCCGGTTCGCGGCCTCGTGCGCCTGCGAGCGCAGCGCCTGCGAGAAGCCGCGCTCGGAGTTCAGCTCGCCCATCAGGGACTGGAGCTGGGTCACGTCCCGCAGGGTCACCACGGTGCCGCGGCGCTCGCCGCCGGAGACCGGGGAGGTGTTCACCACCAGCACCCGCTCCGCGGTGAGGTGCACCTCGTCCACGCGTCGCTCCGCCGCCAGCAGCGCCCCGGTCAGCGGTGCCGGCAGCCCCAGCTCGGCGACCGGCGTGCCGACCGCCTCGCCGCGCACACCGAGCAGCTCCCGGCCGCCGTCGTTGATCAGCGCCACCCGGTTCCGCCCGTCCAGCATCAGCAGGCCCTCGCGCACCGCGTGCAGGGCGGCCTGGTGGTAGTCGTGCATCCGGCTCAGCTCGGCGGCGTTCATCCCGTGGGTGTGCCGGCGCAGCCGCGCGTTGATGACGTACGTGCCGACCGCGCCGAGCAGCAGCGCGCCGGCCGCCGCGGTGAGCAGGGCGGTCAGCTGCTCCCGGGCCAGCCTGCTGATCTCCTCGACCTTGATGCCGGCGCTGACCAGGCCGACGACGCGGCCGCCGTCCCGGACCGGGGTCACCGCGCGGACCGAGGGGCCGAGCGTGCCGGTGTAGGTCTCGGTGAAGGTCCGGCCGGCCAGGGCGGGCTCGATGTGGCCCCGGAAGGCGCGGCCGATCTGCTCCGGGTCCGGGTGGGTCCAGCGGGTGCCCTCCGGACTCATGATCGTCACGAAGTCGACCTCGGTGTCCGCCATGACCCGCACCGCGTACGGCTGGAGCCGCGCCGACGGGTCGGAGCCGCGGATCGCCTCCCGCACCGAGGGCGAGTCGGCGATGGCCAGGGCGACCGCCCGTGCCTCGCGGCCGGCCGCGGACTCGGCCTGCCCCCGGTCGTTGACGTAGGTGAACACCGCGTACCCGGCCACCAGCACCGCGATCAGCACGGCCTGCACGGCGAAGAGCTGGCCGGCCAGGCTGCGGGGGCGGGGGACACGCAGGTGCATGCCGTCAGTCTCCCTCTCGGTCGCGCGGTGAACTAAATGAACGCAAGGGTGACCGCGCTCACAGGCCGCGAGATAGTCACCGGGTTCCCCCACCCCCGGACGTGAGCCGCACGCCGGTGACACCGACGTCGCCAAGGAGGGCCGCCGTGACCAGCGCAGCCGATTCGGCACCAGCCGCACCCCCCGCCAAGCGGGACCGCACGCACTATCTCTACATCGCGGTGATCGTCGCGGTCGCCCTCGGTATCGCCGTCGGCCTGATCGCGCCGGACTTCGCGGTCGAGCTGAAGCCGATCGGGACCGGCTTCGTGAACCTGATCAAGATGATGATCTCGCCGATCATCTTCTGCACGATCGTGCTCGGCATCGGTTCGGTCCGCAAGGCGGCGAAGGTCGGCGCGGTCGGCGGCATCGCCCTCGCCTACTTCATGGTGATGTCGCTGGTCGCCCTGGCCATCGGCCTGATCGTGGGCAACATCCTGGACCCGGGCACGGGCCTCGCGGTCACCGACGCCGTCAAGGAGACCGGGCACGCGCAGGTCGACGCGGAGGCCAAGGACACCACCGAGTTCCTGCTCGGCATCATCCCGACCACGATCGTCTCGGCGTTCACCGAGGGCGAGGTCCTCCAGACCCTGCTGGTCGCGCTGCTGTGCGGGTTCGCGCTCCAGGCGATGGGCGATGCCGGGCGGCCGGTGCTGCGCGGCGTCGAGCACATCCAGCGCCTGGTCTTCCGCGTCCTCGCCATGATCATGTGGGCGGCGCCGGTCGGCGCGTTCGGCGCGATGGCCGCGGTCACCGGCTCGGCGGGCGTGGACGCGCTCAAGAGCCTGGCCGTGCTGATGCTCGGCTTCTACGTCACCTGTGTCCTGTTCGTCATCGTGGTCCTCGGCGCCCTGCTGAAGATCTGCACCGGCGTCAACGCGCTCTCGCTCTTCAGGTACCTGGGCCGGGAGTTCCTGCTGATCCTGTCGACGTCCTCCTCGGAGTCGGCGCTGCCCCGCCTCATCGCCAAGATGGAGCACCTGGGCGTCAGCAAGCCGGTGGTCGGCATCACCGTCCCGACCGGCTACTCCTTCAACCTCGACGGCACCATGATCTACATGACCATGGCCTCCCTCTTCATCGCGGACGCCATGGGGACGCCGATGTCCATCGGCGAGCAGATCCCGCTGCTGCTGTTCCTGTTCGTCGCCTCCAAGGGCGCCGCCGGCGTCACCGGCGCGGGTCTGGCGACCCTGGCCGGCGGCCTCCAGTCGCACAAGCCCGCCCTGGTCGACGGCATCGGCCTGATCGTCGGCATCGACCGCTTCATGAGTGAGGCCCGCGCCCTGACCAACTTCGCGGGCAACGCGGTGGCCACCGTGCTGATCGGCACCTGGACCAAGGAGATCGACAAGGCCCGGGTGGCGGAGGTACTGGCCGGCCGGGTGCCGTTCGACGAGCGGACCCTGCTGGACGACGGCCACGGCGGGCACGGCGGCTCCGGCGACGAGGACGCCGCCGACCTGCCCGAGCGGGGCGACGACAAGGAACTGGCCAAGGCCTGATCCGCCCCCGAGAACCCCGGGCGGCTGGGATCTCCCCCCGTCGCCCAGCCGCCCGGACCTCTCGCCCGCACGCCCGCGCCCTTCCCTCCCCTTGCCCTGACGTCCGCGTCAGGGCCTACGTTCGTCACCATGCGAATCGGCGAGCTGGCCGCACGCGCCGGGACCACGCCCCGCACGCTGCGGTACTACGAGGCGCGGGGGCTGCTGCCCGCGCGCCGGGACGACCACGGGCACCGGACCTACGACGCACGGGACCTCAGGCTCCTGGAGCAGATCCGCACGCTCCGTGACTCCGGCTTCGGCCTGGAGGAGACCCGGCCCTTCGTGGAGTGTCTGCGGGCCGGCCATCCCGAGGGGGACGTCTGCCCGGCGTCGCTCGCGGTGTACCGGCGCAAGCTGGCGGAGCTGGACGCGCTGATCGGCGAGCTGCGCGGGGTGCGGGGCACGGTGGCCGCGCAGCTGGTGCGGGCCGAGGCGGCGGCTGCGGAGTGTCCGGAGCCGCGCTGCGAACTGGGAGGAGAGACATGGTGATCAGCGGGGTGGCCGAGGTGACGGACGCGGATTTCGCGGCGGAGGTGCTCGCGTCGGAGCTGCCGGTGCTGGTGGAGTTCACCGCCGACTGGTGCCCGCCGTGCCGGCAGATGGCGCCGGTGCTCGGCGCCCTGGCACAGGAGGAGGCCGGCCGCTTCCGGGTGGTCCAGCTGAACGTCGACCACAATCCGGAGACGACCAACGCCTACAAGGTGCTGTCGATGCCGACGTTCCTGCTCTTCCGGGAGGGTGAACCGGTGCGGTCCCTGGTGGGGGCCCGGCCCAAGCGGCGGCTGCTCCAGGAGCTGTCGGACGCGCTCTGACCCCCCTGGACCCGCCCCCGGGTACAACAAATCCCCCGAGCAATTGCGCTCGGGGGATTTCCTTGCGTACATTAGGTGGTTCGCGACTTTATACACATATGAGCCGCATAGAAGTTCATGTGCACATGATATCCGGGCGGGAGCAGAATTGTCAAACACGCCGAACTCTGGATTTCCGGACGATGAATTGCGCCACGAGCAGGAATTCATCGACGGTCTGTACGCGCGGGTGGACGCGCTCCGCGGGGACACCGAGTCCTCGGTCACCGACGCCCTGGCGCACGGCGACACCCCGATGCAGGCCCGGCTGGAACGGGACATCCTGGTCGCCGAGCGCTCCGGACTGCTCGCCGCGCTCAACGCGGTGGACGGCTCCCTCTGCTTCGGCCGGCTCGACCTCACCTCGGGGGACGTCCACCACATCGGCCGGATCGGACTGCGCGCCGACGACGCCGAGCGCACCCCGGTCCTGATCGACTGGCGGGCCGACGTCGCCCGCCCCTTCTACCTGGCCACCGGCCACACCCCGATGGGCCTGCGCCGCCGCCGGCACATCACCAGCGAGGGCAGGACGGTCACCGCCCTGCACGACGAGTTCCTCGACGTCGGCGACGAGACCCGCACCGGCCACGAGGACCCGTCCGGCGACGCCGTGCTGCTCGCCGCGCTGAACTCGGCGCGCACCGGCCGCATGGGCGACATCGTGCGGACCATCCAGGCCGACCAGGACCGCATCATCCGCGCCCCGCACCGGGGCGTCCTGGTCGTCGAGGGCGGCCCCGGCACCGGCAAGACCGCCGTCGCCCTGCACCGCGCGGCGTACCTGCTCTACGAGCACCGCGAGCTGCTCGCCAGACGCGCCGTGCTGATCGTCGGTCCCAACCCGGCCTTCCTCGGCTACATCGGCGAGGTGCTGCCCGCCCTCGGGGAGACCGGTGTCCTGCTCGCCACGGTCGGCGAGCTGTTCCCCGGTGTGCGGGCGACGGCCACGGACACCCCCGAGGCGGCGGCGGTGAAGGGCCGGGCCGGCATGGCGGACGTCCTCACCGAGGTGGTCCGCGCCCGGCAGGCGCTGCCCGACCCGGTGATCGCCATCGAGCACGAGCGCGAGATCCTCATGCTCGACGACGACCTGGTGCGCGTCGCCCGCGAGCGCGCCCGCGCCGCGAAACTGCCGCACAACGCGGCCCGCGAGCACTTCGAGGGCCACATCCTCAACACCCTCACCGACCTGTACGCCGAGCGCATCGGCACCGACCCCTACGACGGCGGCAGCCTCCTCGACGCCAGTGACATCACCCAGATCCGCGACGACCTCGCCGAGAACCCCGAGGTCTGGGCGGCCGTCGACCGGCTCTGGCCCCGGATCACGCCGCGCCGGCTGGTCGCGGACTTCCTCGCCGCGCCGGAGGAGTTCCTGCCGCCCGGGGACGCCGACGCGGTACGCCGCCCGGTGACCCGTCGCTGGACCGTGGCCGACGTGCCCCTGCTGGACGAGGCGGCCGAACTCCTCGGCGAGGACGACCGCCTCGCCCGGGACCGGGCCGCCCGCGAGCGCGAGACGCGGATCGCCTACGCGCAGGGCGTGCTGGACGTGTCGTACGCCTCACGGACGTACGAGTTCGAGGACAAGGACGAGGAGGACTCCGAGGTCCTCTCCGCGCACGACGTCATCGACGCCGAGCGGTTCGCCGCGCGGCAGGAGGAGGACGACCACCGCAGCGCCGCCGAGCGCGCCGCCGCCGACCGGACCTGGGCGTTCGGCCACGTCATCGTGGACGAGGCGCAGGAGCTGTCCCCGATGGCCTGGCGGCTGCTGATGCGCCGCTGCCCGACCCGTTCGATGACCCTGGTCGGCGACCCGGCGCAGACCGCCGAGGCGGCCGGCGTCGGCTCCTGGGCGGAGATCCTCGCCCCGTACGTCGAGGACCGCTACGAGCACACCCGCCTCGGCGTCAACTACCGCACCCCCGCCGAGATCATGGACGTCGCGGCGGCCGTGGTCCGCGCCGAGGACCCCGCCTTCGAGCCGCCCAGCTCCGTCCGGTCCACCGGTGTGCGCCCTTGGGTGCGCGCCGCCGGCGACCTCCCGGCCGCGGTCGCCGGGGCGGTCGCCGAACTGACCCCGGGCGAGGGCCGCCTCGCCGTCATCGCCCCCCGCGACCTGCACGCCCGCCTCGCCGCGCGGCTGGACGGGGTGACGGCGGGCGCCGAGCCCGACCTGACCCGCCCGGTCGTCCTCCTCGACCCCCGCCAGTCCAAGGGTCTGGAGTTCGACTCCGTCCTGGTGGTCGAGCCGGGCCGGTACGGCACGAGCGACCTGTACGTGGCCCTCACCCGGGCGACGCAGCGGCTGGGGGTGCTCCACTCGGAGCCGCTGCCGAAGGGGCTGGTGGACCTGGCCTAGCCGTATCGACCCGCAGCGTTGTTGACGGCCGGCTCGCGCACCAGGGGGTGGTGCGCGCACCGGAATCCGCCGGCGAACACGGTGACCGCGTCGAAGGGCAGGGTGTGCACGGTGACGTCGCGGGCGGTCAGGGCCTCGGCGAGGTCCGTCAGCCGCTCGTCGACGACCACCTCGCCGGGGGCGAGCACCAGGCTGTTGCCCGCCAGCAGGTCCACGGCGTCCGCGAGGGAGACGTCGATCAGCTCCCAGCCGGCGACCGGGTCCGGCACCCCCTCGGGGAACTGCTCCCGGCAGACGACCGCCAGCCCCTCGCGTACGGCGGTGAGCCCGTCGTCCAGGTGGATCACCCGCTCGCTGAGCGGCACCGTCCGCACCCGGTAGCCGTCCCCGAGGAGGTCCGCCAGCCACCGCGCGCCCGCCCGGTCGGACGCCGTGCCGCCCCGGCCGCACCCCACCAGCACGTCCCGGCCGAACAGCAGGACGTCGCCGCCCTCCAGGAACGGTCCGGCCGCCGTCGGCATCTCCTTCAGCGGGAACGGCGCCGGCGGCGGCATCACCGAGTACCGCGCCCCGCGCGCCACCGCCTCCGCGAACACCGGCCGCAGCCCGAACCGCTCCTTGAACCGGGCCGGCAGCCGCAGCGCGGTCTCGATGACGTGGTCGCCGACGACGACCATCGGGTCGCGGACGAACGTCTGCATGCTGAACCGGTCGCCCTCCCGGCCGTACGCGCTCAGCTCGGCCTCGGTCAGCTCCCGGGGCCGGTGCACGGCCACCCCGCGGCCGGCCAGGAACCGGGCCAGCCCGTCCGCCTGCGCGACGGCCCGCCCGTACCCCTCCGGGTCCGCCTCGGACCACGGTCTCCCCGCCCATTCCGGCAGCCGGCTCCGGGTCGGCGCGGGCAGGAAGTCCAGGGTGCCGGGCAGCCCCGCGCCGAGCTGCTCCGGCACCCGGAAGTCGATGACGCGGCCGACCACCGCTTCTCTGAGGACGCCCCACTCGTGCGTCACGCCGATCCGGCCCGTGGCCCGCGCTGTGGCCATGATCGAACACACCTTTGCCGTCGGAGGAAGTGACTGTTCCGCCCCCTTGGCAATGGTCCCTCGGACGACTCGCCCGCGCGCGCCGGCGGACCGCTCAGGCCGGCCGCAGCCACACCGTCGCCAGCGGCGGCAGCGTCAGCCGGACGCTCGCCGGGCGGCCGTGCCAGCCCTGGGGCTCGGGCTTGACCGGGCCGGGCCGGGTCACGTCGGAGCCGCCGTAGCGGGCCGTGTCGGTGTTGAGGACCTCCGTCCAGGCCGGGACGTCGTCGGGGACGCCCAGGCGGTAGTCGGCGCGGACCACCGGGGCGAAGTGCGAGACCGCCAGCAGGGGGGTGCCGTCGGCGTCCCGGCGCAGGAAGGCGAGGACGTTGTCCTCCGCCGCGTCGCCCACGATCCACTCGAAGCCCGCGGGGTCGGTGTCGCGCTGCCACAGGGCCGGCGAGTCCCGGTAGACGGCGTTCAGGTCGCGCACCAGGTCCCGCACGCCCCGGTGGTCGGCCTCCGCCCCGTACTGCGGGTCGAGCAGCCACCAGTCGGGGCCGGTCGCCTCGGACCACTCGGCGCCCTGCGCGAACTCCTGCCCCATGAAGAGGAGCTGCTTGCCGGGGTGGGCCCACATGAAGGCCAGGTAGGCCCGGAGGCCGGCGCGCTGCTGCCACCAGTCGCCGGGCATCTTCGACACGAGGGACCGCTTGCCGTGCACCACCTCGTCGTGGGAGATCGGCAGCACGTAGTTCTCGCTGTACGCGTACACCATCGAGAACGTCATCTCGTGGTGGTGGTACTTGCGGTGCACCGGCTCGTGGCTCATGTACTGGAGCGAGTCGTGCATCCACCCCATGTTCCACTTCAGCCCGAAACCGAGGCCGCCGAACCCGCTCGGACCCCGGTGGTGGGTGGCGCGGGTGACGCCGTCCCAGGCGGTGGACTCCTCGGCGACGGTCACCACGCCGGGGCAGCGCCGGTAGACGGTGGCGTTCATCTCCTGGAGGAAGGCCACCGCGTCCAGGTTCTCCCGGCCACCGTGCTCGTTCGGCGTCCACTGGCCCGGCTCGCGCGAGTAGTCCAGGTAGAGCATCGAGGCGACGGCGTCCACCCGCAGCCCGTCGATGTGGAACTCCTCGCACCAGTACACGGCGTTGGCGACCAGGAAGTTGCGCACCTCGCGCCGCCCGAAGTCGAACTCCAGCGTCCCCCAGTCGGGATGCGCGGCCCGCCGCGGGTCGGAGTGCTCGTACAGCGGCCGTCCGTCGAACTCCGCCAGCGCCCAGTCGTCGCGCGGGAAGTGCGCCGGCACCCAGTCCATGAGGACGCCGATCCCGGCCTGGTGCAGCCGGTCCACCAGGTACTTGAAGTCGTCCGGGGTGCCCAGCCGGGCGGTGGGCGCGTAGAACCCGGTGACCTGGTAGCCCCAGGACCCGCCGAAGGGGTGCTCGGCGACCGGCATCAGCTCGACGTGGGTGAAGCCCAGGTCCTTGACGTACGCGGGGAGTTCCTCGGCCAGTTCGCGGTACGTCCGTCCCGGCCGCCAGGACGGCAGGTGGACCTCGTACACCGAGAACGGCGCCTCGTGCGCGGGCGTCATCGCCCGGCGGGCCAGCCACTGCGCGTCGTCCCAGGTGTGGTGCGAGGCGGTCACGACCGACGAGGTCTCGGGCGGCACCTGGGTACGGCGGGCCAGCGGATCGGCGCGCAGGGTGCGGGAGCCGTCCGGCCGGGTGATCTCGAACTTGTACAGCTCGCCCTCGCCGACCCCCGGCAGGAACAGCTCCCACACCCCGGAGGAGCCCAGCGACCGCATGGGGTGGCCGGTGCCGTCCCAGAAGTTGAAACCGCCCGCCACGCGGACGCCCCGCGCGTTCGGCGCCCACACCGCGAAGCTGGTGCCGGCGACGCCCTGCCAGGTCGTCGGATGCGCGCCGAGCGCCTCCCACAGCCGTTCGTGCCGGCCCTCGCCGATGAGGTGCAGGTCGAGGTCGCCGAGGGTGGGCAGGAAGCGGTACGGGTCCTCGGTCTCCCGCACCCCGCTCTCGTACGTCACCAGCAGCCGGTACTCCGGGACCGCGGGCAGCGGCAGCAGCCCCGAGAAGAACCCCTCCCCGTCGTCGCTCAGGCCGGTCCGGAACTCCCCGGCGACCACGGTCACCGCCCGCGCGTACGGCCGGAAGGCGCGGAAGGCGACCCCGCCGGGCACGGGATGGGCGCCGAGGACGGTGTGCGGGTCGTGATGCGTACCGGTGAGCAGCCGCTCCCGGTCGACGGGGGAGAGGGCGGGGGAGACGGGAGCGGCAGAGGCGCCTGGGGCCCCGGCGGTAGTGCGCTGGGCCGGGACCCGCTCCTTCCGAGGCCGGGCGGGGGTCTTCCCGGCAGCGGCGGTCTGCTTCCCCGCGGCCGTCTTCTGGCCGGCGGGGGGCGTCTTCTTCACCCCGGCCGCCTTCCTCGCCGCGGGCGTCTTCTTCACCGCGGCCGTCTTCTTCTTCGCCGCGGCCGACTTCTTGCCGGCGGCAGCCGTCTTCTCCGCGGCGGCGGCGGGCTCCTCGGTCGTGTCCGCCGTCTTCTTCCCGGCGGCAGCCCTCGGCTTCGCCTTCCTCGCTTCCGGGTTCTGTTCCTCGGCCGTCTTCTTCGGGTCCGGACCACTGGACGGGGGACGGGGGGTCACAGGAGGAGCCTCCTAAGGACAGGGAAGAGGAGAGAGGTCAGACCGGTTCGGGCGCGGCCAGGCGGCGCACCGCCGACATCGGCACCGACAGCCAGTCGGGCCGGTGCCGGGCCTCGTACACCACCTCGTAGACCGCCTTGTCCGTCTCGCAGGCCCGCAGCAGCACCGGGTCGGTGCGCGGATCGACCCCGCCGGCCCGCGCGTAGCCGGTGCAGAACGCGGCGCGGCAGGCCGCGGCCCAGCCGGGCGGCGGGGCGTCGGCGGCGTGCTCGGCGTAGTCGAAGGAGCGCAGCATGCCCGCCACGTCCCGGGCGGCCGGCTGCGGCAGCCGGCGTTCGGCGAGCGGCCGCGCCGGCTCGCCCTCGAAGTCGATCAGCGACCACCGCCCGGTGGGGGAGCGCAGGCACTGGCCGAGGTGGAGGTCTCCGTGGACCCGCTGGGCCGTCCAGGTCCGCCCCTCGGCGGCCAGGGCACCCAGCGCGGTGTACGCCGAGCGCAGCCCCGGCGCGTACGGCAGCAGCGCCGGTACCGCGTGCACCGCCTGCTCCAGCCGCTCGGCCATCCCGGCGACGAGCTGCTCCAGGTGACTGCGGCCCAGCGTGACGGTCGGCAGGGCGCGGGCCAGCGCGGTGTGCACCTCGGCGGTGGCCCGGCCCAGTTCCCGCGCCTCGCCGGTGAAGTCCTCGCCCTTGGCCAGTTCCCGCAGGGCCAGTTCCCAGCCGTCGGCCGCGCCCTGCACATACGGCTGGAGCACGCCGAGGACCCAGGTCTCGCCGGCCAGGTCGGCCACCATCCAGCCGGTCGGCGCCGGCACCCGGGGGCAGCCGGCGCGGGCCAGCGCCAGCGGCAGCTCCAGGTCGGGGTTGACGCCGGGGACGATCCGGCGCAGCACCTTGAGGATGAACGTATCCCCGTAGACGACCGAGGAGTTGGACTGCTCGCCGGTCATCAGGCGCGGGGCCAGGCCGGTGCGGATCTCCTGGCCCGGGTCCCCTTCGAAACGGAGCCCACCGACGCGGGCCCGGCTGCGCAGTGCCTCCAGGACCACCTCGGCGGGACGGGTGTCGTACAGGGCGTCGTAGACGGTGCGTCCGGTCAGCGGTCCCTGCCGCACGTGCCCGATCAGCGCGGGCGCCAACCGGGGCGGCAGCGCCTCGCGCACGCCTATCAGGAGCTGGTAGCAGTCGCCCGGGAGTTCAGGGGCGCCCGGCGCGGGCACGGCCGGCTGGTGGGCGCGGACCAGGACGTGGAGCAGGCCCGGCCGGTCGGACCGGCCGTCCGGCGGTCCGGCCGCCGGCAGCAGTTCGGTGGCGGCGACGAGCGAGAAACCGGTGACCGGGCGTCCCTTGCCGGCGAACCAGCGCTGCCGTGGCAGCCACTCCCGCAGGAGCGGGTCGAGCGAGGCGAGCAGGGCGGGGGTGCTGGTGAGGGTGCGGGTCTCGGCTTCCGGCATGGCGGCGCGTCCCTTCCCCGGGGGCTCGGCGGGGGGCGATTACTGTTGCGTGCCCCGGGCGGGGCGGTGGAAACCGCCCCGCCCGGCCCTTCTGCCCGGCTACGGGCCGACGGCGGTGTCCGGGCGCAGCCGGAACCAGTAGAAGCCGTGGCCCGCGAGGGTCAGCAGATACGGCAGCTCCCCGATGGCCGGGAAGCGGACCCCGCCGAACAGCTCCACCGGGTGCCGCCCGTGGAAGGCGCTGAGGTCGAGTTCCGTGGGCTGCGCGAACCGGGAGAAGTTGTGCACGCAGAGCACCAGGTCGTCCTCGTACTCCCGCAGGAAGGCGAGCACCGCCGGGTTGGAGGAGGGCAGTTCGGTGTACGAGCCGAGTCCGAAGGCCGCGTTCTGCTTGCGGATCTCGATCATCCGGCGGGTCCAGTGCAGCAGCGACGACGGCGACGCCATCGACGCCTCGACGTTGGTGACCTGGTAGCCGTAGACCGGGTCCATGATCGTCGGGAGGAAGAGCCGGCCCGGGTCGGAGGACGAGAAACCGGCGTTGCGGTCCGGTGTCCACTGCATGGGCGTGCGCACCGCGTCGCGGTCGCCGAGCCAGATGTTGTCGCCCATGCCGATCTCGTCGCCGTAGTACAGGATCGGCGAACCCGGCAGCGACAGCAGCAGGGCCGTGAACAGCTCGATCTGGTTGCGGTCGTTGTCGAGGAGCGGGGCGAGGCGGCGGCGGATGCCGATGTTGGCGCGCATCCGGGGGTCCTTGGCGTACTCCGCCCACATGTAGTCGCGTTCCTCGTCGGTGACCATCTCCAGGGTCAGCTCGTCGTGGTTGCGCAGGAAGATGCCCCACTGGCAGCCGGACGGGATCGCCGGGGTCTTCGCGAGGATCTCGGAGACGGGGTACCGGGACTCCCTGCGCACCGCCATGAAGATGCGCGGCATGACGGGGAAGTGGAACGCCATGTGGCACTCGTCGCCGCCGCTCGGATAGTCGCCGAAGTAGTCGACGACGTCCTCGGGCCACTGGTTGGCCTCGGCCAGCAGCACGGTGTCCGGATACTGCGCGTCGATCTCCTTGCGCACCCGCTTCAGGAAGGAGTGGGTGGCCGGGAGGTTCTCGCAGTTGGTGCCCTCCTCCTGGTACAGGTACGGCACCGCGTCGAGCCGGAACCCGTCGATGCCGAGGTCCAGCCAGAACTTCAGGGCGGAGATCATCTCCTCCTGCACGGCCGGGTTCTCGTAGTTGAGGTCCGGCTGGTGGGAGAAGAACCGGTGCCAGTAGTACTGCTTGCGGACCGGGTCGTAGGTCCAGTTGGACGCCTCGGTGTCGACGAAGATGATCCGCGCGTCCAGGAACTGCTTGTCGTCGTCGGCCCAGACGTAGTAGTCCCCGTAGGGGCCGTCGGGGTCCTTGCGGGACTCCTGGAACCACGGGTGCTGGTCGCTGGTGTGGTTCATGACGAAGTCGATGATCACGCGCATGCCGCGCTGGTGGGCGGCGTCCACGAACTCGACGAAGTCGGCCAGGTCACCGAACTCCGGCAGCACGGCCGTGTAGTCGGAGACGTCGTACCCGCCGTCCCGGAGCGGGGACTTGAAGAACGGGGGCAGCCAGAGGCAGTCCACGCCGAGCCACTGGAGGTAGTCGAGCTTGGCGGTCAGGCCCTTGAGGTCGCCGACGCCGTCGCCGTTGCTGTCCTGGAAGGAGCGGACGAGCACCTCGTAGAAGACGGCTCGTTTGAACCAGTCGGGGTCGCGGTCCTTGGCCGGGGTGTCCTCGAAGGTGTCCGGCACGGGCTCATTGACGATCATGGTGTGGGTGACCCTCCGATCTGCGGGGTGGACGGTCGCAGAACCGCGAAGACGTGCGCGGGCCGACGGCCCGGTTCGAGGCGCACATAGTTGGCCCTGCCCCAGTGGTAGGTCTCGCCGGTCAGCTCGTCGCGCACCGGCACCGACTCGTGCCAGTCCAGGCCGAGTTGCGGCATGTCCAACGAGACCGTCGCCTCCTGGGTGTGGTGGGGGTCGAGGTTGACGACCACCAGGACCGTGTTCGGTCCCTTCCGCTTGGAGTAGGCGATCACCGCGTCCTTGTCGGTGGAGTGGAAGTGGAGATCGCGCAGCTGGCGCAGCGCCGGATGGGCGCGCCGGATGGTGTTGAGCCGGGTGAGCAGCGGGGCGATGGTGCGGCCCTCG
>BMSM01000003.1 GCA_014649155.1 Streptomyces griseoviridis | reverse complement strand
TCTTGCGTTTCCGACTCTATCAGATCTTTCCGACCCGATTTCCTCGGTGCTTTCCAGGTTTCCGCTTCCGCGTTTTCCTTTCCGGCGGTTCCGACTTTATCAGAAGCTTTCGGCCGGTCTGAACCGGCGTTCCGTTTCCGATTTCATCGGGGGCGCTTCCTCGGAACTCGTATGGACAGTTCGAGAAGCTGATAGTTACGTTCGGTCACCCCGGGGCTCAGCCTCCAGCAGGCAACTGTTCGAATCTACCTCCTCGCGCCAGCCGTGTCAACGGCTCTTGCGGGGCGAAGAGGAGATTAGCAGCTCGTCGGCCGTGCGCGCACATCAGGCGGCTGTCGGCACGGTCGCGCTGCGCTCGGTGGCGTCGACGTCGCCGGTTTCTCCGGCGCGGACGGCTCGGCCGCCGAGGACGTACACGTAGGCCAGGAAGGCCAGTTCCGCCAGGATCCCGATGGCCAGACGGGCCCAGGTGGGGAGGCCGGAGGGGGTGACGAAGCCTTCGATGGCGCCGGAGACGAACAGGACGAGGGCCAGACCGATCGCCATGCCGAGGGCTGCTCGGCCTTCCTCGGCGAGCGCCGTGCGGCGGGTGCGGGGGCCAGGGTCGATCACGGTCCAGCCGAGGCGCATGCCGGTGCCGGCGGCGACGAAGACCGCGGTCAGTTCGAGGAGGCCGTGCGGGAGGACTAGGCCGAGAAAGGTGTCGAGGCGGCCGGCTGAGGACATCAGGCCGAAGCCGATACCGAGGTTGAGCATGTTCTGGAAGAGGATCCAGAGGACCGGCAAGCCCAGGAAGACGCCGAGGATCAGGCAGAGCGCGGCGGCCCAGGCGTTGTTCGTCCAGACCTGGGCGGCGAAGGAGGTCGCCGGATGGGTGGAGTAGTACGCCTCGTACTGGCCGCCGGGGCGGGTGAGGTCGCGTAGTTCGCTCGGGGCCGCGAGGGTCGACCGGACTTCCGGGTGGGTGCCGATCCACCAGCCGAGGAGGGCGGCCACGGCCGTGGAGAGCAGCTCCGTGGGGACCCACCAGTGGCGTGCCTTGTAGACGGCGGCCGGGAAGACGTGGGTGAGGAAGCGGGTGACGTCGCGCCATGAGGCGCGACGGGCGCCAGTGACGGCGGCACGCGCGCGTGCCACGAGCTGGCTGAGCCGGCCGGTCAGCCGGGGGTCCGGGGCACTGGACTGGATCAGGGAGAGATGGGTGGCCGTGCGCTGGTAGAGGGTGACGAGCTCGTCCACCTCGGCACCGGTGAGGTGGCGCTGCCGCTTGAGCAGGGTGTCGAGACGGTCCCACTCCGCTCGGTGGGCGGCGACGAAGACGTCGAGGTCCATCGGTGTGTCTGCTCCTCGGCTGTTCGTCGGGGGACCGTCATGGATCAGCTTGTCGTACTGCGGCGCGATGCGTGCTCAGCTTGGCAGACTGGCGGTGTCGGGGGCAGGTCAGGGGAAGGGCGGCAGGCGTGAGTGAGCTGGTGACCGGCGAGGCGGTGGCGTTGGAACTGCGCCCCGCGAAACTGCCCAGCAGGGCGTTGGCCGTGCTGCTCGACCTGGCGGTGGCCGTGGCGGTCTATGTGGCGGTGACCATCGCCCTCGTCGCGGCCACGTCGTCCCTGGACACGGCGGCGCAGACGGCGCTGTCGGTGGCGGCTTTCGCCCTGCTGCTGGTGGGTGCGCCGATCGCGGTCGAGACGCTCAGCCACGGACGGTCGCTCGGGAAGATGGTGTGCGGCCTGCGGGTGGTGCGGGACGACGGGGGACCGATCCGGTTCCGGCACGCGCTGGTGCGGGGGCTGATCGGAGTGATCGAGATCCTGATGACCTTCGGGGTCGCCGCCTGTATCGCCTCGCTGGTGTCCGCGCGGGGGCGGCGGATCGGCGACGTGTTCGCCGGGACGCTGGTGGTGCGGGAACGGGTGCCGGCGGGTCCCGGCGGGTTCGTGCCGCCGCCTCCGCCGTGGCTGGCGGGGCGGTTCTCGGAGCTGGATCTGTCGGCGGTGCCGGACGATCTGTGGCTGGCGGTACGGCAGTACCTGACGCGGGTGGGGCAGTTGGACGCGCAGGTCGGCCAGGCCATGGCGGGTCGGCTCGCCGCCGACGTCGCGGCGCGTACGGGGGCTCCGGTGCCGCAGGGTGTCGCAGCAGCCGCGTACCTGGCGGCGGTGCTGCAGGAACGGCAGGCGCGGGAGGCGCGGCGGGCCTTCGGGGCCGGGTCGGTCGTGCCGGGCGGGGCGGTCGCCGCGGGCGGGGGTGCCTGGTCCCCGGTGGGGGGTGCTCCGGTGCCGCTCTCGCCGTCCTCGCCGGAGCCGCCGGAGCCGCCGTCGCGGGTCGAGAAGCCGGCGGAAGGCGGGGTGCGCCGTTCGTCGGCATGGGGTGAGGCGTCGGAAGCGGGGGCGGCCGAGAGCCGGTCGGCCACCGGCTTCGTGCCGCCGGCGTAGGCGTCTCAGGGCGGTCGACGGAAACCGGGTCAGGGGAAGACGGACGGCGGGGTTTCCAGGTCCTCGAGTTCGACGCCGGGGGCCGCGAGGACCACGTCGCCGGCCAGGTGGACGGTGTGCTGCTCGCCCGTGTCCAGGGCTGTGACCTGGTATTCGTCGACGGTGAGGGGGCCACTGTCAGTGGCGTGTGCTTCTCTTTTCAGCAAGGCCCAGGACTGGTCCACGGTGCGGGGGGCGAGGACCGGTTCCATGAGGTCCACGAGGCGTACGCGGGTTGCTGAGGGGGAGGGGGTGAGGCGCAGGAGACGGGCGGTGGCGACGAGGAAGGCCGGGCTGGTGCCGGTGAAGGCGTGGGCGCGCACATTGCCTTCGGTGGCGTGGGTTCCGGTGGTGTCGGAGCGGACCCAGGTGACGCCGTCGAGGGCCGCGCCGCGGACCTGCCAGTCGGCGGTGTGGAGTTCGAGGCGGAGCGGGCGGCCGAGCTCGTCGAGGGTGAGGTCGACGGAGCCGCCGGGGTGGCCGGCGGCCGTGACCCGCTGGGAGACGTAGCGCCAGCCGGACGGGCCGGGGGCGCACTGGAAGTGTTCTTCGGCGAAGGGGGTGTGATCGTGCGGGTCGTGGAGCGAATAACGGCCGCGGGGCATGGGGGTCCTGGGTCGTGACGGGCTGGCCGGTGCTGCCGGTCCACCGACGGGGCAGGCCCCCGGCACGGGGGTGCGGGGGCCTGTTCTCGGAGGATCCGGCGCCGGGCGCGTGTCCGTGCACGGATACGCGCCCGGCGGGCCGGGCTCAGTAGCGGTAGTGGTCCGGCTTGTACGGGCCTTCGACCTGCACGCCGATGTACTCGGCCTGCTCCGGGCGGAGCGTGGTCAGCTTGACGCCGAGGGCGTCGAGGTGGAGCCGGGCGACCTTCTCGTCGAGGTGCTTGGGCAGCACGTAGACACCGGTCGGGTACTCGTCGGGCTTGGTGAACAGCTCGATCTGGGCCAGCGTCTGGTCCGCGAAGGAGTTGGACATCACGAACGACGGGTGGCCGGTGGCGTTGCCCAGGTTGAGCAGGCGGCCCTCGGAGAGCACGATGAGGACCTTGCCGTCGGGGAAGGTCCAGGTGTGGACCTGCGGCTTGACCTCGTCCTTGACGATGCCGGGGATCTTGGCGAGGCCGGCCATGTCGATCTCGTTGTCGAAGTGGCCGATGTTGCCGACGATGGCCTGGTGCTTCATCTTGGCCATGTCCGAGGCCATGATGATGTCCTTGTTGCCGGTCGTGGTGATGAAGATGTCGGCCTTGTCGACCACCTCGTCCAGCGTGGTGACCTGGTAGCCGTCCATCGCCGCCTGGAGGGCGCAGATCGGGTCGATCTCGGTGACGATGACGCGGGCGCCCTGGCCGCGCAGGGACTCCGCGCAGCCCTTGCCCACGTCGCCGTAGCCGCAGACGACCGCGGTCTTGCCGCCGATGAGGACGTCGGTGGCGCGGTTGATGCCGTCGATCAGGGAGTGGCGGCAGCCGTACTTGTTGTCGAACTTCGACTTGGTGACGGCGTCATTGACGTTGATCGCCGGGAACAGGAGGGTGCCGTCGCGCTGCATCTCGTACAGGCGGTGGACACCGGTCGTGGTCTCCTCGGTCACGCCGCGGATCTCCGAGGCGAGCTGGGTCCACTTCTGGGAGCCGTCGGTGATGGTGCGGTTCAGGAGTTCCAGGATGACCCGGTGCTCCTCGTTCTCGGCGGTGTCGGGCGAGGGGACCTTGCCGGCCTTCTCGTACTCGACGCCCTGGTGGACGAGGAGGGTGGCGTCGCCGCCGTCGTCCAGGATCATGTTCGGGCCGCCGGTGGGGCTGTCCGGCCAGGTCAGGGCCTGCTCCGTGCACCACCAGTACTCCTCCAGGGTCTCGCCCTTCCAGGCGAAGACCGGGACGCCCTGGGGGTTCTCCGGGGTGCCGTTCGGGCCGACGGCGATGGCCGCGGCGGCGTGGTCCTGGGTGGAGAAGATGTTGCAGGAGGCCCAGCGGACCTGGGCGCCCAGGGCGACCAGGGTCTCGATGAGGACGGCGGTCTGCACGGTCATGTGCAGGGAGCCGGTGACGCGGGCGCCGGCGAGGGGCTGCGCCTCGGCGTACTCCTTGCGGATCGCCATCAGGCCGGGCATCTCGTGCTCGGCGAGGGTGATCTCCTTGCGGCCGAAGGCGGCCAGGGAGAGGTCGGCGACCTTGAAGTCCTGCCGGTTGTCGACAGTCGTCATTACGAGCTGCTCCTCGGGATCGGGTCGAGGTGGGTACGGCTGATCTGCGCGGCGGCGGACACAGGGGTGCCCCGAAGAGGACACAGGCATGCCCGCGTGCGCAGCGCAGTCCGTCGGAGGCCCTCTCTCCCTCGGCCGGCCCGTGGGGGCCGCCCGACCGCCATCAGCAGCGACGTCTGGCTCCGTCCCAAGCTACACCGGTGCCGCCGTCGTCCCCAGTCCGCCTCCGAACACATTCGGACACATCCGTGTTCGAAGGCGGTGGTGGGTGACGGCGGGGCGGGTCAGTGTCCGGCGGGAGGGGTGACCGGGCCGCCGGGGGTGGCCTCGCGGTCGGGGCCCTTGGCCGCTTCCGCCTCGCTGTAGATGTCCGGCTCCAGGTAGATCACGCGGGCGATCGGTACGGCGTCGCGGATGCGGGCCTCGGCGGCGTTGATGGCGGAGGCGATCTCGGTGGCGCTGCCGTCGTGGCGGACAGCGATCTTGGCGGCGACGAGGAGTTCCTCGGGGCCGAGGTGGAGGGTGCGCATGTGGATGACGCCGGTGACCGTGTCGCCGGCGACGATCGCGGACTCGATCCGCTCGACCGCCTCGGTGCCGGCGGACTCGCCGAGCAGCAGGGACTTGGTCTCGGCGGCCAGGACGAGCGCGATCAGGATGAGCAGGATGCCGATGCAGAGGGTGCCGACGCCGTCCCAGACGCCGTCGCCGGTGAGCAGGGCGAGGCCGACGCCGCCCAGGGCGAGGACCAGGCCGACGAGCGCGCCGAAGTCCTCCAGGAGGACGACCGGCAGCTCGGGGGCCTTGGCGCGGCGGACGAACTCCGTCCAGGACTGCTTGCCGCGCAGGGTGTTGGACTCCTTGATGGCCGTCCGGAAGGAGAAGCCCTCGGCGATGATCGCGAAGACCAGGACGCCCACCGGCCAGTACCAGTGCTCCAGCTCGTGCGGGTGCTTGATCTTCTCGTAGCCCTCGTACAGGGCGAACATGCCGCCGACCGAGAAGAGGACGATGGAGACGAGGAAGGCGTAGATGTAGCGCTCGCGGCCGTAGCCGAAGGGGTGTTGCGGGGTGGCCTCGCGCTGGGCGCGCTTGCCGCCGAGGAGGAGCAGCGCCTGGTTGCCCGAGTCCGCGAGTGAGTGCACCGACTCGGCGAGCATCGAGGACGAGCCGCTGAAGAGGAACGCCACGAATTTCGATACCGCGATGGCGAGGTTGGCGCCCAGTGCCGCCACGATCGCCTTGGTTCCGCCTGACGCGCTCATGTGCCGCGTTGTCCCTTCGCCTTCGTCTGCCTACGCGTGCCGGGTGCCCGCGTAAGCCGCCCGGGGGCTCGGCCGGTGACCGGCTTTGCCCTTCCTTTGCGGTGGGCCATTGTTGCAGCCCGGTCGCGCGGGGTGTGCGGGACCGGGCTGCCGTGTTCGCGTCAGACTCGGACGGTGGCCCGGAAGACCGTGCCGGTTCCGGACAGTTCGGTCTTTTCGCCGGCGGGTACGAAGACGGACGCGCCCGGGGTCAGTTCCTGGCCGCCCGCGCGGACGGTGCCGGCCGTGCAGAGGAGGATCTGCGGGGCGGGGCGGGTCAGGTCGCGGGCGGGGGCGCCTTCGGGGAGGACGTGGCGGGAGAGGCGGAACTCGTCGATGGGGGTCTCGTAGACCTCCTCGCCGTCGGGGGCCGCCTCGGGGCGCAGGACGCCGGGGCCGGCGGGCCGGAAGCGGACGACGCGCAGGAGTTCGGGGACGTCGACGTGCTTAGGGGTCAGGCCGCAGCGCAGGACGTTGTCGGAGTTGGCCATGATCTCGACACCGAGGCCGTTCAGGTAGGCGTGCGGGACGCCGGCGCCGAGGTAGAGGGCCTCGCCGGGCTGGAGCCGGACGTGGTTGAGGAGCAGGGCGGCGAGGACGCCCGGGTCGCCCGGGTAGTGGTGGGCGATGTCGGCGTAGGGGGCGTAGACGCCGCCGAGGCGGGCGCAGGCGGCGGCGGTCTCGGTGACCGTACGGGACATCCCGTCGGGGTCGGCCGTGAGGACGGCGGTGAGGACCTCGCGCAGGGCGGCGTCCTCGGGGTGGGCGCGCAGCAGGTCGGCGTACGGCTTGAGGGAGGGGACGCCCAGGCCGTCGAGGAGGGCGGCCGTCCCGGCGGGGGCGCGGAAGCCGCACAGGCCGTCGAACTCGGTGAGGGCGCAGATCAGTTCGGGCTTGTGGTTGGCGTCCTTGTAGTTGCGGTGGGGGGCGTCGGCGGGGACGCCGCGGCGTTCCTCGTCGTCGTAGCCCTCGCGGGCCTGCTCCAGGTCGGGGTGGACCTGGAGGGAGAGCGGGGCGCCGGCCGCGAGGATCTTGAGAAGGAAGGGCAGGCGGGGGCCGAACCTGGTGACCGTGGCGGTGCCCAGTTCCTGTTCGGGGGCCGCCGCGATGACCGCGTCGAGGGTGCCGCGGGCGGTGCGCGAGGGGGCGCCTGGGTGGGCGCCCATCCACATCTCTGCCTGGGGTTCGCCGGTCGGCTCGGTGCCGAGGAGGGCGGGGATCGCGGTGGTGGAGCCCCAGGCGTAGGGGCGGACGGTGTTGTCGAGGCGGTCCATGGCGTTGCGTGGGCTCTCTCTGCCGGTGTGCTTGCTGCCGGTGTGCTTGCTGCGTGCGGGAGGTGTGCCTACGAGATCAGGCGCCGGAGGCGAGCGCCAGGTAAACGGCGGTGAAATCCGTGATGGCGATCAGTTCCGCGAGGGTCTCCAGTTCGCCGCCCTCCTCCGGTTCGAGTTCGCTGATCGGGGTGTCGTGGCCGAGGGCGAGGTCGCGGGCGGCGGGGGCGGCGGTGAGGCCGCCGAGGGGGCGGTCGCGCAGCAGGACGACGCGGGCGTGCAGGGCTGACGGTTCTTCGACGCGGTCGCGGAAGAAGTCGTCGGGGTCGGCGCCGGCGGCGAGCGGACCCGCGAGCAGGACGCTGTGCGCGGCGAGGGCCTCGGGGAGTTCGGCGACGACGGCCGGGGTGCCGGAGAGTTCGGCGAGCGCGGAGGCGAAACGGCGGCCGGCGGGGCCCGCGGAGGTCCCCTCGGTCCAGACGACCGGGAGGGCGTCGGCGAGTTCGGCGGCGAGGGTCTTGGCCGGGTTGCTGTACGTCGCGATGGCGGGGCCGCAGCGTTCGGCGACCTGGTCGAGGCGGTCGGCGACCTTCTCCAGGGCCTCGGGCGGGGCGGTGAGCAGGCCGACGCGGTCCAGGAGGGCGAGGAGGGGGGTGAGCAGGGCCCACAGGACGCCGGGGGCGGATGCGGCGAGGGGTTCCTCGTGGTCGTAGGAGGCCGTGGCCATCGGGAGGAACAGGCCGTGGGAACCGGCGACGGTCTCGCTGAGGGGCGTGCCGGGTGGTGCTACGGCTACGACGGTGCAGCCGCGCCGGTAGGCGGCTTCGGCGAGCAGGGACAGGCCGGGCTCGGTGCCGTCGGGGGTGGCGACGAGGAGCAGGTCCACGGAGCCGGCCCAGCCGGGCAGGTCCCAGCGCAGGGCGCCCGCGGCGGGGGCGACGCCGCTGGGGGCGAGGCGGGTGACGGGGCTGCCGGGGCCGGCCAGGGTGCCGAGGAGGTCGGCGGTGTGGGTGGCGGCGGCGCCGGGGCCGGCGATGAGGACGGCGCGGGGGCGGCCGTCGGGTTGGAGCCGGGGGACGCCGGCCTCGGCGGCGAGGCGGGCGGCGGTGCGGACGCGGGCGCCGGATTCGGCGGCGCCGCGGAGGAGGCCGCGGTGGTCGGCGGCGGTGAGTCCCCCGGGGTTGTCGAGCAGGGTTTCGTCGAGCATGTGCGGCGGTCTCCGATCGCCGGGGCGGGGCGCGGGGCCGGTCCTTCCGGTTCGGTCCTCGGCTGGGCGCCGGTGCCGGTGGCTGCGCCCGCCTGGTGGCTCGTGGCTTGGGTGGCGCGCGGTGGCCCCGCCGGCCTGGTGGCTCATGGCCCGGGTGGGGCCGGGCTGCGTATCCGGCGGGGCTGGGCTACTCGGGGCGGCGGGCCTCGTCGATGAGGAGGACGGGGATGCCGTCGCGGACGGGGTAGGCGAGGCCGCAGTCCTGACCGGTGCAGACGAGTTCCTCGGACTGTTCCTCAAGGGGAGCGTGGCAGGCCGGGCAGGCGAGGATGTCCAGGAGGCCGGCTTCGAGGGGCATGGCGGGTCCTTTCGGGGGTGGTGTTGTACGGGGCTCGGTGGGGCTGTGAGGGTGAGTGGATCTGCTGGTCAGGGTACCGCCGGTGGGGGCGGTGACCGAGGTGCGGGCGTTGTCCCGGCCGTACCGGGGGCTCCGCCACCCGGACCCCCGGGCCTGTGCCCACCCACCGCCCGACTCGGTCGGCCGGAAGGTGGGCGGCCCCGGGTCCTCCCGGGTCACGGCGTGGGAGCCGGCTCGGTCGGCCCGCGGGCGGGGCCCAGGACCTTCACGCGTCACGGCGAGGGTAGGCGGCTCGGCCGGCTCAGATGGGCTCAGGCTCTCCCTCGTCACGGCGAAGACAGGGGACCCGGTCGGCTCCTCGGCAGGCCGAGGCCCCGGGCCGCGGCCGGGACGGTCGACTCGGTCGGCACTCAGACGGGTCCGGGGCCCTCATGCGCCCCGGCGAGGACGGTCGGCTCCCAGCACGCCCCCGGCCCTCCCCACCCCACAACCCGGACGAGCGACCCGGGGCAACTCCCGGACAGGTCTCGGCCACCCGCCCCACGGCCGAGCACAGACGACCCGGACGGACACCGGCCCGACCCCTGCCACGGCATGAGGGGAGGACGACACGGTCGGCTCCCAGCACGCCCTCGGCCCTCCCCACCCCACAGCCCGGACGAGCGACCGGGGGCAACTCCCGGACGGGTCTCGGCCACCCGCCCCACGGCCGAGGACAGGCGGCCCGGACGGGCGCCGGCCCGGCCCCTGCCACGGCATGAGGGGAGGACGACACGGTCGGCTCCCGGACGGGTCTCGGCCACCCGCCCCACAGCCCGGACGAGCGCCTCGGACAGCTCCCGGACGGGCAACGGGCCGCCCGCCCCACGGCCGAGGACAGACGACCCGGACGGGCACCGGCCCGACGCCTGCCACAGCGTGAGGGGAGGATGCACGGTCGGCTCCCAGCACGCCCCCGGCCCTCCCCACCCCACAACCCGGACGAGCGCCTCGGACAGCTCCCGAACGGGCAACGGGCCACGGCCGAGGACAGACGACCCGGACGGACACCGGCCGACCCCTGCCGCGGCGTGAGGATGGCGAGGGCCCCCGGTCAGGTGCGGATCAGGGTCAGGGCCTCGTCGCGGATTCGGGTCATCGTCGCCTCGTCGCGGGCCTCCGCGTTCAGGCGGAGGAGGGGTTCGGTGTTGGACGGGCGGACGTTGAACCACCAGTCGGCGGCGGTGACGGTGAGGCCGTCGAGGTCGTCCAGGGTGATGCCGGGGCGGCCCTCGTAGGCGGCGCGGAGCGCGGCGAGGCGGGCCTGCTGGTCGGCGACGGTGGAGTTGATCTCGCCGGAGCCGGCGTAGCGGTCGTAGGAGGAGACCAGGGCGGAGAGGGGGCCGTGCTGGCCGCCGAGGGCGGCGAGGACGTGCAGGGCGGCGAGCATGCCCGTGTCGGCGTTCCAGAAGTCGCGGAAGTAGTAGTGGGCGGAGTGCTCGCCGCCGAAGATGGCGCCGGTGCGGGCCATCTCGGCCTTGATGAAGGAGTGGCCGACACGGGTGCGGACCGGGCTGCCGCCGTGCTCCCGGACGACCTCGGGGACGGACCACGAGGTGATCAGGTTGTGGATGA
Source organism: Streptomyces griseoviridis (assembly GCA_014649155.1). GTDB lineage: Bacteria > Actinomycetota > Actinomycetes > Streptomycetales > Streptomycetaceae > Streptomyces > Streptomyces griseoviridis. Next base: position 438,309 of record BMSM01000003.1, on the reverse strand, counting down.
CCGTGCCCCTGCCGCCGTTGCGGGCCAGCTCGCGGGCGGCGACCAGGGCGGTGATGGCGGACGGGGAGACCGGGTCGCCGTTCTCGTCGACGACGAAGCAGCGGTCGGCGTCGCCGTCGAAGGCGAGGCCGAGGTCGGCGCCCTCCTCGCGGACGCGCTTCTGGAGGTCGACGAGGTTGTCCGGGTCGAGGGGGTTGGCCTCGTGGTTGGGGAAGGTGCCGTCCAGTTCGAAGTACATCGGCACCAGGTCGAGGGGGAGGCCGGCGAAGACCGACGGGACGGTGTGGCCGCCCATGCCGTTGCCCGCGTCGACGACGACCTTCAGCGGGCGGATGGCGGTCAGGTCGACCAGGCCGCGCAGGTGGGCCGCGTAGTCGGCGAGCGTGTCGCGCCGGGTGAGGGTGCCGGGGCGGGCGGCCGGGGCGGGGGCGCCGGTCGTGAGCCAGCCCTCCACCAGGGCGCGGATCTCGGTGAGGCCGGTGTCCTGGCCGACCGGGGCGGCGCCCGCGCGGCACAGCTTGATGCCGTTGTAGCGGGCCGGGTTGTGCGAGGCGGTGAACATGGCGCCCGGCAGGTCCAGCGCCCCGGAGGCGTAGTACAGCTGGTCGGTGGAGCACAGGCCGATCTCGGTGACGTCGGCGCCCTGGGCCGCAGCGCCGCGCGCGAACGCGCCGGACAGGCCGGGGGACGAAGGGCGCATGTCGTGGCCGGTCACCACGGCGCGCGCGCCGGTCAGCCGGACGAAGGCGGCGCCGAACAGCTCGGCCGTCGACTCGTCCCACTGGTCCGGGACCACGCCGCGTACGTCGTACGCCTTCACGATCCGGGACAGATCGACGGGCGCTGACGGCTCGGTCGGATCGGTCGGGTCGGTCGGACCGGTCGGGTCAGTAGTCACTGCCAGCCTTCCTGGACGTGCTGTCGGTCGTCATCGGCGGTCGGGGGCCCCGCTCCTCGGCCACAAACTACCCGCAGTCACCGGCGGTCCGGTCGTCACGGCAGCGTCCAGCCCAGGACCGGCGAGGACTGGCCGACCACGATCAGGCACATCACCAGCAGCAGGCCGAGGCTCCAGGGCAGCACCGTGCGGAGCAGGTCGCCCTCGCGGCCGGCCAGGCCCACGGCGGCGCAGGCGATGGTGAGGTTCTGCGGGGAGATCATCTTGCCGAGGACACCACCGGAACTGTTGGCGGCGGCGAGCAGCTCCGGTGAGAGGCCCGACTCCCGCGCGGCGGTCACCTGGAGGGCGCCGAAGAGGGCGTTGGCCGAGGTGTCGGAGCCGGAGACGGCGACGCCGAACCAGCCGAGCACCGGGGAGAGGAAGGCGAGGCCCGCGCCGGCCGCCGCGACGAAGTGGCCGATGGTGGCGGCCTGTCCGGAGAGGTTCATGACGTGGGCGAGGGCGAGGACGGAGGTGACGGTGAGGAGGGCGAAGCGCAGTTCGCGGACGGTGGCGAGCCACTCCTTCACCGCCACGCTCGCGTGCACGCCGATGACGAAGGCGGTGACCATCCCCGCGAAGAGCACCAGCGTGCCGCCGGTGGCGACGACCGGCCAGGTGAAGACGTTGCCACCGACCCGTTCGCCGTCCGCGGACACCACGTCGAGGAACGGCCAGTCGTACGTCCGGGTGGCGCCGGCCAGCCGGTCCTTCACCGCCGGGAGCTGCGCGACCGAGAAGACGACGACGATCAGCGCGTAGGGGGCGTAGGCGCGGGCGACCTCCCGCGCGGGATCGCGGGCGTCGAGTCCCTCGGCGCGTACGCCGGTCAGGACCGAGGCGCGTACGGGTTCGCCGGCGGGCCGGCGGGCGTGCGGTACGGCGACCAGGGCGCCCGCTCCGACGAGGGCGGCGGCGATGTCGGCGAGCTGGGCGGAGACGTAGTTGGAGGCCGCGAACTGGGCGGCGGCGAAGGCGGCTCCGCAGACCAGCGCGGGCACCCAGGTCTCGCGCAGCCCGCGCCGCCCGTCCACCAGGCCGACCAGCAGCAGCGGCACGATCAGGGCCAGCAGCGGGGTCTGGCGGCCGACCACGGAGGCGACGTCGTCCAGCGGCAGACCGGTGACCTGGGCCAGCGTCACCACCGGGGTGCCCATGGCGCCGAAGGCGACCGGGGCGGTGTTGGCGACCAGGGAGACGACCGCCGCGCGGACCGGGTCGAAGCCGAGGGCGACGAGCATGACCGAGCAGATGGCGACGGGCGCCCCGAACCCGGCGAGCGCCTCCAGCAGGGCGCCGAAGCAGAAGGCGACGACGAGCGCCTGGACGCGCGGGTCGTCGGAGAGGCGGCCGAAGGACCGGCGGAGGACGTCGAAGTGCCGGGTGCGGACGGTCATGCGGTACACCCACAGGGCGTTGACCACGATCCACAGGATGGGGAAGAGGCCGAAGGCGGCGCCCTGGACGCCGCTGGAGAGCGTCTGGCCGAGCGGCATGCCGTAGGCGAGCCAGGCCACCAGGACGGCCGCCAGGAGGCCGACGAGACCCGCCAGATGGGCCTTCACGCGGACACCGCCGAGCAGGACGAGGATGATCACCAGGGGCAGGGCCGCCACGAGGGCGGACAGGCCGAGCGAGCCGTGGACGGGTTCGAGTTCCTGGACGTACACGCCACGCCTCCCGTGTTCCGCCACCCGGAAGCGATCTCTCGCCGCCGGGGCACCACCGAAGGGAATGGTCGTGTCCGCGACAAGTACGCGTCAATGGGCGCGCAGGGTGCGCGGCGGTGACGGCGCCGTACGGAACCTCAGTTGTCGGGCGACCGCAGGACCCGCAGATGACCCCGGCGCGCGACCTCCATCGGGTCGGCCGACCGGGTACCGCCGGCTCCGGCGGCGCGCTCCTGGGGACGGGCCGCCTCACGCACCGCGTTGGCGAGCGCCTCCAGGTCGTCGCCGCTGGGGCGGGCCGGGGCGGAGCCGTCGAGGAGCCGGACGACCTCCCAGCCGCGCGGCGCGGTGAGGCGCTCGGAGTGCTCGGCGCACAGGTCGTAGCAGTGGGGTTCGGCGTAGGTGGCGAGCGGGCCGAGGACGGCGGTCGAGTCGGCGTAGACGTACGTCAGCGTCGCTACGGCGGGACGGCCGCAAGCGGTGCGCGAACAGCGACGTACAGGGCTCACGATGTTGGACGGTACCGCACTCTTGAGCGGGCCGCGACGACTCCCCACCGGGTCACTCCCCCGTGTCGCGGTGTGAGTCGCCCCACACTCCCTTTCCGACGCACCGCGCTGACCTGCGCGGACGCGTACACGTACCCCGTCGGGGCACCCACCGGGAGGGCATGATCCCACACAAACCGCATCAATCGTCCCGAGGCCGCCGATGGCCGAGAGATACGGAATCGAGCCCCGACCTTGGCCGGAACGGTCGCCCCGGGCGGGGCGACGGGCCCCCGCGGCCGGTGTGGAGCCCGGCGCCCGGAGCGCGCGAGGACTACCCTTCACCGGTGATGGACAACCCCGTGACGCCCCGCGAAGCCGCCCCCGGCCCCCGCCGCCGTGACCGCCACGGCCGGGGCATGCGCGGCCCGATCGCACCGCCGCAGGTCCCGCTGGCCGCGAGCCGCGCCGACCTGTTCGCGGACCTGGTGCAGGACTCCGTGGAGCGGCTGGAGCGGCGCTGGCCGCAGCTCGCCGACATCGATTTCCTCGTCCTGGAGGTGCCCCGGCTGGACGAGGCGGGTGACGTCTGGAGCGACGAGGCGGTGCCGCTGGGCGGCACGGCGCCCGCCCGGGACGGCCGCAAGGCGCGGGTCGTGGTGTACCGGCGGCCGGTCGAGATCCGCACCAAGGGGCGGGACGAACGGGCCCTGCTCGTGCACGAGGTGGTGGTCGAGCAGGTCGCCGACCTGCTGGGGCTCACCCCGGAGACGGTCGATCCGCGGTACGGCGAGGACTGACTCCCGTACCGCGGTCTCCCGCTGTCAGCGCTGGAGGACCGACAGGTCCTCGTCCGCCTTCGGCACGGCCACCGTGCCCCGGTCGTCGGGGAGGGTCTGCACCGTGAAGGCCGAGACGCCGTCCGCCGCGCGCGTCAGCGTGCGCGCCGCGTAGACCGGGCCGCCCGACACCGGCTCGACGGTGAGCGCGTACGTGCCCTTCAGGCCCTCGGGGACCGGGAGTTCGACGGCCTGGGTGGTGCCGCCCTCGATGGTGTACGTCTTCGTCGCCCGGGTGCCGCCCTCGCTGCCCGCCGACGCGGTGACCTCGACCTTCGCGGCCTTCCCGGGGGCGGTGACGGAGAGCGTCGCGGCCTTGGCGGCGTTGTCCACGGCCGTCGCGCGGGTCTTAACGGGGGCGGTGGCGGTGACGAACGCCGTCTCCTGGCCGGAGTTCTTGCCCCGTACCACGCGGGCCGCCGCGACGATCGGGACGGAACGGCCGGTGGGCGCCAGCACCAGCGAGCCGGCCTCGCCGCGGGTGACGTCGGCGAGGTCGACGGCGGTCGTCGCGCCGCCCTTCACCCGGACCGTCTCGTGCCCGGCCGGGGTGATCAGCCCGGACGGCGTGGCCAGCCGCACCTGGACGTCGGCGTCGTTGTCGCCGGGCGCGAACAGCACCAGCCGTACGTCCTCGGCGTCCGCGGGGATGCCGGGCAGGACCAGGCCGCCCGCCGGGTCGGCGGACGCGGCGAGCCAGTCGCCGCCCAGCTTGTCGTGGAGCGCCTGCACGGCGGCGCCGACCCGGCCGCTGCGCACGTTGACGTGCACGGTGAGGTCGGCCTCGGCGGCGTCGCTGAGGGTGGACAGCAGCACCGACTCGCTCTCGTGCGGCTTGACCGTGATGCCCTCCCCCACCGTGGACTCCACCGCGCCGTCCTTGCCGTACAGCTCGATGTCGACCACGGCGGCCGAGTCGTCCGGGTTGGTCAGGTGCACGTAGTCGGTACGGCCCGGGTCCGTGCTGGCGCCCGGGAACCAGAACTCCGTGTCCGCCTCGGCGCAGGTGACGCCGAGCAGGCCGCGTCCGGTGCCGGCGGCGACCTCCGTGGTCTGCTGCACGGTCCAGCCGGGCGCGTAGGCGCCCTCCGCCGTGCCGAGCAGGGCGGGCGCGTCGGCACCCGAGACGTCACCGGTGGCCGGCGTACCGGGCTCGGCGGGCTCCAGCACCTGCTCGGTGCCGCCCTTCGCCGCCCCGGCCGGGGCCAGTTCGGCCCGGCCCTTGCCCTCGGCGCCCTCGGTGACGGGCGTGAAGGAGGTGTACGTCGTCTCCGCGAGGTCGGACGCGCTGGGCGCGGGGCACACCAGGCCGGTGCGCTCGACGGGCAGCAGGGCGGCCGTACCGGCCGGGTCGGCGCCGGTGTCCTGCGGGGTGGCGACCGTCGCGAACCCGGTGACGGCGGCGAGCGCGGCCACCGCGGCGAACAGGGACAGGGTGGTGCGGTTCACTGCTGACTCCCGTCGGGACGCTCGCTGCCCGCGCCGCGCGGGTGCGGGGGCGGCTGTGCCGGGTCGTACGGCGTCTCGTAGCCGGCCGGGTCGTAACCGGACCGGTCGTAGCCGGGCTGGTCGTGGCCCGGCCGGCTGCCGCTGTGGCCCTCGGCGTACTGCTGCTGACCGTGTCCGGCCTGGTCGTAGCCCTGGTCGTACCCCTGGCCGTAGCCCTGCTGGTACGTCTCCGCGCCGCCGTAGGCGTACGGGTCGTACTGGCCGTCCTGGTACGGGGCGGCCGGGTAGGGCTGCGGGGCCTGTTCGTAGCCGTCCGCCGGGTACTGCTCCTGCTGGTGGGGCGCGGCGTAGGCGTCGTAGGTGCCGGGGTCCGGCGTGGCCGGCCAGTCGTCGTAGGACTGCTGGCGGGGGATCGGCACGGGGGTGCCGCCGGGGGCGGCTTCCTCCTCCGGGCGGTCCGGCGCGGTCCCGGCCGGGGTGTCCGTCCCGGCGTCCGTCCCGGCGTCCGTCCCGGCGTCCGTCCCCGCCTCCGCCTCGGCTTCCGCCTGGGCGCGCAGCCGGCGGGCCCGGCGGCCCTCGCCGGCGACGGCCTCGGCGGGGACGGCCGGCTCCTCGGGCAGGTCGTCGTCGACGTCGCGGCGGCGGCCGGGCAGCGCGAGGACGACCAGGACGACGGCGAGCAGGCCCTGGGCCCACAGCCACGCGGTGTGGGCGAGCGGCGCGTCGTAGGTGACGTCCAGCCGGCCGCCGGAGGCGGGGAGTTCGAAGCCCTGCGCCCAGCCGTCGACCGTGGTGCGGGTCAGCGGCTGGCCGTCCAGGGTGGCGGTCCAGCCCTCGTCGGCGGTGTCGGCCAGGCGCAGCACGCGGCCCTCGGCGCCGGCCTTGAGGGTGGTGTGGATCTCCACCGGTCCGGCGGCGACCGGCTCGGGGGTGCCTGACCCGGTCACGACGGTGGCCCGCGCGACCTCCTGGTCGACCCGCCACAGGCCGCTGCCGTCCTGCTGGCTGAGCCGGCTCAGGCCGGGGGTGGCGTCCAGGACGCGGGTGACCTCGCGGGGCGCGCCCTTGTGGACGAGGACGTACCGCACGGCGTAACCGCCGAGCTGATCGGCCTGGTCGGCGCCGGACCCGGCGACGAGATTGGCGACGATCTTCGACAGGCCGCTGTCCGAGCCGCCCGCGGCGGACAGTTCGGCGTCGCCGAGGCGGGCGCCGGAGCCGCGGACCAGGGTGTAGCGGACGTGGGCGGCGGAGTCGCTGTCGAGGACGAGGGTGCGGGCCTGGTCGCGGCCGCCGCTCTCCTCGGCGACGAACGCGGGCACCTGGACGGGGTCGCGCCGCTCCAGCGGGCCGTCGGCGCCGCCGATCACCCAGCTCCCGGCGGCGATCAGCGGTCCGACGGCCGAGGCCAGCGCGATCAGCACGGCGACCGGCTGGCGCCAGCCGAAGCTCTGCTCGGCCACGCGCGCGCGTGCCCCGTCGGCGCCGAGGACGGCGGCGGACAGCAGGGCGAGGCCGTAGACGAGGGTGGCCGGGCCCGCCCAGGCCGACCGGTTGGCCAGCACCGCGAAGACCAGCCCGGCGAGGGCGGCGACCCAGGCCGTGCGGATGCCCAGCCGCCGCTCGGAGCGGAGCAGGGCGGCCAGCGCGGCCAGCACGATGCCGATGAGCAGCAGTCCGCCGACCGTGCCGGGGCCGCCGGGGCTCGCGCCGAGCAGGTCCAGCGCGGAGGCGGCCGAGGAGCCGTACTCGAGTCCGGCCTCCTGGAAGAAGCCGAACGGGAGCAGCGACAGCGACCAGGGGGCGAGGACCAGCAGCGGCGTGCCGAGCTGGGCCAGGAACCGGAGGCCGTAGGCGGTGATCTCGCCGCGGCGCAGGGCCAGGACACCGAGGCCGAGGAGGAGCGCGACGGGCCAGACGACCGGCGTGAAGGCGGTGGTGACCGTCAGCAGGAGGGCGTAGGCCCAGGTGGCGCGCCAGGTGCCGCGACCGCCCGCGGTGCGGGTGAGGCCGGCCGCGGCGACGCCCGCGCGGGCGAGCAGCGGCAGCAGGACGGCGAGGACCGCGGTGCCGACGCGGCCGCCGGCCAGGGCGCCGGTGGCGGCGGGCAGGAAGGCGTAGACGACGGCCGCCCAGGCGCGCAGCAGCCGGGAGGTGACCAGCGGCCGGGAGGCGAAGTACGCGCTGAGGCCCGCCAGCGGGACGGAGCAGACCAGCAGGAGCGTGACGGCGAGTCCGGTGGAGCCCAGCAGCACGGAGGCGAGCAGGGCGACGAGCGCCAGGTAGGGCGGTGCGGAGGGGGTGTCTCCGGTGCCGAACGCGTGCCAGGAGGAGCCGTAGCGCGACCAGAGGTCGCCGGCGCCGTCGGGGACGGGCAGCAGGGCGCCGCCGGCCAGCGCGCCGCCGCCGAACAGGGCGCGGCAGGCGGCCAGGGAGACGAGCAGCAGCACCAGGAAGAGCACCGGGCCGGGCTTGCGGGCGATGCGCTTGAGACGGGCGAACTGCTCGATCTCCAGGAAGTCGGCGTCGTCACCGCCGGGACCGGACTCGACGGCGCCGCCGTGGCGTCCGGCGCCGGAGGCTGCCTCGGCGTCGGAACTGCCGAAGAGGCTGCCGGCGGCCTGCTCGACGGTGGCGCGGATCGTGGCGCCGGGCGGCGGGAAGAGCGGGCGCAGTTCGTCCTTGTCGGCCTGGGGGCGGCCGCGCCGGCGCCGGCCGGCCAGGACGCGTTCGGGGCGCAGCAGGACGCCGAGCAGGCCGCGGATCTCGTCGAGGGCCTGTCCGGGCACCTTGCCGACGAGGTAGGCGAGGGTGCGCAGCAGGGTGCCGAGGACGATGCGGAACAGCGTCCAGGGCAGGGCGGCGGTGCGGGTGTTGACGAGCAGGGTGTGGACGGCGCCGGCCTTGTCGACCTTGTGCGGGGAGGCGGTGGTGCGGCCCGCGCAGTCGACGGCGCGGCGCTCGCGGGAGGCCGCCTCGGCGTGCCGGACGACGGCGTCGGGGGCGATGAGGACGCGGTAGCCGGCCGCGTGGGCGCGCCAGCACAGGTCGACGTCGTCGCGCATGAGGGGCAGCAGCCGGTCGAAGCCGCCGAGCGCCTCGAAGACGTCGCGGCGCACCAGCATGCCGGCGGTGGACACCGACAGCACGGTACGGACGTGATCGTGCTGTCCCTGGTCCTGTTCGCGGCGGTCCAGGCCGGTCCAGCGGCGGCCGGAGTTGGCGATGGAGACGCCGACCTCCAGCAGCTGCCTGCGGTCGTACCAGCCGCGGAGCTTGGGGCCGACGACGGCGACGTCCTCGCGGCCCAGTTCGTACTCGTGGTCCACGACGCGCAGCAGTTCGGCGAGGGCGTCGGGTTCGGGCGCGCAGTCGTCGTGCAGCAGCCAGAGCCACTGCACCGGGTCCCCGTGGGGGAGGTCGGGCAGGTCGTAGGCGTCGTCGCGCCAGCTGCGGGTGACGGGGTCCCAGCCGCTGGGCCGCTTCAGGTACGGCAGGTCCTCGGGGGTGAGGAGGGGTGCGGTGCGGGCGGCCTCCTCGACGGCCTGGCCGAAGCCGGTGCGCCGGGCGAGGTGCAGCACCCGGTCGTCGCCGAGGGCCTCCGCGACCAACTGGGCGGAGGTGTCGGCGCTTCCGGTGTCGGCGGCGACGGCATACTGCGCGGGCCGCTCCTGCCCGAGCAGGCCGGCCAGCGCGTCGGGCAGCCAGCGGGCGCCGTCATGGGAGACGAGGACCGCGGTCACCACATGACGCGGGAACTCAGGTGTGGCAGCCGTGTCGTGATGGGCTGCCGTGTGGCTGTGCACGGACATCGAGGTACGGGCCCCGGTTCGGTGGACTGCGGTGGACGCCGGTGCCTGATGGGAAGGGCGGGGCGTCTCGGACGAGCGACCACACTATCGGCTGGGCACACATGCGGCCCGCCGCCTGTGGACAACCCGTGCGCGACGGGCCGTTCGTACCGTAAGTCCCTGTGCGCGGCCGGTCCTGCGGGCGGCCGGCCGCCCGTCAGACCGCGGCCTTCTTCAGCCGGCGGCGCTCCCGCTCGGACAGGCCGCCCCAGATGCCGAAGCGCTCGTCGTTGGCGAGGGCGTACTCGAGGCACTCGGAACGCACCTCGCAGGCGAGGCAGACCTTCTTGGCCTCGCGGGTGGAGCCGCCCTTCTCGGGGAAGAAGGACTCGGGGTCGGTCTGGGCGCACAGCGCGCGCTCCTGCCAGCCGAGTTCCTCGTCCGCGTCGTCGACCAGCAGTTGCTGCACCAGCTCGGTCATGTGCGCCCCTCGTCTGTCTTTCGCGTCCCCGTGATGCGGCCGTTACCGATTCCGGCTGAACGACACGAGTGAAATTACAAGTGTGCTGCTCCGGGCGAGTCAAGCCGAGATCTGCTATTGGGCCCCTTATTCACTCTGCGGAACCAAGGCCAAGCGGAAAGTGTTCAAATCGGCCTAAACCTTGACACGCCGACAGGGCCCACCGAGGCGGCACCCCGGCGTGGAACCCGCACGGAGCCCGTACGGACCCTCTACTGGGGAGGACGTCCCGGTGTTCGATCTCGTTCCGGCACGCGCTCCGAAGCGGCCTTGATCACATTCGGATCACAGGATCGCAACGGGGGTTGTGCGCCCGGCTTGTGCCGCATGTGTCCCGGAAGCCCCCTGAGCAAACCTTTCATCTTTCAGGGGAACCGGATGAGGTGAACCATGTCCCACATTTCGGGCGTCGAGTTGACAGTGCAGGTGTGAGCCGCTGTCCTTGTGGGCATGCTCGCGAATTCGGCACTCGCCTCGACCCGCGCCGCCGGGTCCCACGGTGCTGCCCGCGCTCGCTGTAGCTGTCGCTGTTCCAGCTGTTGAGCCGATCCCGCTCCGGCTGCTCCAGGGGTCCACACGACCCCGCTCCCTCTCGCACCTCCGCCCGTCCGGGCCCGCTTCCGCCTTCCCCGCACTCTTCCGCCGAGGAACCACCGCACCCATGAACAGCGACAGCGACCTGCAGATCGCCGGCGACATCCTCGAAGTACCGCACCTGCTGCAAGCACCGCGCGAGCACCCGGCCACGGTGGCCGAGTTCGCCGGTCTGGCCCGCGCCATCGCCGCGGACCGCGCCCAGTGGGACCACCTCGTCCGCTACGACGCCGTCTCGCGCTGGTACCACCGGCTGCGCACCGGGCCCGGCTACGAGGTGTGGCTGCTGTCCTGGGTGCCCGGCCAGGGCAGCGGACGGCACGACCACGGCCCGTCCTCGGGTGTGCTGACCGTCCTGGACGGCACGCTGACCGAGCACAGCCGGGGCGGCACGCGCGCGCTGCGGCCCGGCGCCCAGCGGGTGTTCGCGCCGGGGTACGTGCACGAGGTGGTCAACGACGCCCTGGAACCGGCGGTCAGCCTGCACGTCTACCACCCGGGCCTGACCGAGATGACGATGCACGCGGCACGCTGCACGCCCACCCCGGCGACTGCCTGACGCACTGTCGTACCCGCCTGCGAGACTGGACGCATGCGCATTGTGGTTCTGGCAGGCGGCATCGGTGGTGCCCGGTTCCTGCGCGGTCTGAAGCGGGCCGCGCCGGACGCGGAGATCACGGTCATCGGCAACACCGGCGACGACATCCACCTCTTCGGGCTGAAGGTCTGCCCGGACCTCGACACGGTGATGTACACGCTCGGCGGCGGCATCAACGAGGAGCAGGGCTGGGGGCGCGCCGACGAGACCTTCCACCTCAAGGAGGAGCTGGCGGCGTACGGCGTCGGGCCCGAGTGGTTCGGTCTGGGCGACCGCGACTTCGCCACGCACATCGTGCGGACCCAGATGATCAGCGCGGGCTATCCGCTCAGCGCGGTCACCGAGGCCCTCTGCGACCGCTGGCAGCCCGGCGTACGGCTGCTGCCGATGACCGACGACCGGGTGGAGACGCACGTCGCCGTCGAGGTGGACGGCGAGCGCAAGGCGATCCACTTCCAGGAGTACTGGGTACGGCTGCGGGCCTCGGTGCCCGCCGAGGCGGTCGTGCCGGTCGGCGCCGAGCAGGCCAAGCCGGCGCCGGGGGTGCTGGAGGCGATCGCCGAGGCGGACGTCATCCTCTTCCCGCCGTCCAACCCGGTGGTCTCCGTCGGCACGATCCTCGCCGTGCCCGGCATCCGCGAGGCGATCGCCGAGGCGGGCGTGCCGGTGGTGGGCCTCTCCCCCATCGTCGGGGACGCGCCGGTGCGCGGCATGGCCGACAAGGTCCTCGCGGCGGTCGGGGTGGAGTCCAGCGCCGCCGCCGTCGCCGAGCACTACGGCTCCGGGCTGCTCGACGGCTGGCTGGTCGACACCGTCGACGCCGGCTCCGTCACGCGCGTGAAGGCGGCCGGCATCCTCTGCAAGGCCGTTCCGCTGATGATGACCGACCTCGACGCCGCCGCGCAGATGGCGCGCGAGGCCCTGGCGCTGGCGGAAGAGGTGCGGGGCGCTTGAGCGGGGACGGTTACCGGGTCTGGGCCGTGCCGGGCCTGCCGGAGGTGCGGCGGGGCGACGACCTGGCCAAGCTGATCGCGGCAGCCGAGCCGGGGCTGGCCGACGGGGACGTGCTCCTCGTCACGTCCAAGATCGTCTCCAAGGCCGAGGGCCGGGTGCTGGAGGCCGCCGACCGGGAGGCCGCGATCGACGCGGAGACGGTCCGGGTGGTCGCCCGGCGCGGCACGCTGCGCATCGTGGAGAACCGGCAGGGGCTGGTCATGGCCGCGGCTGGCGTCGACGCGTCCAACACGCCCGCGGGCACGGTCCTGCTCCTGCCCGAGGACCCGGACGCCTCGGCGCGGGCGATCCGGCAGGGGCTGCGCGAGGCGCTCGGCGTGACGGTCGGCGTCGTCGTCACCGACACCTTCGGCCGGCCCTGGCGCTCGGGGCTGACCGACGTGGCGATCGGCGCGGCCGGGGTGCGGGTCCTGGACGACCTGCGCGGCGGCACGGACGCGTACGGTAATCCGCTCGCCGCCACCGTGGTCGCCACCGCCGACGAGCTGGCCGCCGCCGGCGACCTGGTGAAGGGCAAGGCGGCCGGGCTGCCCGTCGCGGTGGTCCGCGGCCTGCCGCACACCCTGACCGAGGACGACGGGGAGGGCGCCCGCGCGATGGTCCGCGGCGCCCGCGACGACATGTTCCGGCTGGGCACCTCGGAGGCGGTCCGGCAGGCGGTCACCCAGCGCCGTACGGTGCGGGAGTTCACGGACGAGCCCGTCGACCCCGGTGCGGTGCGCCGGGCGGTGGCCGCGGCGGTCACGGCACCGGCGCCGCACCACACCACGCCGTGGCGGTTCGTGCTCCTGGAGTCGCCGGAGTCCCGGACCCGGCTGCTGGACGCGATGCGGGACGCGTGGATCGCGGACCTGCGGCGGGACGGCAGGAGCGAGGAGTCGATCGCCAAGCGCGTCCGGCGCGGTGACGTCCTGCGCCACGCGCCGTACCTCGTCGTGCCCTGCCTGGTCATGGACGGCTCGCACACCTACGGGGACGCGCGGCGGGACGCCGCGGAGCGGGAGATGTTCGTGGTCGCCGCCGGGGCCGGGGTGCAGAACTTCCTGGTGGCGCTGGCCGGGGAGCGGCTCGGGTCGGCGTGGGTGTCCTCGACGATGTTCTGCCGGGACGTCGTACGGGAGGTGCTGGAGCTGCCGGCCGGCTGGGACCCGATGGGGGCGGTCGCGGTGGGTCATCCGGCCGGGGAGCCGCGGCCACGGCCGGAGCGGGACGCCGGGGCGTTCCTCCGGGTGCGGTGACCTGCTCGGGCGAGCGCCTACCCTCGTAGGGACCCTCCGGACTCGGCTTCCGGCTCTCCTCATCAGGGACCTCGCTCGTGGCAGGACGTTTCGCTCCCCGGCCCGCGCGTACGGCGACCGTGCGCGACGGGCTCCCCGGCGTGCCCGCGCAGGGCGGGGCGCCCAGGCCGGGGAAGGCGCGCGTCTGGGTCCCGGACGGGCCGCTCGACCTGGGGCTGGTGCTCGGTCCGCTGCGGCGGGGGCCGGGCGATCCGACGTTCCGGGCGACGCCGGACGGGTCGGTGTGGCGGGCCAGTCTGACACCGGTCGGGCCGGGGACGCTGCGGGTCGCGGCGCGCGGCGGGCGGGTGCGGGGCGAGGCGTGGGGGCCGGGGGCGGAGTGGCTGCTGGACCGGATGCCGGAGCTGCTCGGGGCGGGGGACGACCCGGCCGCGTTCACGCCGCGGCACCGGGTGCTGGCGGTGACGTGGCAGCGGACGCCGGGGTTGCGGCTGGGCCGGACCGGGCTGGTGCTGGAGTCGTTGATCCCGTCGGTGCTGGAGCAGAAGGTCACGACGCTGGAGGCGTACGGGGCGTGGCGGCTGCTGGTGCGGAGGTTCGGGTCGCCCGCGCCGGGGCCTGCGCCGGGCGGGATGTTCGTGATGCCGGCGCCCCGGACGTGGGCGCTGATCCCCTCCTGGGAGTGGCACCGGGCCGGGGTCGAGGACAAGCGGGCGGCCACGGTGCTGCGGGCGGTGCGGGTCGCCACACGGATGGAGGAGGCGGCCGGGATGGAACCGGCGGCGGCGCGGGCGCGGCTGGAGGCCGTGCCGGGGGTGGGGCCGTGGACGTCGGCCGAGGTGGTGCAGCGCAGCCATGGGGCGCCGGACGCGGTGACCGTCGGGGACCTGCATCTGCCGGGAATCGTGGGGTTCGCACTGGCGGGGAATCGGGGGGCCGACGACGCGGAGATGCTGCGCTTGCTTGAGCCGTATGCGGGGCAGCGGCACCGGGCGGCTCGGTTGATCCTGCTGAGTGGGAGGGGGCCGGGGCGGCGGGGGCCGCGGATGTCTGCGCGGGGGATTGCGGAGTTGTAGGGGGGCGGGTGTTGTACGGGGGCGTCGCGCGGCCCGGCGGCGTCTCGTGACCGGCGCGGTGGCTGAGGCCGGGGCGTGACGCGGGCCGACGTCATGTGGTGACCGGGGTCGCGGCTGGGGCGGGGGCGTGGCGCGGGCCGGCGGCGTCTCGTGACCGGCGCGGTGGCTGAGGCCGGGGCGTGACGCGGGCCGACGTCATGTGGTGACCGGGGTGCGTGTGAGGCGGGGGCGTCGCGCGGCCCGGCGGCGTCTCGTGACCGGCGCGGTGGCTGAGGCCGGGGCGTGACGCGGGCCGACGTCATGTGGTGACCGGGGTCGCGGCTGGGGCGGGGGCGTGGCGCGGGCCGGCGTCGCCTCGCGACCTGGGTTGCGGCTGAGGCGGGGGCGTCGCACGGGCCGGCGCGAGCGGGGTGCCGCCGCGCCCGCCCTCCCCCAAGCTCTCAGCTTCGCTCGGGCAGGGGCCCCCATCGCCCTTGGCGGCACGATTGCCCGCGGTGAGGCGGGGCCGGCCCGCCCCGCCCGGCGCGTCACAGCCGCGGTGGGGCGGGGCAGCAGCCCGGCTGCGCCGGACACGCCACGCCAGTACCGGCGCAGAGAAGACCTGGGCACCGCCCGCGCGACGCGCAGCCCAGAGATACACCCGGCCCACCCAGCGCGAAGCGCGACCGCACACCCAGCCCACCCGGCGCGAAGCCCGACGCGTGGGCCGGCCGGCGGGCACCGGAGCCGGGCAAGAGCCGCGGTCGCGTACGGCGAGGAGGGGACGGGGCCGGGGGGGGTGTCCGCCCGCAGCGGTCGGCGCGCCGACCCCGTACACCACCGCCGAGAACCGATGCCGCGCCGTTCCGAGGACGGACACCCCCCACCCCGGCCCCGACCCCCCACCCACCGTCACAAGGCGCTACGCGCACCCCCACCACCCGCACAGGCGCCGCAGGTATCACACCGCACCCCACACCGGGCACCGGGCACCGGGCCCTTACTGGTCGGACGAGAAGCGGAGCGCACCCGCTGGGATGCGGGCGTCGCACCACACGCGTACCCCTTCGCGGAGCTCGTTGTCGGCGCCGACGACCGCGCCGTCGCCGATGACCGTGCCCGTGACCACGGAGCGGGTCCCGACGCGGGCCCGGGTGCCGACGAGGGAGTCCGTGACGACCGCCTCCGGTTCGATCACCGCGCCCGGCAGGATGGTGCTGCCGAAGATCCGCGCGCCCTCCGCGACGAACGCGCCCTCCCCCACCACCGTCCCCCCGGACAGCTTGGCGTCGGGTGCCACGGTCGCCGTGGGCAGGACGAGACGGTCGCCGCAGCGGCCCGGCACCGCCGGGGACGGGGCGCGGCCCAGGACGAGGTCGGCGGAGCCCCGGACGAACGCGGCGGGGGTGCCGAGGTCGAGCCAGTAGGTGGAGTCGACCATGCCCTGGAGGTGGGCGCCCGTCGCCAGGAGTTCGGGGAACGTCTCGCGTTCGACGGACACCGGCCGGCCCGCCGGGATCGTGTCGATGACCGAGCGGCGGAAGACGTACGCCCCCGCGTTGATCTGGTCGGTGACGATCTCCTCCGGCGTCTGCGGCTTCTCCAGGAACGCCAGGACCCGGCCCGTGGCGTCCGTGGGCACCAGCCCGTACGCCCGGGGGTCGGTGACCCTGGTCAGGTGCAGGGAGACGTCCGCGCCCGTCGCCTCGTGGGTGCGGACCAGTGCCCCGATGTCCAGCCCGGTGAGGATGTCGCCGTTGAAGACCAGCACCGGGTCGTCGGGCCCTGAGCGCAGCCGCCCGGCCACGTTGCGGATCGCCCCGCCGGTGCCGAGCGGCTCCTTCTCGGTGACGTACTCGATGTGCAGGCCGAGCGACGAGCCGTCGCCGAAGTACGGTTCGAAGACCTCCGCCAGATAGCTCGTCGCGAGCACGATGTGCTCGACCCCCGCCGCCTTCGCCCGCGCCAGCTGGTGCGTGAGGAACGGCACCCCCGCCGCCCTGACCATCGGCTTCGGCGTGTGCACCGTGAGCGGGCGCAGCCGGGTGCCCTTGCCGCCGACCAGGAGGATCGCTTCTGTCACCTGTCGTCTCTGCTTCCTGCCGGGACCGGCCGAACTGTTCTTTCGGCCGGTCAGTGTATGCAGAGTTCCCCCCGCTCAGCGGCCCTGGTACTTGGCCGCGGTCGAACGGGCCGTGCCGAGTTTCTTGTACAGCTGCGCGCCCGGACAGCTCGTGTTGAAGCCGTCCCGGTGCCCCGAGATCACGTTGAGTCGTACGTTCTTGCCTTTTCGGTAGAGATTGCCACCGCCGGACTTCAGGTATGTCTTGCCGCGGGGATTCATGCCGTACAGACCGAGCTTCCACGCCGCCAGGCGGGCCACTCCCTTGACCGCCTTGGCGGACGGCTTCTTGGTGCTGTACGTGCCGAGGACGGCGATCCCCATGCTGTCGGAGTTGAAGCCGAGGGTGTGCGCGCCGAGGACCGGCTTCGCCACGCCCCCCGCCCGGCCCTCGTAGATCTTCCCGCACTTGTCGACGAGGAAGTTGTAGCCGATGTCCCGCCAGCCCATGCTCCTGACGTGGTAGCGGTAGATACCGCGGATGACCGAAGGGGCCTGCGCGCAGGTGTAGTTGTTGCCGGTGGCCGAGTGGTGCACGAAGGCCGCCTTGACCTTCTTCGTGTACTTGAACCCCTTTTCCCGCAGCCCCTCGTCCGCACCCCAGCCGCGGCGCGTCACGATGCCGGGGCGGGGGCCGATGTGCGGCTTGGCCTGCGCGTACGTGGCCGGTTCGGGGGTGGCCTGGCCGGTGGCGGCGGCCTCCTCCTCTCGGGTGGCGCCGAGACCGGGGTCGACGAGTTCGAGGCGCAGGCCCTCGGGCAGGCCCCACCACGGGTCGTCGTCGTCCGCCCGGACGCGCAGTTCGACGCCGTCGGAGTCGCCGACCCACAGCGGCGCGGTCGCCCCGCGCACCCGGTCCGAGCCGCGCTCGGTGGTGCCGGGATCCGCGCCGTGGTCGGCGTTGTGGGTATCCAGGTCCTGCCAGTCGGACCAGGCGCCGGTGCCGGTGTCCCGGACGCGGACCTGGGCGCTGCCGTGCAGTGCGCTGTCCGGGTCGTCCCAGACGACGCCGACCAGGGAGAAGGGCGGTACGTCGCGGCGGGTGACGCCCTGTTCGGCGGGGCCGGCGGCACGGTCCCGGGCCAGGGGCCGCAGCGGCAGCGAGCGGGTGCTGCCGGACACGGACGCCTCCGCGGACGCCGCCGGGGCGGCTGCCGGGGCGGGCGGGGGGACGGCCGCCGCCGCGGGCGGGGTGAGTGGCAGGGCGAGGGCCGCCGCGCAGGTGACACCGATCGAGGATGCGAGGAATCCATGCATGCCCCTGATCGTGGACATGGTCGTACAAATCTGTCTATTCAGAACTTCTCGGACTCCAGGGCGCGTTCGGCCGAACCGGTGGTCCCGGGGACCCGCGCGCCGCCTCGCCCGCCGCGCGTCCCGCGTACGCTTGCCCGGGTGAACGCGACCGACCGCACCCCTGCCGACCTGCTGAGTTCCGCGCTCGCCGCGGACCCGGGACGTCCCCTGGTGACCTTCTACGACGACGCCACCGGCGAACGCGTCGAACTGTCCGTGGCCACCTTCGCCAATTGGGTGGCCAAGACCGCCAACCTGCTCCAGGACGAACTCTCCGCCGAACCCGGCGACCGGGTCGCGCTGCTGCTGCCCGCGCACTGGCAGACGGCCGTGTGGCTGCTGGCGTGCGCGTCGGTCGGCGCGGTCGCGGACGTGGCCGGCGACCCGGCCGCGGCGGACATCGTCGTGAGCGGCCCGGACTCCCTGGAGGCGGCCCGCGCGTGCTCCGGCGCGCGGATCGCGCTCGCGCTGCGGCCGCTGGGCGGACGGTTCCCCCGGCCGCCCGAGGGCTTCGCGGACTACGCGGTGGAGGTGCCGGGGCAGGGCGACCGGTTCGTGCCGTACGCGCCGGTGGACCCGGAGGAGCCCGCGCTGATCGTGGCGGGGCGGGAGTTCAGCGGCGCCGAGGTGGTGGAGCGGGCCCGCGCGGAGGCGGCGGCGCTGGGGCTGACCGGGCCGGGGGCGCGGCTGCTGTCCGGGCTGCCGTACGACACCTGGGAGGGGCTGAACGCCGGGCTGTACGGGCCGCTCGCGACGGGCGGTTCCGTGGTGCTGTGCCGGAACCTGGACCGGCTGGCGGCCGACGCCCTGGACCGGCGGATCGAGAGCGAGCGGGTGACGGCGACGGCCCGCTGAGGCCAAAACCGGCCACCGGCCCCGTTCACCCGGTTCGCCGGTCGGCTCCCCCGCCCGGCGTACTCCCGTCCGCCCCCGGCCCGGCGGCCGGGCCATGGTCGTAGGAGCAGCACGCGCGCAGGACGCTCGGACGGCAGGAGGGGTGGCCAGAGGTGACCGACACCGCAGGGGGCCCCGGGGACCGCAAGGGGGTCCTCGGGCCGGGAGCGGGGGCGTCCGCGACCGGACGCGGGCTGCGCCGGCGCCGTCGGCGGCGGTGGCTCGGGGGGTCGGCGCTGGCCGGGGTGGCCGTCCTGGCCGGTGCCGGGGGCGTCGGCTGGACCGTCTACACCAAGCTGAACGGCAACATCACCCCCGACGAGGCCGCCGCCGCGGAACTGTCCCGGTACGAGAAGGAACGCCCGACGGCGCTGGTGCGCGGCGCGCAGAACATCCTGCTGATCGGCTCGGACTCGCGGTCGGGCGAGGACAACTCCCGCTACGGGCGCGACCCCGGGACCGAGCGGTCGGACACCGCGATGCTGCTGCACCTGTCCGCGGGCCGGCACAGCGTCACCGCCGTCTCCCTGCCGCGCGACCTCATGGTGGAGGTGCCCGGCTGCCGGCGCCCGGACGGGTCGCGGTCACAGCCCGCCTTCGCTCAGTTCAACTACGCCTTCGAGGTGGGCGGTTCGGCCTGTTCGGTCCGGACGGTGGAGAAACTGACACACATCCGGATCGACCACCACGTGGTCGTCGACTTCCACGGCTTCAAGGAGATGGTGGACGCGGTCGACGGCGTCGAGGTCTGCCTGGCCCGGCCGGTCGACGACAAGGCGGCCAGGCTGCGGCTGCCCGCGGGCCGGGTGACGCTGAGCGGGGAGCAGGCGCTCGGGTACGTACGGGCCCGCAAGTCGCTCGGGGACGGCAGCGACACCGAGCGGATGGAGCGGCAGCAGCGGTTCCTCGGGGCGCTGGTCAACAAGGTGCAGAGCAATCGGGTCCTGCTGAATCCGGTGAAGCTGTATCCCGTGCTGAACGCGGCCACGTCCGCCCTCACCACCGATCCGGACCTGGCGAATCTGCGTGGTTTGTACGCACTCGTGCGGGGGCTGCGTGACATCCCCACCGAACGGGTGCAATTCCTGACGGTGCCACGGGAGTCGTGGGACCAGAACGCCAATCGCGACCAGCTCGTGGAGCCCGCCGCGCGGAAACTCTTCACCCGGCTGCGGAAGGACGAACCGGTGACGGTCGCGGAATCCGCCTCCCGCCCCTTCGGCGGAGACGACGGGACGGGCGGCTCCGGAACGGGCGGTCACGACTACCGTGCGTACGGGAACGACCACGTACCGTCCGCCGGGAAACGGGGCGACGAGCCCGCGGACGACGCCGTGCCGACCCCGACGTTCCGCGGGAACACGGCCGCCGAGGAGCGCTGCGAGTAAAGCGGACTCCAAGGTCGTCCACAGTATTGGGTTCCGGTCCGGAGGAATGGGCGGATTGCCGGTTGTAAGCGACGTGGAATGCGTCACCGGCGTCGCCGTACGCCGAACGGGGCGGTTAGTGTGAGCGATCCGGTGTGCCCTACGCGAGTTCCGTTCTCGGGTCGGGCCTGGAGGACCGAGAACGACCG
The DNA here is from genome assembly GCA_014649155.1 of Streptomyces griseoviridis. Classification (GTDB taxonomy): domain Bacteria; phylum Actinomycetota; class Actinomycetes; order Streptomycetales; family Streptomycetaceae; genus Streptomyces; species Streptomyces griseoviridis. Next base: position 418,225 of record BMSM01000003.1, on the reverse strand, counting down.
AGACCCGAGCGCCTTGGAGGGGAAAAGGCGCCGCGTGGCCCCGACGGAGGATTCGGACAACCGTGGACGCGCAAGGCCGTGGGCGGGCGGACGACATCGACCCCGCAGACCAGTGGGTACTCAACCCGAGCACTGGTGAATACGAACTGCGACTGAGCCCTTCCGCTCCGCAGCCGACGGTACCGGGGCCGCGCAGATCCGCGCCCCGCCGGCCGGCCGCTCCCGGCGCGGACGGCCCGGACGGCGCCGGGACCACGGACGCCCCGCGCGGACGCCGGGGCGCACCGGCGCCCGAGCGCGACGTCCCGCCCCAGCGCAGGCGCCGTGGCGCCCCCGAGGAGCCGCCGCCCGGCCGGCGCGGACGCCGCCCGGTGAAGAAGTCCAAGACCCGCAAGGTGATGCTGTGGAGCGGCGGCACCATGGCCTTCGTCGTCCTGGGCACCGCCTCCACCGCGTACTTCTACCTCGAACACCTCAACGGAAACATCCAGTCCGTCTCCGACGACGGTGCCAGCACCGGTGGCTTCCAGAAGGACAAGGCCATCAACATCCTGCTGATCGGCACCGACAAGCGCACCGGCGCGGGCAACGAGAGCTACGGCGACTCGGGCAGCGTCGGCCACGCCGACACCACGATCCTGCTGCACGTGTCGAAGGACCGCTCCAACGCGACCGCGCTGAGCATCCCCCGCGACCTGATCGTCGACGTGCCCGACTGCCCGACCACGCAGGAGGACGGCTCGACCAAGGTCATCCCCGGCACCACGGGCGTGCGGTTCAACACCAGCCTGGGCCAGGACGGCCGTACCCCGAGCTGCACCGTGCGCACGGTGACCGAGCTGACCGGGGTGCAGCCGGACAACTTCATGGTCGCCGACTTCAACGCGGTCAAGACGCTGACCACGGCGGTCGGCGGCGTCGAGGTGTGCCTGGCCAAGGACATCGACGACCCGGACTCGCACCTGAAGCTGTCGGCGGGCACCCACACCATCCAGGGCGAGCAGGCGCTGGCGTTCGTGCGCACCCGGCACTCGGTCGGCTTCGGCGGTGACCTGAGCCGGATCGAGATCCAGCAGCAGTTCCTCAGCGCGCTGATGCGCAAGCTGAAGTCCAACGACACCCTCACCAGCCCCTCGAAGATGCTGAAGCTGGCCGAGGCGGGCACCGAGGCACTGACCGTCGACTCCCAGCTCGACAGCATCGGCAAGCTGAAGGACCTCGGTCTGGAGCTGGGCAAGCTCAACACCAAGAACCTGACGTTCACCACGATCCCGGTGGTCGACAACCCGGAGGAGACGGTCAAGTCGACGGTCGTGCTGAACGACTCGAAGGCGCCCGAGATCTTCGAGATGATCAAGAACGACGTCTCCTTCACCGAGGTCAAGCAGCAGAAGAAGCAGGAGAAGGCCGCCGTCGCCGCCCGGCTGAAGGGCACCAAGGCCGACGCCTCCGAGGTCCGCGTCCGCGTCCTCAACGGCGGCGCGGCCGGCGGCGCCGCCCAGCAGGAACTCAACTGGCTCCAGACCGAGGCCGGCGTCACCAAGTCGGAGAACGGCGGCAACGCCGGCACCGAACTGAGCAAGACCCAGCTCGAATACGACCCCGACCAGGCCGACCAGGCCCGCCGCCTCGCCGACCTGCTCGGCCTCTCCGGCTCGGCCATGAAGCCCGGCGAGAGCGTCACCAACGCCCAGGGACTGCCGACGATGACCCTGACCCTGGGCAAGGACTTCAAGGGCGCCGGAGTGAAGCTGAACGCCTCGTCGAACACGTCGGTGGACGTCGACAAGACCACGGCCGACGAGGTGAAGTGCGCCAAGTGACCCGCCGGGAACGGCGAGCGGGCCGCCCCGAGTGAACCCGGCGGCCGTGTCCGTCGTCTGACAGGGTGGCCCCGCCGTACAACCCATGGGGGCCGCCGAGCGTCCACTTCACGGTGGCCCGGCCGAGGACTTCGACGCCGGGCGGGGCCGCCGTTCACCGGTGGACACGTCGTAAGGGCGGAAGACAGGCATGACGCTGTACGAGCAGGAACCTCGCACGACACCCGAGTGATCGATCGGGGAAGGCCCGGGTGACGGGCCCGGCCCCGTCACCGCAGTCCTTCGACGCCGCACCGGGCGGATAGGGTGAGCGCTCAGCGCCCACCGCCGTGAGGCCCGCCCGGCGTCGCGCACTCGCTGATTCTTACCGCGCGCCTTCTGGAGAAGGTGCCGTGTGGCCCCCGACGGAGGATTCGGACAACCGTGGACGCGCAAGGCCGTGGGCGGGCGGACGACGTGGACCCCGCAGACCAATGGGTACGCAACCCGCAGACCGGTGAGTACGAACTGCGGCTGCCGGACTCGGACTCCGCACCGCGCCCGCCCCAGACACCGCGGGCCCCCGGGACGGCGTCCCGGCGCCGGCCCGCCGCCCCGCCCCCCGGCGTCCCCGCGCCCCGGACCGCGCCCGCGCCCGACGGCCCCGGCGTCCCGCCCCCGCGCAGGCGCCGCGACGGCCCCGGCGGAGCGCCGCCCGGCCGCCGGGGCCACCGGCCGGAGAAGAAGGGGTCCAGGGGCCGCAGAATCCTGCTGTGGACCGGCGGCTCCACCGCCTTCCTCGTCCTCGCGGCCGGCACCGGCGGCTACCTCTACCTCAAGCACCTGGAGGGCAACGTCGCGACGGCGGACGTCGGGGACGCGGGGTCGAGCAGCTTCCGCAAGGACGAGGCGTTCAACATCCTCGTCATCGGCACCGACAAGCGCACCGGCACGGGCAACGAGGGCTACGGCGACGCCGGCAGCGTCGGCCACGCCGACACCAACATCCTGCTGCACGTGGCGGAGGACCGCTCCAACGCGACGGCGATGAGCATCCCCCGCGACCTGATCGTCGACATCCCCGACTGCCCGACCAAGCTGGCGGACGGCACCGAGCAGGTGGTGCCGGGGCAGCAGGGCGTCCGCTTCAACCGGAGCCTCGGCGAGAGCGGCCGGGACCCGGGCTGCACCATGCGGACCGTCGAGGCGGTGACCGGCATCAAGCCCGACCACTTCATGATGGCGGACTTCAACGCGGTCAAGACGCTGACCACCGCGGTCGACGGCGTCGAGGTGTGCGTGGCGCACGCCATCGACGACAAGGAGTCGAAGCTGCACCTGGACGCCGGCAGGACCAAGGTCGAGGGCGAGCAGGCCCTCGCCTTCGTCCGCACCCGGCACTCCTTCGGCAACAAGGGCGACCTGGACCGGATCGGGGTGCAGCAGCAGTTCCTCGGTTCGCTGATGCGCAAGATGTCCTCCGGCGACACCCTCACCGACCCCGCGAAGCTGCTGAAGCTGGCCGACGCGGCGACCAAGGCGCTCACCGTGGACAGCGCGATCGGCAAGGTCGGCACGCTCAAGGACGTCGCCCTGGAGCTGAAGAAGGTGCCGACCAAGAACATCTCGTTCACCACGGTGCCGGTGCTCGACAACCCGGCCGAGAAGGTCCCGGTGACGGTCGTCGTCAACGAGGCGGAGGCGCCCGCGCTGTTCGGGCTGATCCGCGACGACGTCTCGCTGACCGAGGTCGAGCAGCAGAGGAAGCGGGACAAGAAGGAGGAGAAGGCCGCCGTCGCCGCCCGGCTGAAGGGCACCAAGGCCGACGCCTCCGAGGTCCGCGTCCGCGTCCTCAACGGCGGCGCCGCCGGCGGCGCCGCCCAGCAGGAACTCAACTGGCTCCAGACCGAGGCCGGCGTCACCAAGTCGGAGAACGGCGGCAACGCCGGCACCGAACTGAGCAAGACCCAGCTCGCATACGACCCCGACCAGGCCGACCAGGCCCGCCGCCTCGCCGACCTGCTCGGCCTCTCCGGCTCGGCCATGAAGCCCGGCGAGAGCGTCACCAACGCCCAGGGACTGCCGACGATGACCCTGACCCTGGGCAAGGACTTCAAGGGCGCCGGAGTGAAGCTGAACGCCTCGTCCGCCGCGACGAAGGTGAAGGACAAGACCACGGCCGACCAGGTGACATGCGCGAGCTGAGCGCGGCCGGGGCGGTCCGGGCGGCGGCGCGGTGCCGCGGCCCGTGGGCGGGGAGGGACACGCAGTGAAGACGGAAGACAGCTCGCCCGGCGACGGGCCCGGGGAGGAGGGCGGGTCACCCCGTCCGCGCCGCCGCCGGCGGGTGCTGCGCTGGACGGCGGTCACCCTGGCCGTGGTGATAGCCGGCACGGCCGGCGCCGGATACCTCTACTACCGCCATCTGAACGGCAACATCCAGCAGGCGGAGCTGAACATCGGCGACAGCAAGGTCGCCGCGCCGAAGCCGAACGCCGCCGGGCAGACCCCGCTGAACATCCTGGTCATCGGCTCCGACGCGCGGGACACCGAGGAGAACCAGGAACTCGGCGGCGCCAGGGAGACGTTCGGGTCGGCGCCGCTCGCGGACGTGCAGATGCTGGTGCACCTCTCCGCCGACCGCAGCAACATGTCGGTGGTCAGCATGCCCCGCGACACCCTGGTGCAGATCCCCAAGTGCACCGACCCCGAGGACGGGACCGTCTACCCGGCGAGCGACGGCCGGACGATGACCAACCAGAGCCTCGGCCACGGCGGCCCCGGCTGCACGGTCGCCACCTGGCAGGAACTGACCGGCATCCACATCGACCACTTCGTCATGGTCGACTTCTCCGGCGTGGTGTCGATGGCGGACGCCATCGGCGGCGTACCGGTGTGCGTGGACGCCAACGTCCACTCCCGCGACAGCCAGGGCCACGGCTCCGGGCTGAAGCTGACCAAGGGCACCCACTCCATCAAGGGCGTGCAGGCCCTCCAGTGGCTGCGCACCCGGTACGGCTTCGAGGACGGCAGCGACCTCGCCCGCGCCAAGGCCCAGCACATGTACATGAACGCGATGGTCCGCGAGCTGCGCGAGAACGCCACCCTGAGCAGCCCCAACAAGCTGCGCCGGCTGGCCGAGGAGGCCACCGAGGCGCTCACCGTCGACGAGGGCCTGGACACCGTCAAGAAGCTCTACGACCTGAGCACCGAGCTGCGCAAGGTCGAGCCGGCCAGGATCACCATGACCACCATGCCCAACCGGTACGTGGGCGCCCGGGTCGAACCGACCGAGGACGCCGAGCAGTTGTTCCGGCTGGTGCGCGAGGACATCCCGCTGGACGGCCAGGACGCGGCCCAGGTGACGGCGAGCCCGTCGCCCCCGGCGGACCCGGCCGCGCCGGACGACGAGATCGCCGTCCAGGTGCGCAACGGCAGCGGCACCGACACCCTCGCCCCGGTCCGCGGACGCGCGACCTCGGTGGCGGGGCTGCTCACCGGCGACGGCTTCGGCAAGGCGGTCGCCGACCCGGGGACGTACCCGAGCGAGGCCACCACGGTCGTCCGGTACCCGAGCACCGACCTCCAGGGCGACGCCGTACGGGTCGCCGCGTCCCTGGGCATCCCGCAGACCGCGGTGCGGCGGTCGACGGCGGTCTCCGGCGTCACCGTCGTCGTCGGCGCCGACTGGCGCGACGGCGGCGCCTACGAGGCGCCGAAGGTGGACAACAGCCTCCCGAAGACGGCGGAGGCCCTCAACGGCGCCGACGCGTCCGCGTGCATGCACGTGGACCCGGACTTCACCTGGTCCTGACGGACGTCAGCGGGCACCGGCGGCATCCGCGCCGGCGCCCGGCAGCACCGCCGGGCGGCGGGAGGCGATGACCTTGCGGGCCAGCGACTTCGGGCTGGTCAGGAAGCCCCAGCCCCAGGACATGTGCATGGTCGCCAGCGCCACCGGGATCTGGAGCCGGGCCTTGAGCGGCAGCCCCTTCCCGGCGGGCAGCGACCCGGCGACGATCGCCGCCAGATAGCCGCCGGGGACCACGAAGCCCCACGGCGTCAGCACCGCGCCGATCACCACGCCGGCCGCGATCGCGCACACGGCGGCCGGCGGGGCGAGGTAGCGCAGGTTGATGGAGCCGGAGTGGTAACGGGCGACGACGTGCCGCCAGCGGCCGTAGTCCTTGTACTGCTTGGCGAGCGCCTTGACGCTGGGCCGGGGCCGGTAGGAGACCTTCAGCTCGGGCGAGAACCAGATCAGGCCGCCGGCCTCGCGGATGCGGAAGTTCAGCTCCCAGTCCTGGGCGCGGATGAACTCCTCGTTGTAGCCGCCCTGCCGCTCCAGCGCCTCGCGGCGGAAGACGCCGAGGTAGACGGTCTCGGCCGGGGCGGCCTCGCCGCCGGTGTGGAAGGCGGCGTTGCCGACGCCGATCTTCGAGGTCATGGCGGCGGCGACGGCCCGCTCCCAGTCGTTCTCGCCCTCGGCGTGCATGATGCCGCCGACGTTCTGCGCGCCGGTCTCCTCCAGGAGCCGCACGGCCGTGGCGATGTACCCGGGCGAGAGCATGCCGTGGCCGTCGACACGGACGACGACCGGGTGCCGGGACGCCTTGATCGCGGCGTTCAGCGCGGCCGGCGTACGGCCGGTGGGGTTGGGCACGGTGCGGACCCGCGGGTCCTCGCGGACCAGCGCGGCGGCGATCTCGTCCGTGCGGTCCGCGGACGGACCGAGGGCGATCACGACCTCCATCTCGCCCGGATACTCCTGGGCGAGGATGGCCTGGACAGCGCCGCGCAGATGACGTTCCTCATCGAGGACGGGCATGATCACGGAAACGGCGGGGAGCCGCACGTCGGACTTGGCGTTCATCGCCGCTCACGTTACCGCGAACGGGGGACACGGGTGCGCGCCGCGGGGGCCGCTGCACCGGTCCGCAGATCGTATGGGCCTACGGTGCTCAGGATTCCACGTCCGGCCGCCGCCCGTACCTCGGCTCCCGTCCTCAGCGCCCGTCCTCGCGGAGGTGTCCCCTTGTCCACGCCGCCCCGCTCCCCCGCCCGGCGGGTCCCGCCGCGTCCGTCCCGGCGGTCGCCCCGCAGGCGCGGACCGCGCTGGGCCGTGCGGATGTCGTCCGCGCTGTCGGTGGCGGTGCTGGCCGCCGCGGGGATCGGGCACTCGGTGCTGACCGGCCTGGACTCCGACCTCGACCGGGTCGACGCCTTCAAGGACATGAAGAACCGCCCGCGGGGCGGGCACGGCATGAACGTCCTGCTGGTCGGCACCGACGGCCGGGACCGGATCACCGAGGAGGAGCGCCGCGCGTACCGGCTGGGCGGCGCGCCCTGCCACTGCACCGACACCGTCATGATCGTGCACATCTCGGCGGACCGGGAGCGAGCCAGCGTGGTCAGCCTGCCGCGCGACTCCTACGCCGAGACCCCGCCGCACACCGACCGCACCACCGGTGAGCGGCACCGGGGGCACCCGCTGAAGCTGAACGCGGCGTACGCCGAGGGCGGCCCGCAGCTGACCGTCCGGACCGTCGAGGCGATGACCAAGGTGAAGATCGACCACTACCTGGAGGTGGACTTCACCAGCTTCATGAAGACGGTCGACGTGCTGGGCGGGGTGCGGATCTGCACCGCCCAGCCGCTCAAGGACAGGTACACCGGCCTCGACCTGCCGGCCGGCACGCACACCCTGAAGGGCGGCCAGGCCCTCCAGTACGTCCGCTCCCGCCATCTCGACGGCGCCTCCGACCTGAGCCGGATGCGGCGCCAGCAGCGGTTCATGGCGGCCACCATCGACCGGGCGACCTCCTCGGGCATCCTGCTCAACCCGATGAAGTTCCGGGACGTGACCCGGGCGGTGCTGGGCTCGGTCCGCGCCGACGAGGGCTTCGGCACCGACGAGCTGCTGGCGCTGGGGCGGGCGATGCGGGACTTCTCGCCGTCCTCGTCGGAGTTCACCACCGTCCCCGTCGGCCGGATGGGGTACGCCGTGAAGGGCGTCGGCTCGACCCTGAAGTGGGACGACGCGGCGGCCGGGCGGCTGTTCGCGGCGCTGCGCGAGGACCGGCCGCTGACCGCGGCGAAGCCCCCGGAGGAGGCGGCGGCGGTCCGGGTCCCGGTCGACCCGCGGCGGATCCGCGTCCAGGTCGCCAACGGCACGCGCACCACCGGACTGGGCCGGCGCGTCGACCGGGCGCTGCGGGCGACCGGCTTCCGCACCACCGGCGCCCCGGTCAACGCCCCGGCGCCGGACGTGCGGCGCACGGTCGTCGCCTACGACCCCCGCTGGGACAACTCGGCCAGGTCGCTGGCGGCCGCGCTGCCCGGCGCCGAGCTGCGGCCGGTCGAGGGCCAGGGCGCCACGCTGAAGGTGATCGCGGGCGCCGACTGGAAGGAGGTCCGCGCGGTGCGGCCGGAGGAGCCCCCGGAGCGGACGGGGACCGTGGTCCGGGGGGACGAGGTGGTGTGCGGGAAGGAGGACGGCTGAGGGGTCAGTTGCCGGAGACGGTGACCTTCTCGTCGTTCTTCAACTCGTTCACCAGCGTCTTCACCTTGGCGCTGTCCCACTGGAGGTTGCCGTTGCCGGCGTTGCCCGCGATCGGCATGTTCAGCGAGGTGCCGTCGCCGCCGCTGACGCCCTTCATCGCCCAGAACATGCTCGCCAGGTCGAACAGGCCCATGTCCTTGTCGACGACGAGCGAGTCCAGGCCGGCGCCCATGGTCGGGTAGAGCTTGAACGGGTTGAGCACCGTCGACGGGGTGGCGACCTGGCTCGCCAGGGCGGAGAGGAACTTCTGCTGGTTCTTGGTGCGGTCCAGGTCGGAGCCGGCCAGCGCGTACCGGGTGCGGACGAAGGCGAGGGCCTCCTCGCCGTTCAGGGTCTGCTCGCCCTTCTTGAGGTTCGCGCCGGACTTGGTGTCCTTGATGTCCTGCGGGATGTCGAGGGTGACGCCGCCGACCGCGTCGACGATGTTGGCGAAGCCGCCGAAGCCGATCTCGACGTAGTGGTCGATGCGCAGCCCGGTGTTGTACTCGACGGTGCGCACGAGCAGCTCGGGGCCGTCCTCCGCGTAGGCGGCGTTCAGCTTCACGTGGCGGCCGGTGCCCTGGTAGGTCTTGCCGGAGTCGGAGCCCTTGAAGGTGGGGATCTCGACGTCGGAGTCGCGGGGCAGGGAGACCAGCGTGGAGCCGTTGTCGCCGGTGTGCAGGATCATCATCGAGTCGGTCCGCTTGCCCTCGGCGGAGCCGGTGTGCAGCTCCTTCTTCTCCTCGGCGGACATGCCCGCGCGGCTGTCGGAGCCGACGATCAGGTAGTTCGTGCCCTCGCCGGCGTCCGGGCGGTCGATGACCTTGGAGAGGTCGACCTCGCGGTTGAGCTTGGAGTCGGCCCAGAAGTACGTGCCGACGAAGGTGACGACGAGCGCGGTGGCCACGGTGATCGCGGTCCACTTGATCCGGCGGCCCCAGTCCGGCGCGGGGCGCGGGGCGCGACCGGGCCCGGCGCCGGGTCCCGAGGGGCCGTGGCCGCCGGGGGTGCCGTACACCTGGCCGGTGTTGTAGCCGCTGTCGTAGCCGCCGTGACCGCCGCCGTCGACGTACGACGGCTGCTGCGGCACCCCGGCGCCGTACGGCGGGGCCGCGGGGCCCTGGCCGGGCGGCGTCTGGCCGCGCCGGACCTGCCGCATCACGCGGGCGCTCTCGGGCTGCGCGCTCGCGCTGCCGCGTCCGTACCGGGCGCCGTCGTCGCCGGGCCTTCCCTGGGGCCAATCGCTCATGCGGACCAGTGTGCAGGTCCCGGCTGTGCCCCATACAAGGGTCGTCGGAAAATCAGGGCGGTGCTGTTGCGAAGCTGACACAAATCACACCGTTGTCGCCGCGGCATAAGGTGGAGGTCATGACAGACCAGGCAGAACAGGCCTCGGCCGGCGGGCCGGCGGCGCCGGAGATCCCGGGCAAGCCGACCTCGGCCTCCCGCACCACCCTGAGCCACATCATGACCCACAGCGACACCAACCTGCTGGGCACGGTGCACGGCGGCGTGATCATGAAACTGGTGGCCGGCGCGGTCGCCGGGCGCCACTCGGGCGGACCCGCCGTCACCGCGTCGATGGACGAGATGGCGTTCCTCGAACCGGTCAGGGTCGGTGACCTCGTCCATGTGAAGGCCCAGGTCAACTGGACCGGGCGGACCTCGATGGAGGTCGGGGTGCGGGTGCTGGCCGAGCGCTGGAACGAGTCCGCGCCGCCCACCCAGGTCGGCTCGGCCTACCTGGTCTTCGCCGCGGTGGACGCCGACGGCAGGCCGCGCCGGGTGCCGCCGGTGCTGCCGGAGACCGAGCGGGACGAGCGGCGCTGGCAGGAGGCGCAGATCCGCCGCACCCACCGCCTGGCCCGCCGCCGCGCGATCATGGAACTGCGGGAGCGCCGGGCGGCGGAGGGCATCGAGGACTGAGCGGAACCGGCGGTACGGGGGTACCGGGCGGTCAGCCGGTCAGCGGGCGCCAGTCCCCTTCCCGCCCGGGGGCGAGTCCGGCGGCCCACCTCAGGACGCCGCCGGCCAGACCGGGCCGGTCCCGGGTGGCCAGGGCCGGCGCCCGGAGCATGTCGGCGGTCTCCTCCAGATAGGTGACCAGCGTGTCCGGCTCCTCGGCGGGCGGCTCGTCGTAGCGGGACCAGCGGCCCAGGCAGCCGGTCTCGGCGTCCAGGTACAGGCCCGAGGTGGTGTCGGCCGTGCCGCGCGCGACGACGGGAATCCAGGACGCCCGCCACCCGGGGATCGCGCGCCGCGTCCGGTACTGGTCGGCCACGGTCTCCAGCGGCATCAGCGCCTCGTTGCCGGGCAGGCATCCCCCGCCGTCGACCCCGTCGTCCCCGGCGGTCAGCAGCCACAGGACGCGCAGCTCCACGGGGACCGGCCGGCCGAGGCCGGCTTCGAGGGCGGCCAGGGCGGCGGGTCCCGCGCCGGGGCGGAGGGCCGCGTAGGAACCGGGGGCGTGGTCCCGCAGCCAGCCGGTGACCCGGCCCCAGGCGTCGGCGACCTGCCGGACGGCGACCGCCTCGGCGGCGGGGCCGGGCCGGGGCGCCGGCCGGTCCGCGCCGGTCCCGGCGGTCGCGGGCTTCCCGCCGTCCGCGCCGGCCTCGGGGACCGGCTCCGGGTCCAGCGCCCGTACGAACCGGATCCGGATCCGGTCGGGCTCCCGGATGTACCCGATGTCCAGGTCGGGGCAGTCCTCGAACAGGTCGCCGTCGACCCGCAGGCTGAGGATGCCGGGCAGGGCGGACGGCACCCCGAGGTCCGGTTCCCCGGCCAGCCGGGCCGCCGTCGCCTTCAGGGCGTAGGGCACACCGGGCGCGATGTTCCCGGCCGTCTCCCGCAGGACCCGCTCGATCTCGACCTCCACGGCCGACCACCCGCCCCCGTCCCGGTGATCGCTACGGCAGGTTGCGCGCCATCACGATCCGCTGAACCTGGTTCGTGCCTTCATAAATCTGGGTGCTTCACAGACCATACGGCCGTGACCTGGGCGAACACCCCTCCCAGAGGGAGGCTCCCCAGCAGTTCCCCATGATGGTCAAGAGTCTGTCCAGGTGGGACCAGCCGCAGCAGAGGCACAACCGGATGGGCAGTGGACGAGCAGGCATGCGGGAGGTTACGCGGTTTCCCGTTCCGTCAACCGTGATCGCTTGACCCGCGCGTCCCGGCCTCGGGAGCATCAACCCAGATGCCGGGAACTGGCAGCAGCGTGGGAGAGGGGAACCCGGACCATGAAGGTCACCAAGCTGGTCAGCACGTGCGACATCAAGGACTGCCCGACGATCTACGCGACGGATCGTGGCACCTTCCTGGTGCAAGGCGAGACGCCGACCGGCCACGGGCTTCAGATTCCCGCTCACGAAACCCTGGTCGAGATCCCGATGGAACTGCTCCAGAAGGCCGTCCGTGACAACCTCATCTAAGACCCTCGGTGACCTCTTCGACTCGTTCGAGTATGAGGCTTTCCGCCTGGAGACCCTGGACGACTACAGCAAGTCCGGGAATGTGGACGCGTACCACGCCTACCTGGCCGGAGAGCCGCAGCCGGATGACTACAACGCCGGGTGGGTGGAGGAACTGCGCTCGCACACCGAAAAGGGAAAGCGGGTCTATAGGGTGCACCTTCTGTCGCGCCCGCTCACGGACTATCTTTGCTTCGAACTCGGGTGGGGCTACCGGAAAAACATGACCGGGGGCGAAGAGTTCTTCATCCTCGACATCACCGACAAACCCAATCCCCTGCCCGGCGTGCCGGACTTCTGGTGCTTCGACTCGAAGTCCGTGGCCGTGATGAACTACGACGGGGCAGGAAAGTACCTGGGTTCGCAGGTACTGGAGCCAGACCGGGCAGCAGAGTTCGTCAGGTACCGTGACACGGCACTTGCGCACGCGGAACCATTCACCGAATGGTGGGCCAAGTACGGGGCGTGAACAGAGCACAGATTGGGGCCGCGCTGCGGGCGCTGCGCATGGCATCCGGAAAGGAAGCCAAGGCAGTGGCCCGCAGCGCCCTCATGTCTCCGTCCAAGCTGTCCAAGATCGAGAATGCCAAGCTCGCACCGAGCGCCACGGACGTTGAACGCATCCTGACCGCCATCGGCGTCTCAGATGAGGTCAAGGCCGCGTACACGGAGGCTGCCCGAGCATCGGCGACGGAAGCGACAGCGTGGCGGCTACTGAAGCGCATCGGCGTCCACAAAGGGCAGCAAGCCGCCAAGGCCCTGGAAACCCAGATGTCGACGCTGCGGCTCTTTCAACCGGCCCTGGTCCCCGGCCTGCTTCAAACCCCCGAGTACATCCGCGCCGTTCTGAAACGGCACAACCTGAGTGAAGACGCCGTCACGCGCACGATCAACGGAAGACTTGAACGGCAAGCGGTTCTCTATGACAGCACGAAATCACTTCAGTTCGTCATCACAGAACCCGTGTTGAGGTGGAGAATCATCCCCCCACAGATGATGGCGGCGCAACTCGACCGCATCGCCTCCATATCGCGTCTGTCTCACGTGGATATTCGAGTCGTACCCCTGGCTGTTCAACAACGGGACATCGCCAATCACGCATTCGTCATTCGCGATGACCACATGGTGACGATAGAGACCGTGCACGCTGAAATCGTCGTTACGGACCCCAGAGACGTTGGGCTGTACGTAGGTAAGTTTGATGGGTTCGCAGCCGTAGCTCTGTCAGGTGACCGAATGCGGGGCCTGCTCGAAGACATCCGAAACGACTTTTTGCGAGAACAGGAAACACCCTAGAGGAACGCCCTCGGCCAGCCGACCATGGCGTCATGGGGAGCGAAGAGAGAACTTCCGATCCAGTGTCGACCGCATCGGCAATCAGCCTGATGGAGGGGCGAAGTGAGCCATCGCGTATGCCTGATTGCCGTACCTGCCTCTCACTCCCGGTCGCTCGCGAGAACACGCGATCCGCAGGGGACGTGCACGAGTGACGCGCAGGGGAGCGGCGCAGCGGCTGTTCACTGATCGACCGCTGATGACGATGCGCGTTTCCCGTGACTCCGGGCGAACGTGGGAGCCCGAGCGGGCAGTGTCGGCGAGCGAGGATCTGGCACCTTCGATGACGTCAGCGTGGCCGCCGTGCAAGTGCGCGCGGTGCGCCGAGTCCGGCAAGCGTTCCGACCGCTGAGCGGCTCTCCCCTTTGACTCCCGCCCGAACGGGCGGCGGCGGTCAGCCCTGGCCGCGATCAGTTAGCAGGAAGGTGCAGTGATGCTGGACGGAACCGACCTGTACGCGCTCGACATCGACGGGGCCTCGTTCGTGAAGGCGTGCGGCGGCCCCTGCACCGAAGGGTGCGTGACCCTGGCCCGGATCGGTGACGACGCCTGGGCTCTGGGCGACAGCAAGCGGCCGGACGCGCAGCCGCTGCGGTTCACCACGGAGGAACTGGACGCGGCCGGGATCGACCCGGCGCGATTCGGTCTGAACATCTGACCCTCCTCCCTGGCCAACCGGCCCGGCCTCCCCTCCACACAAGCCGGGCCGGTTGGTGGCGCAACCCCCACCACCGAACGGGAATCGACTGGTGCACCACCATCACGGCTATCTGTGGGTCGGCCCGAGAGAACGCTTCGACCAGGAAGCCCTACGGCGGCCCCCGCACCCCGAGCCGCCACCGCCCGGAAGCAAGCCCGAACTGATCCAGCGCTACCGAGAGGTGGCAGCGGAGTTCCCCACGTCTGATCTGCCACCGCTGGAGACGGCGTACTGGCTCATCAAGCCCTGTTCGTTAGTCCGTGGCACCTGGGACGAGGCCAAGGAAGCAGCGGGATGGATCGGGGAACGGCTGACTGAGCTCGCGCCCCGGTTCGCCTCTGAGCGTGACCGGGACACAACCCGCCTGGCCCGACTGGTGAGCGCTGCTGCTGAGCAACTGCACTCGGGTACGGATGTGTCCTATGGCTTCTATCTGGAGCGCCCCTCGTATCTGTCCCTGGCGGTGGTGACGTGCTCTCCGAACCGCTCGATGCCTGAGCTGCCCTGCCCACTGGCGTAGTCGAGGCAACGAAAGAAGCCCGGCCGACGTGGCCGGGGCTTCTGTGGTTGGTCACAGCAGGGCGCGGAAGGGGTTGAAGTCTGAGAGCGGTTCCGGCCCCTTTGGTTGCTGCTCGGGCTCAGAGGCGGCCTGCTTGGGTTCCACACGGTAGGCGTCCAGGCGGGCGACCCGGGCACGGTTCTGCTCACGTTCCGCGCTGGCCGGCTGGGCCTCCGCGTGACGAGAAGTGTCCCGGTTCTTGTTGCTGTAGGTGCGGGCCGGCTGCGGCGCAGCGTGACGGGAAGTGTCGTCACGGAGTGAGAAGACGGTGGCCGGTCGGCCGGTCTTCCCCGCCCGTTCCACGGTGATGACGATTCCGGGCAGTGCCTTGACCTCAGCCGCGGTCGCTCCCACGCAGGGGAGCACCTGGGAGGACGTGGCCCGGCCGCCGTGCATTTCGATCCGGACCCGGACTGCCCCCCTTGCCCCCACTGTGAACGATGCAAGTAGGAAGCAAGGAGGGAAGTGCTTCTCTACGTTGTCCCTCTCACAGGGAGGTGTCCGCAGAGCCTCATAACGACTTAGGAACTGCCCGGCCTGTTGGCCGTGCCAGAGGCATCAGGGCCGCCGCCATGTCGGGTCGCCTGATCCCCACACGACAACAGCCCCCGGCAACTCACCGGGGGCTGTGTTCGTTCGTGCTGGTCAGCGGGCGTTTTCGAGTCGCCAGCTCCCCAGGACTCCCCCAGCATGACGCCCATGAACGGCCCTGATCAGGCCGCAACGGGCAGAAAGCCGAGAGCGCTCCTCCGGAGCCTCGGAACCACCTCTGACCTGCAAAAACCCTGCTACGGAAGGTTCCTGGCCATGACGATCCGCTGAACCTGGTTCGTCCCTTCATAAATCTGGGTGATCTTCGCGTCGCGCATCATCCGCTCCACCGGGTAGTCCCGCGTGTAGCCGTACCCGCCGAGGAGCTGCACCGCGTCCGTGGTGACCTCCATCGCCACGTCCGAGGCGAAGCACTTGGCCGCCGCGCCCTGGAAGGTGAGGTCACCTTCTCCGCCTCCGGCGGCGACGCGCTCGGACTTGGCCGCCGCCGCGTACGTCAGCTGACGGGCCGCCTCGATCTTCATGGCCATGTCGGCGAGCATGAACTGGATGCCCTGGAAGTCCGCGACCGGCTTGCCGAACTGCTTGCGCTCCTTCACGTAGCCCTTGGCGTAGTCCAGCGCGCCCTGCGCGATGCCGAGGGCCTGGGCGGCGATGGTGATGCGGGTGTGGTCGAGGGTCTTCATCGCCGTCGCGAAGCCGGTGCCCTCGGCGCCGATCATGCGGTCGGCGGGGATGCGGACGTTGTCGAGGTAGACCTCGCGGGTCGGGGAGCCCTTGATGCCGAGCTTCTTCTCCGGGGCGCCGAAGGATACGCCCTCGTCGGACTTCTCCACGACGAAGGCGGAGATGCCCTTGGAACGCTTCTCCGGGTCGGTCACGGCCATCACCGTGTAGAACTCGGACTCGCCCGCGTTGGTGATCCAGCGCTTCACGCCGTTGAGGACGTAGAAGTCGCCGTCGCGGACCGCCTTCGTCTTCATGCCGGCCGCGTCCGAGCCCGCGTCCGGCTCGGAGAGGCAGTACGAGAACATCGCGTCGCCCTTGGCGAGCGGGCCCAGGTACTTCTTCTTCAGCTCCTCGGAGCCGGAGAGGATCACCGGGAGGGAGCCGAGCTTGTTCACCGCCGGGATGAGGGAGGAGGACGCGCAGACGCGGGCCACCTCCTCGATGACGATCACGGTGGCCAGCGCGTCGGCGCCCGCGCCGCCGTAGGACTCGGGGACGTGCACGGCGTGCAGGTCGTTCGCGGTCAGGGCGTCCAGCGCCTCGCGCGGGAAGCGGGCCTCCTCGTCCACCGCTGCGGCGTACGGCGCGATCTTCGCCTCGGCCAGCGAGCGGACGGCGTCGCGGAGCATGTCGTGCTCCTCGGACGGGCGGTACAGGTCGAAGTCAGCCGATCCGGCCAAGGTCTCTCACGCTCCAGAACGATGCGGTCATGACGCTAACTACTGTTAAGTAACCCCGATTTTAGGGCGGGGTCGCCGGTCGTGGGTAGGTGAGCTTGCCGACAGCGGCAGGCTGCCCGTCCGAGGCCGGCGCCACGCCCCCGGTTATGCTCGCTCCCGCACGCCCGCCGTACATCCCTGGAGCACCCATGGCCCTCAAGATCACCGTGATCGGCACCGGCTACCTCGGCGCGACCCACGCGGCGGCCATGGCGGAGCTGGGCTTCGAGGTCATGGGCCTGGACGTGGTGCCGGAGAAGATCGAGATGCTGCGGCGCGGCGAGGTCCCGATGTACGAGCCGGGCCTGGAGGAGCTGCTGCGCCGGCACGTCGCCGGGATCGAGGGCTCCAGCGGGCGGCTGCGCTTCACCACCGACTTCGCGGAGGTCGCCGCCTTCGGTGACGTGCACTTCCTGTGCGTCAACACCCCGCAGAAGCACGGCGAGTACGCCTGCGACATGAGCTACGTGGAGTCGGCGCTGGCCTCCCTCGCCCCGCACCTGCGCGGCTCCGCGCTGGTCGTCGGCAAGTCGACGGTGCCGGTCGGGTCGGCCGACCGGCTGGCCGCCTACCTCGCCGAGCACGCCCCGGCGGGCGGCGACGCCGAGCTGGCCTGGAACCCGGAGTTCCTCCGCGAGGGCTTCGCCGTCCAGGACACCCTGCACCCGGACCGGATCGTGGTCGGCGTGCGCAGCGACCGGGCGGAGAAGCTGCTGCGCGAGGTGTACGCGACGCCGGTCGGGGAGGGCTCGCCGTTCGTGGTGACCGACTTCCCGACCGCCGAGCTGGTGAAGACCTCCGCGAACTCCTTCCTCGCCACCAAGATCTCCTTCATCAACGCCATGGCGGAGGTGTGCGAGGCCGCCGACGGCGACGTCGCCAAGCTGGCGGAGGCGATCGGGTACGACGACCGGATCGGCAAGAAGTTCCTGCGGGCCGGGATCGGCTTCGGCGGCGGGTGCCTGCCCAAGGACATCCGGGCGTTCATGGCGCGCGCCGGGGAGCTGGGCGCCGACCAGGCGCTGACCTTCCTGCGCGAGATCGACTCCATCAACATGCGCCAGCGCGGCCGGATGGTCGAGCTGACCCGGGAGGCGCTGGGCGGCGGCCCGTTCCTCGGCAAGCGGGTCGCGGTCCTCGGCGCCACCTTCAAGCCCGACTCCGACGACGTACGGGACTCGCCCGCGCTAAACGTCGCCGGGCAGATCCACCTCCAGGGCGGCCAGGTCACGGTGTACGACCCCAAGGGCATGGCGAACGCGCGGCGGCTCTTCCCGACCCTCGGGTACGCCGAGACCGCGACGGACGCGGTGCGCGGCGCCGACGTGGTGCTGCACCTGACGGAGTGGCGGGAGTTCCGCGAGCTGGACGCGGCGGCGCTCGGCGAGGTCGCGGGCGCCCGGGTGATCCTGGACGGGCGCAACGCCCTGGACCCCGAGGTCTGGCGCCGGGCCGGCTGGACGTACCGCGCGATGGGCCGCCCGACCGCCTGACGGCACAGCCCTGGTGGACGCGGCGGGCACGCCGGTCCGGCCGGGGCTCAGTCGGCCGGACCGGCGTCCGGGCGCATTCTGCCGCACGGGGACGGACGGCGCGTCACGCCCCCTTGGCCCGGTATCGGCGCATCTTCGCGCGGGCCCCGCACACCCGCATCGAGCACCAGCGGCCGCGGCCGGCCGGACTGCGGTCGTAGTACGCCCAGAGGCAGTCGGCCGCCTCGCACGCCTTCAGCCGGGTCCAGGTGCCCGCGACCAGCGCCTCGGCGACGGCGGCGGCGACCCGTCCGGCCAGGGAGTCGGGCCCGGCGGGGAGCAGTACGGCGGTGCCGTCGGCCGGATCGACCGCCACCCGCAGCGGGGCCCCGGCCAGCAGGTCGGCCAGCGGGGTCACCGCACGGTGCGGCGGATGGCCGGCGTGGGCGAGCAGCGCCGCCCGCAGCGACTCGCGCAGCTCCACGGCGGCGGGCACCTCGTCCGCGGTGAGGCCGAACGGCGCGCGCCCCCCGGGCGTGTCCAGCGAGTCGGCGCCCGTCTCGACGTCCAGCGTGTTCACCAGGGCCTGGACCAGCGCCAGCCCTCCCGGCGCGGGCGACCTCTCACTCATGCTTGCGACGTTACCGCTTCTACGGGACCATGGGGTAACCGTTACCGGTTACCGGGGTCTGCCGGTAACCACGAGGCTCCGAGGAGGAAGTCATGGCTGTCGCCGAACTGGGCGCCGTCGTCCTGGACTGCCCCGATCCCCACGCCCTGGCCGCGTTCTACGCCGAGGTGCTCGGCGGGACCGTGCGGGACCAGGGCGAGTGGGTGGATCTGACGCTTGCGGGCGGACAGACGCTGGCCTTCCAGGCCGCCCCCGGGTTCGTCCCGCCGAAGTGGCCCTCACCCGAGCACTCCCAGCAGTTCCACCTCGACCTGGACGTGCCCGACCTGGACGCCGCCGAGCGGGCCGTCCTCGCGCTCGGCGCGACGCCGCTGGAGACGGAGGACCGCACCCGGTCCTTCCGCGTTTACGCGGACCCCGCCGGGCACCCGTTCTGTCTCTGCGCCGGCTGACCCGGGAGGTCCCGTCCATGGCATCCGCCGTACGTTTCCGTTCCGTCGTGCTCGACTGCCCCGAGCCCCTCGAACTGGCCCGTTTCTACGCCCAGGTGGTGGGCGGCACGCCCGAGGAGGAGGACCCGGACTGGGTGGTCCTGGAGGTCCCGGGCGGCCCCCGGCTCTCCTTCCAGCGGGCCCCCGGCCTGACCCCGCCGGAATGGCCGCGCTCCGACCGCAACGCCCAGCAGTTCCATCTGGACCTCGACGGCGGCGCGACCTGGGAGGAGATGGACGCCGCCGAGGAGAAGGTCCTCGCCCTCGGCGCGCGGGTGCTGGACAAGGAGGACAAGGAGAAGAGGGACTTCGTCGTCTACGCCGACCCGGCGGGACACCCCTTCTGCCTCTGCCGGATCGAGCGCCCCTGACCGGGCGGCCGGTCGCCGGCGTCAGCCGTCCAGGTCCGCGATCGACGCGGTCGACGGCTGCCGCCGGGTCTGGAACGCGCGGGCGGTGAACGCCGCGCCGCGCAGCACCCGCTGGACGTTCCCCCAGGTCAGCAGGGCGACATCGGCCTCCTCCCAGCCGCGCCGCAGCAGCTCCGCGACGAGCCGGGGATAGCAGGAGGCGTCGCCCAGCTCCTGCGGGTGCGCGGTGCCGGTGTCGTACGTGCCGGACAGGCCGACGCCCCCCGCCCCGGCGACCTCGCGGACGTGGTCGAGGTGGTCGGCGACGTCGCGGACGGTCGGGCCGGTCTGCTCGGCGGTCAGCGGCACCATGCACAGCCCGCCGGCCGCGCCCAGCTCGGCCAGCAGGTCGTCGGGGAGGTTCGCGGGGTGCGGACGCAGCGCGCGGGCCGCCGAGCGGGTGCACAGCGCGGGCGCCTTGGAGACGGCGAAGGTACGGCGGAAGGTCCCCGGCGACGCCCCGGAGAGGTCGATGATCACGCCGAGCCGGTTCATCTCCCGGACGACCTCCTCGCCGAACCGGGTCAGTCCGGGCCCGCCCGCCCAGCTCGCGCCGGTCAGCGTGAGGACGCGCAGGCCGAGCAGGTGCAGCGAGCGCAGGATGCCGAGGGAGTCGCCGAGGGCGGCGGCGCCGGCGGGTCCCGGCAGCACGGCGACCCGGCCGCAGTTGCGGGCGTCGATGGCCTCCCCCGCGTCATGGGCGAGGCGCAGCCCCTCGGGGTGCTCCCGGACGACCGTCTTGACCAGGTCGAGCTGCTCCATGGTGGCGCCGACGGCCCGGTCACCGGTGACGGCGTCGGGCAGGTGCAGGGAAGCGAACAGCGCGCCGACGTGTCCCTCGCGGAGCCGGGGGATGTCGGTGTCGACGGCGCTCTCGCCGATCTCCAGGTCGTACCAGGGCAGGTGCTTGAGCGCCCAGGGCAGTCCGCTGTAGCCGTCGGCGACCGGATGGGCGGCCAGTACGGCCTGCGCCCGCCGAAGGGGAGTGTCGTCCGGGTCGGAGACGGGTGTGTAGGGCTCCGGGGCGAGCACTTCGGCGGGGAAGGACGCGGGCAGGTCGTCGAGCTCGCCGGCCTCGGTGCTCGGGTGCAGGTCGTCCTGGAGGTCTGCCATGGCGGGCTCCGTACGGTCGTCGTGCGATACCGACACCGTCGCACGGGGCACGGGGCGCTTCCTGGTGGGTAAGGCGTTAGGGGGTACGCCGCCCGGCGTACCCCCCGGTGTCCCGGCCGGCTCAGCCGTCGAGCGCGTCCGGCGTGGCGTTGGACGGGCCGCGGGTGGCCCGCAGCGAACGGGCCACGTCCTCCGCGGCGCCCAGCACCCGTACCGCGTTCTTCCAGGTCAGCTTGGCCAGGTCGGCCTTGGACCAGCCGCGGTCGAGCAGCTCCGCGATGAGGTTCGGGTACCCGGAGACGTCGTCGAGGCCGGCCGGGGTGAACGGCGTGCCGTCGTAGTCGCCGCCGATGCCGAGGTGGTCGACGCCGGCGACCTCGCGCATGTGGTCGAGGTGGTCGGCGACCGTGGCGACGGTGGCCACCGGACGCGGCCGGCTCTCCTCGAAGGCGCGGTGCACCTTCATCGCGTCCGGCCCGGAGTCCAGCGGGTGGAAGCCGTGCGCCCGCATGTTCTCGTCGGCGGCGGCCGTCCAGTCCACGGCCGCCTGGAGGACGAACTTCGGCACGAACGTCACCATCGCCACGCCGCCGTTGGCGGGCAGCCGCTCCAGCACGTCGTCGGGGATGTTGCGGGGGTGGTCGCACACGGCCCGCGCGGAGGAGTGCGAGAAGATCACCGGCGCGGTGGAGGTGTCCAGCGCGTCCCGCATGGTCGACGCGGCGACGTGCGAGAGGTCCACCAGCATGCCCAGCCGGTTCATCTCCCGGACGACCTCGCGGCCGAACGCCGACAGGCCGCCGACGCCGGGCGCGTCGGTCGCGGAGTCCGCCCACGCCACGTTGTCGTTGTGGGTGAGCGTCATGTACCGCACGCCGAGCGCGTACAGCCCGCGCAGCGCCGCGAGGGAGTTCTCGATGGAGTGGCCGCCCTCCGCGCCCATCAGCGACGCGATCCGGCCCTCGGCCCGCGCGGCCTCCATGTCGGCGGCGGTCAGGGCGGCCCGCAGCTCGCCGGGGTGGCGGTCGATGAGCTGCGTCACGCAGTCGATCTGCTCCAGCGTCGCGGCGAGCGCGCCGGGCTGGTCGGAGCGGACGTACACCGACCAGTACTGCGCGCCGACGCCGCCCGCCCGCAGCCGGGCGAGGTCGGTGTGCAGGTGCGCGGACTGGTCGGCGGCGATGTCACGGGCGTCGAGGTCGTAACGGACCTGCTCGCGCAGCGCCCAGGGCAGGTCGTTGTGGCCGTCGACGACGGGGAACTCGCGCAGGAGCTCCCGGGCCTTCTCCAGTGAGGTCATGGGGACCTACTTCCCGAAACCGAAGGAGGCCGATCCCTCCACCTTGGTCCGCAGCCGCCTGCCCTTCTCGGTGGCCTGGTCGTTCAGCTCCCGCTGGAACTCGCGCATCCGGCCGAGCAGCTCCTCGTCGTGCGCGGCGAGGATGCGGGCGGCGAGCAGCCCGGCGTTGCGGGCGCCGCCGACCGAGACGGTCGCGACGGGCACCCCGGCCGGCATCTGCACGATGGACAGCAGGGAGTCCATGCCGTCGAGGTACTTCAGCGGCACGGGCACGCCGATGACCGGAAGCGGGGTGACGGAGGCGAGCATGCCGGGCAGGTGAGCGGCACCGCCCGCGCCCGCGATGATCGCCTTCAGCCCCCGGTCCGCGGCGTGCTCGCCGTACGCGATCATCTCCCGCGGCATCCGGTGGGCGGAGACGACGTCGACCTCGTAGGCGATCTCGAACTCGTCGAGGGCCTTCGCGGCGGCCTCCATGACGGGCCAGTCGGAGTCCGACCCCATGACGATGCCGACAACAGGGCTCATTCGGTGATCGTGCCTCTCAGGTAGCCGGCCGCGTGCCGGGCGCGTTCCAGTACGTCGTCCAGGTCGGCGCCGTAGGTGTTGACGTGGCCGACCTTGCGACCGGGCTTCACGTCCTTGCCGTACATGTGGATCTTCAGCTGGGGGTCGCGGGCCATGCAGTGCAGGTACGCGGAGTACATGTCCGGGTAGTCGCCGCCGAGGACGTTGACCATGACCGTCCAGGGCGCGCGGGGGCGCGGGTCGCCCAGCGGGAGGTCGAGGACGGCGCGGACGTGGTTGGCGAACTGCGAGGTGATCGCGCCGTCCATGGACCAGTGGCCGGAGTTGTGCGGGCGCATCGCCAGTTCGTTGACGAGGACGCGGCCGTCGCGGGTCTGGAACAGCTCGACGGCGAGGTGGCCGACGACGCCGAGTTCCTTGGCGATGCCGAGGGCCATCTCCTCGGCCCTGAGCGCCAGCTCCTCGTCCAGTCCGGGGGCGGGGGCGATGACCGTGTCGCACACGCCGTTCACCTGCCGGGACTCCACCACCGGGTAGGCGACGGCCTGGCCGTGCGGGGAGCGGACGACGTTGGCGGCCAGCTCGCGGACGAAGTCGACCTTCTCCTCGGCGAGGACGGGAACGCCCGCGCGGAACGGCTCGGCGGCCTCCTCGGCGGAGTCCACGACCCACACGCCCTTGCCGTCGTACCCGCCGCGGACCGTCTTGAGAACGACCGGAAAACCGTCGCCCTCCGCCGCGAACGCGGCCACGTCGGCCGGATCGCGGACGATCCGGTGCCGCGGGCACGGCACCCCGATCTCCATGAGCTTCGCCCGCATCACGCCCTTGTCCTGGGCGTGCACCAGCGCGTCCGGGCCGGGGCGGACGGGGATGCCGTCCGCCTCCAGGGCGCGGAGGTGCTCGGTGGGCACGTGCTCGTGATCGAAGGTGATCACGTCACAGCCGCGCGCGAACTCGCGGAGCGTGTCCAGGTCGCGGTAGTCGCCGACGACGACATCGCTCACCACCTGGGCCGCGGAGTCCTGAGGAGTGTCACTGAGGAGCTTGAACCTGATGCCCAACGGGATGCCCGCTTCGTGCGTCATACGCGCGAGCTGGCCCCCACCGACCATGCCGACTACCGGAAACGTCACGCCCCTAGCGTATCGGCAGCCCGGAGGGAGGCCGCTTCCCGGCCGTTTTCGCCGGTCCGGGCCCCCGCTCGCCCGGCTCCCGGCCGGTCGTCCACAGGAAATTCGCGCGGGCGGGTGGTTAGCATGGCTGGGTTGACGCCGACGACGGACGGGGGCCTGCACGAGCATGGGACATGGTTCCTCGGTGCCACCGGCGCCTCCCGCGCCCCCGGGCGCCTTCCGGCAGCGCGTGGCCGGGCTCGTCCGCGAGGTGGTGAAGTTCGGCGCGGTGGGCGGCGCGGGCGTCCTGGTCAACCTCCTCGTCTTCAACCTGGTCCGGCACTCCACCGACCTCCAGGTGGTGCGGGCCAGCATCGTCGCCACGGTCGTCGCGATCGTCTTCAACTACCTGGGCTTTCGCTACTTCACCTACCGGGACCGCGACAAGAGCCGCCGTACCAAGGAGATGTCGCTCTTCCTGCTGTTCAGCGCGGTCGGCCTGGTGATCGAGAACGGCGTGCTGTTCACGGCGACGTACGGCTTCGGCTGGGACAGCCCGTTGCAGAGCAACATCTTCAAGTTCCTCGGCATCGGCCTCGGCACGCTGTTCCGGTTCTGGTCCTACCGCTCCTGGGTGTTCCGCGCGCTGCCCGCCCGGGACGCCGTGGCCCGCGCCGAGTCCTTCCTGGAGCACGAGAGCCCGACGGCGGCGCCCGCGCCGGGCCGCTCCCGCTGACCCTTCCACGCCGGGCCGTACGTCACCTGACGGTGCGGTCCGCCTCGGACTCGTCCGGCTCCGGCGGCTGGGTGCGGGAGAGGAACAGCCCGAAGACCGGCGGGTTGGACTGGAGCAGCTCCAGCCGTCCGCCGTCCGCCTCGGCCAGGTCCCGGGCGACGGCCAGTCCGATGCCGGTGGAGTTCCGCCCGCTGATGGTGCGCTCGAAGATCCGCGCGCCAAGGTCGGCGGGGACGCCCGGCCCCTCGTCGGTGACCTCGACCACGGCCTGGTTGCCGGTGACGCGGGTGCGCAGGGCGACCGTGCCGCCGCCGTGCATCAGGGAGTTCTCGATCAGCGCGGCCAGCACCTGGGCGACCGCGCCGGGCGTGCCGACCGCCGTCAGGTGCCGCTTGCCGGAGGAGACGATCGCCCGGCCGGCGCTGCGGTAGGCGGGGCGCCACTCGGCGATCTGCTGCTGGATGACGTCGTCCAGCTCGAAGGTGACGGCGGAGCCGCTGCGCGGGTCACGCGAGTTGGTCAGCAGCCGCTCGACCACGTCGGTGAGCCGCTCGACCTGGGCCAGCGCGATGGTCGCCTCCTCCTTCACCGTCTCCGGCTCGTCGGTGAGGGTGATCTCCTCCAGCCGCATCGACAACGCGGTCAGCGGCGTGCGGAGCTGGTGGGAGGCGTCGGCGGCGAGGCGGCGTTCGGCGGTGAGCATCCGGGCGATGCGCTCGGCCGAGGAGTCCAGCACGTCGGCGACCCGGTCCAGCTCGGGGACGCCGTAGCGCTTGTGGCGGGGGCGGGGGTCGCCGGAGCCGAGGCGCTCGGCGGTCTCGGCGAGGTCGGTGAGGGGGGAGGCGAGGCGGTTGGCCTGGCGGACGGCGAGCAGGACGGCGGCGATCACCGCGAGCAGCGCCACCAGCCCGATGATCAGCAGGGTCCGGCCGACCTCCCGGGTCACCGAGGAGCGCGGCTCCTGGACGACGACCGTCTCGCCCTCCTCGCCGGTGGCCTCGCCCCGGATGACCTCACCGGACGGCTCGCTGCCGACCTCGATGGGCCGCTCGCCGGGGATGCGGATGACGGCGTACCGGTCGCCCTCGACCTGGCGGCGCAGCACCTCTGCGTCGACGCTGCCGGTGCCGAGCAGCCGGCTGTCCACGATGCTGGCGAGCCGGGCGGCCTCCAGGTCCACCCGCTCCTGGGCGGTGCTGCTGATGGTCTGCGCCTCGACGATGACCAGGGAGACGCCGAAGACGGCGATCACGACGAGCACCACGGCGAGCGTGGACTGGATCAGTCGGCGGCGCATGGTCCCTTACGTATCAGTTCTTCTCGAAGCGGAAGCCGACGCCGCGCACCGTGGCGATGTAGCGGGGGTTGGCGGCGTCGTCGCCGAGCTTCTTGCGCAGCCAGGAGATGTGCATGTCGAGGGTCTTGGTCGAGGACCACCAGGTGGTGTCCCAGACCTCGCGCATGAGCTGGTCGCGGGTGACGACCCGGCCGGCGTCACGCACCAGCACCCGCAGCAGGTCGAACTCCTTGGCCGTGAGCTGGAGCTCCTCCTCGCCCATCCAGGCCCGGTGCGACTCGACGTCGATGCGCACGCCGTGCGTGGCCGGCGGCTGCTGGGGCTCGGCGGCACCGCGCCGCAGCAGGGCCCGGACCCGGGCGAGCAACTCGGCGAGGCGGAAGGGCTTGGTGACGTAGTCGTCGGCGCCCGCGTCCAGGCCGACGACGGTGTCCACCTCGTCGGCGCGCGCGGTCAGGATCAGGATCGGCACCGAGTGGCCCTCGGAACGCAGCCGGCGGGCGACCTCCAGGCCGTCCATGCCGGGCAGGCCCAGGTCCAGCACGACCAGGTCCACACCGCCCTGCATCCCGGCGTCGAGCGCCGTGGGTCCGTCCTCACGCACCTCGACCTCGTACCCTTCCCGGCGCAGTGCGCGGGCCAGCGGCTCCGAGATGGACGCGTCGTCCTCGGCGAGCAGTACACGGGTCATGAGCCGATGGTAGTCCGCCCGGGACAACGCCCGAGGTGAGATCGGTGCGGGGCGTTCTTACCTCCGGACATGCCGGATTCGTACCCCGGACCCCCGGGAGAGAGCCCTTCGGAAAGGGAGGGTGGAATGTAGTATTCCGGTTCCATCACTCCCTGTGATCCGCATCTCAAGTCCTTCCATACCGGGCAGTACCTTGCCTTATGGTGGATTAACGCCTGAAGCACCGCAGGGACCTTTGGCGAGGCGCGCTGGCTCTTGACGCCGAAGGTCTCTTTCGTGTGCGGGCCGGCCGCGGTTCTTCCCGTGCGGCCGGTCTCGAAAGGAATGACCTGTGGCCGGGCCTCGCAGCGCAGAGCCGCGCGCCGAGGCGTGGATCCCGGTGGTCACCGTCCACCGTCCCGTGATCCGGGGCGGACGCCCCGCAGGCGTGGGGTGGACGGCCCGACCCGCCGGTGCCGGCCTGCCCCCCACCGGGCGCGCATCGCCTCCGTGAGCGCGTCCCGACCAGCAAGGATCGACCATGGCGTCCAGCCTGACGAAGGACTCGGTCACCCCGGGCACCCCCGGCTCCGAGAAGACCTTCTTCGGCCACCCGAGGGGTCTGGCCACCCTCTTCATGACCGAGATGTGGGAGCGATTCTCCTACTACGGCATGCGGGCCCTGCTTCCGCTGTACCTGGTGGCCCCGGGCGGTCTCGGCATGAACGCCGGCACCGCCACCGCGATCTACTCGGTGTACCTGTCGCTGGTGTACCTGCTCACGATGCCGGGCGGCTGGTTCGGCGACCGTGTCTGGGGCCCGCGCAAGACCGTCGCCATCGCGGGCGGCATCATCATGCTCGGCCACCTCACGCTGGCGCTTCCCACCTCCGGCACGTTCTTCGCCGGGCTCGGCCTGGTCGCGATCGGCTCGGGTCTGCTGAAGGCCAACATCTCCACGATGGTCGGCCAGCTCTACAAGGGCCCGGACGACCCCCGCCGCGACGGCGGCTTCACCGTCTTCTACATGGGCATCAACCTGGGCGCCTTCGTCGCGCCCCTGGTCATCGGCACCATCGGTGAGAACGTCAACTGGCACCTGGGCTTCGCGCTGGCCGCGGTCGGCATGGCCGTCGGTGTCGCGCAGTTCCTGATCGGCAGCCGCCACCTGGACCCGCACTCCAGCGTCGTCCCGAAGCCGCTGTCCGCCGCGGAGAAGACCTCGACCCTGCGCAAGTCCGCCTTCTGGGCCGCCGTCGCGGTCGTCTTCTACGCGATCGTCGGCTTCTCCGGCCACTACACGCTGAACTGGATCCTGGTCCCGCTGACCCTGCTCGGCGTGATCATCCCGATCCTGGTGCTGGCCCGCATCAAGCGCGACAAGTCCCTGGACCGCTCCGAGCAGTCCAAGATGTCGGCGTACATCTGGTTCTTCGTCGCCGCGGCCGTCTTCTGGATGATCTACGACCAGGGCGGCTCGACCCTGTCGATCTTCGCCGAGTCCTCCGCCGAGAACAGCGTCCTCGGCTGGTCCTTCCCGGTCTCCTGGTACCAGTCGGTCAACCCGGTCATCATCATGGCGCTGGCCCCGGTCTTCGCCACGCTCTGGCTGGCGCTGGCCCGGCGCGGCAAGGAGCCGAGCACGATCGTGAAGTTCTCGTTCGGCCTGGTCCTGGTCGGCGCGTCCTTCTTCCTCTTCCTGGCCCCGCTGACCATCGCCGACGGGGGGCACAAGGCGGCGGCGCTCTGGCTGGTCGCGATCTACTTCGTCCAGACCTGCGGCGAGCTGCTGCTCTCCCCGGTCGGCCTGTCGGTGACGACGAAGATGGCGCCGGCGAAGTACGCCTCGCAGATGATGGGCGTCTGGTTCCTGGCCGTCACCGCCGGTGACGCGACGACGGGTCTGCTCTCCATCGCCGGTGTCGACCTGAACAAGACCGGCATCGTCGCGGCGGAGGCGACGCTCGCCGTGATCGCGGGCGTGGCGGTGTGGATGTACCGCAAGCGCGTGAAGACCATGATGGGCGACGTCCGGTAACGCCCGTCGGCCCGGTTTCGGACAGGAGGGTCACCGTCCCCACGGGACGGTGACCCTCCTGTCGTTCCGTGGACGCGGGCCGACAGCCGTGGCCGCGGATGCCGCCTCGGGAACAGGGACGGGGCCGGCATCGCCTCGGGAAAAGGGACGCGGACCGGCATCGCCTCGGGAACAGGGACGGGGACCGGCAGCCGAGGCCGCAAGTGCCACCTCACGAACGGAAGCGCGGACCGGCAGCCATGGCCGCAGGTGCCACCTCACGAACAGGGATACGGACCGGCAGCCGTGGCCGCGGATGCCGCCTCGGGAAAAGGGACGCGGGTCGGGAGCCGTGGAGGAGCCAGGCCGCGGAGTCCGCCCCGCGCGGCCGGGAAGCCGCGGGGGCCCGCCCTGAGCGGTCGAGAGGCCGCGTGGCCGCCCCCTGAGCAGTCGGAGAGCCGCGGGAGCCACGGGAGGCCGCCCCGCGCGCCGCGAGCCCGTGGGGGCCGCTCTCTGCGCGCCGGGGCGGGTTCGGGCTACGCCGGTGCCGCCAGCTCCGCCCAGACGGTCTTGCCCGTGACGCCCGGGGAGCGTACGACGCCCCAGTCCAGGCAGAGCCGCTGCACGATGAACATGCCGTGGCCGCCGGGGCGGCCGGCGCGGTGCGGGGTGCGGGGCGAGGGCTGGCCGGCGCCCCGGTCGGAGACCTCCAGCCGGATCACCTTGCGGTCGCAGCTGATCCACAGCTCGTCCGGCCCCTCGGCGTGCAGGCACGCGTTGGTGACCAGCTCGGAGACGACCAGCAGGACGTCCTCCGCGGCGGCCCGCTGGTCGGCCGTGTCGGAGGGCAGCCAGCCCCACGCCTGGAGCGCCTGGCGGGTGAAGTCGCGAGCGAGCGGCACCACACCGCTCTCGCCGTCGAAGCTCAGTCTGCGGGTCTGGCGGCCGGTGGCGGCGGTCGGCGCGGCCACGCCCCCTTCGGACGCCCCGGTCACGGGCGCACGCCCCGCAGCGGACTCCCCGGTCACGGGCGCGCCCGGCGCGGACGCCCCGGAAGCGCCGCTGGGCTCCGGACCGCGGTCGCCCGGCGGGTAGGGCCGGGTGGTGCTCATCAGCGCTTCACCTCACCGATTCACCAATTCATGATTCAACGTCGTTCACAGTCAGTCAGTATGCGGTCGGTACGCCCGCCCCCGGTTTCCCCGTTCCGGCAGCCGACAGGTTCAGGATGTCTCCTGCCCGACCCGACCGACAGAACACCCCTGTATTCGGCACGAATCACAGGACGGGGCGGGACCACCGGTCACAGGGGTCGCGGACCTGCCGCGGGCGCGCCGGGCCGGCTCAGCCGGACTCGTCCGCCAAGGCCGTGTCGAGGGTGTCATGGACGGTGAAGACCGCGTCCGCCCCGGTGATCTCGAAGACCCGCGCCACCACGGGCTGCATGCCGACCAGATGGACGCCACCCCCCGCGGCCTCCGCCTTCAGCCGCGCGCCGAGCAGGACGTTGAGTCCCGTGGAGTCACAGAACTCCAGGCGCGAGCAGTCGACCACGAGTCGACTGAATCCCTTGTCCAGGCAGTCGTCCAGCGGCTCGCGCAACAGATCGGCGGTGTGGTGATCCAACTCACCCGCCGGGGTCACGACGGCACTGGGGCCCTCCTGCCGCACCTCCACCAGAAGGCGGCCAGACTGTGTACTGCCGACCGTCCCGCGGTCCATGCCGTCTCTCTCTCCCGACGTCGACGCTCTTGCTGACGCCCTCGAACACTACGCCTTCCGTACGCCCATTGACACCCGACCATCCACACAGAAACGGACATAAGCGAACAAAATGCACTTGCGGAGGGCTCGGTGCAGCCGGTAGGGCTAGTAAGAACACACAACCGACACGGCCGGCTTTGGAGGCGCCGCACACCGCAGTGCACGCAACTGGCTTCGGCAGCCGTATGCCGAGAACGATGGAGGACACCATGTCACCCCGGCTCGACGCATCGCGTACCCAGAAAGCGACGTCGACACCCCCTCCGGAACCACTGGATCCCATCGACCCCACCGGGACCGCCGTCGCGCACGACGGCGCCCTCGCCGGGCTTCCGGACATCCCCGCGTTCGACGAGGTGGCCCCGGCGGACGCCCGGGCCCTGTCCAGAACCCTCTTCGAGCGCCTGGAGACGCTGGAGGAAGGCACGCACGAGTACGCGTACGTACGCAACACGCTCGTCGAGCTCAACCTCGCGCTGGTCAAGTTCGCCGCCTCCCGCTTCCGCTCGCGCAGCGAGCCGATGGAGGACATCATCCAGGTCGGCACGATCGGCCTGATCAAGGCGATCGACCGCTTCGAACTGTCGCGGGGCGTGGAGTTCCCCACGTTCGCCATGCCGACGATCATCGGCGAGATCAAGCGGTTCTTCCGCGACACCTCGTGGTCCGTGCGCGTACCGCGCCGCCTCCAGGAACTCCGCCTGGACCTCGCCAAGGCCGGTGACGAGCTGGCCCAGAAGCTCGACCGCGCGCCGACGGTCGCCGAGCTGGCGGAGCGGCTCGGCATCACCAGCGAGGAGGTCGTCGAGGGCATGGCCGCGTCCAACGCGTACACGGCCGCCTCGCTGGACGCCCAGCCGGAGGAGGACGACGCGGAGGGCGCGCTCGCGGACCGGATCGGCTACGAGGACCACGGGCTCGAAGGCATCGAGTACGTCGAGTCGCTGAAGCCGCTGATCGCCGAGCTGCCGCCGCGCGACCGGAAGATCCTCTCCCTCCGCTTCGTCGCGGGCATGACCCAGTCGGAGATCGGCGAGGAGCTGGGCATCTCCCAGATGCACGTCTCCCGGCTGCTGTCGCGGACGCTGGTGAAGCTGCGCAAGGGGCTGACGGTCGAGGAGTGACCGGAGCCTCCCGAGCCGCCGCGGCCGGGTGACGGTTGTGCTGCCGTGAGAGGGGCGGTCCCGGCGGGGACCGCCCCTCTCACGCTGCCGCCCGCCCCCGTGCGCCGGCCTCACACGGCGCGCACGCCCCGCCGCCACACTCCCGCGACCAGCGGTACGCCGGGCCGGTAGGCCAGATGGACGTGGCTCGGCGCGTCGAGGAGGGTCAGGTCGGCGTAGGCGCCCGGCGCGATGCGGCCGATGTCCTCCCGGCGCAGCGCCGCCGCGCCGCCCGCGGTGGCCGCCCACACCGCCTCGTCCGGGGTCATTCCCATGTCGCGTACGGCGAGCGCGATGCAGAAGGGGACGGAGGACGTGAAGGAGGAGCCGGGGTTGCAGTCCGTGGAGAGCGCGACCGTGGCGCCGGCGTCGAGCAGGCGCCGGGCGTCGGGCCACTCGGCGCGGGTGGAGAACTCGGCGCCGGGCAGCAGGGTGGCGACCGTGCGGCTGTGCGCGAGGGCGTCCACGTCGGCGTCGGTGAGATGGGTGCAGTGGTCGGCGCTGGCGGCGTCGAGTTCCACGGCGAGCCGGACGCCGGGGCCGTGGGTGAGCTGGTTGGCGTGGATGCGGGGGTGCAGCCCCCTGGCCTTGCCCGCGGTGAGGATCGCGCGGGCCTGGTCACCGTCGAAGGCGCCCTGCTCGCAGAAGACGTCGATCCAGCGGGCGTGCGGGGCGCAGGCGTCGAGCATCTCGCCGGTGACCAGGTCGACGTAGGCGGCGGGGTCGTCGGCGAGTTCGGGCGCGACGACGTGGGCGCCGAGGAAGGTGACCTCCTCGGTGTGGCGGGCGGCGATCCGCAGGGCGCGGGACTCGTCGGCGGTGGTCAGGCCGTAGCCGGACTTGGTCTCGAAGGTGGTCGTGCCCTGGCGCAGGGCCTCGCGGAGGTGGCGGGTGAGGTTGGCCTCCAGTTCCGCGTCGGTCGCGGCGCGGGTGGCGGCGACCGTGGTCCGGATGCCGCCGGCGCTGTAGGGGCGGCCGGACATCCGGGCGTTGAACTCCTCGGTGCGGTCGCCGGCGAAGAGCAGGTGGGAGTGGGAGTCGACGAAGCCGGGCAGGACGGCCCGGCCGCCGGCGTCGACCCGCTTGTCAGTGGCGGGTGCTTTGCTTGATTCACCGGTCCACGCGACGCGGTCGCCGTCGATGACGACGGCCGCGTCCCGGACCAGGCCCAGGGGGGTTCCGGTACCGAGGGAGGGGTCGTTGGTGACCAGCGTGGCGATGTTGGTGATGACCGTGCTGCCGTGGTGCGCGCTGTCGGTGCTGCTGCTCATGGCGTCGTCCTCGGGGGTGACGTGCGGGGGCGGGTCGGTCAGGCGCGCAGGGCCGCCACGGCCCGCGCGAGCGCGTCCGGCACGTCCGGTACGCGGGTGTGGGCCCCGTCGCGCACGATGTGCCGGCCGTCCACGACCGTGTGCCGTACGTCGGCCGCCGTCGCCGCGAATACGGCCGCCTCGGCGCCGAGCCTGGGCAGCGGCCCCGCGGTCCTGACCGAGTCCAGGGCGACGGTCGTCAGGTCGGCGCGGGCGCCGGTCTCCAGGGCGCCGGTGTCGTCCCAGCCGAGCGCCGCGTGGCCGTCGGCGGTGGCGGCGCGCAGCAGCGCGGTGACCGTCCAGTGGCCCCGGGTGCGGGTGCGCAGCCGCTCGTTCAGCTCCAGGGCGCGGGCCTCTTCGAGCAGGTCGATGACGGCGTGGCTGTCGGAGCCGAGGCTGAGCGGGGAGCCGGCCCGCTGGAGCGCGGTGGCGGGTCCGATGCCGTCCGCGAGGTCCCGTTCGGTCGTCGGGCACATGCAGGTACCGGTGCCGCTGTCCCCGATCAGCGCGATGTCGGCGTCGGTGAGGTGGGTGTTGTGCACGCCGGTGGTGCGCGGTCCGAGGATGCCGTGGTCGGCGAGGAGCTGGGCGGGGGTGCGGCCGTGCGCCTCCCGGCAGGCGTCGTTCTCGGCGGTCTGCTCGGAGAGGTGGACGTGGAGCGGGGCCCGCCGCTCCTCGGCCCAGCGGGCCACGGTCGCCAACTGGCCGGCGGGCACGGCCCGTACGGAGTGCACGGCGGCCCCGATCCGCGCGTGGTCCCGTTCCTTGAGGAGTGAGGAGCGCAGCGCCCAGTCGTCCGCCGTGCCGTCGGAGAAGCGGAGCTGGTGCCGGTTCGGAGGCTGTCCGAAACCGGCGGAGAGGTAGCAGGTGTCGAGGAGGGTGATGCGGATGCCGGCCTCGGCGGCGGCCTCGATCAGCGCCTCGCCCATGGCGTTGGGGTCGGCGTAGGGCGTGCCGCCGGGGGTGTGGTGGACGTAGTGGAACTCGCCGACGGTGGTGATGCCGGCGAGGGCCATCTCGGCGTACACGGCACGGGCGAGGGCGTAGTAGTTCTCCGGGGTGAGGCGGTCGGCGACGGAGTACATCACCTCGCGCCAGGTCCAGAAGGTGCCGGAGCCCACCTGGACGGTGCCGCGCAGGGCGCGGTGGAAGGCGTGGCTGTGGGCGTTGGCCAGGCCCGGCAGGGTCAGTCCGCGCAGGACCTCGGCGCCGGGCGGCGGGGCGGGGGTCTCCTGGCGGACGGCGGTGATGCGGCCGTCCGCCACGTCGAGGGCGACGCCCGGCTCGACACGGGTGCCGAGCCAGGCGTGCTCCAGCCAGTACGTCCGCCGGGGGGCGGTCGCGTGCGGGGAGGTCACGGGCAGGCCAGTCCTTCCAGTACGTCGGCGAGGGCGAGGACCCCGGCCGTGCAGTCGTCCTCGGTGGCGGACTCGGCCGGGGAGTGCGAGACGCCGGTGGGGTTGCGCACGAACAGCATGGCGGTCGGGACGCGTCCGGAGAGGATTCCGGCGTCGTGTCCGGCGCCGGTGCCGAGGAC
Organism: Streptomyces griseoviridis; assembly: GCA_014649155.1. Classification (GTDB taxonomy): domain Bacteria; phylum Actinomycetota; class Actinomycetes; order Streptomycetales; family Streptomycetaceae; genus Streptomyces; species Streptomyces griseoviridis. The sequence goes on along the minus strand of BMSM01000003.1, from coordinate 384,264 downwards.
GGGCACCTTGAGGCCGGCGGTGGTGCCGAGGATGCGGGCGAGTTCGTCGCGCAGGGCGTGGTCGAACTCGACGACGGGGGTGAAGGACTCCCGGGTGACGTCGAGGGTGGCGCCGTGGGCGGCGGCGTGGGCGCGGGCGGCCCGTTCGATGCCGGCGACCACGGTGTCCAGGGTGTCCTGGCCCTCGGCGCGGGAGTCGAGCCAGCCGCGCACCAGGGACGGGACGGCGTTGACCCCGTTGGGTTCGACGGCGACCTTGCCGAAGGTGGCGACCGCACCGGCGAGGGCGGCCTCGCGGCGGGCGGCGAGGACGGTCTCGGCGTAGGGCAGCATCGGGTCGCGGCGGTCGGTGATGCGGGTGGTGCCGGCGTGGTTGGCCTCGCCGCGGAAGTCGAACCGCCAGCGGCCGTGCGGCCAGATGGCGGAGGCGATGCCGACCGGGTCGCCGGACAGGTCCAGGGCGCGGCCCTGTTCGACGTGGAGTTCCACGAAGGCGCCGATGCGGGCGAGCCGTTCGGGGTCGGGGCCGAGGGCACCGGGGTCGTGTCCGGCGGCTTCCATGGCCCGCGGGAGCGTGATGCCCTCGGCGTCGGTCAGGCGGTGGGCCTGTTCGGCGGTGAGCGCCCCGGCGGTGAGCCGGGAGCCGACGCAGGCGAGGCCGAAACGGGCGCCCTCCTCGTCGCCGAAGTTGACGATGCCGAGCGGCTTGGCGAACCGCGCTCCGCGGCGGCGCAGTTCGTCCAGGGCGGCGAAGGCGGACACCACGCCGAGGGGTCCGTCGAAGGCGCCGCCGTCGGGCACGGAGTCCAGGTGGGAGCCGGTGACGACGGCGTCCCCGGCGGCCGGGTCGCCGAGCCAGGCCCACTGGTTGCCGTTGCGGTCCACCTCGTGGGTGAGGCCCCGGTCGCGGGCCTGCTGGGCGAACCAGGCCCGGCAGTCGGCGTCCGCGCCGGTCCAGGCGAAGCGCCGGTAGCCGCCGGAGGCGGCGGCGCGGCCGATCGGCAGCAGCTCCGCCCACATGCTGTGGAAGCTCACGCGGCGCCGCCCCCGTCGCCGGCGCCGCCCTCGCGCATGGGGACGCGGACGTGGCGCTCGTCGGCGACCGCCTCGGCGATGTCGTAGCCGGCGTCGACGTGCCGGATGACGCCCATGCCGGGGTCGTTGGTGAGGACGCGGCGGATCTTCTCCCCGGCGAGCTTCGTGCCGTCGGCGACGGTGACCTGCCCGGCATGGATCGAGCGGCCCATGCCGACGCCGCCGCCGTGGTGGATCGAGACCCAGGAGGCGCCGGAGGCCACGTTGACCATGGCGTTGAGCAGGGGCCAGTCGGCGATGGCGTCGGAGCCGTCGAGCATGGCCTCGGTCTCGCGGTAGGGGGAGGCGACGGAGCCGCAGTCGAGGTGGTCGCGGCCGATGACGACGGGCGCGGCCAGTTCGCCGCTCGCGACCATGTCGTTGAACCGCTCGCCGGCCTTGTCGCGTTCGCCGTAGCCGAGCCAGCAGATGCGGGCGGGCAGGCCCTGGAAGTGGACGCGCTCGCCGGCCATGTCGATCCAGCGGGCCAGCGACTCGTTCTCCGGGAAGAGGTCGAGGACCGCCCGGTCGGTCGCGGCGATGTCGGCGGGGTCGCCGGAGAGCGCGGCCCAGCGGAAGGGGCCCTTGCCCTCGCAGAAGAGGGGACGGATGTAGGCGGGGACGAAACCGGGGAAGGCGAAGGCCCGGTCGTACCCGGCGAGCCGGGCCTCGCCGCGGAGGGAGTTGCCGTAGTCGAAGACCTCGGCGCCGGCGTCCTGGAAGCCGACCATGGCCTCCACGTGCCGGGCCATGGACTCGCGGGCGCGGGTGGTGAAGCCGGCCGGGTCCTTGGCGGCGGCGTCGGCCATGTCCTCGAAGGCGATCCCGGTGGGCAGGTAGGCGAGCGGGTCGTGGGCCGAGGTCTGGTCGGTGACGATGTCGATGGGGGCGCCCAGGGCGAGGAGCCGCGGCACGGTCTCGGCGGCGTTGCCCAGCAGGCCGATGGAGAGCGGCCGGCGCCGGTCGCGGGCCTCGGTGGCGAGGCGGAGGGCGTGTTCCAGGCTGTCGGCCCGTACGTCGAGGTAGCGGTGCTCGATACGGCGGTCGATGGCGCGGGGGTCGCAGTCGACGCAGATCGCGACGCCGTCGTTCATGGTGACGGCGAGGGGCTGGGCGCCGCCCATGCCGCCGAGGCCGGCGGTGAGGGTGATGGTCCCGGCGAGGGTGCCGCCGAACTTCTTGGCGGCGACGGCGGCGAAGGTCTCGTAGGTGCCCTGGAGGATGCCCTGGGTGCCGATGTAGATCCAGGAACCGGCCGTCATCTGCCCGTACATGGTCAGGCCGAGGGCCTCCAGGCGGCGGAACTCCTCCCAGTTGGCCCAGTCGCCGACGAGGTTGGAGTTGGCGATGAGGACGCGCGGGGCCCATTCGTGGGTCTGCATGACGCCGACCGGCCGGCCCGACTGGACGAGCATCGTCTCGTCCTGCTTGAGGGTCTCGAGGGTGCGGACCATCGCGTCGAAGGACCGCCAGTCGCGGGCGGCCTTTCCCGTCCCGCCGTAGACGACGAGCTGGTCGGGGTGCTCGGCGACCTCCGGGTCGAGGTTGTTCTGCAGCATGCGCAGGGCGGCCTCCTGCTGCCATCCCGGGGCGCTGAGCTGCGTGCCTCGCGGTGCGCGGACGGGGCGGGGTCCTGACATGGCGGCCTCCTGAGGGCTGGTTCCCGACGCGATGTTGCATGCCTATTCACATAGTTGCGAGATGAATAGAGCTAGTCAACATGTCGTGGGGGGCGCGCGTGGCGGCCGTCGGGTGTTTGGCTGGACGGCATGAGCGCGGACTTCGGCACGACGGGGAACGGGACGGACCGGGGCGAGGGCACGGACGAGGGCACGGACGCCGTCGCCGGGCGGCGGGCGGCGCGGCGGGACGCCGCCGTGCGGGCCGCCGTGGCGCAGGGGCTGCTGGGGCCGGGGCCGGGCGCGCCCGTCGTGGGGCTGCTCGACGTCACCGGCATCCGGGAGTCCGCGCGGGCGCTGCGGGCGGCGTTCGCGGCGGTCACCGCGCCCGGCACACCCGTGCTGCACGCCTTCGCGGTGAAGGCGTCACCGCTGGTGCCGGTGGTGCGGCTGCTGTGGGAGGAGGGCATCGGCGCGGAGGTGGCGAGTCCGGGGGAACTGGCGCTGGCGCGGGCGGCGGGGGTGCCGGCGGAGCGGACGGTGCTGGACTCTCCGGCCAAGACGCCCGAGGAGCTGCGGGAGGCGCTGGCCCTGGGGATCGCCGTCAACGCCGACAATCCGCAGGAACTGGAGCGCCTCGACGGCCTGACGCGGTCGGCACGGACCGCCTCCCCGCTGGGCATCCGGGTGAACCCGCAGGTCGGCGGCGGCTCCATCGAGGCGCTCGCCACCGCGACGGCGACCTCGAAGTTCGGGGTGGCGCTCAGGGACGAGGGGGCCCGGGAGTGGGTGGTCCGGGCGTGTCTGGACCGGCCGTGGCTGACCCGGCTGCACGTGCACACCGGGTCGCAGGGCATTCCGCCGGCCCGGATGGCCGAGGGGGTCGCGGCCGTGTACGCGCTGGCCGAGGAGGTGAACGGACGGGCCGGGCGGCGGCAGGTCGACACCGTCGACATCGGCGGCGGCCTGCCGGTGAACTTCGCCTCGGAGGTGACGGCACCGACGTACGGGCAGTACGCGCGGGCGCTGCGGGAGGCGGTGCCGGGGCTGTTCGACGGGCGGTACGGGCTGGTGACCGAGTTCGGGCGGTCGCTGCTGGCGAAGCACGGGACGGTGGTGGCGCGGGTCGAGTACACCAAGAGCGCCGGGGGCCGGCCGGTCGCGGTGACCCACGCGGGGGTGCAGGTGGCGACGCGGACGGTGTACGCGCCGCGGTCGTGGCCGCTGCGGATCGCCGCGTACGACGGCGCGGGGCGCCCCAAGGAGGGGCCGCCGGTGGTGCAGGACGTGGCCGGGCCCGCGTGTTTCGCGGGGGACCTGCTGGCGACGGGGCGGGCGCTGCCCCGGCTGGAGCAGGGGGACCACGCGGCGGCGCTGGACACCGGGGCGTACTACTTCGCCCACCACTACGCGTACAACTCGCTGGCGCGGCCGGGGGTGTACGGGTTCCTGGCGGACGAGGCCGGGAGTGTGCGCTTCCGAGTGGTGCGGGAGGCGCAGCCGGTCGAGGAGATCGTGGCGGAGGCGGGCGGGGCGCACGCGGAGTCGCTGACGCGGGCGTCATGGGTCCGGCGGTAGCCGTGTGATGCGGGTGTGCGGTGGCTGGTCGCGCGGTTCCCCCGCGCTCCTGAGGGGCGTTGCCCGGGTCGGCCTCAGGGGCGCGGGGGATGCGCGACCGGCCACCCTGCGCCCGCGCCCGACCCACGCGCCCGCGCCCGATGCACGGACCCGCGCGCCCCCGTACCCCGTGCCCCGCACCCGGCCCTCAGGCCCGGCCCGCCACCCCCGGGATCACACCAGCGCCGCCGTCTTCCTCCGGGCCCCGCCCGGTTCCGCGTCCCCCGCCGCGACACCGGTGCCCCGGTACCCCTTGACCGTCTTCCCGGCGGGCCGCCCCGCGCCCCGGCCGAGCCAGTCCACCCGGACCCACAGCAGCGCTTCCCCCGCGCGTTCCCGGCGGCCGATCCACGCCGCCTTCAGCCAGAGACCGGCCCCGCAGCCGGCCAGCAGCAGCCCGCCCGCCGCCGGGACGGCGAACGCGCTGCCCACCGCCGCGAGGAAGCCGAGCAGCAGCCACCAGCGGTGCCCGCGGCGCCAGTTGCGCGTGGTCACCGCCCGGTCCTGGAGGACGTCGTACTTGCCGGCCCGGGCCGCCGCCCCGGCCAGCGCCACGTACCTCCCGCGCCGGACGTACGCCACCACGAAGGCGGCGACGACGAAGAGCGCCGCTCCGGCCAGGACCCCGATCCGGCGTCCGGTCAGTCCCGGCACCAGGACCCCGATGCCCGCCGCGACCACGCCCAGCCACCACAGGGGCGCCGCGCCCGCCCGTACGACGACGGCCACCCGGGCCAGCCCTTGTCCTCCACGTGCCATCGCTGCCTCCCGTCACATCTGCCCAGCGTCGAGGGGTGTGCAAGGACGGCAGGTTAACGGCGGAAGGTGAGACGAATCTGAGAGCGCCCGGCGGTGCCCGGCCGGCGCCGGTCTCACTCCACGAACAGCCCCCGCGCCGCCGCGTGCGCGTCGAATTCCTCCAGCCGCGCCTGCGCGTCGGGCAGGTCGTCGCACATCGCCTCCAGCAGCACCCGGCCCAGCAGCATCGGCGCGCACGCGGTGTCGAAGGCGAGCCCGGTGCCGACGGCGGCGGGCAGCAGCACGTCGGTCACCTTGGCGACGGGCGCGAAGGCGGAGTCGGCGACGGTGACGACGGTGAGTCCGGCCTCCTTGGCGTAGGCGAGGGTGTCGACGACCTCACGGGGGTGCCGGGGCAGCGCGAAGCAGAGCAGCGCGCTCGCCCCGGCCCGTACGGCGCCGTCGATCCGGTCGTGCAGCATCGTGCCGCCCTCGCCGAGCAGCCGGACGTCGGGGTGGACCTTGGCGGCGAAGTAGGCGAACCCCTGCGCCTGGGCCGCCGCCGCCCGCAGGCCGAGCACGGGCAGCGGGCGGCTCGCCGCGAGGAGGCGGCCCGCCCGGCGCACGGGGCGCGGGTCGGCCAGCACCTCGGCGAGGTGCCGCAGGTTCTCGATCTCGGCCTCGACGGCCTGCTGGTACTCGTTGGCCGTGCCGGGCTCCGGCACCGGCTCGGCGGGCGTGACCTCGCGCAGGTGCCGGCGGAGGTCGGGGTAGCCGTCGAAGCCCAGGGCGACGGCGAAGCGGGTCACGGACGGCTGGCTGACCCCGGCCAGTTCGGCCAGTTCGACGCTGGACAGGAACGGCACGTCGGCGGCGCGGCGCACCATGCTGTGCGCGATGCGCCGCTGGGTCGGCGTCAGCCGGTGCCCCTCGAACAGCGCCTGCAGCCGCGTGGCCGGGCTGTCCGTCACGCCCATGACCTGCTCCCCCTCCAGAGGTCCGTCCCGGGAGGCTACCGGGCCCGCCGCTTCCGCCGTCGCCCCGGACGGACGCCGGGGCGGGGACGGCGTACGGAGCCATCCTATTCAGCCACTCCCCTCCCTGCATACGCCCATACATCCGGGGTGGGGACCCGCCCGGCGGCCCCACCCCGGATACGGGGGCTGTCCCCAGTGCGGCGGGCACCGCCGCTCCGTAGCGTGAGCGGCATGACGGGAATCGACGCGCGCGACGCCGAGCTGAAGAGGGAACTCGACGCGACCCTGCGGGCCCGCGGGGATCTGGGCGAGGAGTACGACTCCGCGCTGATCGAGTCCTTCCTGGAGAAGGTCGACCAGCGCATCGACGGCGCGGTCGAGCGCCGGGTGCGCCGGCAGTTGGCCGAGCATCAGATGGTGTCGGCCCGGGACTCCCGTTCCCCGGGGCCGACGGACCCCTGGGGCGAGCGCTTCGGCTTCGGCATCGTCTCGCTGGTGCTGGCCGTCCCGCTGTCCGCGATCGGCGGGGGTGTCGCGGGCCTGCCGGGACTGCTGGTCGCCTGGGCGGGCATCGCCGGGGTGAACGTCGTCCAGGCCGCCCGTACGGCACCGGGGCTGTTCCGCAGGCGCCGCGAAGCGCCGTAGGCCACGCGGGGAGAGCGGTCACGGGGCGGCGGGCGCCGGGGGACGTCATGCGCGGGGACCGCCGCACCCCCGTTGCCGGGGGGCGGGACGACGGCGGTCCCCGCGAGGGACACGGGGCCGGGTCAGGGACCGGGCCTTCCGCGTCCTGGCGTCCATGGAGGTCCGGGAGCCGCTCCGGAGGTCCTTGGCGCCGTTCGGCGCCGGCCCGGACGGGGAGCCGCTCCCGCCCTTGCCGACACCCCTAATGTGCCGGACCCGTGTTAAGCGTGTGCTGCGCGAACGTGACACCCGCGTACCAGTTCGGAAAGGTCCGACAACCCGGCAGCCACCGGGAGTTCGCCGCGGTCACCCGCCGTTCACCGGAGATTCTCCGCTACTTCCCCGCGCCGGCCAGGAAGGACAGCAGGTCCTGACGGCTGACCACACCGGTCGGCTTGCCCTCGACCAGGACGATCGCCGCGTCCGCCGTGCCGAGCACGCCCATCAGGTCCTCGACCGGCTCGCCCGAGCCGACCTGCGGCAGCGGCGCCGACATGTGCCGCTCCAGCGGGTCCTCCAGCGAGGCCCGCTGGGTGAACAGGGCGTCGAGCAGTTCCCGCTCCACCACCGAGCCGACCACCTCGGCCGCCATCACGTCCGGGTGCCCGGCGCCCGGCTTGACGATCGGCATCTGCGAGACGCCGTACTCGCGCAGCACCTCGATGGCCTGCCCCACCGTCTCGTCGGGGTGCATGTGCACCAGGGAGGGGATGGAGCCGTGCTCCTTGTGGTCCAGGACGTCGGCGACGCGGGCGCTGGGGCCGGAGTCGTCCAGGAAGCCGTAGTCGGCCATCCACTCGTCGTTGAAGATCTTCGACAGGTAGCCGCGTCCGCTGTCCGGCAGCAGGACGACGACCACGTCGTCCTCGGTCAGCCGCTCGGCGACCCGCAGCGCGGCGACCACGGCCATGCCGCAGGAGCCGCCCACCAGCAGGCCCTCCTCCTTGGCCAGGCGCCGGGTCATCTGGAAGGAGTCCTTGTCGGAGACGGCGACGATCTCGTCGGCGACGGTCCGGTCGTAGGCGGTCGGCCAGAAGTCCTCACCGACGCCCTCGACGAGGTACGGGCGTCCCGAGCCGCCGGAGTAGACCGAGCCCTCGGGGTCCGCGCCGATGACCTTGACCTTGCCGTCGCTGGCGTCCTTGAGGTAGCGGCCGGTGCCGGAGATGGTGCCGCCGGTGCCGACGCCGGTCACGAAGTGGGTGATCCGCCCCTCCGTCTGCTTCCACAGCTCGGGGCCGGTCGAGTGGTAGTGGGAGAGCGGGTTGTTCGGGTTGGAGTACTGGTCGGGCTTCCAGGCGCCCGGCGTCTCGCGGACCAGCCGGTCGGAGACGTTGTAGTACGAGTCCGGGTGCCCGGGGTCGACCGCCGTGGGGCAGACGACCACCTCGGCGCCGTATGCGCGCAGGACGTTGATCTTGTCGGTGGACACCTTGTCCGGGCAGACGAAGATGCACTTGTAGCCCTTCTGCTGGGCCACGATCGCGAGTCCGACGCCGGTGTTGCCGCTGGTCGGCTCGACGATGGTGCCGCCGGGCCGCAGCTCGCCGCTCTGCTCGGCGGCCTCGATCATGCGCAGGGCGATGCGGTCCTTCACCGAGCCGCCCGGATTGAAGTACTCCACCTTGGCCAGGACGGTGGCCCTGATGCCCTCGGTCACGCTGTTGAGCCGCACCAGCGGGGTGTTGCCGACGAGGCTGATCATCGAGTCGTGAAATTGCACCGTTGTCTCCGGATGCCGCAAAAAAGTGGGGTGATGGTTCCGTCGGCCAGCCTAGGGCCTGCCGTTGCCCGGTGATCCCAGGACGGTTGTTCACTCACGGTGGAGATTGGGCGACGGTCCGTACGGGGCAAGCAGTGGGTGTACGGCTCGTGAGGAGGTGGCGGCGACGCATGACGAGCATGTCGAGGGCGAGGGTGGCCCGGCGGATCGCGGCCGGCGCGGCATACGGCGGCGGCGGCATCGGACTGGCCGGTGCGGCGACGGTCGGTCTGCTGCTGGCGGAGGTGCAGCTGGCCAGGCGCCGGGTGGGCATCGGCACGCCCGTGCGGGTGCCGAACGCGGAGGGGCTGTACGGCGGTGCGCTGCCCGCGTCCGCCGGGCCGCCGCTGCGGCTGGTGATGCTGGGCGACTCCACGGCGGCCGGGCAGGGCGTGCACCGGGCCGGGCAGACGCCGGGCGCGCTGCTGGCGTCCGGGCTCGCGGCGGTGGCCGAGCGCCCGGTGGAGCTGCGGTCGGTCGCGGTGCCGGGGGCGCGGTCGGACGACCTGGACCGGCAGGTGGGGGTGGTGCTGGCCGATCCGGTGCGGGTGCCGGACGTCTGCGTGATCATGATCGGCGCCAATGACGTGACCCACCGGATGCCGGCCACCCGGTCGGTGCGTCATCTGGCGGGGGCGGTACGGCGGCTGCGCACGGCCGGCGCGGAGGTGGTCGTGGGCACCTGTCCGGACCTGGGCACGATCGAGCCGGTGCGGCAGCCGCTGCGCTGGCTGGCCCGGCGGACCTCGCGGCAGCTGGCGGCGGCGCAGACCATCGGGGTGGTCGAGCAGGGCGGGCGCACGGTGTCGCTGGGCGATCTGCTGGGCCCGGAGTTCGCGCGGAACCCGCGCGAGATGTTCGGCCCCGACAACTACCACCCGTCCGCGGACGGCTACGCGACCGCCGCGATGGCGGTGCTCCCGTCGGTCTGCGCGGCGCTCGGCCTGTGGCCGGCCGACGAGGAGCGTCCCGACACCTCCCGCCGGGAGGGCTTCCTGCCGGTGGCGCGGGCGGCGGCCGAGGCCGCCGACGAGGCGGGCACGGAGGTCGCGGCGGCGATGCCGGCGGGGCCGCGGGGCCCCTGGGCCCTGCTCAAGCGCCGCCGGCGCCGGCGGGTGTCGGAAACGGAACCGCAGACATCGGCGCAGCCGTCCTGACCGGGCCGCCCGGCATGGCCCGCGCTTCGGCCGACCCGACCTGCCGGGCCGGGGGGCGGGGTCGCTCCGGCGCCGGGCCCGCCCGCCGGGTACGCCCTGGATGGGGGGGGACGGGACCGCTTCGGTGCCGGGCACTCCCGGGATGGAGGGACGGGACCGCATCGGTGCCGGGCACTCCCGCGATGGAGGGAGGGACCGCTTCGGTGCCGGGTGCGCCCGGGGGTGGAGGGACGGGACCGCATCGGTGCCGGGCACTCCCGAGATGGAGGGAGGGACCGCTTCCGTGCCGGGTGCGCCCGATGGTGCAGGGACGGGACCGCATCGGTGCCGGGTACTCCCGCGATGGAGGGAGGGACCGCATCGGTGCCGGGTACTCCCGGGGGTGGAGGGACGGGACCGCATCGGTGCCGGGTGCGCCCGGGATGGAGGGAGGGACCGCATCCGTGCCGGGTACCCCCCAGGATGGGCGGACGGGACCCGCTTCCGTGCCGGGTACTCCCGAGATGGAGGGAGGGACCGCTTCCGTGCCGGGTACCCAAGGATGGGGGGGCGGGGCCCCCTCGGTGCTCCCAGGATGGAAGGACGGGACCGCCCCGGCGCCGGACACGCCCGGAAGGGAAGGACGCGTCCGTGCGCGCCAGGTTGCGTGCCACCCCGGTCCGCACCGTGCCGCCCCACGCCGCCGCTCCCGGCGCCTCCTCGCCTCCACCCCCTACCTCAAAAAGCAAGCGCTTAGTAAATTGCGGCCAGGGTCACACCACCACCCCCGTGACCCCAGCCCTACGTACGGGTAACTTCCCAAGCAGTCCCGCCCGATCCGCACGCCGACCGCCCATGGAGCCGTGATGCCCGAAGCCGTGATCGTCTCAGCCGCCCGCTCCCCCATCGGCCGGGCCTTCAAGGGCTCGCTCAAGGACCTGCGCCCCGACGACCTGGCCGCCACCATCATCCAGACCGCCCTCGCCAAGGTCCCGGAACTGGACCCCCGGGACATCGACGACCTGATGCTCGGCTGCGGGCTGCCCGGCGGCGAGCAGGGCAACAACCTCGGCCGGATCGTCGCCGTGCAGATGGGCATGGACCACCTGCCCGGCTGCACGGTCACCCGGTACTGCTCCTCCTCGCTCCAGACCTCCCGCATGGCTCTGCACGCGATCAAGGCCGGCGAGGGCGACGTCTTCATCTCGGCCGGCGTCGAGATGGTCTCCCGCTTCGCCAAGGGCAACTCCGACAGCCTCCCGGACACGCACAACCCGCTCTTCGCCGACGCCGAGGCCCGCACCGCCGAGGTCGCCCAGCAGGAGGGCACCACCTGGCACGACCCGCGCGAGGACGGCCTGCTGCCCGACCCCTACATCGCGATGGGCCAGACCGCGGAGAACCTGGCCCGGGTCAAGGGCGTCACCCGCCAGGACATGGACGAGTTCGGCGTCCGCTCGCAGAACCTCGCCGAGGAAGCCATCAAGAACGGCTTCTGGGAGCGGGAGATCACCCCGGTCACGCTGCCCGACGGCACGGTCGTCGGCAAGGACGACGGTCCCCGGGCCGGCGTGACCATGGAGGGCGTCGCGGGCCTCAAGCCGGTCTTCCGCCCCGACGGCCTGGTCACCGCGGGCAACTGCTGCCCGCTCAACGACGGCGCCGCCGCCCTCGTCATCATGAGCGACACCAAGGCCCGCGAGCTGGGCCTGACCCCGCTGGCCCGGATCGTCTCCACCGGCGTCTCCGGCCTCTCCCCCGAGATCATGGGCCTCGGCCCGGTCGAGGCCAGCAAGCAGGCTCTCGGCCGCGCCGGGCTGACCATCGGCGACATCGACCTGGTCGAGATCAACGAGGCGTTCGCCGCGCAGGTCATCCCCTCCTACCGCGAGCTGGGCATCCCGCTGGAGAAGCTGAACGTCAACGGCGGCGCCATCGCGGTCGGCCACCCCTTCGGCATGACCGGCGCCCGCATCACCGGCACCCTCATCAACTCCCTCCAGTGGCACGACAAGCAGTTCGGCCTGGAGACGATGTGCGTCGGCGGCGGCCAGGGCATGGCCATGGTCATCGAGCGCCTCAGCTGACCCTCGGTAGCGCGCCGCGGACCCCTGGTGACAGCGGCCCGGGACCCTGGAGAACCCCAGGGTCCCGGGCCGTTCCGTGACCCAATCTCCCCCAGGATGTGACCTATCTCCCTCGCCACCTGATTTACGCAGGTCAGCCCAGCCCCAGCGGCCCCTTCGAGGCCCAAAGTCCTGTCCGTTTCGTGACGTTACGCACTGACAGCGGGTTAGTCCGCCCTTCAAGCTGATGTAGGAAGTCGGGGGTCGACTTTGAACCGGGAGTACGTCAGTGAGCGCCACTTCGATCGCCCTGCTGCTCACCACGGCAGCCACCGGCGCCGTGGGCGTCGCCGTCCTGCGCAGCGTGCTGGTGCTGCGCCGCCAGGTCGCGGCCCTGCACACCGAGCTGGCCGAGGGCCGCGCCGCGGCCCTGCGGGGCCGGGTCCCCGCCGCCCGCACCACGGCCGACACCGAGGAGATACGCGCCGCGGTCGCCGCCGCGCTGGCCGAGGAACGGGAGCGGGAGCTGGCCGAGGCCCGCGCCTTCTGGGCCGCGCAGGAGAGCCGCGGCGTCTCCGACGCGCCGCTGCTGCTCGGCCTCTCCGACAGTGAGCCGTTCCTGCCGCACCCGGCCGACCTCGCGGGCCTGGACCCGGTGCCGGAGACCGGTGCCGACGCCGACGAGCCCGCCCCGGACTCCGCCGAGCTGGCCGCGGCCCGCCGCCGCCACCCCTCGCACCCCGACTTCGTACCGAACCCCTCCCCGGTCAACGACCACGAGCGCACCGTCACCGCCCTGGAGGAGCTGGCCGCGGGCCGGGTCGAGCTGGCGGACGTCCGGCCGGGTCCGCTGGGCACCCTGGACGTGTACGTCTTCGCCGACGGCACCACCCTGTGCATGACCCCGGGCCACCGCGAGACCGCGGAGCGGCTGGCCGGCGCGCTGCGCGCGGGCGACACCCCGGTCCTGCTCGGCGGCTCCGGTGTTGCCGGCGCCTACGCCCTGACCTTCGCCTGCGGCGAGGAGAGCGTGTACGTCCTGGCGGACCGCGTCATCGCGTCCCTCTGACCCGCCGCCGCCGGCCGTGCTGCGAGCGGGTCACACCCCGGCGCGCCGCTGCGCCTCCGCCACCAGCCGCACCGCCTCCGCCACCTCGTCCTCGGTCCTCAGTACGAGGGCAAGGTCGTGCCCGGCGACGGTGATCTGGTCGGCGGCGGCGAACATCCCGGCGTCCGGCATCACCCGCGGCTCGGCGCCGGGCTCCTCGGCGAGCTGGGCCCGCCGGGACAGCTCCCTGGCCAGTTCCAGCGCCTCGGCGGCGGCACCCCGCTGGAGTCTGCTCTGCGGCGCGGCCCGCAGACGGTCGGCGAAGGTCTCCAGCGCACGGGTCACAGGCGTCGTATCAACCACGGCGTGAGCGTACGCGGCCGTCCGGGACTGTTGCCAACGGAGGGCGGCTCGGGCACGGTGACCTGAAGGACCGGCTCACATCCCCTTTCGCCCGGAGGCGCCGATGTCCCCTGTCTTCTCCGAGGAGACCCATCGCAATCTGCTCGCCCGCATCCCCCACTGCACCGGTCGTGAGATCGCCGACTGGCTGCGCACCGTCGAGGACGGCCCGGCTCTCTTCCGCTTCGAGGAGAAGGTCAGCTGGCTCCGCCACGAGCACGATCTCGCCTACGGCCACGCCAAGGCGATCGTCCACGAGTACGACCTCAGGAGGGCCGCGCGCCGGCTGCTCTGAGCACGCCGTCGTCGGCGTACGCGAAGGGCCCCGGACGGCGGTGCCGTCCGGGGCCCTTCTGTCACGCCTGGTCCGTCGCCGGTCAGTCGCTGCTGTTGAAGATCGCGATGAGGCGCAGAAACTCCAGGTACAGCCACACCAGCGTCAGGGTGAGGCCGAAGGCCGCGAACCAGGCCTCCTCGCGGGGAGCGCCGTAGGCGATGCCGTCCTCGACCTGCTTGAAGTCCATGGCGAGGAACAGCGCGCCGAGGATGACGCCGATGACACCGAAGAGGATGCCGAGGCCGCCGCTGCGGAAGCCGAGGCCGTCACCGCCGCCGAACACGGCGAACAGCATGTTGACCATCATCAGCAGCACGAAGCCGAGCGAGGCCGCCATCACGAAGCCGACGAAGCGGCGGTTGACGCGGATCCAGCCCGCCTTGTACGCCACGAGCACGGCGGCGAAGGTCGCCATGGTGCCGATGACCGCCTGCATGGCGGCACCGTCGGCGATGCGGTTGTCGACGACGCTGGAGACGACGCCGAGGAAGACGCCCTCGAAGGCCGCGTAGGCGAGGATCAGCGCCGGGGTCGGCGTCCGCTTGAACGACTGGACGAGCGCCAGGACCATGCCGATCAGCGCGGCACCGATGGCGATGCCGTACGACCTGCCGATGTTGGCGTCGTCGACCGGCAGCAGCGCCCAGGAGAGCGCGGCCGTGACGATGAGGACGCCGAGCGTGCTGCCCGTCCGCAGGACGACGTCGTCGATGGTCATCCGGCCGGTGGCGGCCGGTGCCTGCGGCGCGCCGAGGTCGGTCTGGGCGTAAGGGTTCTGCGCGTACGGGTTGCCGGTGGGCTGCGCGTACGGGTTGGCCTGCGTGGCGACAGCGGGTCCCCCGGCCTGCGGCGCGGTGTTGAAGCCCGCGTAGCCGTTGTCGCGGCTGAACCCCCGTCGCGAGAAGACCGGGTTTCTGCTCCTCATTTCACTCCTCCATGGCCACACGACGTGGCCTTGGCTCAAGAGTAATAGAACGGCAAAGGGATGACCCTAGTGCTTGGGGAGGATCTTTCCCCCACCTGCCGCAGCAACACGCCGCACCCCCCGCACATTCCCCGCACCGGCCCCCTACGGGGCACCCGGCCGGCACCCGCCCCCGCCCGGCGGCACCCGGCGGCACCCGGCGGCGGCCGGGACGGCCGGCGCCGGCGGCCCCGAGGACGCGGGGCGGCGGCGCCACCCGTGCCGGGGAGGGGCCGCGGCGACGGATGGGCACGGATTTCCCGGGCCGGAAAAAACGGAAGACCGCCCCGCATTACCGCACTCTGGACAGACCGCACCCCCCCCGAATACAGTGAATTCGGGGGGCGGGATAGAAAAAGAAGGGGCGGCAATTCCGGATGGCGACCGAGACGCCACCGTACCGCGCAGAAGGCATTCCACCGCCCCCCGTCATCCGGTATCGCACAGGCCGCCTGCCGCACTGGACACCGCACGATCTCCGTGACGCGCCCAGACACCACGAAGGGGGATCACATGCCCTTATCGGCGACCGACCTCGCACAGTCCGGGAACACTCCGGTCACCATTCGTTCGACGTTCTTCCAGAACATCTATCTCCGGATGGACGGCACAGGAGTGACCTCCGCCACCGACAACGGCGGCGGTACGGTCAACTGCCAGTACGGTCCGGGCCCCTGGACGGCGTACAAGGTCCGGCCGCAGGCCGACGGCTCGTACTGCTTCGAGTCCGCGGCCTTCCCGAACGTGTACCTGCGCATGGACGGCAGCGGGGTGCCCGCCACCCGGGCCGGGGGCGGGAAGGTCAACTGCCAGTACGGCCCCGGCCCCTGGGAGAAATTCAGAGCCCGCCCCCAGGCCGACGGTTCCTTCTCCTTCGAGTCGGTGGATTTCCCGGGCGTATTCCTGCGCCTGGTGACCGGCAGTGGAGTCACCACCGCCACCGGACCCGGCGGGACCGTGAACTGCCAGATCAATGCCAACGGCGGGGAACACGAGAAATTCTTCCTCGAACCGGCGTAGCCAGTGGATCGCCCCGGGGGCGGATTCACCGCCCCCGGGAGCTTTTCCTGTTCATCCGGCGACCGCGTTCCTCACTTCGGCGTCCACATCTGGATTCTCGACTCGCCGCAGCCCCCTACCACGAGGAAAACGGAACACACTGCGCCAGGAAGACCCGGTGTTCGTACTCCCTGGTCTGGCGTGCCTGAGGACCTCGCGGGTCTTCCGACGATCCGGCGTCAGCCCCGGCCGCATGACTGTCCTCACCAGACCCGTACTCACGCCGGAGAGACAACGCCGGGAAGGCTCACCTGGCGGACGCGGGGCCGTACAGCTGTGCCGGGTCGCCGGCCAGGGCCGCCTCGACGAAGCGGCTGGGACCGTCGGCCGGCACTTCGAGGGAGCCGCCCTGCACCCCGTCAAGGAACCGCGGGCCGCCGCGTGGACCCTCTCGGCCCCGCGGGCCGGCAATTCGTCGACGAAGCGCCGACCGATGCCCCGGTTGCCTCCGGTCACGAGAGCGGTGGAACCAGCGATGTCCATGATCACCGGCCGCCGAGGTCGTCATCGGGCAGGGGACGGCGGTCACTCCCGCTCCTCGCGCCTACGCCAGAACTCGACGTCGGCGTCGAAGGCACATCGGACACCGCCGAGCGAGAGGCCGGTCACAGTCCGTATCGGAGAGCCGGCCGGCCGGACCCGCGTCCGTACGCGCGCTCTGCGCTACCACGAGGAGCAGGGTCTGCGCGTTCCTCGCGCACGCAGGAGGAGAGCGTGTCCACCCGCGGTCGGCGGAAGACCGTGTACGGCTGATCCGCGAGCTCCACACGGCCGGACTCACCAGCCGCTTGATCGCCGCACTCCGGCCGGCCATCGGCGCACGCCACGTCGGTCCCGAGTCGCTGGCGCGCTTGCCCGACGAACGTGCCCGCACGGCGGCGAAGGCCGCCGAGTCGCAGTCGGCGGGCCGACGCCTCGACGCCTTGATCGTCCTCGCCGCGCACCCGGACGCCGGCTCGCGTCCGGCCTCACCCGACCAGGCGGCCGCAGGAGGTCCCGCCCCGTGGACGGAGCAAGCGCGAGAGTCCTGAACATGGAGGGCGCGGTGAATCCTCCTCCGCTGCGGTCTCCCCGGAGCCGAGGAGCAGGTTCACGGAAGCGCACCGCTGTGACCGGACAGGAGCCGTGCGCGCATTTCACCCGAAAGGAGCATCCGTAGGCTCATGGCCGTGATGGGGAGAGGAGTGGGGCCGGAGGCTCACGAGTCGCCGCGCCCGGCCATCCGCCGCGCCGGCCTCCCGCCCCGGCGACGCCGCGCGGGGCCCCGGCCGGGTCCGACGGAAGTGCCCGGAGCCGGACTCGAACCGGCACGCCCGCGAAGGGGCAGCGAGGTTTAAGCTCGCCGTGTCTGCATTCCACCATCCGGGCAAGGCCATGGGCTCCGCGTCGAGGATCGAGCCTATCGGGGCGCCTCCCCCGAACAGCGGCAGGGTGGGCCGATGTTGTCTTATTTTATTGATGCCTGAGGGACCATCAGACCCGCGAACAGGCCATCCGCACTTGCCAGTAGCCTTGCGCGCCGCCGCCCGCCGCGCATGCGGAATGACGGAATTTCACCGTACGAACGAGGGCGCTCCACCGGTTCTCGACCAGCGCCGTGTCCTCGGGGTGGGGCGTCATCCCCAGGTATGACGCGGACCGGGGACGTCCGACCGGAGTCGCCCCCGGGAACGGGAACAGCGGCTGACTACACGGCGTCCGGTGGCCGGGACGATGGATCACGATCCACTCCGGATCGAGGATCCCCGTCGTCGTCCCCCACAGGAGCGCCTTCCGTGACCACCGCATCCCTCGTCGACCGGTCGACCGCCGTGGCGGCGCGCGCGACCGAGCTGTCGAAGATCTACGGACAGGGCGAGACCCGGGTGGTCGCCCTGGACCAGGTCTCCGTCGAGTTCCGGCAGGCCGAGTTCACCGCGATCATGGGGCCGTCCGGCTCCGGCAAGTCCACGCTGATGCACTGCGTGGCCGGGCTGGACACCTTCACCTCCGGTTCGGTGCGCATCGGCGAGACCGAGCTGGCCTCCCTCAAGGACCGGCAGCTGACCCGGCTGCGACGGGACAAGATCGGCTTCATCTTCCAGGCGTTCAACCTGCTGCCGACCCTGACGGCCCTGGAGAACATCACGCTCCCCATGGACATCGCCGGCCGCAAGCCGGACCAGCGGTGGCTGGAGACCGTCATCGACATGGTGGGGCTCTCGGGCCGGCTCGGGCACCGGCCCGCGCAGCTCTCCGGCGGACAGCAGCAACGCGTCGCCGTGGCCCGCGCGCTGGCCTCCCGGCCGGAGATCGTCTTCGGTGACGAGCCGACCGGCAACCTCGACTCCCGGTCCGGCGCCGAGGTGCTGGGCTTCCTGCGCAACTCGGTGCGGGAGCTGGGCCAGACGGTGGTGATGGTGACCCACGACCCGGTCGCCGCGGCCTACGCCGACCGGGTGGTCTTCCTCGCGGACGGGCGGATCGTGGACGAGCTGTACGGGCCGACCGCGGACAAGGTCCTGGACCGGATGAAACGGTTCGACGCCAAGGGCCGGACCAGCTGACGCCCCGCGGAAGCGAACGCCCCCACCGCCCTCACGTCTGGACAGAGAAAGCCCCCATGTTCCGTACCGCCTTGCGCAACGTCCTCGCGCACCGGGCCAGGCTGCTGATGACCGTGCTCGCCGTCCTGCTCGGCGTCGCCTTCGTCTCCGGCACCCTGGTCTTCACCGACACCGTCTCCGCGGCGTACGAGAAGTCGTCCGCCAAGGGCTTCGACGACGTCGACGTCTCCCTCACCCCGGCCTGGAAGGACGGCGAGGAGCAGACCGAGCTGACGCCGGCCCTGCTCGGCCGGGTGGCGAAGACCGACGGCGTGGCCTCGGCCGTCGGCGGCGTCGGCGGCTTCACCGCCCTCGCCGACCGCGACGGCGACCCGGTCGGCGACGGCTGGCAGGTGCGCGGCGCCAACTACTGGGGCACCGACGACCCCCGCTACCCGCTCACCGAGGGCCACGCCCCCGAGGGCGGCGGCGAGGTCGCTCTCGACGCGGCGACCGCCGAGCGGACCGGGTACCGGGTCGGCGACACGGTCCGCCTCTCGGTCGACGGCCCGGTCCTGACCCCGACCGTCAGCGGCATCTTCACCACCGACGACGGCACGGTCGCGGCGGGCGGCAGCCTCACCCTGTTCGACACGGCCACCGCGCAGCGGCTGTTCGGCACCACCGGCAGGTACGACGAGATCATCGTGACGGCGGACCCGGGCGTCGGCCAGAGCGCGCTCACGGCCGCCCTGCGCAAGGCGCTGCCCGAGGACACCGTGGAGATGACGACGGGCGCCGAACTCGCCGCCGACCAGGCCGAGGCGACCGCGTCCTCCATGGACAGCCTGAAGCAGACCCTGCTGGTCGCCGCCGGCCTCTCGCTCTTCGTCGGCACCTTCCTCATCGCCAACACCTTCACCATGCTGGTCGCCCAGCGCACCAAGGAGCTGGCGCTGATGCGGGCGGTGGGCGCCTCCCGCCGCCAGGTCACCCGGTCGGTGCTGATCGAGGCGTTCGTCGTCGGCGTGATCGCCTCGGTCACCGGGCTGCTCGCGGGCATCGGCATCGGCGCCGGGCTGCGCGCCCTGATGGACTCCTTCGGCGCGAACTTCCCCGACGGCCCGCTCGTCGTCGGCGGGGGCACGGTCGGGGCGGCGCTCGCCGTGGGCGTCCTCGTCACCATGCTGGCCGCCTGGCTGCCCGGCCGCCGCGCCGCGAAGATCCCCCCGGTCGCCGCGATGAACAGCGTGCACGCCGCGCCGACCACCCGGTCGCTGGTGCTGCGCAACACGATCGGCTCCCTGGTCACGGCGGCCGGCGTCGCCGTGGTGCTGGCCGCGACCACGATGGACGACGCCACCGGCGCGCAGGCCCCCATGGGGCTCGGCGCGGGCCTGGTCGTCATCGGTGTCTTCGTCCTCACCCCGCTGCTGTCCCGCCCGCTGATCGCCGCGGCGGCGCCGGTGCTGCGCGTCTTCGGCGTCTCGGGCAAGCTCGCCCGGCAGAACGCGGTCCGCAATCCGCGCCGTACGGCGGCCACGGCGTCCGCGCTGATGATCGGGCTCACCCTGATCACCGGCATGACGGTGGCGGCGATCGGCGTGCAGCAGGCGATCGGCAGGATGGCCTCGGACTCCGTCAGGGCCGACTACGTGGTGTCCATGGCGGGCGGCGGCGTCCTCTCCCCGGACGTGGAGAAGAAGCTCGCCGGGGCCGACGGCGTCACCGCGATCAGCCCGATGCGCAACGCCTACTCGACCGTCGACGGCCGGGACGAGTACCTGACCGGCGTGACCGGCTCCGCGTTCGGGAAGCTGACCGACCTGCCGGTGACGGACGGCGCCTTCACGATCGGCGGCACCCGGGTGGTCGTGGACGAGGACACCGCCGGGCGGCACGGCTGGCGGGCCGGGTCCACGTTCACCGCGGTGCACGAGGACGACGCGCGGCAGAAGCTGACGGTGGCCGGCGTCTACGAGCCGAACGAGATGTTCCGCGGGATCATGCTGGACCTGGCGGCGCTCGCCCCGCACCAGGACGAGCCGGGCGACATGCAGGTCCTGGTCAAGACGGCCGACGGGGCGTCCGGCGCGGCCAAGGACGGCCTGGAGAAGGCCCTCGGCGACAGCCCGGCCGTCGCCGTCCAGGACAAGCAGGACATCTCCGAGGGAATCGCCGGGATGGTCACCATGATGCTGAACATCCTCTACGGGCTGCTGGCCATGGCGGTGATCGTGGCGGTCCTCGGCGTCGTCAACACCCTGGCCATGTCGGTCTTCGAGCGGTCCCAGGAGATCGGGATGCTCCGCGCGATCGGCCTGGACCGGGCCGGCGTCAAGCGGATGGTCCGTCTGGAGTCCCTGGTCATCTCCCTGTTCGGCGCGGTGCTGGGCATCGGCCTGGGCGTGTTCTTCGGCTGGGCGGCGGGCGAGCTGGTCGGCTCCCGGCTGACGACGTACGAGCTGGTACTGCCGTGGGGCCGGATCGCCGTCTTCCTGGCGCTGGCCGCGGTGGTCGGCGTCCTGGCCGCCCTGTGGCCGGCCCGGCGCGCGGCCCGGCTCGACATGCTGTCGGCCATCAAGGCGGAGTAGTCCCGGCCGGTACGCGGGAAAGGGCCCCCTCCCGGGAGGGGGCCCTTTCCCGTGCCCGGAGCACCTGGAGGTCAGTTCCAGGTGCGGGCACGCAGCGGCAGGCCGGAGGCGCCGGACTCGGGGGTCTTCACGGCGAGGACCTGGTTGACGCCGATGCGGTTGTGCTCGAAGGAGAGCGCGGAGGCGGCCATGTACAGGCGCCAGACACGGGCCCGGCCGGGGCTGACCAGCCGCACCGCCCGCTCCCAGCCGGCCTCCAGGTTGGCGACCCAGCGGCGCAGGGTGTGGGCGTAGTGCTCGCGGATCGCCTCCACGTCGCGCACCTCGAACCCGGCGCGCTCCAGCTGGGTGACGGTGGTGCCGACGGGGGCCAGCTCGCCGTCGGGGAAGACGTAGGAGTCGATGAACTCGTCGACGCTGTACGCCGACTCGTCGCGCTGCGGGCGGCGGGCGATCTGGTGGTTCAGCAGCCGGCCGCCCGGCTTGAGCAGCGCGTACAGGTCACCGGCGTACTCCAGGTACTTCTCGGCGCCGACGTGCTCGGCCATGCCGATGGAGGAGATCGCGTCGTAGGGGCCGTCCTGGACGTCGCGGTAGTCCTGGACGCGGATCTCGATCCGGTCGGTGAGGCCCTCCTCGGCGATGCGCTTGCGGGCGTACGCGGCCTGTTCCTGCGAGAGGGTGACGCCGACGACGGTGACGCCGTGCTCGCGGGCGGCGTGGATGGCCATGGAGCCCCAGCCGCAGCCGACGTCGAGGAGGCGCATGCCGGGCTTCAGGTCCAGCTTGCGGCAGACGAGTTCGAGCTTGTCGCGCTGCGCGGTCTCCAGGGTGCCGCCCTCGGATTCGGGGGCCGGCCAGTAGGCGCAGGAGTAGACCATGGAGGGGCCGAGCACGAGTTCGTAGAAGTCGTTGCCGACGTCGTAGTGGTGGCTGATGGCGCGCTTGTCGGTGCGGCGGGTGTGCAGGTGGCCGCGCCGGCGGCGGATCTCTTCGGCGGGCGGCGCGGGCGGCAGCGGGGGGCCGGCCAGCTTGACCAGGCCGCGGACGGCGGCGCGCACCTCGGGGTCGCGGAGGGCCTGGCCGAGGGTGCGGGCGTCCTCGCCGCGTTCCCAGATCAGCTCGGCGAGCAGGTCGAGGGCGGCGTAGAGGTCGCCGTCGACGTCGAGGTCGCCGGCCACCCAGGCGCGGGCCAGGCCGAGTTCGCCGGGCTTGAAGAGGAGACGGCGCAGGGCTCGGCGGTTGCGTACGACGAGCGTGGGAGCCCCCGGCGGGCCGGCCTCGGAGCCGTCCCATGCGCGGACGCGGACCGGGAGCGGGGCCCCCAGCATCTGTTCGACGAGGCTCTTCAGCCGCAATGCGGCGTCTGCCATGGCGCACACCTCCGTGAGACCTGGATGTCTGGGCACCACGTAAACACCGGACGGGGCGATCCGCAGTCCCGCGCCCGGGTCACGACTCCGCAAAACAGTTGTACTTCACATCGAGTTTCCCGGGCCTGTTTCCCCCGGGCGGAGCACGCCGAAGGGGCCGTCCGCACCACGGATGGCGGACGGCCCCTTCGACGACTGCGGGGACTGCGGTGACCCGGCGGGGTCAGGACGCCTTGGCCTCCTGGGCCTGGGGGGCGGCCGGAACGGCGGCGGGCTTCGGGGCCGGCTTGGCGGCCTCGTAGAACTCCTCGCGCGGCGTCTCGACGGCGCCGAGCGAGACGACCTCGCGCTTGAGGAACATGCCGAGCGTCCAGTCCGCGAAGACGCGGATCTTGCGGTTGAACGTCGGCATCGCCATGCCGTGGTACGCGCGGTGCATGTACCAGGCGAGCCGGCCCTTGAGCTTGATCTTCATCTTGCCCAGGACGATCATCGCGACGCCCTTGTGCAGGCCGAGACCCGCGACCGCGCCCTTGTTGGCGTGGCTGTACTCCTTCTGCGGGAAGCCCCGCATACCGGAGACCACGTTGTCGCCGAGGACCTTGGCCTGGCGCAGCGCGTGCTGGGCGTTGGGCGGGCACCAGGCGTTCGGGTTGCCGTTCTTGCGGCCGATGACGTCCGGGACCTGCGCGTTGTCGCCCGCGGCCCAGATGTAGTCGGTGCCCTGCACCTGGAGGGTGGCGGCGGTGTCGACGTGACCGCGCGGGCCGAGGGGCAGGCCGAAGCGGGACAGCACCGGGTTGGGCTTGACGCCCGCGGTCCACACGATCGTGCCGGCGTCGACCTCCAGGCCGTTCTTGAGCACCACGTGGCCGTCGACGCAGGAGTCCATGGAGGTGGAGAGGTAGATCTCCACGCCGCGGCTCTCCAGGTGCTCCTTGCCGTACTGGCCGAGCTTGGGGCCGACCTCGGGGAGGATCTTGTCGGCGGCGTCCACCAGGATGAACCGCATGTCCTCGCGGGACACGTTGGTGTACTCCTTGGCCGCGTCCCGGGCCATGTCCTCGACCTCGCCGATGGTCTCCGCGCCCGCGAAGCCGCCGCCGATGAAGACGAAGGTGAGCGCCTTGCGGCGGATCTCCTCGTCGGTGGTGGAGTCGGCCTTGTCCAGCTGCTCCAGGACGTGGTTGCGCAGGCCGATGGCCTCCTCCACGCCCTTCATGCCGATGCCCTGCTCGGCGAGGCCGGGGATCGGGAAGGTGCGGGAGACCGCGCCCATGGCGATGACCAGGTAGTCGAACGGCAGCTCGTACGCCTCGCCCGACAGCGGGGCGATCGTGGCGACCTTGCGGTCCTGGTCGATGGTGGTGACCCGACCGGTGAGGACCTCCGCCTTCGGCAGCACGCGTCGCAGGGGTACGACGACGTGGCGCGGGGAGATGTTGCCGGCGGCGGTTTCGGGGAGGAAGGGCTGGTAGGTCATGTACGACCGGGGGTCGACGACCGTGACGGTCGCCTCGCCGTAACGCATCTTCTTGAGAATGCGTCGAGCCGCGTACAGGCCTACGTACCCACCGCCTACTACGAGGATCCTGGGACGCTCCGTGGTGCTCATGGGATCGAGTATCCACCTGCCCCGGGGGGGTGCTTCGTGCGCCCCTTCACAAGCTCCGACAGGGGTTGTGTTACACTCCTCCGCCCGCGTGACGCAGGTCATGGTCCACGACGGGAACCGCCGCGCCGTAGATCGCGTTGTCAATGCCGCTTGAGCTGCCGCTCCGATACCCCGGAGCCCTCCGGACCCCCCTCCCCGACGCCTTCCGCGACCTTTTCCGTACCACACTTCTGAACATGTTCAAAGGGCTGTCACGGCCCCGGAAGGGTCAACGGAAGGCCGTTCGTCGCCCATCACGGCCCAATCTCTTGTGAAGAACTTCACGAACTTTCCGGCGAGGAGCCCGCACAGGTCGTCCGCGAAAGTCCTGAAGACCGCTCAGACGTTCCCCGACCTGCTCATACGGAGGCTGCGGCGCACTCCGGCGTGGTCCGCGCGGAGCCGTTATCCCCCTGCCACTTCGTCCCTTTCATTACGTTTGCCCCATGAGCCCGCACCGCCGTACGACGGGGCTGCTGCCCCACACCCCACCCCCGCAGCCCGTGACCGCCCCGGCCTGGGTGTGGTGGCTGCCCGTGGCGCTGACCGCGCTGGCCTGCGCGGTGGACCTGCCCACCCCCGGCGGGCTGAGCGGGGACGGGCTGCTGATCCTCAGCTCCATGACGGCCGCCTGTGTGCACCCGCTGCGCCGGACGGTCCTGCTCGCGCTCCTCAACACCGCCGTGGGCCTGCTCTTCCTCTTCGCCCGCCACCTCGCCTCCGACGGCGACCACGCGGTGGTCGACTTCTGCGCCCTGCTCGTCCTGGTCTGGGCGACCGTGCCGCTGTGCCGGCTGCGGCTCCTGCTGGACCGGCGGCTGCGGGACACCTGGCAGGCCGCGGAGTACGCCCAGCGGGCCGTGCTGCCGCCGGTGCGCGCCTGGTTCGGCCGCACCTGGATCGCCGTGCGCTACGAGGCGGCCGCACACGCCGCGGCGGTGGGCGGCGACCTCTACGCGGCCGAGCAGACCCCGTACGGGGTGCGGCTCCTCATCGGCGACGTACGCGGCAAGGGGCCGGACGCGATCCCGGCCGTGGCGGCGCTGGTGGGGTGCTTCCGGGAGGCCGCGCACCACACGTCGACGCTGCCGCTGCTCGCCCGCCACCTCGACGAGGCGGTGGCCCGGCACATCCGGGAGGCGGCCCTCGTACGGGGCGCGGACGCGACGCCGGGCGAGCAGTTCATCACCGCCACCGTGGTCGAACTGCCCCCGGGCGGCGGCGAGGTGCGGCTGCTGAGCCGCGGCCACTGCCCCGCGTTCCTCGCCTCCGAGGAGGGCGTCCACCGCTGGGAGCCGGCCGATCCGGGCCTCCCGCTGGGCCTCGGCGACCTGGACCCGGGACCCTGGGGCCACGAGTGCCGCCCCTTCGCCCCCGGCGACCTCCTGCTGCTCTGCACGGACGGCCTGCTGGAGGCCCGCGACGCGCACGGCGTCTTCTACTCCCCCGAGCCGGGCCTGCGCGACAGCTGGCGCGCGGGCCCGCCGACCGTGGTGGAACGGCAGGCCCGCCTGGTCCACCGGCACGCCGGCGGCGTCCTCGCGGACGACCTGGCGCTGATCGCGCTCACCGTGTCGGAGACGGGACCGCCACCGCCCTGACCGGGGCCGCGACGGTCAGGCCACCGACCGGACGATGCCGTCGAGGATCGCGCACGAACGCGCTTCCCTCCACGATGCGCCGTGTACACCCCGCCGCGTACACCGATGGCACGACCGGGAACACCGTGACCGTACGGGAAGCCCGCGCGCACCTCGCCGATCACAGCAACCGGGCCGAGGAAGGTGTCCCGACCGTCATCACGCGCGACGGCGCATCAGTGGCAGCCGTGGTCCCGTTCTCGGACTTCGAGGCGTTGGAGGAAGCCGGCGACGTGATGTCGGCGCGCGAGGCCGAAGCCGTTCTGGCGGAGGGCGGCACCACCGTGACGCTGGCGGAACTGTTCACCGAGCTGGGCGGCGAGGCGGCGTGAAGTACGCCTTCCGGTTCACCGCGGCGGCACGGCGTCGGCTTCGGGCGATCAGCCGACCCGACGCCATGCGCAGCCTGACCGCGTCGACCGCACTCGGTGACGACCCGCACCGCCAGGACGCCGACGTCGAGAAGCTCACCGGCCCGTCGGGCCGCTACCGGCTCCGGGTCGGAAGCTCCAGAGTCGCCTACCGGATCAACGACGGTGAACCGGTCGTCCCCGTGGCCGAGGCGGGCGACCGGCGGGACGTCTGCCGCGGCCTGTGACGCCCCGCCCGGTGCCGGCATCGCCTGGCAGTGCCGCTCAGCGCGCCCCGGCGGCGCAGCTGTGAGCTATGCCGTCCAGGATGTCGTGCTCGCTGACGACGACCTCCGCGGCGCCGGTGCGTTCCATGATCGTGCGCAGGACGAGCGCGCCGGCGCCGATCACGTCGACGCGGCCCGGGTGCATGGCGGGAATCGCGGCGCGTTCGGCGTGGGTGGAGTGCAGGAGGCGGGCGGTGATCTCGTCCACCTGGGCGCGGGTGACGCGGGAGTGGTGGATCGCCTCGGAGTCGTACTCCGGGAGGCCCTGGGCGATCGCGGAGATCGTCGTCACCGTGCCGGCCAGGCCGACCAGGGTGCGCGCCTCCCCCAGCGGGACCGTCTCCCCGGCGAGGTCCAGGGCCGCCTCGATGTCGGCCCGCATCGCCGCGATCTGCTCCTCGGTGGGCGGGTCGGTGACGGCGCCGTCCACCACCAGGTGCCGCTCGGTCATCCGGACGCAGCCGACGTCGACGGAGCGGGCGGCGCGGACCCGGTCGTCGCCGACGACGAACTCGGTCGAGCCGCCGCCGATGTCCACGACCAGGAAGGGGCGGTGGAGGTCGGCGCGGCCGGTCAGTTCCCTGGTGGCGCCGGTGAAGGAGAGCGCGGCCTCCTGGTCGCCGGTGATCACCTCGGGTTCGACGCCGAGGATGTCGAGGACCCCGCGCACGAAGTCGGCGCGGTTCTCGGCGTCCCGGGAGGCGGAGGTCGCGACGAACCGGACCCGTTCGGCGCCGTGCCGCTTGATGATCCCGGCGTACTCGCGGCAGGCGGCGAAGGTCCGCTCCAGCGCCTCGGGGGCGAGGCGTCCGGTGCGGTCGACGCCCTGGCCGAGCCGGACGATGGTCATCCGGCGGTCCAGGTCGGTCAGCTCGCCGGTCGCCGGGTCGGCGTCCGCGACCAGCAGCCGGATGGAGTTGGTACCGCAGTCGACGGCGGCGACTCGGGTCACTTCTCGTCCTCCTCGGCGGGCGGGGTCACGCACGGGCCCTTGCGCCACCACTCGGGCAGCATCCCGATGGCCTCGTCGCCCAGCGGGTTCACGCCCGGCCCGGCGGCCAGCGAGTGGGCGACCAGGACGTGCAGGCACTTGACCCGGTCCGGCATGCCGCCGGCGCTCGGGAATCCGGTCAGCTCCTCGATCTCGTCGCGGCGCCGGATGTAGTCCTCGTGCGCGGCGCGGTAGGCGGCGGCCAGCTCCGGGTCGGCGGCCAGCCGCTCGGTCATCTCCTTCATCACCCCGTTCGCCTCCAGGGTGCCGATGGCGGAGGCGGCCCGCGGGCACGTCAGGTAGTACAGCGTCGGGAACGGCATGCCGTCGGGCAGCCGGGGCGCGGTCTCCACGACGTCGGGCTGCCCGCAGGGGCACCGGTGCGCGATGGCGCGCAGTCCGCGCGGCGGACGGCCCAGCTGCTGCCGGAACGCCTCGACGTCCGCGTCGGTGGGTTCGGTGCGCGGGGTGGGCGGCGGGGGCGTGTGCATGACTGGCTTCTGTCGGTCTTCCTGTAAGTCCTACTGATGACTGGTGCCGGCGTCGGCCTTGTCGACCCCGTCGAAGACGGTCCGGTACCAGGGGCGGCCGGCCGCTCCGGCGCCGGCCCGGGACTGCCGCGCCGTGCCCGGGTCGATGACGATGAAGCCCGTCTCCCCCGGCATCACGTAGTGCAGCCGCTGCCGGATCTGCTGCTCGGCGTAGGCGTCGTCCTGCCAGCGGGCCTTGAGGTCGCGCAGGTGCTCGACGCGCTGCCGGGCCTGCTGCTTCTCCCGCTGGAGGTCGGCGATCTCGGCGCGCTGGGCGACGTACTGCCGTATCGGGTAGGCGAGCACCACGACGAGGGAGCAGAGCACCATCACGAGCAGGGCCGCCCGGCCGGTCAGCCGGGAGCGGCGGGCCTGCCGCTTGGTCTGCGAACGGTAGACCCGGGCCGCCGTCTGCTCCCCCAGCGCCCTGATCCTGGTCGTGGTGGAGAAACGGTCCCGGTCCTTCACGGCCATCCGTCTTCCGCCTCCCGTGCACGCGCGTACGTCCCCGCACACGGTACGGGACCGGGTACGGGGACGTACGTACGACGCTGCCTACCGGCGGGCGGTCAGCCCTTGAAGCGGGGGAACGCCGAGCGGCCGGCGTACACCGCGGCGTCGTCGAGGATCTCCTCGATGCGCAGCAGCTGGTTGTACTTGGCGACGCGCTCGGAGCGGGCCGGGGCGCCGGTCTTGATCTGGCCGCAGTTGGTGGCGACGGCGAGGTCGGCGATGGTGACGTCCTCGGTCTCGCCGGAGCGGTGGGACATCATGCACTTGAAGCCGTTGCGCTGGGCCAGCTCGACGGCGTCCAGGGTCTCGGTGAGCGAGCCGATCTGGTTGACCTTGACGAGCAGCGCGTTGGCGGCGCCCTCCTCGATGCCGCGGGCGAGGCGCTCGGGGTTGGTGACGAACAGGTCGTCACCGACGAGCTGGACCTGGTCGCCGAGGCGCTCGGTGATGGTCTTCCAGCCCTCCCAGTCGTCCTCGAACAGCGGGTCCTCGATGGAGACCAGCGGGTAGGCGTCGACCAGCTCCGCGTAGTAGTCCGTCATCTCGGCGGCGGTGCGCTCCTTGCCCTCGAAGGAGTAGACGCCGTCCTTGTAGAACTCGGAGGCGGCGACGTCCAGGGCGAGGGCGATCTGCTCGCCGGGGGTGTAGCCGGCTTCCTTGATCGCTTCGAGGATGAGGTCGAGGGCCTCGCGGTTGGAGCCGAGGTTCGGGGCGAAGCCGCCCTCGTCGCCGAGGCCGGTGGAGAGGCCCTTGTTCTTCAGGACCTTCTTCAGCGTGTGGTAGACCTCGGCGCCCCAGCGCAGGGCCTCGGAGAAGGACTCCGCGCCGATCGGGGCGATCATGAACTCCTGGATGTCCACGTTGGAGTCGGCGTGCGAGCCGCCGTTCAGGATGTTCATCATCGGCACCGGCAGCAGGTGCGCGTTCGGACCGCCCAGGTAGCGGAAGAGCGGCAGGTCGCTGGCCTCGGAGGCGGCGTGCGCGACGGCCAGGGAGACGCCGAGGATGGCGTTGGCGCCGAGCGAGCCCTTGTTGTCGGTGGCGTCCAGGTCGAACATGGCCTGGTCGATCAGGCGCTGCTCGGTGGCGTCGTAGCCGACCAGCTCCGGGCCGATCTGCTCGATGACGGCGAGGACGGCCTTCTCGACACCCTTGCCGAGGTAGCGGTTGGCGTCTCCGTCGCGCAGCTCGATAGCCTCGAAGGCGCCGGTGGAGGCGCCGGACGGGACGGCGGCACGACCCGTGCTGCCGTCGTCGAGGCCGACCTCGACCTCGACCGTGGGGTTGCCTCGGGAGTCCAGGATTTCCCGGGCTACGACGACGTCGATGGACGGCACGAGCATCTCCTTCTTCAATGTGACGCTTCGGTGTGACGCGGGTGCGCGGCACGCGGCGGCTCTGCGGGTCCGAGCCTAACCGGCTCCGGGCGATCGGCCAGCCGGTCACCCACCCGTTGTACGGAACCGAGAGTAAATTGTTTCTGAACGGAACAAAAGAAGCCCCCGCTTTCGGGCGGCCGGACCTGGACATGACCCCGCCCCGGCGCGTACGGGGGAACACGCGCCGGGGCGGGGAGCCGTGCGGGCTCAGCTGAGGTGCAGCTGCTGGCCCGGGTAGATGAGGTCGGCCTCGTCGATGATGTCGTCGTTCAGGTCGAACAGCTTCGACCAGCCGCCCTTGACGTCGTGCGCCGCGGCGATCGAGCTGAGGGTGTCGCCCTTGACCACCTTGTACTCGCCGTCGCCCTTCTCGACCTTCTCGCCGGTCGGGGTGGTGACGGTCTTGCCGGACTTCTGCGTGGACTCGGCCGCCGGGCGCTCCTGCGAACGGCTGGCGGGCTGCTCCTCGGCCGTGCGGCTCCCGGTGGAGCCGGTGCTCTGCTCCTGGGTGCTCTGCTCCTGGCCGCTCTGCGAGGAGCTGCCCGAGGAGCCCGAGGAGGAGGAGCCGGAGCCGCTGTACGAGGCACCCGACAGGCCCGTGCCGCAGTTCGGCCAGGCACCCTTGCCCTGGGCCGCCAGGACCTTCTCGGCGACCTGGATCTGCTGGTCCTTGCTGGCCTGGTCGGCGGTGGAGGCGTACTGCGTGCCGCCGTACGCTGCCCAGGTGGAGGCGGAGAACTGCAGACCGCCGTAGTAGCCGTTGCCGGTGTTGATGGACCAGTTGCCGCCGGACTCGCACTGGGCGACGGTGTCCCACTCGGAGGTGGTGGCGGCGGAGGCGTTGCCGGCCGCCATCAGCGGGGCGGCGACGGCGGCGCCGGTCACGCCGGCGATGGCGATGGCCCGGGTGGCCTTGAACGGACGACGGTGCTTGCCCTTGCTGGAAAACAGCATGGTTGATCCCCTCACCGACGCCTGCGAGGTGAGCTGTCGGGTTCGGGCCGGTTGAGTTGCCCGGCCGGGTCCCTCACGGGAGCCGGCTTCACCCCTAGCCGCCCCGGCTCAACTGCCCGGTGCGGCGCCTACCTTGGGTCCCCCGCTCCTGCCTGCGGCGCTTGACGCGACGACTGTTCCCGGACTGCCGCTGGCAGGATTCGGCGTTGCGGCGGCCGGGGCCCGCGATGGCGAGCGGTCTTGACCGTAGCCAGGCTCGCGGGGGATTTTCAAAGACGATCAGTACTTCTGAGACCTATCTCTCACGATGTTTATTACGGACATTCAGCGCGAAGCATGACGCGAACTGCCGCTACTTTTCGACCGGTTCGACCGCAACCGCAAGCTTCTGACCGGGCAGGATGTGGTCGGGGTCGGCGCCGACGGTGGCCTTGTTCCCGGTGTAGAGGGAGTGCCATCCCCCGTCCAGCTCCAGCGAGTCGGCGATGGCCCAGAGACTGTCGCCGGTCCGCACGGTGTACGTCCCGTCCGCCGCGTCGCGGGTGTCGCCCTCGCCGCGCGAGGCATGCCGCCCGGAGGACGCCGCCGAGCGGCCGTCCGCGGCCTCGCCGTCGGCGGCCGTGCGGCGGTGCCGTCCGGCGCCGGAGGCGTCCGGCCCGACGGTCTCCGTCAGATGCGAAGTCGCGGGGCGGGGCTCGACGTTGCCGGAGCCGTCCCGCTCGGTGGTGGCCGCGTCGCCGGGGTCGCCGGAAGCGGCGCCCGAAGCGGGCGAAGAGGGGGAATCGGAGGAAGTGTCGGACTTCGGCGTTTCATCACTGTCGTCCGACGAGGTGTCATCCGTCGCCCCGCCGGAGGGGGTGGGCGACGGCGAGCCCTTCGACGCCTTCGCACCGGCGGACCCCTCCGACGGGGCGGAGGAATCGGATGAACCGGAGGAAGCGGATGAATCATCCGGCTTCGACTCCGAGTCCGGCTTCGCCGTCGACCCCGTGCCCGACTCCGCCGTCGCCCCGGACGCGTCGTCCGACGCGCCGGCGTCCGAGGAGCCGCCGTCGAGGCCGGAGAGCAGCCCGCAGGTCGGCCAGGTGCTGACGCCCTTCGCGGCCAGGACCTTCTCGGCGACCCGGATCTGCTGGGCGCGGCTGGCCTGGTCGGCACTGGAGGCGTAGGCGAGGCCGCCGTACGCCTCCCAGTCGTCCTGCGTCAACTGCAAACCGCCGTAGTACCCGTTGCCGCTGTTCTGGCTCCAGGCGCCGCCGGTCTCGCACTCGGCGACACGGTCCCAGGTCGTGCCGTCGGCCGCGTGGGCGCCGGTGGCTCCGAGGAGCGGGATCGCGATGGCGGAGCCGGTGACTCCGGCAGCGACGACCAGGGCCGGGGCCTGGCGGGGGCGACGGTGTCGGCCGTTCCCGGAGAGCATGCGGAGACCTTTCACGAGACAGCAGGGCCCGCGCGGCGGTCTGACTCGGCGCCGCGCTGATCCGTGAACGTATAGGCATACGATCACTCATCACAAGTTCATGCCGTGCAGATCACATGGAGATCACGGACCTGAGTGCGTGTCACCTTTGCGGGTGTGACGGCTCCTTCAGGGGACGGGGGTGAAGGAGACGGGCAGGGTGCGCAGGCCGCGCATGATGAGGCCGCCGCGCCAGCGCAGTTCGGCCGGGTCGGCGGCCAGGCTCAGGTCGGGCAGGCGGGTCAGCAGCGTGGCGAGCGCGGTCTGGCCCTCCAGGCGGGCGAGCGGGGCGCCGAGGCAGTAGTGGATGCCGTGGCCGTAGCCGAGGTGCTGGCTGTCGCGGCGGGACAGGTCGAGGGTGTCCGGGTCGGTGAAGCGGGCCGGGTCCCGGTCGGCGGCGGCGAGGACGACCAGGACCGGCTCGCCGGGGGCGATGTCCTGTCCGCCGAGGGTGAGGGGCCGCGTGGCGTACCGCCAGGTGGCCAGCTCGACCGGGCCGTCGTAGCGGAGGAGTTCCTCCACGCCCGTCTCCAGGAGGCCCGTCTCCCCCGCGGCGAGGGAGTCCTGGAGACGGGTCCGCTGGCCGGGGTGGGTCAGCAGGGCGTAGGTGCCGTTGCCGATCAGGTTGACCGTGGTCTCGAAACCGGCGAAGAGGAGGATGAAGGCCATCGCGGCGGCCTCGTTCTCGGTGAGGTGCTCGCCGTGGTCGGAGGCGCGGATCAGGCCCGAGATCAGGTCGTCGCCCGGGTCGGCGCGCTTGCGGTGGATGAGGTCCGCGAGGTAGCCGCGCATCTTCTTCACCGACCGGGCGACTCCGCCCCGGGGGCCTCCGCCGTGCCGGATCATCATGCCCGCCCAGTCCCGGAAGTCGTCCTGGTCCTCGCGGGGGACGCCGAGCAGGTCGCAGATGGCGTAGATGGGGAGCGGGAAGGCGAACTCGTGGATGAGGTCGGCGCTTCCCGTGCCGGCGAACCCGTCGATGAGGCCGTCCGCCAGCTCCTGCACCCGGGGCGCGAACTCGGCCACCCGGCGCGGGGTGAACGCCTTGCTGACCAGCCGCCGCAGCCGGGTGTGGTCCGGCGGGTCGATGTTGAGCAGATGCGTCATCAGCTCGGCCTTGCGCTCGCCCGGGATGCCGGTCTTGCCCTTGGCGTGGGCCGGTTCGGCGTGGTGCGCCGGGTTCTTGGACAGCCGGGGGTCGGCGAGCGCCTGCCTGGCGTCGGCGTACCGGGTGACCAGCCAGGCCTCCACCCCGCTGGGCAGCCGGGTGCGGTGCACGGGGGCGTGCTCGCGCAGCCAGGCGTAGGCGGGGTAGGGGTCGCTCGCGAATTCCCAGGTGAACAGCTCGGGGGCGGGTCCGGGGGTGGTTGCGGAGGCGGCGGGGGCGGTGCTGGGGGTGTGGGCGTGCTCGGTCACGCGTCGACCGTATCCGTCCCTCTCCCTGCTCCCCCGTCCGCGTCCCTCTCCCTATTCCCCCGGCCGCGTCCGGGTCTCCGCTTCCCGGATCGCGTCCCGGTAGGCGCGGGCCGCCGCGCGCAGGGCGGCCTCCGGGTCGACGCCGTCCGCCTCGGCGCGCACGGCCAGCGCCAGCAGCTCGTAGCCGAGGCCCTCGCCGCGCGGCAGCGGCACGTCCAGGCCGGCCGTGCGCACCCGCGAGGCCAGCTTGGCGGCGAGGGCCAGGCCGGGCTGGCCGAGCGGGACGCCCTCGGTGACGGAGGTGCGCTGCTTCTCGGCCTGCTTGGTGCGCAGCCAGTGCGCGCGGACCTCCTCCGGGGTGGTGGCGGTCGCGTCGCCGAAGACGTGCGGGTGGCGGTGGATCAGCTTGGCGACGATCGTGCCGGCCACGTCGTCGACGGAGAACGGGGCCTCGGGGTCCTCCTCGGCGATCCGGGCGTGGAAGACGACCTGGAGGAGGACGTCGCCGAGTTCCTCGCGCAGTTCGTCGCGGTCGCCGTCCTCGATGGCCTCGACCAGTTCGTACGCCTCCTCGATGGCGTACTTGGCCAGGCCCTCGTGGGTCCGCCGCGACGACCAGGGGCACTCGACGCGGATGCGGTCCATGACCTGGACGAGGTCGAGCAGGCGGGCGCCGGGCAGGTCGTAGGAGGCGGGCAGCAGCTCCAGCTCGGGCATGGTGACGCGGCCGGAGCCGGCCAGCCGGGCCAGTCCGTCGGTGAGGGCCGGCTCGCCCTCGCCGGTCGCCACGACGACCACCGTGTGTCCGCCCGCGCAGGCGCCGACCAGTTCCTCGGCGGTCGGGGCCGCCTCGTCGACCCGTACGCCGGCCTCCCGCAGATACGGCAGCTGCGGATGGGCGCCGTCCGCGCACAGCACGCGGTCGGCGGCGCGCAGCGCCTGCCAGGCCGGCCAGGAGAGCAGGCCGGGGGCGACGCGGTGGCTGGTGGTGAGCAGGACGACGCGGCCGGGGGCGGGGGTGGGGGCGGTTTCGGCGGAGGTGGCGTTCACCTCCGAAACGTAACCCACCCGCCGTCACGCGGTCAGCGGTGCTCCGGCGGCCCCCGTGACCTCCCGGACCCAGGGGGTCTTCGCGTCGGCGCGGCTGCTCTTCTCGACGTCCCAGGTGCCGTAGCGCGGGTTCAGGTCGATGTCCAGCTCTTCGGAGGTCTTCGACAGGGCCTTCCAGAAAGCGGGCTGCCCGGTGTCGGTGCCGAGGTGCTCGGCGAGCTTCTGGGCCTCCAGCTGGAGGCGGAGGTTGTCGTCGACCCGCTGCGGGGCGATGCCGTACTGCTGGAGCCAGACCGTCTCCAGGCCCTCGGCGCCGCCGGCCTGCTGCTCCAGCGCGGCACGCATCCGCTGGATCTCCTTGCGGGTGACGGTGACGCCCGCGTCCTGGGCGGCGCGGTGCAGGACCCGGTCGAGGACCATGCTCTGGAGGGTGTCGCGGGTGAGGCCGCCGGTCCTGGCGATGGCCTGCTCGTACTGCTGCTCGTCGGGGACGGCGGCGCGCTGGGCGGCACGGACCTCGTCGACCCGGTCCTCCAGCTGCGCGACGGTGATCCGCCGGCCGTCGACGACGGCCGCCGCGCCGGGGTGCGCGTCGTTGCCGCAGGCGGTGAGGAGGGGGGCCGCGGCGGCGATCGCGGCGGTGAGGACGAGCGCGGTGCGGCGGCGGTGCAAGGGTTACCTCCCGTTGGAGATTGTGCGACGGTGCACAAAGTCTTGCGGTGATCGATGGTAGGCAGCGGGCGGCCTCCGGCCAACCCATTCGACCAACGATTCACCGGGACTTACGGCACCGGCACATCCGGGCGGCGGACCGGGCGCCGGGACACCGCGCGCCCCGTCCTGGGGGGCGACGGCCGTGAGCAGGAGGAGTTCCCGGCCGTCCCACCGGACCGTGATGGCCTGCTCCGGGCCGGTGCAGGACGAGGACGGGGTGCGGGGCGGGAACGTTCAGCCGCCCATGCGGCCCAGCCAGTGCAGGGTGCGGCGCAGATCCCCGGCGAGGGGGTGGCCGGGGCCGCGGGTGTGCTCGACGTCGTGGAGGAGGCGGACCAGCGTGGCGTGGGCGCCGGCACGGTCGCCGAGGGCGAGGAGCAGCAGGCCGATGCGGCGGCGCAGGTCCAGGACGAGGTCGGGATCGTCGGCGGCGACGTACCGGTTCTCGTAGAACGGCAGCAGCGCCCGGTACTCGGCGAGGGCGGCGGCCGGTTCGCCGAGCTGTTCCAGGCACTGGGCGGCCTCGAAGCGGAAGCGCAGGGACCGCGGGTCGGCCTGGCCGGCCTCGGCGGCGCGTTCGTCGGCGAGGCGGCGCAGTTCGGGCAGGGCACGCCGGTACTGGCCGTCGTCCAGGAGGGTGGCCGCGTACTGCTTGCGCAGGGTGCGGACGACCGGGGAGTGCTCGCCGTGCTGCTGGGCCGCGGCGGGCAGGATGGCGCCGAGGAGGTCGACGGCCTGCGTGATGCGGCCCTCCCCGAGCAGCCGCTTGACCTCGTCGACGGCCCGCGCGACGTCCGGCTTCTCCTCGACCGGCGCGACGGGGGCGGGCTGGGGCGCGGGGGTGCGGGCACGGTCGGGCCAGGGGGCGTGCGGGCGCAGGAAGGGGCGGGTGGGGTCGAGGGGCGCCCCGGTGGGCGTGCCGCGGGCCGGGAGGAGCGGCGCGAGGTGCTCGTAGACCTCCTGGGCGGAGGCCGGGCGGTGCTGGGGGTCCTTGGCGAGCAGGCGCAGGACCAGCGTTTCGAGGGCCTCGGGGATCTCGGGGCGGATCCGGCGCACCGGCAGCGGCGGCTCGTACAGGTGGCGGTGGAGCACGCCGAGGGCGGTGGAGCCCGCGAACGGCACGTCGCCGCTGAGCAGTTCGTGCAGCAGCACCCCGAGGGCGTACAGGTCGGTGTAGGGGCCGACCGCGCCGCCCATCGCCTGTTCCGGGGCCATGTAGGCGGGCGAGCCGATCGGGGAGCCGGTGTGGGTGAGGCGGGTGGTGTCGTTGTCCATGACGGAGGCGACACCGAGGTCGAGGACGGTGACGGTGCCGTCCTGCTTCACCATCACGTTCCGCGGTTTGAGGTCGCGGTGGATGATCGGCACGGCGTGCACGGCGCTCAGGACGGCGCACAGTTGCGCGGCGACCGCGACGGCCCACTGCCATGGGTACGGGCCGTGCTCGGCGAGGTGGCCGGAGAGGTCGGCGCCGTCGACGTACTGCATGACGAGGAACAGTTCCTCGCCCTCGCTGCCGGCGTCGTGCACGGTGACCAGGCCCGGGTGGTCGACCTGGGCGGTGACGCGGCACTCGCGCGCGAAGCGGCGGCGCAGTTCGCCGGCCTCCTGGCCGGCCACCTTGTCGGGGCGCAGCAGCTTCACCGCCACCCGCCGGTCCAGCCGCTGGTCGTACGCCGTCCAGACCTGGCCCATGCCGCCCTGCCCGATGAGCGTGGCCAGCGCGTAGCGGCCGGCGACGACCCGTCCCGTCGTCACGGTCACCGTCCGCCCTCGCGCTCCCGGCCGGCGCCGCCGTCACCGCTGCCGCCGCCGCTGCTGTCGTGCTTGCGCAGGTAGTCGCTGAGTTCGTCGAGTTCGGCGCGGACCTGGTCGATGCGGGCCGGGGCCGGGCGGTGCGGCGGGGGCGTGGGCACCGGGGGCCCGGCGGGTACGGGGGTGTGCGCCGCCGGGGGCGGCGGGGCGAACGGGGGCCGGGGCGAGTAAGGGACCGGCGTGGGGGCGTAGGGGCCGGCCTGCCGCCCGCCGTGACCGGTCGGGTGGCCGGGGCCGCCGTAGTAGGGCGGGGCCGGTCGCGGCGGGTAGCCGGGGAACGGGCGCGGCTTGGCGTGCGCGCGGACGTCGACCACCAGGAAGTACGCGGTGGACGCGGCGCCGAGCAGCAGCAGGACGGCCATGGCGGCGTCCGTCCGGGGGTCGGTCTCGGGCAGCGAGCCGACCACCGCGAGGCCCCCGGCGGAGACCGGCATGCTCAGCCAGGCCGCCGCCCAGTCGTACCACCGGCCGCGCAGCACCGCGACCCGGAACAGCGGTACGCAGGCGAGGAGGCCGCAGGTGAGGAAGCCGGCGACGGCGAACAGCACCCGCAGGGTGACGACGGTGGCCGCGCTGCGCGAGGGCGGCCCCACGCTGTTGCCGTACATGACTGCTCCTGGACCGGTGGCGCCGGCATGGCGGACGGACGGTTCGTTCACGCTGTTCGTACGGGCTTCCGCTGGTAGTCCAGAGGTACGGAGTCCCGCCGAGGACCCGAGCGTATCGGCCGGCACCGACACGCGGCCCGGGGATGCCGAACCGTTGCGGTACGGGCGGGCCGGGCGCCGGCCATCCGCCGGGGGCGGCCGTGCCGTCCGTCCGGCCGTCGCGCGTCCCGCGCAGGCGCTGCGCACCGAGGCGGCCCGCTTCCCGGAGGGCGCGTTCGGACTCGTCCGGGTCAGCGGCTCCGCGGCGGACCCCGGCAACCTCACCTTCAGTGACCACGACGTCCCGGTCGCGGCCGCCGAGCCCGCCGGAGAGATCCTCGGCCTTGACGCGCCGGGCGGCTGACCGGTCCGCCGTGAGCCCTCCGCGTCACCCCACCCGGCACCGCCCACCTCCCGCGGCTCCGCGTCACCCCCCGCACTGCCTCGCCAACGCGCTCCGGTCCGCCGTCGTCACCGGCAGCTCGTACTTGACGGCGACCTGCGCGAAGCGGACCGCGTACGCGCAGCGGATCCTCTTGCTCGGCGGCAGCCAGGCCGCGGGGCCGGAGTCGCCCTTGGCGGAGTTGGCGGTGCCGTCGACCGGGAGGAGGTTGAGGGGGTCGTTGGCCAGTTGCCGCCGCTTGCTCTCCGGCCAGCGCGAGGAACCCATCTGCCAGCTGTAGGACAGCGGCACCACATGGTCGATCTGCACCTCGGCGGCGTCCTGCTTGCGCCACTCGATGGTCCGGGCGGTGTACGGATCGTCCAGGGTCATGGAGACGACCACGCAGTCGGAGCCGGACTTGAACCTCACCTCCTCCCCGTCGCGCTGGAGGACGTCGTTGCGGGTGTCGCAGCCGTTGCGGGCGAACGGCACTCCCTCGGCCGTGTCCATCCAGGCGTAGCCGAACTCGTCGCGGTCGTAGCCGGTCTTCGGGCCGCGGCCCTTGGTCCTCAGCTGCTCGATGAGGTCGCGGGCGGCGGTACGGTCGTCGCCCGTGACCGCCGCCAGGCCGGGTTTCGTGCCGTCCGGGTTGCTCAGCGGGCTCACCGCCCGGCCGTCCGCCGGGGCGGCCGACGCGTCGCCACCGCCCGCGCCGGCGCTGCCGGAGGACGTGGTCCCGCCCTCCTGGACGCTGTCGCACCCGGCGACCAGGGCCAGCGCCAGTGCCGCGCAGACGGCCCAGTTCTTGCCGGTCGGTCCCGTACCCCTCGTGGTGTGCCGCCGCCTCACGCGTGCCTCCCCTTGCCGTGCTGTCGATCACTCATCACCGTAGCGAGGCAGAGGTCCAGACCAAATACGACCTTAAGGGGCATACGTGACGCATCCGGCGTACCGTCGGAAAAAGGAGTCACTCCTCGGAAGGAGCTGCGCATGGGCATCCTCGACAAGGTCAAGAGCATGGCCGGCAAGGACAAGGACCGGTCCCGGAAGGTGTCCGACGCCGCCGAGAAGCAGGTCAACCGGCGGACCGGCGGCAAGTACGAGAAGCAGGTGGACACCGCCCAGCAGCAGGCCGAGGGCAGGCTCGGCATGGGCAGGCGGGGCATGGGCAGGCGGGGCGGCGACCGGCCGGACCAGCGGTGACGCACCGCTCCGCGTAGACAAGGCCGTCCGCGGTGCCCGGGCACCGCGGACGGCCGCGCCTCACTCCCGGGTCAGGACCCCGGCACGGTCGTCAGGAACTCCCCGACCCAGCTCAGCAACTCCCGCCCGACCAGCGGCTTCCCGCCGACCTTCGCGGTCTTCGGGCGCGGTACGAGGATCTGGTGCGCGGTGGCCTTGATGACGCTGCCGGGGTAGATGCGCTTGAGCCGCAGCTCCTGGGACTCGCGCAGCTCGACGGGCGCGAACCGGATGTTGTTGCCCTGGAGCACGATCTCGCCGACGGCGCACGCCCGCGCGAGCATCCGCAGCCCCGCCACCAGCAGCAGGTTCTCCACCGGTTCGGGGAGTTTGCCGTAGCGGTCGACGAGTTCCTCCCGTACCGCCCGGATGTCCTCCTCGCTGTTGGCGGAGGCGATGGAGCGGTACGCCGCCAGGCGAAGCCGCTCGCCGGGGGCGTAGTCGTGCGGGACGTGCGCGTCGACCGGCAGCTCGATCTTCACCTCCAGCGGCGGTTCCTCCTCCACGCCGCCCTCCAGCGCGGCCCGGTAGTCGGCCACCGCCTCGCCGACCATCCGGACGTACAGGTCGAAGCCGACGCCGGCGATGTGCCCGGACTGCTCGCCGCCGAGCAGGTTGCCCGCGCCGCGGATCTCCAGGTCCTTCATGGCCACGTACATGCCCGCGCCCATCTCGGTGTGCTGGGCGATGGTGGCGAGCCGTTCGTGCGCGGTCTCGGTGAGCGGCTTCTCCGGCGGGTAGAGGAAGTACGCGTAGCCGCGCTCCCGGCCGCGGCCGACCCGGCCGCGGAGCTGGTGGAGCTGGCTCAGGCCGAAGTTGTCGCCGCGCTCCACGATGAGGGTGTTGGCGTTGGAGATGTCGATGCCGGACTCCACGATCGTGGTGGAGACGAGGACGTCGAACCGCTTTTCCCAGAAGTCGACGACGACCTGTTCCAGGGCCTGCTCGGACATCTGGCCGTGCGCGGTGGCGATCCGCGCCTCGGGGACGATCTCGCGCAGCCGCGCCGCGGCCCGGTCGATGGACTCGACGCGGTTGTGGATGTAGAAGACCTGGCCCTCGCGGAGCAGTTCGCGGCGGATGGCGGCGCCGATCTGCTTCTGCTCGTAGGGGCCGACGAAGGTCAGCACCGGGTGCCGTTCCTCCGGCGGGGTGGTGATCGTGGACATCTCGCGGATGCCGGTGACCGCCATCTCCAGGGTGCGCGGGATGGGGGTGGCGGACATGGTCAGCACGTCGACGTTGGCGCGGAGCTTCTTCAGCTGCTCCTTGTGCTCGACGCCGAAGCGCTGCTCCTCGTCGACGATGACCAGGCCGAGGTCCTTGAACTTGGTCTCGGAGGAGAAGAGGCGGTGGGTGCCGATGACGACGTCCACCGAGCCGTCGCGCAGCCCCTCCAGGGTCGCCCTGGCCTCGGTGTCGGTCTGGAACCGGGACAGCGCCCGCACGTTCACCGGGAACTGCGCGTACCGCTCGCTGAACGTCCCGAAGTGCTGCTGCACCAGCAGGGTCGTGGGGACGAGGACGGCGACCTGCTTGCCGTCCTGGACGGCCTTGAAGGCGGCCCGGACCGCGATCTCCGTCTTGCCGTAGCCGACGTCGCCGCAGATCAGGCGGTCCATCGGGACCGTCTTCTCCATGTCCTCCTTGACCTCGGCGATGGTGGTGAGCTGGTCCGGGGTCTCCGCGTAGGGGAAGGCGTCCTCCAGCTCGCGCTGCCAGGGGGTGTCGGGTCCGAAGGCGTGGCCGGGGGCCGCCATCCGCGCGCTGTACAGCTTGATGAGGTCGGCGGCGATCTCCTTGACCGCCTTCTTCGCGCGGGCCTTGGTCTTCGTCCAGTCGGCGCCGCCGAGGCGGTGCAGCGTGGGGGCCTCGCCGCCGACGTACTTGGTGATCTGCTCCAGCTGGTCGGTGGGGATGTACAGCCGGTCACCGGGCTGGCCGC
Organism: Streptomyces griseoviridis; assembly: GCA_014649155.1. Taxonomy (GTDB): domain Bacteria; phylum Actinomycetota; class Actinomycetes; order Streptomycetales; family Streptomycetaceae; genus Streptomyces; species Streptomyces griseoviridis. The sequence continues at coordinate 343,318 of BMSM01000003.1, read as the reverse complement.
GCTTGGCCGGCGCGTACTCCACCACCAGGTACTCGCGGGTGGCGCCCTGCACGGTGCGCTGCACCATCTCGATGTACCGGCCGACGCCGTGCTGCTCGTGGACGATGTAGTCGCCCGCCTCCAGGGTGAGCGGGTCGATGGTCTTGCGGCGCCGGGCGGGCATCCGCGCGCCTTCGCGGCCGGCGGCCTTCTGCCCGGACAGGTCGGTCTCGGTGAGCACGGCGAGTCTCAGCGCCGGCTCGACGAACCCGTGGTCGATCGACCCGCAGGCGACGTGCACGACGGACGGGCTCAGCTCGCCCAGCCCGGCCGACTTCGCGCCGGGGACGTCGAGCCGGGCGGCAATCCCCTCCCCGCCCAGCACCTCGACGGTACGGGCGGCCGTCCCGTGCCCCTCGGTCACGTACGCGACCCGCCAGCCGTCGGCCAGCCACCCCTTGGTGTCGGCCAGCGCCTTCGCGGTGTCGCCGCGGTAGCTCTCGGGGGCGTGCATGCCGAGCTTGAGGGTGTCGGCCTCCTCCAGGGCGTCGTCGGCGGCGAACGGCGACACCGACCACCACATCATGCCCAGCTCGCGGGCCCGGTCCCGGACGTCCGCGAGGGACCACAGGGAGGCGGCGTCCACGTCGATCGGCGCCTCGCCGCCCTGGGCGGTCGCCGCCCAGGACGCCTGGAGGAACTCCTGGCTCGTCGCCACCAGGTCGGCGGCGCGCGTCCGCACCCGCTCCGGGTCGCACACGACGGCCATGGCACCGCCGGGCCCCTGCGGCAGTACGTCGAGCAGCAGCTCCATCTCGTCGACGAGGACCGGCGCGAGGGACTCCATGCCCTCGACGGCGATGCCCTCGGCGATCTTCCCGAGCAGCTCGCCCAGCTCGGGGTGCCGCTCGGCGAGGGCCGCGGCCCGCTCCCGCACCTGGTCCGTCAGCAGCAGCTCCCGGCAGGGCGGCGCCCACAGCCCGTGCTCGGCGACCTCCAGGGACCGCTGGTCGGCGACCTTGAAGTAGCGGATCTCCTCGACGTCGTCGCCCCAGAACTCGATGCGCAGCGGGTGCTCCTCGGTGGGCGGGAACACGTCGAGGATGCCGCCGCGCACGGCGAACTCGCCCCGCTTCTCCACCAGCTCCACGCGCGCGTACGCGGCGGCGGCGAGGGCGCCGACGACCTCCCCCAGGTCGGCGCTCTGCCCGCTCCGGAGCGCCACGGGCTCCAGATCGCCCAGCCCCTTGACCTGCGGCTGGAGCACGGAGCGCACCGGCGCGACGACCACGGAGACGGGCCCCGTCTCCGGGTCGTCGGCACGGGGGTGGACGAGCCGCCGCAGCACCGCCAGCCGCCGGCCCACGGTGTCGCTGCGCGGGCTGAGCCGCTCGTGCGGCAGCGTCTCCCAGGACGGGTACTCCACGACGCCCTCGGGCGGCAGCAGTGAGCGCAGGGCCGCGGCCAGGTCCTCCGCCTCCCGTCCGGTCGCGGTGACGGCGAGCACGGGCCGGCCCGCGTCCCGGGCCAGCGCGGCGATCGAGAAGGGCCGGGCGGCGGGCGGGCCGACCAGGTCGATGTGCATACGGTTGCCGTCGCCGGCCGCCGCGATCGCTTCCGCGAGGGCGGTGTCCTTGACGACGGCGTCGAGCAGACCGTGCAGGCTCATGGAGAGGCTTTCCGTCCGAACTGTGGAACCTGGGGTGGACAACACGAAGGGCCCGGCGCGCTCGGCGGGCCGGGGGTGTCCAGGGTACGTCGCCCCGGCACGGTACGCCCGGGGGTGTGGACAGCGCGCCTTTCCGCGGCGACGGCGGTCCGGGAACAGGGGGTGCCGGACGCCCAGCCCCTCACCGGCCGGGCGCGACGGCTGTCCTCAGATCATGTACGGGTCCCATGTACGGGTCCTCACTGCCGGCATTGGTCCACCGCGTCGGCAGTGGTCCACTGCCTCACGGACACGGCAGTCCGGTTGGCCGAGGAGACGGAGAAGAACCCCGCGTCGGCGGCACGGCCGACGACGTGGACCGATCGGACGGAGCGAGCAGCCGTGACCGACCGTATCCGCCGGGCACCGACCTGGATGAGGGCGCTCCGGTGCGGCCCGCGCACCCGTCGACGCCTCGGCCGACCCCCGGCGCCCCGCGGAGCCGTACCGTACCCGCGCCGGCACCTACCCCCTACGGCCCTGCTCGGGTACTGCCCCCCGTTCCCCTCCGGGCTCCCGGCGCCACGGAGGGAGGCCGATGACGAGCGCCCCCGAGACGGACTGGCAGCGCACCTACCGTCAATGGTTCGAGCACGCGCGTGTGAGGTGTGCGGGCGGGTGGCTCGCGTCGCGGAAGGGTGTGAGCGGGGGCGGGAGCTGTGGGGCGTCTACCGGAGGACCGGGCCGGGCGTGGAGCGCCGGGCGGGATCTGCCGCGGGTGCCGGCGGAACCGTTCCGACTCGCGCGGATCGGCGGGGGGTGCCAGTAGTGGGCATGACCCTCGAGGTCTGCCGGATCGACCCGCGAACCGGTGAGCGGACCCAGGTGCGGGAGAAGTGCGAGGTCACGCCCGACGCGGTGCCGGAGCTGAGCAGCCGGATGCCGCCGTGCGCGTGCCCGCGCTGCCGGCGGCGCTGACACCGGGCGCACAGCGGCGCCGGGGAGTCTCCATGACTCCCCGGCGCCGTCCCCCGTGCCCCCCGTGCTCCCCGTGCCGGTGGTTACTCCGTCGCAATCGCGTTCAGGACGTTCATGCGGCCCGCGCGGAACGCCGGGATCAGGGCGGCGAAGAGGCCCACGAAGGCGGAGGCGATGAAGACCCCGGCGATCGTCGGCCAGGGGATGTCCAGGACGTTCAGGCCCTCCAGGGCGAGGAGCCGCTGGGCGGTGGTGCCCCAGCCCATGCCGAGGCCGAGGCCGAGCAGGGCGCCGAAGAGGGCGATGACCACGGACTCCAGGCGGATCATGCGGCGCAGCTGGCGGCGGGAGAGGCCGATGGCGCGCATCAGGCCGATCTCCCGGGTGCGTTCGACGACCGACAGGGCCAGCGTGTTCACCACGCCGAGGACCGCGACGACGATCGCCAGGGCGAGCAGGCCGTAGACCATGTTGAGCAACTGGCCGATCTGGTCCTTCAGTTGCTGCTTGTAGTCGGTCTGGTCGCGGACCTGGTACTGCGGGTAGGCGTCCAGGGACTTCTTCAGCGCCGCGTACGCCCGGTCCTCCTGGCCGTCCGCCGCCTTGGCGAACATGATCGTGTCCGGGGGTACGGCGGTGGCGGGCAGGTACTTCCGCATCGTGTCGAGGCTGATGTACCGGGCGCCCTGGTCGATCGCCGTGTCGTCGTCCGTGACGGCGGCGACCTTCAGTTCCGCCGTCTTCCCGCCCTTGAAGGCGACGGTGATCGTGTCGCCGACGCCGACGCCGTGCTCCTTGGCGTAGTCGGAGCCGACCGACATCGCGTCCGTGCCGTACGCGTCGGCCAGGTCGCCGGCCGTGGTCGGGCGGCGCAGGTCCTCGGCGTAGGTGGCGTCGGCGGCGGTGAGGCCGGAGTCGTCCTTGTCGCCGTCGGGCGAGGTGAGCGTGGCGTCGAGGGTCTTGTAGCTGGTGACGTGTGCCAGGCCCGGCGTGTCCCGCACGGCCCGCTCGGCCTGCGGCACGATCCGCTGGTTGCCCTCGACGATGAAGTCCGCGCCGACCGACTGGTCCAGCTCGCTGGTGGCCGAGGCGACCATCGAGGAGCCGACCACCGACAGGCACGCCACCAGTGCCAGCCCGATCATCAGGGCCGCGCCCGTCGCGCCGGTGCGGCGCGGGTTGCGCAGCGCGTTGCGCTCGGCCAGGCGGCCCACCGGGCCGAAGACCCGGAGCAGCACCGCGCCGAGCACCCGGACGACCGCCCCGGCCAGCAGCGGGCCGATCACCACGAAGCCGATGAGCGTGAGCACCACGCCCACGCCGAGCAGGGACGCCCCCTCGCTCGCCTGGTCCGCCGTACCGGCCGCGTACAGGGCCGCGCCGCCCGCGAGGGTGAGGACCAGGCCGGTCGCGGCGCGTGTCCGGCCCGCCCTGCCGTCGGCCGGGGTGCCGGCGTCGCGCAGCGCGGCCATCGGGGAGACCTGGCCGGCCCGGCGGGCCGGGAGGTACGCGGCGAGGACGGTGACGACGACGCCGAGGACCAGGCCGACGGCCGGGGTGGCCGCCTTCACCGTCAGGTCGTCGGTGGACAGGTTCATGCCGGCCGCCGACATGAGCCGCATCAGGCCGACCGCGATGCCGACCCCCGCCGCGACACCGAGGACCGAGCCGACGACTCCGAGGAAGAGCGCCTCGATCAGCACCGAGCGGTTGACCTGGCGGCGGGAGGAGCCGATGGCCCGCAGCAGGCCGATCTCGCGGGTGCGCTGGGCGACCAGCATCGAGAAGGTGTTGATGATCAGGAAGATGCCGACCAGGAACGCGATCCCGGCGAAGCCGAGCATGGCGTACTTGATGACGTCCATGAACTCGCCGACGTCCGCGCGGGCCTCGTCCGACGCCTCCTGGGCCGTCTGGACCTCGTACCCGCCGCCGGTGGAGCCGGCCAGGGCCGCGGAGACGTCCTGCTTCAGCCGCGCGTCGGGGACACCGTCCGCCGCGGTGACGTTGAGCTGGCTGAACCGGCCGGTTCCGCCGAGCAGTTCGCGCTGGGCGGTGGCGGTGTCGAAGTAGACCACCGCGGCACCGGGGTTGGTGACGGTGAAGGAGGCGATGCCGACGATCCGGGTCCGGAAGTCGCCGGTCTGCGCGATGGTGCGCAGCTCGTCGCCGATCCTCAGGTGGTGCTTGTCGGCGGTGTCGGAGTCGATCATCGCCTCGGTCGGACCGCGCGGGGCGTGCCCGGAGGTGATCTCCATGGACCGCAGGTCGTTCCTGGTCCAGTTCCCGGCGATGGTGGGCGCGCCGCTGGTGGCGCCCACGTTGTCGTTGCCGGAGTCGACGACGGTCACGTTCATCGAGACCACCGCGCCCTCGGCCGACTTCACGCCGTCCACCGAGCGGACCGTCTCCAGGGTGGCCGCCGGCAGGGCCGCGGGCACCCCGTTCTGCGGTGTGTCCTCGGCCTCGGCGTCCTTCGGGGCGACCGTCACGTCCGCGGAGGTCACGGCGAAGAGCTTGTCGAACGTCGTGTTCATCGTGTCGGTGAACACCAGCGTGCCGCAGACGAACGCCACCGACAGCAGCACCGCCACCGCCGACAGCGCCATCCGGCCCTTGTGCGCGAAGAAATTGCGCATCGAAGTCTTCAGCACGGTCATGACGTACGCCCCCGGGCGCCGAGGCCGGGAGTCTGCGGCTGTCCGCCGGAGAAGCGCAGCATCCGGTCGAGGACCCGGTCGGCGGTGGGGTCGCGCATCTCGTCGACGATCCGGCCGTCGGCCAGGTACAGCACCCGGTCCGCGTGGCTCGCGGCCACCGGGTCGTGGGTGACCATCACGATGGTCTGGCCCAGCTCGTCCACCGACCGGCGCAGGAAGCCCAGCACCTCCGCGCCCGCCCTGGAGTCGAGGTTGCCGGTCGGCTCGTCCCCGAAGATGATCTCGGGCCGCGCGGCCAGCGCCCGCGCCACCGCCACCCGCTGCTGCTGGCCGCCGGAGAGCTGGGCCGGCCGGTGCTTGAGCCGCCCGGCCAGCCCCACGGTCTCCACGACCCGGTCCAGCCACGCCCGGTCGGGCCTGCGGCCGGCGATGTCCATGGGCAGCGTGATGTTCTCCAGCGCGTTCAGCGTCGGCAGCAGGTTGAACGCCTGGAAGATGAAACCGACCCGGTCCCGGCGCAGCCGCGTGAGCTTCTTGTCCTTCAGGCCGGTGATCTCGGTGTCGTCCAGGTGGATCTGTCCGGACGTCACCGTGTCGAGCCCGGCGAGGCAGTGCATCAGCGTGGACTTGCCGGAGCCCGACGGCCCCATGATCGCGGTGAACTCCCCGCGCGCTATGTCCACGTCCACGTGGTCGAGGGCGACGACCCTGGTCTCCCCCGTCCCGTACGCCTTCACCACCTGCCGCGCCCGCGCGGCCACGGCCGTACGGCCTCCGGTGCTCCCCTGTGCGGGAACGGTCACGGCCGATGTCATGGCATGTCTCCTAAGTCGGTCATCAGATGTGCCGCCGGTGCCCCGGCGACGGGTGACGCGTGGATGTGCTCGGCGAGCCGGACGGGCGGGACGGCCGGACCGCCCGCCGCGGGAAGAAGTCTCGCCGCCGCCGCGGGTCTGCCGCGATGGTGCGCAGCGCAGTCTTCTCCTGAGGAAAACCCCACCCCCGCGACTCCGGTGCACCGCCCCCCGGCGGCGTGAGACCAGGTTAAGGACGGCCCGGCCCCCGTCTCGTCCTCCGGCGGTACGACCCCTCCCCGAGCCGTTGTACGGAGATACCCCTAGGGGCAGTCCGCCCTCCGGCCGAGGGCGTCTCGGGGTCGGACTCCGCCCTCGGGCGGACCCGCTCGGTGCCCTCCCGCGATGTCAGCCCCAAGTGGGAAGCTGATACCCCCGGTTGAGGAGGGTTGCGGAGTGGACAGCACCACGGGCGCGGACGCGGTGCCCGGCACCGCCCGGACCGGAGCGGAGGGCCGGCGCGGGGCGGTCGTCGCCGCGCTCATGCTGGCGATGGCGCTGGCGGCCCTGGACTCCACCATCGTCTCCACCGCCGTCCCGCAGATCGTCGGCGATCTCGGCGGCTTCTCCGTCTTCTCGTGGCTCTTCTCCGGCTACCTGCTGGCCGTCACCGTCACCCTGCCCGTCTACGGCAAGCTCTCCGACACCTTCGGCCGCAAACCCGTCCTGGTCGCGGGCGCCGTCCTCTTCCTGCTGGGCTCGCTGCTGTGCGCGCTCGCCTGGAGCATGACGGCGCTCATCGCCTTCCGCGTCGTCCAGGGCCTGGGCGGCGGCGCGCTCCAGGGCACGGTGCAGACCCTCGCCGCCGACCTGTACCCGCTGAAGGAGCGCCCGAGGATACAGGCCCGGCTCTCCACGGTGTGGGCGGTGTCCTCCATAGCCGGGCCCGCGCTGGGCGGGGTGCTGGCCGGTTACGCCGACTGGCGGTGGATCTTCCTGGTCAACCTGCCGGTCGGCGCCCTGGCCCTGTGGCTGATCGTCCGTCACCTGCACGAGCCGCGGCGGGCACCGGGCGGGCCGCGGACGCGGGTGGACTGGGCGGGCGCGCTCGCGGTGTTCGCGTGCGGCGGGGTCCTCCTCACCGCGCTGGTGCAGGGCGGGGTCGCCTGGCCGTGGGCGTCCGCGCCCTCGCTCGCCCTGTTCGCATGCGGCCTGGTCCTGCTGGCGGTCGTCGTCGTGGTGGAGCGCCGGGTGGCCGACCCGATCATGCCGGGGTGGGTGTGGCGCCGCCGTACGATCGCCGCGGTCAACCTGGCGCTCGGCGCGCTGGGCCTGCTGATGGTGGCGCCCACGGTGTTCCTGCCGACGTACGCGCAGTCGGTGCTGGGTCTCGCGCCGGTGGCGGCCGGGTTCGTGCTGTCGGCGTGGACGCTGAGCTGGCCGGTGTCGGCGGCGCTGAGCCAGCACGTGTACCGCAGGATCGGCTTCCGCAACACGGCGATGCTGGGCATCGGCACGGCCGCCCTGCTGCTGTGCGCGTTCCCCTTCCTGCCGTATCCCGGCGCGGCCTGGCAGCCGGCCCTGCTGATGCTGTTCCTCGGCGCCGCGCTCGGCCTGTTCCAGTTGCCGCTGATCGTCGGCGTGCAGTCGACGGTGGGCTGGTCGGAGCGGGGGACCGCGACCGCGTCGGTGCTGTTCTGCCGGCAGAGCGGGCAGACCGCCGGGGCGGCCGTGTTCGGCGCGATCGCCAACGGGGTGCTGGCGGCGCGGCTCGGCGGCGCGAGCGACCTGGACTCGGTGACCCGGGCGCTGGACGCGGGCCCGGCGGGCGACGGCGTACGACGGGCGGTCGCCGACGCCGTGCACGCCGTCTACTTCGGCGCGGCGGGCGCGGCGGCGCTGGCGTTCCTGGTGCTGCTGACGCTGGCGCCGCGCAGGTTCCCGGTGCTGACGGACTGACCGGGGGCGGGCGCGTTCCGGGTACCGACGGACTGACGCGGCGGGCGCGTTCCGGGTACCGACGGACTGACTGGGGGCGGGCGGGCTCCGGGTACCGACGGACTGACCGGGGGCGGGCGCGTTCCCGGTACCGACGGACTGACGCGGCGGGCGGATTCCCGGCCTGCCGGTGGCGGCCTTCGGTCTCCTGGTCCGCGCGGGCCCGTCCCCGGTCCCGACGCACCCCGCCGGTCCCCGGCCTCCCGGTCCGGGCGGACACGCACCCGGAAGCCCCGACTTTTTCCACATACCGACCACTCAGTTTGGGGAAAACCCCACACGCCCCGAGGCCGGCGAGTAGCGTGCGGGCACCGCACCCCCCTCTCCCTGCGGTCCGTCTCCGGCGGACCCGAGCCTCGCAAGGAGCAGCACGGGATGTCACATGACCCGTACATGCCATACCACGCACCGCCGTCCCACCCGCCCCGCGTCCCCGCGTACGTCCCCGAGGACAGCCACACGCTCCGGCTGCCCTCGGTCAGGAAGCGCGGGGACGTGCGGGGGCTGCGCGCCGCCTACCGCAGGCAGCGGCGGACCGCCACCTTCGCCGCGCTCGGCTACTTCCTGGCCTTCCTGCTCCTCGCCGCGTTCGCCCCGGCCACGCTGACCGGCGACGTCACCGCCGGACTGCCCCTCGGCATGCTCCTGGCCCTGCTCCAGCTCCCCGTCACCTGGCTCGCCATCGCCCTGTACGAGCACACCGCGCGGCGCCGCGTCGACCCGCTCGTGGACCGCCTCCGCCGGGACGGCGCGGCCGGCGCGCGCGGGGAGGCCGGACGATGACCGGGTTCAGCGACGACGCCAGGGCCATGTCCCTGGTCGGCTTCTGCACCGTCGTCACCGTCACGCTGCTGCTCTGCGTGATGACCGGCCCCGACCGCGACGACCTGGACGAGTTCTACACCGGCTACGGCTCCCTCTCCCCGCTGCGCAACGGACTGGCCATCGCCGGCGACTACATCTCCGCCGCCACCGTCCTCGGCACCGGCGGCGTCATCGCCCTGTTCGGCTTCGACGGGGTCGTCCTCGCCCTCAGCACCGCCCTCTCGCTGCTCCTGCTGATGTTCCTGATGGCCGAACCCCTGCGCAACGCGGGCCGGTTCACCATGGGCGACGTCCTGGGCCGCCGCATGTCCGGCCGGACCGTCCGCGTCACCGCCTGTCTGGTGACCCTCACCGCGCTGGTGCCGATGATGCTGGTGCAACTGGCCGGCACCGGCCAGCTGATGTCGTTCCTGCTCGGCTTCGACAGCGCCGCGCTCCAGACCGGCTGTGTCATCGGCGTCGGCGCCCTGATGATCAGCTACGCGATGATCGGTGGCATGAAGGGCACCGCCCTCATCCAGATCCTCAAGATCGTCATGCTGCTCGGCTCCGGCGCCGTGGTCACCGCGCTGCTCCTGCACCGGTTCGGCTGGAACCCGGGTGCCCTCTTCGACGCCGCCGCCCGCCGCAGCGGCGCCGGACAGGCGTTCCTGCACCCCGGCCTGGAGTACGCCGCCGGCCCCTGGCCCGGCCTGGACATGGTCTCCTCCCAGCTCGCGGTGGTCCTCGGCGGCGCCTGCCTGCCGCACGTCACCATGCGCATGTACACCGCCTCCAGCGCCCGCGAGATACGCCGTTCGATGTCCTGGGCGGTCTCCCTGGTGGCGCTGTTCGTGCTGGTCGTCACCGTCGTCGGGTTCGGCGCGACGGCCCTGGTCGGCCGGGACACGGTCGCCGCGACCGACGCCGCCGGCAACTCGGCCTACCTGCTGGGCTCCCGGGCGGCCTTCGGCACCGACGTCACCCTGGCGGAGACCGTCCTGTTCACCACGGTCGGCACCGCCATGTTCCTCACCCTGCTGGCCTCGGTCGCCGGGATGATCCTCGCCTGCGCCAACTCCCTCGCCCACGACGTCTTCGCCACCCGCGCCCGGCCCCTGACCCCGCGCCGCGAGATGCTGCTGGCCCGGCTGTCCGCCGTCGCCGTCGGCATCCCCGCGATCCTCCTGGCCGTACTGGTGCAGCACCGCAGCCTCCAGCCGCTGGCCACCCTCTCCTTCTGCGTGGGCGCCTCGGCGCTCTGCCCTGCCCTGGTCTACAGCCTCTTCTGGCGCCGCTTCACCCGCGCCGGCCTGCTGTGGACCCTGATCGGCGGCACCCTCACCGTCCTCGCCCTCACCCCGGGCACCAGCCTGGTCTCCGGCACCCCCGTCGCCGCCTTCCCCGACGCCGACTTCAACTGGTTCCCGTTCACCACCACGGGCCTGGTCTCCATCCCGGCCGGCTTCGCCTTCGGCTGGCTCGGCACCCTCGCCTCCGGCCGCCGCCGGACCGAGGAGCAGCGCGTACGGTACGAGGCCCTGGAGACGGACCTCTACGCGGGCTCGGCACGCGGCTGACCGGAGGCACCCGGCGGCCGGGCGGGCCGGGTCACTCCACCGCCCGGCCCGTCAGGGCGCTGATCCGGCTGCGGACCTGGTCCATCTGCGTCCGCAGCTCGTCCCACCGCTCCCCGTGCTCCCGCAGCACCCGCTCCGTCTCCCGGGCGGTCCGCTCCGCGCTCGCCCGCGCCGCGGCGACCACCTCGGCGGCCCGCTCCCGCGCCTCCGCGGGCCACCGCCGGGCCGCCTCCCGGGCGGCGGCCAGCTCCCGCTCCGCGTCCGCCAGTTCCCGCTCGGCCCGCGCCGACCGCTCCACGAGCGCCGCCTCCGCGGCGGCCGCCCGCTCCGTCTCCTCCCGCTCGGCCGCCGCCCACCGCGCCGCCCGCTCCCGCGCCTGCTCGGCGAGCATCCCGGTGGTCCGCCGCCGCATCTCCCGCAGCGCCGCCAGCGCCTCCGCCCGCCCCGCCTTCACCTCGCGCCGGGACCCGATCCGCGCCCCGTCGGCCTCCGCCCGCGCCGCGAGCAGCCGCTGCCGGGCCCGCTCGTCCGCCTCGGCGCGTACGGCGTCGGCGTACGCCCGCACGGACTCCGCCACGCCCTCCGCGTACGCCCGCGCCCGGTCCACCTGCCGCTCCGCATCGGCCCGCGCCCGCGCCCGCAGCCCCGCGGCCTCCTCCTCGGCCCGCCGGAACAGCTCCCGCGCGCCCTCCCCCAGCTCCTCGTACGCCTGCGGAGCCAGCCCGGCCACCGTCTCCCGCAGCCCGGCCAGCTCCTCCTCCATCCGCCGCGCCAGCACGGTGAGCCGGGCGGCCCGCTCCCAGGCGGCGTCCCGCTCCCGGGAGAGGACCGCGGCACACGCGTCGACCTGCTCGGGACGGTAACCGCGCCCCCGTACGGTCACGAAGCCGTGGGGCGGCACCGATGCGCTGCTCATGCTGGAACCCCTTGTCGCCCGACTTTACGTACATAACGGACTCAAGGGACTTTAGGGATCAAACGTAAGTGTTCATAACGCGACACTCCGCACACCGGACCCGGCCGGGACCGGCGCGGTCACCGCGTCACAGCAGGCCGTCCCACATCTGCTCCAGCAGCACCGACCACCAGCTCTCCGGCGACCCGAGCGCCGCCGCGTCCAGCGCCGCCAACTGCGCCTGGAAGTCCACGGTCCAGCGACCCGCCTGCTCCTGGTTGAGCCCGAACCGCAGCCGCCACATCCGCCCCAGCAGCGCCAGACAGCGCGCGAACTCCGGCAGCCCCGTGTTCACGAACTGCGGCGGCACCGGCGCACCGCCCGGCCCGGCCTCCACCGGCACCGCCACGATGTTCGCCGTGCCGTACTGCACACAGAGCGCCTTGCCGAAGTCGCTGCCCACCACCAGGTACGACCCGGCGTCCGAGGCCGGCCGCACCCCCCGCTCCACCGCCAGCTCCGCCAGCGTCGGCACCGGACGGCCCGGCTGCGCCTGCGCCCAGAAGAACGGACCCATGTCCAGCGGCAGCCCCGCCACCACCAGCGTGTGCGCCACGACCGGCGGCACGCCCTGCCGGTCCACCGCCGCCTGCTCGAACCGGAACACCCCCGGCCCGAACGCCGCGGCCAGTTCCCGCGCGATCCCCTCCGGCGGCACCGGCGGGGCGGCCTGCACCGCCGGCAGCGGCGCCCGCACCGGCGCGGGCCGCGCGGGGCCGTCCGCCACCTGGTGCAACTCGCCCTGGTGACTGAGCAGTTCGCGCATGCCCTGCTGCCGGCTCGCGTGATCGGTACCGTACGGCGCGATCGACGTGATCCGCGCCTGCGGCCACTGCTCCCGGATCATCCGCGCGCAGTACGCGCCCGGCAGCTCGCACGACTCCAGCTCCGTGTGCAGCTCCAGGACCTGGTCCGGCGGCACGCTCATGGCCCGCAGCTCGTGGTAGATCTGCCACTCCGGGTGCGGGGTGCCCGGCGCGGACCGCCGGATGAGCTGCTGCTCGGAACCGTCCTGCGCCCGGTAGCGCAGCACCGCCTGGTACCCGGGACCGACGGTCGGCTGCCCCGGGGGCGGCGGATACCCGTATGCCGGCGCCTGCGGCGCCGCTGCCTGCGACGGCCGGGGCTGCGGCGGTCCCGGCGGCGGTACGGCACCCTGCGGCGGGGGCACGCCGGGTCCGGGCGGGGGCGGCGACGCGACCGGCACGGCCGGCACGGTCGGCGCGGTGTGCGCCCCGGCGGGGCCGGGCGGCACGGGGGCCGGCGGCGCCACCGGAGGCTGGGGAACGGCGGGTCCGGGCGGGGGCGGCGACGCGACCGGCACGGCCGGCACGGTGTGCGCCCCGGCGGGGCCGGGCGGCACGGGGGCCGGCGGCGCCACCGGAGGCTGGGGAACGGCGGGCGGCCCCGGTACGACGGGCGGCTGCGGCGCGGGAACGGGGGACGGCACCGCGGTCGGCTGCGGAGCAGCGGAAGGCACCGGCACGACAGGCGGCCGGGGAACGGCGGCCGGCTGCGGAGCAGCGGAGGACGACGGCACAGCGGGAGACGGCGGCGCGGCGGGCGGCTGCGGCGCGGCAGGCGGCCCCGGCACAGCAGGCGGCTGCGGTACCCCCGCCGACCGGGACGCCTCACCGGCACCGGCCGCGTCGGCATCCGCACCGGCACCCGAGCCGGCACCGGACCCGGGACCCTGCCCGTCGCTCTCCTCACCCACCGGCGAAGCGAACACCGTCTCCGGCAACGGCACGGAACGGTCCTCGCCGCCGTCCCCGTTGGTGTCCGTACCGGCCCACGGGGTCACACCCTCAGCAACCCCGGGAACCCCAGAAGCCCCAGGAGTCCCCGCGTCCTCCGGTCGCCCGGCGCCGCTCCCCTCCCGCCGGTCCGCGATCCCCAGCTTGTCCGCCGCCTCCTGCAACCACTCCGGCGGGCTCAGCAGGAACGACGTCTGGTTCAGATCCACCCGCGCCGCCGGCACCGGCCCCGCCACCGGCTCCGACCGGCCGTACTCCTCCTCGTACCGGCGGATCACCTCACCCACCGGCAGCGCGGGCCACAACGACGCCTCACCGCTGTCCCGGGCGAGCACCAGCCGCTGCGCGCCCCCCGTACCGGCCGGGCCCTCCGCCCGGTCCTCGCCCCACACCACGAAGCCGAGCCCGAACTCCCTCACCCGCACCTCACGGTGGAGCGACGCCGGCACATCCCCGTTGATCCACTCCTCGCCGCGCTCCTGCGCCTGCGCGAACGTCACCATCGCCAGCTCACTCTCCCGCGACAACAGCGGACGCCGCGACCGGCACGGCCCGCGCGAACCCGCCGTCCACCATCAGATTCGCCACCGTCTCCAGCTCCGGCGGCGACCCCGCCAGCCGCGACAGGAACGCGTCGAAATCCTCACCGCACGGCAGCAGCAGCCGCTCCGCGCGCTCCGCCGGCGACCACCCCGGATCGACGTCCCGCGCGTCGTCGTACGCGCAGAACCACACCGAACCGGCCCGCTCGCCCTTCACCTTCACCGCCAGCAGACCCCCCTGCACGAACGCCACCCCCAGGTAGTCCTTCGTCAGATGGTCCCGCAGGCACTTGTTGACGTAGACCAGGTCATTGACCGCCGCCTCCTCCCGCACCGTGAAGAACGGCTGGTCGATCAGCAGCCCCAGCTCCGCGTCCAGCGCCGTCCCCACCGGCGCGCAGCCCCCCGCCGCCTTCAGGAACGACCGGTACGCGCCCGGCAACCGGTACCCGAGGTCCTCCTCCGCCCCCTGCACCTGCGCCTCCGAGACCGCCGGCCCCCGTTTCGGCAGCCCGAGATGCGCCGGCCGCGTCTGCTCCAACGGCCGCGTCCCCCGCTTCGACTGGTCCACCGCCGCCGTCGCGACCCCCCCGTGGTGCCGCAGCAGCGCCTTCACCTCGACCGGCACCAGTTCGAGGCGCCGCGACCCCACCACGTGGTGCCACGTCCACCCGTGCGGTGTCGCCACCGCCGGCACCGTGTCCCACAGTTCGTGCCCCGACGCCGCCAACGCCGCGTTCGCGGAGACGTAGTCGGTCAGCCGCAGCTCGTCCACACCGAAACCGCCCGGCGGTTCCGCCACCTCCGCCGCGGCCCGCGCGTACGGCGAGAAATCCGGATAACCCGCCCCGTCCACCCGCACCCCCCGCGGATGACGCGCCGCCCGCACCGGGTCCGGGAAGTGCACGACCTGCCCGGCGTAGGCCGCGTTCGGCGGCACGGCCCGTCCCCCGGCCTGGCGGCCGGGAGGAACCCCCAGCCCGAGCCGACCTGTCGTCATGGCGGTTGCCCCCTGCGGCGTATGTCCGTTGTCCGTGCGGACACTGTCTCTGACTGACTGCATCTGTCGTGAACTGCCTGAAACTGCCCGGAACTGCGAAGATCAGCGCAGCGCACGCGGTGCCGACAGCCTATGCGGTACGACGACACCGGTCACCGGCAGCGGCACCACACCCCTCCGCTTCCGTGACCAGCCGTCACCCACCGGTGACAGACCGCCCATATGCGGGCGTGTCGCCCCGCCCCAGCTTCCCCACCAGCAACGCCATTTGGCAGTCTGTGACCTCCGGGGGAGGCACAGAGGGGATGACGATCATGAACGCGACACAGACGGGACACCACACGGGCAGGTACGACAACCCCCGCAGCGGCGACCCCCGCATCGGCTGGAGCACCACCGACACCCGCCACACCCCCACCCTCCGCCACCGCCGCGACGGCATACTCCCCACCGTCGCCGCCGCCCTCTCCGTCCGCGGCACCACCCTCACCGGCACCGCCGCCCGCGGCGACACACCCCCCGCCCTGCACCCCCTCGTCCAGGACTTCCTCGACACCCTCACCAGCTCACAACGCGACCGCTTCACCGGACGCTGCGCCGAGACCATCCTCATCTCCCGACACCTCACCACCGCCGACGCCGCCCGCAGCAAACGCGCCGCCCGCAGACCCATGACCAACGGCGAAGCCCGCAAAGCCCTCAAACACGCCAAACTCACCGCCCGCCGCATCCGCGAGGACGGCGACCCCCTGCACGGCACCTTCGCCACCCCCTGCCGCACCTGCACCGCCCTCAGCGCCCACTTCGGCGTCCGCATCGTCGACCCCACACCCACCACCCCCTGACCCGCCCCCGCCCCACACACCCCCAACGGACGACGAACGAAAGCCATGCACCCCGACCACACCAGCGCCCCCACCCGATTCCCCGCCCCCGTCGACACCGCCCTACGCGACGCCGGCTGGCACCCCGGACGCTGGGACATCACACAAGCCGAGATCTGGGCCGACACCCTCCGCGCCCACACCTCACCCGCCGGCCACCGCCACACCGTCTTCCCCGCCGCCGTCGAAGCCTGGGCCGAATTCGGCGGCCTCACCATCACCCCCACCGCACCCGGCCGCCAGATCGCCCCCGCAACCCTCCACCTCGACCCCCTGCACGGCCTCCACCTCGCCCGCACCCTCGGCGACCTCGGCCGCGCCCTCGACACCGACGTCTGCCCCCTCGGCACCGAGACCGACACCCAGGCCCTCCTCGCCGTCGACACCCACGGCCGGATCTACGCCCTCGACCACACCGGCGACTGGTACCTCGGCCCCCACATCGACCACGCCCTCACCGCCCTCGTCACCGGCACCGAACCCCACCGCCTCAGCACCATCTGACCCAAGGACCCCCACCCCCGGCCCTCACGAAGCGGCCGACGCCGGAATCACCGCCGACACCCGAAAACCCCCCGCCTCCGTCGGCCCCGACACGAACACCCCACCCAACGCCGCCACCCGCTCCTTCATCCCCACCAGGCCATTGCCCCCCGACGGCAACCCCGCCACCGACGCCGACCCCGGCTCAGGCGGCGGATCGTTCTCCACCTGCATCGCGATCTCCGACACCCGATGCGCCAACCGCACATACGTCTTCGCCCCCGACGCATGCTTGTGCACGTTCGTCAACGCCTCCTGCACCACCCGGAACGCCGTCTGCTCCACCTCCGGCGCGTACGACCGCACCTCCCCCTGCACCGACAGATCGACCACCATCCCCGCCGCGGCCGACTGCCCCACCAACTCACCCAGCTCCGCCAGCGACGGCCCCTCCCCCTCCTCCACCGCCGCCCGCGAAGCAGCGGCGGCAGCCGCCGCCCCCACCGCCGCCAACGGCACCGACCGCTCCCCCGGCGCACCACCCCCACTGCGCAGCACCCCGAGCATCTCCCGCAACTCCGTCAGCGCCTGCCGCCCCATATCCCCCACCAACGCGGCATTGCGAACCGCCTTCTCCGGGTCCTTCCGCGCCACCGCCTGCAACGCCGCCGCATGCACCACCATCAAGGACACCCGGTGCGCGACCACGTCGTGCATCTCCCGCGCGATCCGCGTCCGCTCCTCACTGCGCGCCCACTCCGCACGCTCCTCCGCACGCTCCGCAAGCAACTGAAGCTCCCGCTCCAGACTGTCCGCCCGCTCCCGCAGACTCTCCATCAACCGCCGCCGCGCCCCCACATACAGCCCCAACAGCACCGGAGGCGCCGTCAGCCCCAGCGAGATCGTCACCGCCGCGAACGGCACGAACCAGTCCCCGATCCCCAGCTCGCCCCGCGCCATGTCCTGCCGCACCCGCACGAACGTCACGATCAACGTCCCCACCGACGACATCCCGGCCAGCGACCCGATGATCCGCCGCGGCAGCTCGCACGCCGCCAGCGTGTACAGCCCGACGACCCCCATCAGGAAACCCATCTGCGCCGGCGTGACGGCGATCGCCACCAGCACCACCGCGATCGGCCACTTCCGCCGCACCACCAGCACCGAGCCGGCCAGCGCACCGAAGAGGACCCCCGCCCACACCGGAATCCCGGCGTCCCACGCGAAGGACACCCCCTCCGCCGCACACTCCAGCACCGACAACGCGGCCAGCCCCCCGTCGAGCACCGCGCCACGCCACCGCTCCCACCACCACGGCCCACCCCGGGCCGTCACATGGTCTTCCCCCGTCGAGGTCATGCCTCCAGCCTACGGGCGCACGGCGGCGCGTTTCCGGGGAGTTTCGGTGGATCGGCGCACACCACGGACCGTGATCCCACGGTAGCGATACGACGCGATACCCCTCGAACTGGTGAACCGCTCCCGACCCACCCCCGAACACGCCGTTCCACCCCAAAACTGTCCCCATGAACCCCTCACCGAACAGATACGCCGACTTCGAGCACCTCCGCGAACAGGCGGTGGAGCTCCGCCGCGAGGGCTACAGTCTTCGACAGATCCGGGACGAGCTGAAGGTGTTCAACAACGACATCCTCAACCAACTGGTGAAGGGCGAACCGCCGCCCGCCTGGACGAAGCGCCCGAACGCGAAGGACGACCTGAGGGCGAGAGCGCGCGAGCTCCGCCTACAGGGGTGGACCTACGACCGGATCGAAGCAGAACTGGGCTGCTCGAAAAGCTCGGTCTCACTCTGGGTCAGAGACCTCCCGAGGCCCGAGCCCCGCTACACGCCGGAGGAACAGCGAGCCCTCATGCACGAGGGCCTGGCACGGCGCCGCGCGGCCGAGGACGAGAACCGCCGACGGATCAAGGCGGATTGCCAAGGGCGAGGTCGGCGCGCTCACGAACCGCGACCTTTTCCTGGTGGGCGTAGCTCTCTACTGGGCGGAGGGCTCTAAGAGCAAGCCGTACGACCGCCGGGAACGCGCCGTCTTCGTCAACAGCGACCCCGGAGTGATCAAGACGTACCTCGCCTGGCTCGACCTGCTCGGCGTGGGGAGGGACCGTATGGGTTTCCGCCTGCTCATCCACGAGTCCGCCGACATCGACGCGGCGCACAGGTTCTGGGCGGAGACGGCCGGCGTCGACACGACCAGCTTCGCGAAGCCAACGCTCAAGAAGCACAACCCCAAAACCGTCCGCAAGAACGTCGGGGACGACTACCACGGATGCCTGGTCGTCACCGTGTCCCGCAGTGCCCACCTGTACAACCGTATCGAGGGTTGGTGGAACGGAATCGTGGCCCACGCACAAGGACCTCTCCGGTAAGGTCTGAAGCGTGATCCCCCGTGGTGTAACCCGGCAGCACACCAAGTTTTGGTCTTGGCAGGTCAAGGTTCGAATCCTTGCGGGGGAGCCTGCGAAGTACGGGCCCTGACAGCACAGTCAGGGCCCATACTCATGTTCCCCACGTAACCCCCCGGTATCCTGCGGTTGTCCACCCCCACCCACAGCCGAAGGGCATCCCGTGAGCGCCAACCGCCCGGCCGCCGTCGTCGTTCTCGCAGCGGGTGAGGGCACCCGTATGAAGTCGGCCACGCCGAAGGTCCTGCACGACATCTGTGGCCGCTCGCTCGTCGGGCACGTGCTCGCCGCCGCCGGCGAGCTGGACCCCGAGCACCTGGTCGTCGTCGTCGGGCACGCCCGTGAGCAGGTCGCCGCGCATCTCGCCGAGGTCGCCCCCACCGCCCGTACCGCCGTGCAGGAGCGGCAGAACGGCACCGGGCACGCCGTGCGGATGGGCCTGGAGGAGCTGGGCGGGGCCGTCGACGGGACGGTCGTGGTGGTGTGCGGGGACACCCCGCTGCTGACCGCGGAGACGCTGCGGTCGCTGGCCGGCACCCACGCGGCGGACGGGAACGCGGTGACCGTGCTGACGGCCGAGGTGCCGGACGCGACGGGGTACGGGCGGATCGTGCGGGACGCGTCGGGCGCGGTGACGGCGATCGTGGAGCACAAGGACGCCGACGAGGCGCAGCGGGCGATCCGGGAGATCAACTCGGGGGTGTTCGCGTTCGACGGGCGGTTGCTGGTCGACGCGCTGGGGAAGGTGCGGACGGACAACAGTCAGGGTGAGGAGTACCTGACGGATGTCCTGGGCATTCTGCGGGAGGCCGGGCATCGGGTCGGGGCGTGTGTGGCGGGTGATCACCGGGAGATCGCGGGGATCAACAACCGGGTGCAGTTGGCGGAGGCGCGGCGGATTCTGAATGACCGGTTGTTGACGGGGGCGATGCTGGGCGGGGTGACGGTGGTCGATCCGGCGTCGACGTGGGTGGACGTGTCGGTGACGTTCGAGCGGGATGTGGTGGTGTATCCGGGTACGGAGCTGCGGGGGGCGACGCATCTGGGCGAGGGTGCCGAGGTGGGGCCGCATTCGCGGTTGACGGATACCCGGGTGGGGGCGGGTGCGCGGGTCGAGAACACGGTGGCGCTGGGCGCGGAGGTGGGCGCCGAGGCGTCGGTGGGGCCGTTCGCGTATCTGCGTCCGGGGACCCGGTTGGGGGTCAGGGGCAAGATCGGTACGTATGTCGAGACGAAGAACGCGTCGATCGGTGAGGGTACGAAGGTGCCGCATCTGTCGTATGTGGGGGACGCCACGATCGGCGAGTACACGAACATCGGGGCGGCGAGTGTGTTCGTGAACTATGACGGGCAGGACAAGCATCACACGACGGTCGGGTCCCATTGCCGGACGGGGTCGGACAATATGTTTGTGGCTCCTGTCACGGTCGGGGACGGTGCGTACACTGCCGCCGGCTCGGTGATCACGAAGGATGTGCCGCCTGGTTCGCTGGCCGTGGCCCGTGGTCAGCAGCGGAATATCGAGGGTTGGGTGGCTCGTAAGCGGCCGGGGAGTGCGGCGGCGCGGGCGGCCGAGGAGGCGTCCCGGGAGCGGGGCGCCGAGGATTGACCGGAAACCGGTGCGTCGAAGTCGTCGTACCGTGATAAGTGCACACCCGCACCCTTACCAGCCGGGACGTCCGCTCTGCTCCGGCTGCGAGACCTCTGAGGAGACAGTGCTGTGACCGGGATCAAGACGACCGGCGTGAAGAAGATGATGTTCTTCTCCGGCCGCGCCCACCCCGAGCTTGCCGAGGAGGTCGCCCACGAGCTGGGTGTCGGGGTCGTCCCGACGAAGGCCTTCGATTTCGCCAACGGTGAGATCTATGTGCGTTATCAGGAGTCGGCCCGTGGGGCGGACTGTTTCCTGATCCAGAGCCACACGGCTCCGATCAACAAGTGGGTCATGGAGCAGTTGATCATGATCGACGCGTTGAAGCGTGCGTCGGCTCGTTCGATCACCGTGATCGTGCCGTTCTACGGTTATGCGCGGCAGGACAAGAAGCACCGTGGGCGTGAACCGATCTCGGCGCGTCTGATCGCGGATCTGATGAAGACGGCCGGCGCGGACCGGATTCTCGCTGTGGACCTGCACACGGACCAGATCCAGGGGTTCTTCGACGGGCCGGTGGACCATCTGTTCGCGCTGCCGCTGCTGGCGGATTATGTGGGCGCGAAGGTGGACCGGAACAAGCTGACGATCGTGTCTCCGGACGCGGGCCGGGTGCGGGTCGCGGACCGGTGGTGTGACCGGCTGGGTGCGCCGTTGGCGATCGTGCACAAGCGGCGTGACAAGGATGTGGCGAATCAGGTCACCGTGCACGAGGTCGTCGGTGATGTGGAGGGGCGTATCTGTGTGCTGGTCGATGACATGATCGACACGGGTGGCACGATCTGTGCGGCGGCGGATGCGCTGTTCGCGCACGGTGCGGAGGACGTCATCGTGACGGCGACGCATGGTGTGCTGTCGGGTCCGGCGGCGGACCGGTTGAAGAATTCGCAGGTGAGTGAGTTTGTGCTGACGAACACGCTGCCTACGCCGGGTGAGCTGGAGCTGGACAAGATCACGGTGTTGTCGATCGCGCCGACGATCGCGCGGGCGGTGCGTGAGGTGTTCGAGGACGGTTCGGTGACGAGCCTGTTCGACGAGCAGTAGATCGTTTTGGGTGTGGCCTCTTTTGCCGAGTAGACTGCTGAGGTTGCTCGGCGAGGGAGGCCGTACTCGTTTTCTGGCGGGTGTCGGCGGTCCGTTATCGACGCGCTCTTCGTAGCAGGCCGTTCGTGGCCGGGTGACCACGTCCGTTTCTGTTGTTGTACGAGGAGTGAGCATGTCCGAGGTGAAGATCTCCGCGGAGACGCGCAGTGAGTTCGGCAAGGGTGCGGCGCGCCGTATCCGTCGTCAGGACAAGGTTCCGGGTGTGCTGTACGGGCACGGTTCGGACCCGCTGCACCTGACGCTTCCGGGTCACGAGCTGCTGCTGGCGCTGCGTACGCCGAACGTGCTGATCGCGCTGGACATCGACGGCAAGTCCAATGAGCTGGCGATTCCGAAGTCGGTGCAGCGTGACCCGATCAAGGGTTTCCTGGAGCACGTCGACCTTCAGCTGGTGCAGCGTGGTGAGACGGTCAGCGTCGAGATCTTCGTGCAGACCGAGGGTGAGCTGGCGCCGGGTGGCAACCTGCTGGAGCATGTGCTGAACGCGCTGCCGGTCGAGGCCGAGGCGACGCACATCCCGGAGTCGGTCACCGTGTCGGTGGAGGGTCTGGAGGCCGGTGCTTCCGTCCTGGCGAAGGACATTCCGCTGCCGTCGGGCACGAAGCTGGGTGTGGACGGGGAGACCGTGGTGCTGCAGGTGCTGGCCGCGCAGGCCGAGGAGGCCCCGGCCGAGGGTGAGGGCGACGAGGCCGCGGAGGCCTGATCGTCGTCATCGTCGTAGCGGCGTTGTCTCGTCGTTTTCGATCTGTTGTCAGCCGCTGTTCCCTTCGGGGAGCAGCGGCTGGCGTGTATCTGAGGAGGTGTGGGCGTGACGACCGATGCGGGTGGGCCCTGGCTGGTGGTGGGGCTGGGGAATCCGGGGCCGGAGTACGCGGGGAACCGGCACAACGTGGGTTTCATGGTGGCCGATCTGCTGGCGGAGCGGATGGGCGGGCGGTTCAAGCGGCATGGGAAGGCGCAGGCCCAGGTGGTGGAGGGGCGGGTCGGGCCGCCGGGGCCGGCGGGGCGTCGGGTGGTGCTGGTGAAGCCGATGTCGTACATGAATCTGTCGGGTGGTCCGGTGACGGCGTTGCGGGATTTCTACAAGGTGCCGGCGGAGCGTGTGGTGGCGGTGCATGACGAGTTGGACATCGATTTCGGGGTGTTGCGGCTGAAGCTGGGGGGTGGGGACAACGGGCACAACGGGCTGAAGTCGATGACGAAGGCGATGGGGCCGGGGTATCACCGGGTGCGGTGCGGGATCGGTCGGCCTCCGGGGCGGATGCAGGTGGCGGATTTCGTGCTGAAGGACTTTTCGTCGGCGGAGCGCAAGGAGCTGGACTGGTTCGTGGACCGGGCGGCGGACGCGGTGGAGTGTCTGGTGCTGGAGGGGTTGGAGCGGGCGCAGGGGTCGTACAACTCCTGACGTTGGGCTCATCGGGGTCGGCCGTGTGCGCGGGCATGCCGAGGTTCGCGGCCGTGCTTCTGCGGTGGTGTCGTTCGGTCGGGTCGTGGTGATGGGCGCGGTCGTCGTGCTGGTCCTGATCGTCGGGGTGGGGGCGTCGTGGGGGGGGCGCAGCACGTGATGCCGGCCGGGGGGCGGGAGCGCGGCTTGGTCGGGGTGGCGCGGTGTGCGGCCGGGGTGTGTGGGGGGCCGTACGCGCCGGGGTCGGTGGTGCGGGGCGGGGTGGTGCCGGAGGACTCGGTGGCCGTGGCGGCGGGGAGGGCGTTTGCGGTCGGGTGGAGGCCGGGGGGCGGCGGGGTGGTGTGGTCGGGGCCTGCGGGGGGTGGGGTACGCGTGGGTGCCGCTCGGTGGTGTTCCGCGCGTGCCTTGAGGGCTTGGGGGTCCTCGGCTGCTGGCGTCGGTGGTGGCGGTGTGACGACGCCCCCGCGCGGGGGTGCGGCGCGGGGGCGTGCGGGGGTTGGCGGGGTCAGCCGGTGTTGCGCAGGCCGGCGGCGACTCCGTTGACGGTGAGGAGCAGGGCGCGGGCGAGCAGCGGGTCGGGGTCGGTGCCGTTCGCGGCGGCGTCGCGGTGGCGCTTGAGCAGGGCGACCTGGAGGTAGGAGATGGGGTCGAGGTAGGCGTCGCGGATGCTGAAGGTCTGCTTCAGGACGGGCTGGGCGTCGAGGAGTTCGCTTTCGCCGGTGACCTTGAGGACCTCGGTGACGGTGAGTTCGTGTTCGGCCTTGATGGTGTCGAAGACGTGCTTCAGTTCGTCGGGGACGAGGGTGTCGACGTAGTGCTGGGCGATGCGCAGGTCGGTCTTGGCGAGGGTCATCTCGACGTTGGAGATGAAGTTCTGGAAGAAGTGCCACTGCTGGTGCATCTCGTCCAGGACGGTGTCGAGGCCGGCTTCGCGGAGTGCCTTGAGGCCGGAGCCGACGCCGAACCAGCCGGGGACGATCTGCCGGGACTGGGTCCAGCCGAACACCCAGGGGATGGCGCGCAGGCCGTCGAGGGAGACGCCGGAGCCGGGGCGGCGGGAGGGCCGGGAGCCCAGGTGCAGGTCGGCGAGCTGGTCGACCGGTGTCGACGCGAGGAAGTACGTCGGCAGGTCGGGGTCCTCGACGAGCTTGCGGTAGGCGGTGTGGGCGGCGTCGGAGACGACGTCCATGGCGGCGTCCCAGCGGGCGAGGGCCTCGTCGGACTGGCGGGGGGCGGTGTGCAGGGCGGACGCCTGGAGGGTGGCGGCGACGGTCAGTTCGAGGTTCTCCCGGGCCAGGGACGGCACGAGGTACTTGTCGCTGATGACCTCGCCCTGTTCGGTGACCTTGATCTCGCCTTCGAGGGTGCCCCAGGGCTGGGCGAGGATGGCGTCGTGGGAGGGGCCGCCGCCGCGGCCGACGGTGCCGCCGCGGCCGTGGAAGAGGCGCAGCCGCACGCCGTAGCGGTGGGCGACGTCGCGCAGGCGGCGCTGGGCGCGGTGGATCTCCCACTGGCTGGTGGTGATGCCGCCGAACTTGGAGGAGTCGGAGTAGCCGAGCATGACCTCCTGGACGTCGCCGCGCAGGGCGACCAGGCGCCGGTACGACGGGTCGGAGAGCAGGTCCTCCAGGATGGTGTCGGCGGCCTTCAGTTCGTCCGTGGTCTCCAGGAGGGGGACGATGCCGATCTTGGCCCAGCCGGCGTGCAGGTCGATGAGGCCGGCCTCGCGGGCGAGGACGGCGGCGGCGAAGACGTCGTCGGCGCCCTGGCACATGGAGATGATGTACGACTCGATGACCTCGGGTCCGAAGACCTCCAGGGCGCGCTTGACGGTCTGGAAGACGCCGAGGGTCTTCTCGCCGGCCGCGTCGACGGGCGCCGGGGTGGGGGCGAGGGGGCGCCGGGAGCGGAGTTCCTTGGCGAGGAGCTTGGTGCGGTACTCGCGGGGCATGTCGGCGTAGCGCCAGGATTCCTCGCCGAGCCGGTCGAAGAGCTGGCCGAGGGCGTGGTGGTGGGCGTCGGCGTGTTCGCGGACGTCCATGGTGGCGAGCTGGAGGCCGAAGGCGGCGAGGGTGCGGATGGTGCGGGCGAGGCGGCCGTCGGCGAAGAGGCCGCCGCGGTGGGCGCGGAGGGAGGTCTGGAGGAGGCGGAGGTCGTCGAGGAGCTCGGCGGTGCCGAGGTAGTCGTGGCCGTCCTTGTGGGGGGTGTCGGTGGCCAGCCGGGTCTTGGTGTTCTCCAGCTTCTGCCGGATGGCGGTGGCCTTGAGCCGGTAGGGCTCCTCCGCGTTGAGCCGCTTGTAGCGGGGGCTGATCTCGGGGAGGCGGTCGAGGTCGGCGGTGAGGGAGTCCAGCAGTTCCTGGGTGGCGCCGGTGTAGCGGATGGAGTTGGAGAGGAAGCCGCGCAGCTCGTCGATCATCTCCAGGGCGTCGTTGATGCCGTGTTCGTGCTGGAGGATGAGGATGTCCCAGGTGACCTCGGGGGTGACGTTGGGGTTGCCGTCGCGGTCGCCGCCGATCCAGGTGCCGAAGGTGAGGGGGCGGGTGTCGTCGGGGAGCTTGACGCCGACGCGCTCCAGCTCGGCCGTGAGGTCCTCCAGGACGTCGCCGACGGCGCCGGCGTGCAGTTCGTCCAGGTAGTAGATGGCGTTGCGGGCCTCGTCGGCGGGTTCGGGGCGGACGACGCGGAGTTCGTCCGTCTGCCACACCAGGTCGATGTTCTCGGCGAGGCGGGTGTCCAGGCGGCGCCGGTCGGACTCGATGACGGGGGTGTCGAGGAGGGCGGCGATCCGGCGGAGCTTGTTCAGCACGGAGCGGCGGGCGGCCTCGGTGGGGTGCGCGGTGAAGACGGGGCGCACGTTGAGGTTGGCGACGGTCTCCCGCAGGTGGTCGGGGTCGGCGTCCTTGAGGCGGTCGGCGGTACGGGAGAGCAGTCCGCCCTCGGCGGCGCGGCGGGCGCGCAGTTCGCGGCCGCGGTGGACCTGCTCGGTGACGTTGGCGAGGTGGAAGTAGGTGGAGAAGGCGCGGACCAGCTTGGCCGCGGTCTGCAGTTCGGTGCCGCGCAGCAGCTCCGCGGCGGCCTCGCCGTCCTCTCGGGTGAGTCGGCGGACCTTCTCGACGAGTTCCAGCAGCTCCGGGCCCTCCTGCCGGACGAGGGTCTCCCCGAGGAGATCGCCCAGGCGGCGGATGTCGGCGCGCAGTTCGCTGTTGGTGGTCGCCGTGGTGGTCTGGTCGTCGGCACTGCTCACAGGTGCGGCTCCTTGCAGTGTTGAAGCTCGTCTGGGAGGGAACCCGGACGGAGTCTCGCGCGGCGGGTGCCGCTTACGGGGCCGGGCGTCCGGGAAAGAGTCAGAGCGGACCGCGCTGTCCGACCGACTCCCAGGATAGGTGTCCACCGGGACGCGCAGGCTCACGGGCCCTCGCCGCGTGACTACGCGCTGCCATACTTACGTCGCCGTAGGTTACGGAACCGTAGGCACGACCGCTCGGTCTCCGCGGCCCGGCATCCCGACCTCTACCCCCGACCCCCTCAGAGGACGCGCATGACCACGAGTTCCGATGTGATCCCAGACGCTTCGAAGACGCCTGACGACGCCGGCGCGGCCTCCGCGACGCTGGGCGGTGAGCAGAAGCGTTCGATCGAGCAGATCACCCTGCTGCTCTTCATCACGGTCCCGTTCCTGGCGCTGGTGGCGGCGGTGCCGCTGGCGTGGGGGTGGGGTGTGAGCTGGCTCGATCTCGGCCTGCTCGTCTTCTTCTACTTCCTCGGGTGCCACGGCATCACGATCGGGTTCCACCGGCACTTCACGCACGGCTCGTTCAAGGCGAAGCGGCCGCTGAGGATCGCGCTGGCGATCGCGGGGTCGATGGCGGTGGAGGGACCGCTGGTGCGGTGGGTCGCCGACCACCGCAAGCATCACAGGTTCTCCGACGCGGAGGGTGACCCGCACTCGCCGTGGCGGTACGGGGAGACGGTCCCGGCGCTGCTCAAGGGCTTGTGGTGGGCGCACATCGCCTGGATGTTCGATGAGGAGCAGACGCCGCAGGAGAAGTACGCGCCGGACCTGGTCAACGATCCGGTGATGCGGGCGATCTCCCGGCAGTTCGTGCTGTGGACGGCGTTGTCGCTGCTGCTGCCGGCGCTGATCGGCGGTCTGGTGACGATGTCGTGGTGGGGGGCGTTCACCGCGTTCTTCTGGGGGTCACTCGTGCGGGTGGCGTTGCTGCACCACGTCACCTGGTCGATCAACTCGATCTGCCACGCGGTCGGCAAGCGGCCCTTCAAGTCGCGGGACCGTTCGGGCAACGTGTGGTGGCTGGCGGTCCTGTCGTGCGGGGAGTCCTGGCACAACCTGCACCACGCCGACCCGACCTCCGCGCGGCACGGTGTGGAGCGCGGTCAGATCGACTCCTCGGCGCGGTTCATCCGGATCTTCGAGATGCTCGGCTGGGCCTATGACGTGCGCTGGCCGTCACGCTCGCGTATCGATTCGCGCCGTAAGCCGGACGAGAACGGTTCCCGTCGCCGGAAGGAGACGGCCGAGGCGGCATGATGGAGGCCGTGGCGACCGACTCCAGCAGCACCCCAGGCAATGACAAGCCGCGGCGCGTGCGCCGCACCCGGATGACCGGTGCCGAGCGCCGCGAACAGCTGCTGGAGATCGGCCGCACCCTCTTCGCCGCGAAGGGTTTCGAGGGCACCTCGGTGGAGGAGATCGCCGCGCGGGCGGGGGTCTCCAAGCCGGTGGTGTACGAGCACTTCGGCGGCAAGGAGGGGTTGTACGCCGTGGTGGTGGACCGGGAGATGCGGCGGCTGCTGGACATGGTGACGTCGTCGCTGACCGCGGGCCATCCGCGGGAGCTGTGCGAGCAGGCGGCCTTCGCGCTCCTGGACTACATCGAGGAGTACACGGACGGTTTCCGCATCCTGGTCCGGGACTCCCCCATCCCTCAGTCCACGGGCACCTTCGCCTCGCTGATCTCGGACATCGCCACCCAGGTGGAGGACATCCTGGGCCGCGAGTTCAAGAGCCGGGGTTTCGATCCGAAGCTGGCGCCGGTGTACGCGCAGGCGCTGGTCGGGATGGTGGCGCTGACCGGCCAGTGGTGGCTGGACGTGCGCAAGCCGAAGAAGGCGGAGGTCGCGGCGCACCTGGTGAATCTGGCGTGGCACGGGCTGGACGGGCTGGAGCAGAAGCCGCGGCTGATCGGACACCGCAAGAGTTAGGGCCGGTCGTCGTGCCGGCGGAGGGCGGAGGGGGTGAGCCGTGCAGCCGCTCAGCGGTGTCACCGTGGTCGCGCTGGAGCAGGCGGTGGCCGCGCCGTACGCCAGCCGTCAGCTCGCCGATCTCGGCGCCCGGGTGATCAAGGTGGAGCGGCCGGGGTCGGGGGACTTCGCCCGGTCCTACGACGGCCGGGTGCGCGGGCTGAGTTCGCACTTCGTGTGGGCCAACCGCAACAAGGAGTCCCTCACCCTGGACTTCAAGGACCCGCGGGGCCTGGCGGTGCTGCGGCGGCTGGTCGACCGCGCGGACGTCTTCCTCCAGAACCTGGCGCCGGGGGCCGCGGCCCGCGCGGGGCTCGGTGCCGGGGAGCTGCGGGCGCGCCGTCCGGAGCTGATCGTGTGCGACATCTCCGGGTACGGCTCGCCGGGTCCGTACGCGGGCCGCAAGGCGTACGACCTGCTGGTGCAGTCGGAGGCGGGGCTGCTGTCGGTGACGGGGACGCCGGAGGCGGTGGCGAAGGCGGGGATCGCGGTGTCGGACATCGCGGCGGGCATGTACGCGTACAGCTCGGTCCTCGCGGCGCTGCTGGAGCGGGGCCGGACCGGGCAGGGCACGCATCTGGACGTGTCGATGCTGGAGGCCACGGCGGAGTGGCTGGGCTTCCCGCTGTACTACGCCTTCGACGGCGCCCCGCCGCCTCCCCGGGCGGGCGCCGCGCACGCGACGATCTGCCCGTACGGCCCGTTCGCGGCGGGTGACGGCACGGTCGTGATGACGGCGGTCCAGAACGACCGTGAGTGGCGGGGCTTCTGTACGGGTTTCCTGGGCCGTCCCGCGCTGGCCACCGACCCGCGCTACGCCACCAACGCGGGCCGGGACGCGCACCGGGAGGAGCTGGGACGGCTGATCGCGGCGCGGTTCGGGGAGCTGTCCGGCGCGGAGGCGATGGACCTGCTCGACGCGGTGCCCGTGGCCAATGCCCGGGTGAACAGCCTCGCCGAGGTGTGGGCGCACCCGCAGCTCGCGGCCCGGGGCCGCTGGCACTCGGTCCCGACGCCCGCCGGCCCGGTCCCGGCCCTGGCCCCGCCGGGCCCGACCACCGGGGCGCCCCGCATGGAGGCGGTGCCGGCGCTGGGCGAGCACACCGGGGCCGTCCTCGCCGAGCTGGGCCTGTCCGAGGAGGAGATCGGCGCGCTGCGGGCGGACGGCGTGGTGTGATCAGGCCGTCGCCGCCTTGCGGGCCACGGCGAAGATCCGCCGGAAGGGGAAGGCCGTGCCGTGCGGTCCGGCGGGGTAGGCGGCGCGGAGCGCGGTGCGGTACTCCTCGGTGAAGGCGTCCCGGGCGCCGGGGTCGTCGTCGAGGGCGTCGAGCACGGGCCGTAGTCCGGTGCCCTTGACCCAGTCGAGGACGGGGTCCTCGCCGGTCAGCAGGTGGACGTAGGTCGTCTCCCACACGTCGGCGGTGAGGCCGAGCGCGGTGAGGCGGGCGAGGTACTCGCCGGGGGTGCGGACGGCGTCGGTGTGGCGCAGGACGCCGGCGAGGCGGTGGCGCCAGCGCGGGGAGCCGGCCAGCTCGCGCATCAGGCGGTGGCTGGGCGCGTCGAAGTTGCCGGGGACCTGGAAGGCGAGGGTGCCGCCGGGGGTGAGGGTGTCGGCCCAGCGGGCGAACAGGTCGTCGTGGCCGGGGACCCACTGGAGGGTGGCGTTGCTGAGGACGAGGTCGTGGGGCTCGGCGGGGTGCCAGGTGCGGACGTCGGCGGGGGTGAAGTCGAGGTGTCCGCCGCCGGGTGTGGGTCCGGCGTGGGCGCGGGCGCGTTCCAGCATCGCGGGTGCGTTGTCGTAGCCGGTGATGCGGGCGGTGGGCCAGCGGTGGGTGAGCAGGACGGTGGCGTTGCCGGGGCCGCAGCCGAGGTCGGCGATGCGGGGCGGGTCGCCGGGGAGGCGGGAGACGCGGGCGAGGAGGTCGGTGAAGGGGCGGGTGCGGGGACCGGCGTGGCGCAGGTACTGGGCGGGGTCCCAGGTGGGGGCGGTGGCGGGCATGGTTCCTCCCGGTCCGGGGCGGGTCGGGGTCTGCTCCGGGGACGGGTTCCCCGCCCCGCACCAAAGTATCTCTACATCAAGATAGTTACTATCTAAAGAGTCATGGTCGAGATAGTCGATGTCAAGAGACTTCACGTCGACACAACGACTACACTGATCGTCATGGAGGACGAGGTCGATCGGCTGGTCG
This sequence comes from Streptomyces griseoviridis, assembly GCA_014649155.1. Taxonomy (GTDB): domain Bacteria; phylum Actinomycetota; class Actinomycetes; order Streptomycetales; family Streptomycetaceae; genus Streptomyces; species Streptomyces griseoviridis. Next base: position 313,221 of record BMSM01000003.1, on the reverse strand, counting down.
CAGCGTGGCGCCGGGAGCGCCCTGACCTCGACGTGGAGCCGCTGGAGGTGCTCAGCCGGGTGAGCAGGCTGGCCCGGCATCTGGACCGGGCGCGCCGCCTGGCCTTCTCCGAGCACCAGCTGGAGCCGTGGGAGTTCGACGTGCTCACGGCACTGCGCCGCGCGGGCACCCCGTACCAGCTCTCCCCGGGACAGCTGCTCACGCAGACCCTGGTCACGTCGGGCACGATGACCAACCGCATCGACCGGCTGGCGAAGAAGGGGCTCGTGGAGCGGTTGCCCGACCCCAGCGACCGGCGGGGCGTGCTGGTCCGGCTCACGGGCGAGGGCCGGGACCGCGCCGACCAGGCGCTGGCCGGGCTGCTCGACCAGGAGCGGGCCATCCTCGCGGAGCTGTCCGGCGCCCAGCGCGCCGAACTGGCGGGCCTGCTGCGCCAGTTGACCGCGCCGTTCGACAACATCCCCGGCTGACCGGGGCACCCGCATCAAGCGCTGTGGGTCTCCTCCGCGCCGATCCGTCCGCCGGGCGGCGGGCCCAGGTCGACCGGGCCGACGCCGGCCCGTCGGGCCAGGGCCACGGCGGCGAGCGTGGAGTGCACGCCGAGCTTGCCGAGGACGTTCTGCATGTGGGTGCGCACGGTGTGCGGGGACAGGAACAGCCGTTCGGCGACGGCCTTCCGCCCGAGCCCGGCCACCATGCACCGCAGTACTTCCCGTTCCCTCGGGGTCAGCGACTCCACCAGCCGCTCGCTCTCGGTGCGGTGCCTGCGGGCGGCGGTCAGCTCGCGCAGGACGCCGGTGAGCAAGGCGGGCGGCAGATGCGTCTCGTCGCGCAGCACCCCGCGGATGACGGTGAGCAGCCGGTTCAGCGAACAGTCCTTCGCCACCCAGCCGGACGCCCCGGCCTGGAGGGCGAGCGCCGCCCGCCGCGGGTCGTCCTTCTCGGCGAGGACCACGACCCGCACCCCGGGCTGGGCCGACCGCACCCCGGTGACCAGGGAGATCCCGTCGACCCGGTCCTCGTCGGCGTCCCGTACGGGGACGGCGGGCCGGGTGGTGCCGGGGAGGGCGGCGCCGAGGTCGGCGTCGACGAGCAGCACGTCGAAGCGGCGGCCCTCGGAGGCCGCCCGTTCCAGGCAGCGCAGCGCGGCCGGGCCGCTGCCCGCCGCGGACACGTCGACGTCGGGCTCCGCGGCCAGCGCCGCGGCGAGCGACTCGGCGAAGATGCGGTGGTCGTCGATGACCAGGACTCGGATACGCACCACGTGACCCCCTTCCCCACGCTCCCGGGAGCGGGGGATTCCCAGTCTCAAAGGACGACTTCAGCACGGGTACGACGCCCGGACCGTTCCTGGTCCCGGGTCCGCCGGTGCCCGGTGACGCGCTGTCCGACACCGGGGCGCGGGACCGGCCGCCATCGCCGTGCGGCCGCCGCCGCCAGGAGATCGCTGCCCCGCCCCGGGCGCCGTACCCGACTGTCTCGCCCCCTGAACGGCACCGGCCCCCACCGGTGCTGTCCCTCAGGGTACGGGCGAGGGGCGGGAGCGGAAGGTTATTTGCAGAACTGGCGGTCGGGCCCGTTTATGGTGAGCCGCATGTTTCGTCTTGAGACAGAAGTCGACAGAGTACGGCGCGACATCCTGCACAGTCGTCTGAAGGAGACGAACACCGCGGCCTCCCCCGTCCTGCGCGCGCTGCGCGGTACCGCTCACGATCGCGAAGTCCCGCTGCACGTCTGGGTGATGGACGGGGACGACCGGCTGGCCGGCGGGCTGGTCGGCCACACCTGGGCGAGCTGGCTGCACGTGACGTACCTGTGGGTGGACGGCCGGCACCGCGGCGCCGGTCTGGGCTCCCGGCTGCTGGCGCGGGCGGAGACGATCGCGGTCCGGGACCGGGGCTGCCGGGCGGCGCGGGTGGAGACGTGGGACTTCCAGGCGCCGGGGTTCTACCGGAAGCGGGGGTACGAGGTGGTGGGCGTGATCCCCGACTATCCGCCGGGGATCACCGAGTACACCCTGGTCAGACGGCTCGCCTGACCCGGGTCACGACAGCCGGCGCGCGCCCGCCGACGGGACCGCCTCGAAGGTGCGCGGCGCGGTGAACCCGGCCGCCGCGAAGGCCTCTTCGACGGACTTGGTGACGCCGTCCACGTCGGCGGCCTCCACCAGCACGATCGCCGAGCCGCCGAAGCCGCCGCCGGTCATCCGCGCGCCGAGCGCACCGGCGGCGGCCGCGGTGTCGACGACGAGGTCCAGCTCCGGGCAGGAGATGCGGAAGTCGTCGCGGAGCGAGGCGTGCCCCTCGACCAGCACCGGCCCGATCGCCCGGGTCTCGCCGGACTCCAGCAGCCCCACGACCCGCTCGACCCGCTCGTCCTCGGTGACGACGTGCCGCACCAGCCGCCGCACCTCCTCCTCGTCCCCGAGCCGCTCCAGGGCCGCGTCCAGCTCCCCGTAGGGGATGTCCCGCAGGGCGTCGACGCCGAGCAGCGCCGCGCCCTTCTCGCAGCCGGCCCGGCGCTTGCCGTACTCGCCCTCGCTGTGCGCGTGCTTGACCTGGGTGTCGACGACGAGCAGGCGCAGCCCTTCGGCGGCGAGGTCGAAGGGGATCTGCCGCTGGGACAGGTCCCGGGTGTCCAGGAACAGGGCGTGCCCGGCCTCGCAGCAGGCGGACGCCGTCTGGTCCATGATGCCGACGGGGGCGCCGACGTAGACGTTCTCCGCGCGCTGGCAGAGCCGGGCGAGCTGCCAGCCGCGCAGGCCCAGCCCGAACAGGTCGTTCAGGGCGAGGGCGATCACGACTTCCAGCGCCGCCGACGAGGAGAGTCCGGCGCCGGAGGGGACCGCCGAGGCGAGGTGGACGTCGGCGCCGGTGATCTCGTGCCCGGCCTCGCGCAGCGCCCAGACGACGCCCGAGGGGTACGCCGTCCAGCTCCGGTCGGCCTCGGGGGTCAGGTCGGCCACCCGCAGCTCGGTGACGCCGCCGTCGACGTCCGCGGAGTGCAGGCGCAGCACGCCGTCCGTGCGGGGCGACAAGGCCGCCACCGCGGTGTGCGGCAGCGCGAAGGGCATCACGAAGCCGTCGTTGTAGTCGGTGTGCTCGCCGATGAGGTTGACGCGGCCCGGCGCCGCCCACACCCCTTCCGGCGCGCTCCCGTACAGCTCGGTGAACCGCTGGGCGACCTCGGCGGCCGTCTCCACACTCATCCCCTGACCTTTCCCCTGCGTTCCGACAGGCGCTTTCAGTTGGCGCGCCACTGGGCGAACTCCCAGGCGTCCGCGACGATTCCCGCGAGGTCCGCGCGGGACGGGTTCCAGCCCAGTTTCTCGCGCGCGGCCCCGGCGGAGGCGACCAGCACCGCCGGGTCGCCGCCCCGGCGCGGGGCCACGACCTCGGGGATCGGGTGCCCGGTGACCCGGCGCACGGTCTCGATGACCTCGCGGACGGAGAACCCGTTGCCGTTGCCCAGGTTGCAGATGAGGTGCTCGCCGGGGCGGGCGGCGGAGAGCGCCAGCAGGTGGGCCTCGGCCAGGTCGGCGACGTGGATGTAGTCGCGTACGCAGGTGCCGTCCGGGGTCGGGTAGTCGTCACCGAACACGGAGATGGCGTCCCGCCGTCCCTGCGCGACCTGGAGCACCAGCGGGATCAGGTGCGACTCGGGGTCGTGCCGCTCGCCGTACTCCCCGTACGCCCCCGCCACGTTGAAGTACCGCAGCGAGACGGCGCCCAGTCCGTGGGCGGCGGCCTCGCCGCTGATCATGTGGTCGACGGCGAGCTTGGACGCCCCGTAGGGGTTGGTCGGCGCGGTCGGCGCGGTCTCGACGATCGGCACCTGCGCGGGCTCCCCGTAGGTGGCGGCGGTGGAGGAGAAGACCAGGCGGCGCACGCCGGCCTCGCGCATCGCGCCGAGCAGGGCCATGCTCCCGCCGACGTTGTTCGCCCAGTACTTCTCGGGCTTCGCCACGGATTCGCCGACCTGCGAGAACGCGGCGAAGTGCAGCACCCCGTCGAAGGAGGCGTCCAGCCACTTGCCGGCGTCGCGGATGTCGCCCTCGACGAAGGAGGCCCCGGCCGGGACGCCCTCGCGGAAGCCGGTCGACAGGTTGTCGAGCACGACGACCTCGTGCCCGGCCTCCAGCAGATGCCGGGCGACGACACTGCCGACGTATCCCGCGCCGCCCGTCACCAGGTACTTCCCGCTCATGAACTCGCTACCTCTCGCAGTCGCTCGGCCGCGCGCTCCGGCGGCACGTCGTTGATGAACACGTTCATGCCGGACTCGGAACCCGCGAGGAACTTCAGCTTGCCGGACGTACGGCGGATGGTGAAAAGCTCCAGGTGCAGCGCGAAGTCGTCACGGGTGACGCCCTCGAACTCCTCCAGCTGCCCGAACGGCGCCTGGTGCCAGGCCGCGATGTAGGGCGTCGGAGGCTCGCCCTCGCCGAAGATCCGGTCGAACCGCCGCAACAGTTCCAGATAGACCTGGGGGAACTCTGTGCGCGCCGCCTCGTCCAGCCCCAGCAGGTCGGGCACCCGCCGCTTCGGATACAGGTGCACCTCGTAGGGCCAGTGCGCGGCGTACGGCACGAAGGCGGCCCAGTGCTCGGCCTCCAGGACGATCCGCTCGCCGCTCAGCTCGTCCTCCAGCACGGAGTCGAACAGGTTCTCCCCGCCGGTGGCCTCCTTGTGGGCCGCGAGCGACCGGAGCATCAGGGCGGTGCGAGGGGTGGTGAAGGGGTAAGCGTAGATCTGCCCGTGGGGGTGACCGAGCGTCACACCGATCTCGGCGCCGCGGTTCTCGAAGCAGAAGACCTGTTCGACGGAGGGCAGATGCGACAGCTCGGAGGTGCGGTCCGTCCAGGCGTCCAGGACCAGCCGGGCCTGCTCCTCGTCCAGGTCGGCGAAGGAGGAGTCGTGGTCGGAGGTGAAGCAGACGACCTCGCAGCGCCCGGAGTCACCGGCCAGCGAGGGGAAGCGGTTCTCGAAGACCACCACGTCGTACGACGAGTCCGGGATCTCGCTCAGCCGGTCGCCCCGCGTGGGGCACAGGGGGCACTGGTCGGCGGGCGGGTGGTACGTCCGCCCCTGGCGGTGCGAGGCGACGGCGACCGCGTCGCCGAGGAGCACGTCGCGGCGGATCTCCGAGGAGGTCACGGTCGGCTCCAGCGGACGGCGGTCCACGGCGTCCCGCACGACGTCGTCGCGCAGGTCGTAGTAGATCAGCTCGCGCCCGTCGGCCAGCCGGGTCGAGGTCTTCTTCACTGCCGGACTCCTCACACCTCTACTCCACCGCACCCAACACAATCAAACATAACACACCACAAGTCACCAGCGAGGCCGTTCATCACAATCAATCAAAGAACACCATCGAAAGTGTTCATTTTCTGAACGCGGAGCGTTAGGTTCCGCTCGGATCAGTTCACGCAACGAAGCGAGTACGCATGCAGACCCCCACATACCTGGCGGCGGAGCTCCGGCTCCCCACCAACTGGCTCGATTACACGATCCTCGCGATCTACTTCCTGGTGGTGCTGGGCATCGGCCTGGCCGCCCGCCGCTCGGTCAAGACCAGCCTGGACTTCTTCCTCTCCGGCCGCTCCCTGCCCGCGTGGGTCACCGGACTCGCCTTCGTCGCGGCCAACCTGGGCGCGACCGAGATCCTCGGCATGGCCGCCAACAGCGCCCAGTACGGCGTCTACACGACCCACTGGTACTGGATCGGCGCCATCCCGGCGATGGTCTTCCTGGGCCTGGTGATGATGCCGTTCTACTACGGCAGCAAGGTCCGCTCGGTCCCGGAGTTCCTCCTCCTCCGCTTCGACCGCTCCGCGCACCTGCTCAGTTCGATCCTGTTCGCCATCGCCGCGATCCTGATCGCGGGCGTCAACCTGTACGCCCTGGCCATCGTCGTCGAGGCCCTCCTCGGCTGGCCCCTGTGGGTGTCGATCGTCGTCGCGGGCGCCTTCGTCCTCGCCTACATCACCCTCGGCGGCCTGTCCTCGGCGATCTACAACGAGGTCCTCCAGTTCTTCGTGATCCTGGCGGCCCTGATCCCGATCACCATCCTCGGCCTGAAGAAGGTCGGCGGCTGGGACGGCCTGTCCGACACCCTCTCCGCCCAGCACGGCGGCGACTTCATGACGTCCTGGGGCGGCACGGGCATCGGCAGCGACAACCCGCTCGGCGCGAACTGGCTGACCATCGTCCTCGGCCTCGGCTTCGTCCTCGGCTTCGGCTACTGGACCACCAACTTCGCGGAGGTGCAGCGCGCGCTCTCCGCGAAGAACCTCTCCGCCGCGAAGCGCACCCCCCTGATCGCGGCGTTCCCCAAGATCTTCATCGTCTTCCTGGTGATGATCCCCGGCCTGGTCGCCGCGGCCCTGGTCCCGAAGATCGGCACGGCCGGCTCCGACCTTCAGTACAACGACGCGATCCCGTACCTGATGGAGCAGTTCCTGCCCAACGGTGTGCTGGGCATCGCGGTGACCGGTCTGCTCGCCGCGTTCATGGCCGGCATGGCGGCCAACGTGTCGTCCTTCAACACGGTGTTCACGACGGACATCTGGGCGAAGTACGTGAAGAAGGGGGAGTCGGACGAGTACTACCTGAAGTTCGGCCGGCTCATCACGGTCATCGGCGTGCTGGCGTCCATCGGCACGGCGTTCCTGGCGCAGTCCTTCTCCAACATCATGGCGTACCTCCAGACGCTGTTCTCCTTCTTCAACGTGCCGATGTTCGTGGTCTTCATCATCGGCATGTTCTGGAAGCGGGCGTCGGTGAAGTCCGGCTTCTGGGGTCTGCTCGCGGGCACGGTCGCCGCGATGGTCAACTACTTCTGGATCTACAAGCAGGGCGTCGTCGACATCCCCTCCGACCAGGGGGCCAACTTCGTCTCCGCGATCGTCGGGTTCGTCGCGGGCGCGGTGGTCATGGTGGCGGTGTCCCTCTTCACCGCACCCAAGCCGGCCGCCGAGTTGGAGGGCCTGGTCTACGGCACCCGGTCGGCGGGGATGTCCGAGGCGCCCGGAGAGGGCGACGACGCGTGGTACCGCAAGCCGGCGCTGCTGGGCTGGGGTGCGGTCGTGCTGGCGGCCGCCTGCTACATCCCGTTCTCGTTCTGATCGCGGGAGGATTGAGGAAGCATGTCTGAGTTCCACGAGAAGAACGTCCAGGAGGAGGTCTCCGAGCTGGAGACCAAGTCCGCGACGGCCGCGCGGCTGTTCGACATCCGGCGGATCATCGGCGGGCTGTTCGCCCTGTACGGCGTGATCGTCACGATCGCGGGCCTCACGGCGTCCGACGCGGACATCGACAAGGCGGAGGGCGTGAACATCAACCTGTGGACCGGGCTGGGGATGCTGGTGCTGGGGTTGTTCTTCCTGACCTGGCTGAAGCTGAGGCCCACGGCTCCTCCTACGCCGCCGGTCGAGAAGTAAGGGGCGCCGGTGGGCTTGGCCGGCGTGACGGCTCGGGCCGGGAGCGTGACGCAGCCCGGCCCGAGCGGGCTGCCGCCGCGCCCACCCGTGCTGCCCCGGGCGGCACGACTGCCCGCGGTGGAGCGGGGCCGGCCGCCCGGCCCCGGTCCCCGGCACGCGCGTACCGGCGTGGACGCGGTCCGCGCGGCGCGCAGCCGGGCGGGGTCACGGTCGCCTGCGGCCGTAGCCAGGCGGAGTCACAAACGCACAGGGGGCGGGATGGGGGGGCCGCCCGCAGGGGGCGGGGCGGGGGGTGTCCGCCCGCAGGGGGCGGGGCGGGGCGAGCCCGCCCGCGGGGCGGCGCGCGTCCGCGCCGTTCACCACCGTAGAAGACCGATTCCGCGCCGTTCCGAGGACGGACACCCCCCCAACCCCGTCCCCGACCCACCCACCCGCCCACCGGCAACAGGCGCTACGCGCACCCTCACCGGACCCGCACAGCAGCCCCGCAGGCACCCCACCGCACCCCACACCACGCGCAGGCACCCCACCGGTACACGGCGCTACGCGCGGCCCCCGGTCACCCGCCGGAGGCACCCGCTCGGTCGAGGAGCCCCGTCCGCGCCGCCAGCGCCGCCGCCTCAAGACGCGACCCCACGCCCAGTTTCATCAGCACCCGCTGGACGTGCGTACGGGCCGTGGACGGCGCGATGCCCATCCCCGCCGCGATCACCCGCGTGTCCTCGCCGTCGGCCACCCGCACCAGGACCTCCAGCTCCCGGGGCGTCAGCAGCTCCAGCAGCCGCTGCCCCTCGTCGTCGGGCTGGGCGGCCGGGTTCAGCAGCTCGGCGAACGCCCCTTGCAGCAGCGTGGGCGCCACCGCCGCCTCCCCCGTCCGCGCCTTCATGATCGCCCGCTCGACGCCCTCTATCCGCTCGTCGTGCCGGACGTACCCCGACGCCCCCGCCGCGAACGCCGCCGCGATCCCGCGCGGACTCGGCACCGGCCCCAGCACCAGCACCGCCACCTGCGGCCGGTCCCGTTTGATCCGGGCCACCGGGTCGAAGATCCCCGGCTCGGCCGGCGTCGCCGTGCCCAGCAGGCACACCTCCGGCGCCCGGCTGATCACCAGCTCCGCCGCCCCCGCGGCGGGCGCCGCCGCGGCCAGCACCCGGTGCCCCCGCAGCTTCAGCGCCGAGGCCAGCGCCTCGGCGAGCAATCGGTGGTCGTCGACCACCATCAGCCGCGCTCCCACTGCCACCCCCAGTCCCGCCCCGCGGTCCCCCGGCCCGGCCGTCCCCCGACCTGCCCCCGGAAGCTACACGCTTGTTCGACGTCGCGCTGCCCTACCGGCGAGAACTGCCCCGGATCACCGAAATCCCTCGCAATACGGCACCGCACGCCCCGGCCCAGCCCGGCCCCCGGCAGGGATCACGCGTCCTCGGCCAGCTCCAGCCACCGCAGCTCCAGCTCGTCCCGCTGCCCGGACAGCTCCCGCAGCTCGGCGTCCAGCTCGGCGACCTTCGCGAAGTCCGTCGCGTTCTCCGCGATCCGCGCGTGCAGCTTGCCCTCCTTCTCGGAGATCTTGTCCAACTGCCGCTCGATCTTCTGGAGTTCCTTCTTCGCGGCCCGCTGGTCCGCGGCGCTCCGCTCGGCGACCGCCTTCTGCGCCACCGGTGCCGGCGCCGCCGAGGCCGCCGCATCCTCCATCCGCTGCCGCCGCTCCAGGTACTCGTCGATGCCCCGCGGCAGCATCCGCAGCGCGCCGTCGCCGAGCAGCGCGAAGACCCGGTCGGTGGTGCGCTCGACGAAGAACCGGTCGTGGGAGATGACGATCATCGACCCGGGCCAGCCGTCGAGCAGGTCCTCCAGCTGCGTCAGCGTCTCGATGTCGAGGTCGTTGGTCGGCTCGTCGAGGAAGAGGACGTTCGGCTCGTCCATCAGCAGCCGCAGGATCTGCAGCCGCCGCCGCTCACCGCCGGACAGGTCCCCGACCGGCGTCCACTGCTTCTCCTTGCCGAAGCCGAACGTCTCGCAGAGCTGCCCCGCGGTCATCTCGCGGCCCTTGCCGAGGTCGACCCGCTCCCGCACCTGCTGCACGGCCTCCAGCACCCGCCAGTCGGGGTCCAGCTCGGCGACCTCCTGGGAGAGGTAGGCCAGCTTGACCGTCTTCCCGACCCGGACCTGCCCGCCGGCCGGCTGCCGTTCGCCGTCGCTGTACGCGGCCTCCGCGAGGGCCCGCAGCAGCGAGGTCTTGCCCGCGCCGTTGACCCCGACCAGGCCGATCCGGTCGCCGGGACCGAGCTGCCAGGTCAGGTGCTGGAGCAGCACCTTGGGCCCGGCCTGGACGGTCACGTCCTCCAGGTCGAACACGGTCTTGCCCAGCCGCGAGGAGGCGAACTTCATCAGCTCGCTGCTGTCCCGGGGCGGCGGCACGTCGGCGATCAGCTCGTTGGCCGCCTCCACCCGGAACCGGGGCTTGGAGGTCCGCGCGGGCGCCCCGCGCCGCAGCCACGCCAGCTCCTTGCGGACCAGGTTCTGCCGCTTGGCCTCCTCGGTCGCGGCGATCCGCTCGCGCTCGGCACGGGCGAAGACGTAGTCGGAGTAGCCGCCCTCGTACTCGTGGACGACACCGCGCTGCACGTCCCACATGCGGGTGCAGACCTGGTCCAGGAACCACCGGTCGTGGGTGACGCAGACGAGCGCGGAGCGGCGCGCGCCCAGGTGCCGGGCGAGCCAGGCGATGCCCTCGACGTCGAGGTGGTTGGTGGGCTCGTCGAGGACGATCAGGTCCTGTTCCTCGATGAGCAGCTTGGCCAGCGCGATCCGGCGCCGCTCGCCGCCGGAGAGCGGGCCGATGACGGTGTCCAGCCCCTGCGGGAACCCGGGCAGGTCCAGCCCGCCGAAGAGGCCGGTCAGTACGTCCCTGATCTTGGCGTTGCCCGCCCATTCGTGGTCGGCGAGGTCGCCGATGACCTCGTGCCGGACGGTGGCTGCCGGGTCGAGGGAATCGTGCTGGGTGAGCACGCCGAGGCGCAGCCCGCCGGAGTGGGTGACCCGGCCGGTGTCGGACTCCTCCAGCTTGGCGAGCATCCGGATCAGCGTGGTCTTGCCGTCGCCGTTGCGGCCCACGACGCCGATGCGGTCCCCTTCGGACACGCCGAGGGACACCCCGTCCAGCAGGGCACGGGTGCCGTACACCTTGCTGACGTTCTCGACATTGACCAGGTTGACGGCCATTTCTCTCCTGACTGGGGGACGATCAGCCTTCAAGCGTAGGCCCTCCGAGGGGCGGGTTGACACGGAGAAGGCAGTCACTCTTTGTAATGACGTGGGCCGGATCGTCCCGCTACCGTGGAGGGCAGGCAGCAGGATCCCGTCCATGGGAGGAACCATGACCGCCGAGTCCGTAGAGCACCGCAGCCGCGTCCAGTGGCCGGTGCCGCCGCAGGACGGATACACCGTGGACGACCTGTTCACGCTGCCGGATCTCCCGCCGCACACCGAGCTGATCGACGGGAGCCTGATTTTCGTGAGTCCGCAGCGGGATTTCCACAGCGTCGTCATCGACCTGCTGGTGACCGGTTTGCGCAGCATTGCGCCGACCGGGCTGAAGGTCCGTCGGGAGATGACCATCGTCCTCGACCAGCGCAACGGCCCCGAGCCCGATGTGAGCGTCCTCCGTGCCGAGGCGGTCACCGGCCCCGCGAAGACCCGCTATCAGGCCGAGGACGTCCTCCTCGCCGTGGAGGTCGTCTCGCCCGACTCCGAGTCCCGCGACCGCACGACCAAGCCGCAGAAGTACGCCGCCGCGGGCATCCCGAACTTCTGGCGCGTCGAGCAGGTCGGTACGGACGGACGGCCGGTGATCCACGTGTACGAACTCGACCCGCTGACCAAGGCGTACGTGCACGTGGGCATGCACCGCGACCGGATCAAGGTCGACCAGCCCTACGGCATCGACATCGATCTGACCGCCGTGGACCAGCTCTAAGCCCTTGCTCAGACCACCGTCGCCCCCGCCACCGCCCCCTCCGCCACCCGCACGGACGCGCACGTGCCGGAGGCGCGCAGGACGCCGGCGATGACGGTCGCCCCGTCGGCGTCGCCCGCGAGGAAGGCGGTCGTCGGGCCGGAGCCGGAGACCAGGGCCGCCAGCGCGCCCGCCGCCCGGCCGGCCGCGAGGGTGTCGGAGAGTTCCGGGAACAGGGAGAGCGCGGCGGGCTGGAGGTCGTTGGAGACGGCGACGGCGAGCGCGCCGGGGTCGCCGGAGGCCAGCGCGTCGAGGACCGCCTGCGAGGCGGCCGGTTCCGGGATGTCGGCGCCCTCGCCGAGCCGGTCGAACTCGCGGAAGACGGCCGGCGTGGACAGCCCCCGCTCCGCCATCGCGAACACCCAGTGGAAGGTGCCGCCCACCTTCAGCTCGGTCAGCCGCTCGCCCCGCCCGGTGCCCAGCGCCGCCCCGCCGACCAGGCTGAAGGGCACGTCGCTGCCGAGTTCGGCGCAGATGTCGAGGAGTTCCTCCCGGGAGGCGCCCGTGCCCCACAGCGCGTCGCAGGCCAGCAGCGCGCCCGCGCCGTCCGCGCTGCCGCCCGCCATGCCGCCGGCGACGGGGATGTCCTTGTCGATGTGGAGGTGCACGGCGGGTTCGCGGCCGTACCGCGCGGCGAGGGCGAGGGCGGCGCGGGCGGCGAGGTTGGAGTGGTCGAGCGGCACCTGGTCGGACCCCGGTCCCTCGCAGGTGACGCGGAGCGTGTCGGCGGGGGTCGCGGTGATCTCGTCGTAGAGCCCCACGGCGAGGAAGACGTTGGCCAGGTCGTGGAAGCCGTCGGGGCGGGCGGGGCCCACCGCGAGCTGGACGTTGACCTTGGCGGGGACGCGTACCGTCACACTCACGTGCTCGTCACTTTCCGTAGACAACAGGCGCGGTCACTGTCACTGCTTGTGTTCGGCGATGCGGGCGAACTCTTCGACGGTCAGGGATTCCCCCCGGGCCTGCGGCGACACACCGGCGGCGACCAGGGCCGCCTCGGCCGCCGCCGCCGAGCCCGCCCACCCGGAGAGCGCGGCCCGCAGTGTCTTGCGGCGCTGCGCGAAGGCGGCGTCGACCACGGCGAAGACCTCGGCCCTCGACGCCGTGGTCGGCAGCGGCTCGGCGCGGCGGACCAGGGAGACCAGGCCGCTGTCGACGTTGGGCGCGGGCCAGAACACGTTACGGCCGATCGACCCGGCCCGGCGGACCTCGGCGTACCAGTTGGCCTTCACGGACGGCACGCCGTACACCTTCGAGCCAGGGCCGGCGGCGAGGCGGTCGGCGACCTCGGCCTGGACCATGACGAGGGTGCGCTCGACGCTGGGGAAGGTGTCGAGCATGTGGAGGAGGACGGGCACGGCCACGTTGTACGGCAGGTTGGCGACGAGGGCGGTCGGGGCGGGGCCCGGCAGCTCGGTGACCCGCATGGCGTCGGAGTGGACGAGGGCGAACCGGTCGGCGCGCTGCGGCATCCGCGCGGCGACGGTCGCGGGCAGCGCGGACGCCAGGACGTCGTCGATCTCGACGGCGGTGACCCGGTCGGCCACTTCGAGCAGGGCCAGGGTGAGCGAGCCGAGACCCGGACCCACCTCGACCACCACGTCGTCGGGGCGGACCTCGGCGGTGCGGACGATACGGCGGACCGTGTTCGCGTCGATGACGAAGTTCTGGCCGCGCTGCTTGGTGGGGCGGACGCCGAGGGCCGCCGCCAGTTCACGGATGTCGGCGGGGCCCAGCAGGGCGTCGTGCGGGGTGGGGCTGCTCACCCCGCAAGGGTAGCCGGGGATCAGTAGCCGAAGGCCCGCGCGGTGTTCGCGGCCAGCGCCGTGGCCAGCGTGTCCTCGTCGACGCCGCGTACGGCGGCCATCGCGCGCACGGTGACCGGGATCAGGTAGGGCGCGTTGGGCCGGCCCCGGTAGGGCGCCGGGGTGAGGAAGGGCGCGTCGGTCTCGACGAGGACCAGGTCCAGCGGGGCGACGGCGAGGGCGTCGCGGAGGTTCTGGGCGTTCTTGAAGGTGACGTTGCCGGCGAAGGACAGGTAGTAGCCGGCCTCGGCGCAGATCTCCGCCATCGCGGCGTCGCCGGAGTAGCAGTGGAAGACGGTCCGCTCGGGGGCGCCCTCCTCCTTGAGGACGCGCAGGACGTCGGCGTGGGCGTCGCGGTCGTGGATGACCAGGGCCTTGCCGTGCCGCTTGGCGATCTCGATGTGGGCGCGGAACGACCGCTCCTGCGCCTCCTTGCCGTCCTCGCCGGTGCGGAAGTAGTCGAGACCCGTCTCTCCGACGGCCTTGACCTGCGGCAGGGCGGCGAGCCGGTCGATCTCGGCGAGTGCCTCGTCCAGCGCCGCGTCCCCGCCGGGTGCCCGCGCCCCCTGCCGGGACCACCCGTCGGGGTCGCCGTGGACGATGCGCGGGGCCTCGTTGGGGTGCAGGGCGACGGCGGCGTGGACGTTGTCGTACGCCGCCGCCGTCTCGGCCGCCCAGCGGGACCCGGCGAGGTCGCAGCCGACCTGGACGACCGTGGTCACGCCGACGGACGCGGCCTTCGCGAGGCCCTCCTCGACCGTGCCGGACTGCATGTCCAGGTGGGTGTGCGAGTCGGCGACCGGTACCCGCAGGGGCTCGGGCGGCGGGGGTGCCGCGTTCTTGTCGGCCGGGGCGTTCGAAGGCATGCCCCGATCCTACAAACGCGGGTCAGTTCGCCGGGCGGTGCGTGCGGTGCAGGTGCAGGGCGTGCAGCAGGTCGGCGACGTGCCGGTGCCGGGGCCCGGCGGCGGGCTCGGGGACCTCCACCGGGCCCGCCTGCGGCGGCAGGGAGGCGGGGGCGGGGCGCGCTGCGTCGCGCGCGGAGGCGACCCGCCCCGGCCGCATGATCCGTACGACGTGTCCGTCGCAGTTGTGGCAGGTGGGCCGGGAGAGCGGGGAGGGCACGGTCCGCCCGTCCGCCGTGTACACCACGAACCGCCGGCCCTCGGCGTCCGTGTGGTGCTCTATCTCGTACGACTGCTCCCAGCCGGTGCCGCAGCGCATGCAGGCGAAGGAGTAGGACTCGTGCACCGTGGTCTCGCTCATTCCGGCTCCCGTGGTCCGCGAAGGAGGGGCGTGGACGCGTCCCGTTCCTCCAGTGGATGCCCGGATCGGCCCGGAATCACCAGGGCTGTCAAGTGTTGGGGGCGATTTGACGGTCCCTTGCCGAAGGGGCCGTCCGGCGCTTTACCCGGCCGACCGGCCGTTTGCCCGCCCATGGGGCGCGGGCGCGCACGGGAGGCGCACGTCACGCCCCGGCGCGCTTCGCACCCCGGCGTTCTTCACGCCCCGGCGTTCTTCACGCCCCGACGTACTTCACGCCCCGGCGTTCTTCGCCGCGACGACGGCGTCGAACACCTCCCGCTTGGGGACGCCCGCCTCGACGGCCACCGCGGCGATCGCCTCCTTGCGCCGCTCTCCCGCCTCCTCGCGCACCCGCACCCGGCGCACCAGTTCCCCGGGCCCGATCTCCTCGGCGCCCTTCTCGGGGGCGCCCTCGACGACGACGGTGATCTCCCCGCGCACGCCCTCGGCCGCCCAGGCCGCCAGCTCGCCCAGCGGGCCGCGCCTGACCTCCTCGTACGTCTTGGTCAGTTCCCGGCAGACGGCCGCGCGGCGGTCGGTGCCGAAGACCTCGGCCATGGCGGCGAGGGTGTCGTCGAGGCGGTGCGGGGCCTCGAAGTAGACGAGGGTGCGGCGCTCGGCGGCGACCTCGCGCAGCCGGGTGAGCCGCTCGCCGGCCTTGCGCGGCAGGAAGCCCTCGAAGCAGAACCGGTCGACCGGCAGCCCGGACAGGGCGAGCGCGGTCAGGACGGCGGACGGGCCGGGCACGGCGGTGACCCTGATGTCCCGCTCGACGGCCGCCGCGACCAGCCGGTACCCGGGGTCGGAGACGGACGGCATCCCGGCGTCGGTCACCAGCAGCACCCGCGCGCCCCGGGCGAGTTCCTCGACCAGCTCCGGCGTGCGCGCCGCCTCGTTGCCCTCGAAGTACGACACCACGCGCCCCTTGGGGGTCACCCCGAGGCCCTGGGTGAGCCGGCGCAGCCGCCGGGTGTCCTCCGCGGCGACGACGTCGGCGGCGGTCAGCTCCTCGGCGAGGCGGGGCGGGGCGTCGGCGAGGTCGCCGATGGGGGTGCCGGCGAGGACCAGGGTTCCGGTTGCGACTGTCACGTTTCCATCCTCGCAGGGGCAAGCACGGGACTCGCACAGACCGGTTCCCTACGATGGCGCGGTGACCAGTACAGCGTCGTCCACGGACTCCACGGACACCCGGCAGGACCAGGCGCCGCACGAGCGGCGGCCGGCCTGGCAGCGGCGGCTGCGCCGTTTCGGCTACTCGGCCCGGCCGCGGCCCGGTGTCCGCGAGCGGCTGGTGCCGCCGTACACGCGGCCCGGTCCCCGGCTGTGGAGCGTGCTCGGGGTGCCGCCGCGGGCCGCCGACCGGCTGGTGCGCTGGTCGGGGTGGGGCGGTCCGCTGCTGGTGACGCTGCTGGCGGGCGTGCTGCGGTTCTGGAACCTGGGCAGCCCGAAGGCGGTGATATTCGACGAGACGTACTACGCCAAGGACGCGTGGGCGCTGGTCAACCGTGGTTTCGAGGTCAACTGGGACAAGAACGCCAACGACCTGATCCTGAACTCCGGCGGGGACGTGACCGTCCCCACGGACGCGTCGTACGTCGTCCATCCGCCGGTCGGGAAGTTCGTGATCGGCGTGGGCGAGTGGCTGTTCGGGTTCGACCCGTTCGGCTGGCGGTTCATGACCGCGCTGCTCGGCACCCTGTCGGTCCTGCTGCTGTGCCGGATCGGGCGGCGGCTGTTCCGCTCGGCCTTCCTGGGCTGTCTGGCGGGCGCGCTGATGGCGCTGGACGGGCTGGCGTTCGTGATGAGCCGGACCGCTCTCCTCGACAGCGTGCTGGTCTTCTTCGTACTGGCGGCGTTCGGCTGCCTGCTGGTCGACCGGGACCGGGCACGGGCGAAGCTGGCGGCGGCGCTGCCGGTGGACGCGGACGGGCTGGTCCGCCCGGACGCGTACGTCGCGGAGACCACCCGGCTCGGCGCGCGGCCGTGGCGGTGGGCGGCGGGGCTGATGCTGGGCCTGGCCATCGGCACCAAGTGGAACGGCCTCTACATCATGGTGGCGTTCTGCGTCATGGCGGTGCTGTGGGACGTGGGCGCCCGCCGGGTCGCCGGCGCCCACCGCCCCCGGACCGCCGTCCTCAAGCACGACCTGGGTCTGGCGTTCCTGTCGACGGTCCCGGTCGCGGTCGTCACCTACCTGGTCTCCTGGACGGCCTGGATCCTCTCCCCGAGCGACGGCACGGGCGGCTACTACCGCAGCTGGGCGGCGACCGACGGGAAGCACAGCGACTGGTCGTGGCTGTTCCCCGACTGGTGGCGCAGCCTGTGGCACTACGAGAGCCAGGTCTACGAGTTCCACACCCACCTGACCTCGCCGCACACGTACCAGTCGAACCCGTGGAGCTGGCTCGTCCTGGGCCGCCCGGTCTCCTACTTCTACGAGTCCCCCGCGCCGGGCACGGACGGCTGCCCGGCGGACGCGGGCGAGAAGTGCGCCCGCGAGGTGCTGGCGCTGGGCACGCCGGTGCTGTGGTGGCTGGGCTGCGCGGCGCTGCTGTACGTGCTGTGGCGCTGGGCGTTCCGCCGGGACTGGCGGGCGGGCGCGATCGCGTGCGGGGTCGCGGCCGGGTACCTGCCGTGGTTCGTGTACCAGGAGCGCACGATCTTCCTCTTCTACGCCGTGGTCTTCCTGCCGTTCCTCTGCCTGGCGGTGGCGATGCTGCTGGGGGCGGTGATCGGCCGGGCGGGGGCGAGCGAGGCCCGGCGGGTCGCGGGCGTGGTCGCGGCGGGCGTCCTGGTCCTGCTGGTGGCGTGGAACTTCATCTACTTCTGGCCGCTCTACACGGGCACGGCGATCCCGATGGAGGACTGGCGGGCGCGGATGTGGCTGGACACGTGGGTGTGACGGAGATCTCTGTGTCTCCGTTCGGCCACCAAACGGAAACAGTCGTACCGCAAGTCACGCCCGGCACATAGAGTGCCAGTGTGACCACTTTCTGAACGCGTTCAACGGGCGTGTCCGGGAAACCCGACGGGAGGGGACTGCCGATGGGCAGGGGGATGAAGGCCGCCGTCATCGGCGGGGTGTTCGCCGTGATGGTCGGCGGGGCCGGGTACGGCGCGTACAACGTGATGTCCGCGCTGGACGGCGGCGCGGACGAGGTGCGCACCGGGCCGCTCGGCGCCGACGAGGTCGAGGAGACGACGCGGAAGTTCTTCGCGGCCTGGGAGAAGGGGCAGGCGGACGCCGCGGCGGAGTACACCAACGACGACGCCTCCGCCCGTGCGCTGCTGCGGCAGTACGCGCGCGACGCCCACATCGAGGACGTCACTATCACCCCCGGCACCGCCGTCGGCGCGAAGGTGCCGTTCGCCGTGAAGGCGACGGTCTCCTACGACGGCCGGAGCAAGCCGCTGACGTACAAGAGCCAGCTGACCGTGGTGCGCGGCAAGACCACGGGGCGGGCGCTGGTCGACTGGGCGCCGTCGGTCGTCCATCCGGAGCTGAAGGCCAAGGGCGACACGCTGGTCACCGCGGAGTCGGCGAACCCGCCGATCGAGGCGGTGGACCGCGACGGCACGGTGCTGACCAAGGAGAAGTACCCCTCGCTGGGCCCGGTCCTGGACACGCTGCGGGAGAAGTACGGCGAGCAGGCGGGCGGCGAGCCCGGTGTCGAGCTGGTGGTCCGGCACGCCTCGCAGCAGGTGGCGGACACCTCGCTGCTGACCCTCGCGGAGGGCGAGCCGGGCAAGCTGGAGACGACGCTCAGCGCGACCGTGCAGAAGGCCGCCGAGAAGGCCGTGGCGGAGTTCGACGAGTCCTCGGTGGTGGCGGTCAAGCCCAGCACGGGCGAGGTGCTCGCGGTCGCCAACCACCGCGCGGACGGCTTCAACGCCGCCTTCCAGGGGCGGGTCGCGCCGGGCTCCACGATGAAGATCATCACCGCGGCGATGCTCATAGACAACGGCGTGACCTCGATGGACGGCGCCGCGCCCTGCCCCGACCAGGCGGTCTGGCAGGGCCAGGTCTTCAAGAACCTCACCGGCATGGAGCCGAACGAGTCGGCCACCCTGGCCAACAGCTTCCAGCGGTCCTGCAACACCGCCTTCATCAAGCTCATCGACGAGAAGCCGCTGACGGACTCCTCGCTGGCCGAGGAGGCGCAGGAGCGGTTCGGGCTGGGCCGGGACGACTGGAAGACCGGCATCGTCTCCTTCGACGGCAGCGTGCCCGCCGTCAGCGGCCCGGACCGCGCGGCCGGCGCCATCGGTCAGGGCCAGGTCCAGATGAACCCGCTCAACATGGCCTCGGTGACGGCCACCGCGATCACCGGCACGTTCCGCCAGCCCTATCTGGTCGCGCCGGACCTGGACGACCGGGAGATCGCCACCGCCAAGGGCCTGTCCCCGGCGACGTCCTCGCAGCTGAAGCAGATGATGCGGCTCACCGCCACGCAGGGCACCGCGGCCGAGGCCATGTCCGGGCTCGGCGGGGACATCGGCGCGAAGACCGGGTCGGCGGAGGTCGACGGACAGACCGTCTCCAACAGCTGGTTCACCGGGTTCCGCAACGACATCGCGGCGGCGGCCATGACGGAGGAGGGCGGTCACGGCGGCGACGCAGCCGGGCCGATCGTCGCGGACGTGCTGCGGGCCGGCGGCTGAACTCACCCGCGCGGGGCGGGACGGCGGGACGCGTGCCGTCGTTGGAAGACGTGACGGCACCGAGGGAACGGAAAGCAGTGGGGAACAGAAGGCGCGTCACCGAGCGGCGCAGGACCAGGCCCGTCGTGCTCGGCGGGGTGATCGCCGCGGTGGTCGCCGGCGCCGGGGCCGGGGTCTGGGCGCTGTCCGGTGACGGCACGGCCGCCGGGGACGACGCGCGTACCACGGCCGCCGCGAAGAAGGTGAGGAGCGGCCCCCTGTCGGCCGCCGAGGTCACCGCCACGGCCCGCCGGTTCCTCGCCGCCTGGCAGCAGGGCAGGCCGGCCGAGGCCGCCGCCGCCACCGACTCCGCCGCGTCCGCGCGGGCCCTGCTCACCTCGTACGCCAGGGACGCCCGGATCACGGACGTCACCCTGACCCCGGGTGCGGCGAGCGGCGCGAAGGTGCCGTTCTCCGTCGAGGCGACGGTGGTCTTCGAGGACGTGCGCGAGCCGCTGGCGTACGACAGTGAGCTGACCGTCGTCCGCCGGGACGGCGACGGCGAGCCCCGGGTCGCCTTCACCCCGGCCGTCGTCCACCCGGACCTGGCCGGCGACGGCGACCGGCTGGTCACCGGGGAGGCCGGGGACCCGCCGGTGAGGGCGGTGGACCGGGACGGCGGCGAGATCACCGCCGCGAAGTACCCCTCGCTGGGCACCGTGCTGGACGGGCTGCGCGAGAAGTACGGCAAGAAGGCCGGCGGCACCGCCGGGGTCGAGCTGCGGGTGGTGCGCGGCAAGGCGTCCAAGGCGAAGAAGCTCTCCGGCAAGACCCTGCTGGAGCTGACCGAGGGCACCCCGGGCACGGTGCGGACGACCCTCGACCCGGAACTCCAGGTGCTCGCCGAGAAGCAGGTGGAGGCCACCGGGAAGGCGTCGGTCGTGCTGACCCGGGTCTCCACCGGTGAGATCCTCGCCGTCGCCAACAGCGGCCACGGCTTCAACACCGCCTTCCAGGGCTCACTGGCCCCCGGCTCCACGATGAAGGTCGTCACCTCCTCGCTGCTGATCGAGAAGGGCCTCGCCGCCGCCGACGAGGAGCACCCCTGCCCCAAGTACTTCACGTACGGCGGCTGGAAGTTCCAGAACGACGACAAGTTCGAGATCAAGGACGGCACCTTCAAGGCGAGTTTCGCCCGCTCCTGCAACACGGCCTTCATCAGCCAGGCCGGCAAGCTCTCGGACGACGCCCTGACGAAGCAGGCCCAGGAGGTCTTCGGCCTCGGCCGGAACGACTGGGCGATCGGGGTGCCGAGCTTCGACGGCGCGGTGCCGGTGCAGAGCGCCGCGCCGAAGGCGGCGTCCCTGATCGGGCAGGGCGGGGTGCGGATGAACCCGCTGAACATGGCGTCGGTGGCGGCGACGGTGAAGTCCGGCACCTTCCACCAGCCGTACCTGGTCGCCCCGTCGGTGGACGACCGCACGCTCGCCACCGCCTCCCGCACGCTGTCCGCCGGCACCCTCGCCCAGCTGCGGGAGCTGATGGCGTACACGGCTGTTCACGGCACGGCGGCGGAGGCGATGGCCGGGGTCGGCGGGGACACCGGCGCGAAGACCGGGTCGGCCGAGGTCGACGGGCAGAAGAAGCCCAACGGCTGGTTCACCGCCTACCGGGACGACCTCGCCGCGGCGGGCGTCGTGCAGGCCGGCGGCCACGGCGGAGACACGGCGGGCCCGATCGTGGCGGCGCTGCTGAAGGCGGCCGGCTGACGCCCCGGCGGGCTCAGTGCGGGACGGGCCGGGCCGCCGCCGCGTAGGTCCGGCGCAGGAACCGCAGCAGGTCGGTCGCGTCGAACTGGACCACCGAACACCCCCGCCCGGAGTGGAACTCCACCACCGCCCGCACCCGCCCGCACGGCCACACCCGCACCTCACCGGTGCCGGCGGGCGCGCGCAGCCCCCGCTCCAGCAACTCGCGCGCGAAGGTGACATAGCGCGGACCGGGCAGCCCCACACAGACCGCGCCGGGGTCGCCGTCGGGGTCGTACCGGAGCACCACCGGCACGCACCGGCCGTCGTCGTCGGCTATGTCCACGTCGGTGAGGACCTGGACCCGCGCGTACTGCTCGACCACCGCCATCGACCGGCTCCTCGGTTCTCCTCGTCCGTGAGACCCACCCCCTTTGACTGTCCCATATTTTCATTTTCATACCTTTTGAGTGGAATATCGGATGTGAGGCAAGCCTTTACCCCGCTCTTGCACAGGTGTTGCACCTGCTCCCTATCATCGAGAGGTGCACGTACCTGACGGATTCATCAACGCCCCGACCTCCGCGGTCACCGGGGTCGTCGCCGCCGGCGCGGTCGCGGTCAGCCTGCGCGGCGCGCGCAAGGAACTGGACGAGCGGACCGCGCCGCTGGCCGGCCTGGTCGCGGCGTTCATCTTCGCCGTGCAGATGCTGAACTTCCCCGTCGCCGCGGGGACCAGCGGCCATCTGCTCGGCGGGGCGCTGGCCGCGATACTCGTGGGCCCCTACACGGGGGTCCTCTGCGTCTCCGTCGTCCTGCTCATGCAGGGCATCCTCTTCGCGGACGGCGGCCTGACCGCGCTCGGCGTCAACATCACCGACATGGCGATCGTCACCACCGTCGTCGCCTACGCCGTCTTCCGGGGCCTGGTGAAGGTGCTGCCGCGCACCCGGCGCACGGTGACCGTCGCCTCCTTCGTCGCGGCGCTGCTCTCCGTGCCGGCCGCCGCCGTCGCCTTCACCCTCCTCTACGCGGTCGGCGGCACCACCGACGTCTCCCTCGGCAAGGTCGCCACCGCAATGATCGGCGTGCACGTCCTGATCGGCGTCGGCGAGGCCGTCATCACCGCGCTGACCGTCGGCGCGGTCATCGCCGTCCGCCCCGACCTGGTGTACGGCGCGCGCGGCCTCCAGCAGAGGCTCAAGCTGCGCGTCGGCGGCGAACTCGTCGACGCCCCGGCCGCCGGACCCGCCCCGGTCCCGGCCTCCCGCTCCCACCGCAAGGTCTGGCTCACCGGCCTGGCGGTCTCCGTCGTCCTCGCCGGCTTCGTCAGCTTCTACGCCTCCGCCTCCCCCGACGGCCTGGAGAAGGTCGCCGCCGACAAGGGCATCGACGCCAAGGCCGAGGAGCACGCCGCCGCCGACTCCCCGCTCGCCGACTACGGCGTCAAGGACGTCGCCGACGCCCGGCTCTCCGGCGGTCTCGCGGGCGTGATCGGGGTCGGCGTCACGGTCGTCGCGGGCAGCGCGGTGTTCTGGGCGGTCCGCCGCCGCCGTACCGACGACACCTCCCCCGCCGACACCACCACGAGCGTCTGAGATGGGGGCCGGCCACGCCCACCGCCTCTACCGGCACGGGCACTCCCCCGTGCACGCCCTGCCGCCGCACACCAAGCTGGCCGCGGTCTTCGCCTTCGTGGTCGTCGTCGTGTCCACGCCCCGCGAGGCGATGTGGGCGTTCGCGCTCTACGCCGTCCTGCTGGCGTCGGTGGCGTACGCGGCCCGCGTCCCCGCCGGCTTCCTGCTGAAGCGGCTGCTGATCGAGGTGCCGTTCGTCGCGTTCGCGGTGCTGATGCCGTTCGTCGCCGAGGGCGACCGGGTCGGCGTCCTGGGCCTCTCGCTGAGCGTGAACGGCCTGTGGGGCGCCTGGAACGTGCTGGCCAAGGGCACCCTGGGCGTCGCCGCCTCGGTGCTGCTGGCCTCCACCACCGAACTGCGCGAACTGCTGCTGGGCCTCCAGCGTCTGAAACTGCCGCCGCTCCTCGTCCAGATCGCCTCTTTCATGATCCGCTACGGCGATGTCATCACCGACGAGATGCGGCGCATGCGGATCGCCCGGGAGTCGAGGGGCTTCGAGGCGAGCGGCGTCCGGCACTGGGGCGTCCTCGCGAAGTCCGCCGGGGCGCTGTTCATCCGCTCCTACGAGCGCGGCGAACGCGTCCACCTGGCCATGGTCAGCCGTGGCTACGCCGGTGCCATGCCGGTGATCGACGAGGTGACCGCCTCCCGGGCGCAGTGGTCGTCCGCGCTGGCCCTCCCCGGTGCGGCGCTGCTGGTCTGTCTGCTGGGATGGGTGCTGTGACGACTGCTTCCCTGGAGGTCTCCGGCCTCGCCTTCGCCTACCCTGACGGGCACCAGGCCCTCTTCGGTGTCGACTTCTCGCTCGCGCGGGGCGAGCGGGTCGCGCTGCTCGGCCCCAACGGCGCCGGGAAGACCACGCTCGTGCTCCACCTCAACGGCATCCTGACCGGCGGCGCGGGGACGGTGACGGTCGCCGGGCTGCCCGTGGGCAGACGGCACATGGCCGAGATCCGGCGCCGGGTCGGCATCGTCTTCCAGGACCCGGACGACCAGTTGTTCATGCCGACGGTCCGGGAGGACGTGGCGTTCGGCCCTGCGGCGGCCGGGGTGAAGGGGGCGGAGCTGGAGGAGCGGGTGCACCGGGCGCTCGCCCGGGTCGGCATGGAGGGCTTCCAGGACCGGCCCCCGCACCACCTCTCCTTCGGGCAGCGCCGCCGGGTGGCGGTGGCGACGGTCCTCGCGATGGAACCGGAGATCCTCGTCCTGGACGAGCCCTCCTCCAACCTGGACCCGGCCTCCCGCCGCGAACTCGCCGACATCCTGCTCTCCCTGGACGTCACGGTCCTCATGGTCACCCACGACCTGCCGTACGCCCTCCAGCTCTGCCCGCGCTCGCTCATCCTCAGCGACGGGGTGATCGCGGCGGACGGCCCGACCGCCGAGCTGCTCTCCGACGACGCGCTGATGCGCGCGCACCGCCTGGAGCTGCCCTTCGGCTTCGACCCGCGCTCGGTGACGACCGCCACATGAGGAATCGCCGGTGAACGGTGTGTGTTGCACGCACTGTTGACGGCGGCGCGGGAAAGGGACGACGGACGTGGACGTGCACGGCACAGTGGCCGAGGGCTTCGAACCGGTCAGGGACGCGTTCGTACGGAACTTCACCGCCCTCGGCGACCGGGGCGCCGCCGTCGCCGTCCGCCGCGACGGCCGCACGGTCGTCGACCTGTGGGCCGGCACCCGCGACGTCGACGGCACCGAGCCCTGGCGGCGCGGCACCGCGCAGGTCGTCCGCTCCGCGACGAAGGGCGTCGCCGCCGCCGTACCGCTGCTGCTGCACCAGCGCGGGGAGCTGGACCTGGACGCGCCGGTGAGCGCGTACTGGCCCGGGTTCAAGGCGCACGGCAAGGAACGGGTCCTGGTCCGGCACGTGCTGAACCACCGCGCCGGGCTCCCCGTCCTCGACCGCCCGCTGAGCGCCGGCGAGGCCCTCGACCCGCAGCGCGGCCCCGAGGCGGTCGCCGCGCAGGCACCCGTCTGGGAGCCCGGCACCGACCACGGCTACCACGCGCTGACCTACGGCTGGCTGCTCGACGGTCTGGTCCAGCGGGTGACCGGCCGCACCACCGGCGCCTGGCTCGCCGACGAGATCGCCCGCCCGCTCGGGCTCGACCTGTGGCTCGGCCTCCCGGCGGCCGAGGAGGCGGCCGGCCGGGCGGGCCGCGTGGGCCGGATCGACGAGCCCGAACCCCTCGCGGGCGGGCTGCGGCTGCGTCCGAAGCGCTCGGTCACCGCCGCCTACGACGATCCCGGCTCCCTCACCCGCCGCGCCTTCGGCGCCGTCGCCCCCTTCCCCGACCAGAACGACCCGGCGTACCGGGCGGCGGCGCTGCCCGCGACCAACGGCATCGCGACCGCCGACGCCCTGGCCCGTTTCTACGCCGCGCTGGCCGGCGAGGTCGACGGGGTCCGCCTGTTCACCCCGCGGACGCTGGCGGCGGCCCGGACGGAGGAGTCGGCGGGCCCCGACCGGGTGCTCGTCGTCGGCACCCGCTTCGGCCTCGGCTACATGCTGCACGGCGGCGCGTCCCCGTTCCTGGGCCCCGGCTCCTTCGGCCACCCGGGCCGCGGCGGCGCCCTCGGCTTCGCCGACCCGGAGTCGGGCATCGCCTTCGGCTACGTCACCAACGGCTTCCGCAGGAGCGTGACGGCGGACCCCCGCGCGCAGGCGCTGGTACGGGCGGTGCGGGCGTCACTGGACGCCGCCTGAGCCGTCTCACACGTGGATGGGGTGGGAGACCCGGCCCGCCGCCTGGTCGATCTCGCCGTGCGCCTTGTCGAGCAGCCGCATCGCCAGCTCGTTCAGCGCGCGTGCCCCGGCGACCTCCTCGCCGACCCGTGGCTGGCGGGGGTCGGCCCGGTGCCGGCTGGCGTGGCCGTGGCCCCGTACTTCCGTGCCGTCGGCCAGCCGCAGCAGCGCGGCGGCCCGCGTGTGCCGGTCGTCCTCCGTGAATTCGACCTCGATGTGCCATCCGGCTGGGTTGTGCGTCATGACGCTCACCTCGCGCACCTGTTGTTCCCCCCTGCTCTTCCCGGGGTTCCCCCTGTTCCCAGGGTGCGCCGCTCCCGGCCGGCGCGCAGCGTCAGCACCCCGGCGGTGTCACGCGGAGGGCTGTTCGCGGACGTCCACGAGGGTGGCGCCGGCGTGGGTGACCAGGTCCTTCGGGGCCATCGGGAAGACGGTGTACGGGGTGCCGGCGGCGGCCCACACCACGTCGTGCGCGAGCAGGGAGCGGTCGGCGAGGACGCGGGTGCGGGTGCGGTGGCCGAAGGGCGGGACGCCGCCGATGGCGTACCCGGTGGTCTCCCGTACGACGTCGGCCTTGGCCCGGGTGACCTTCCGCGCGCCGAGTTCCTCGCGGACCCGGTCCACGTCGACGCGGGAGGCGCCGTCCATGAGGACCAGGACGGGAACCCCGTCGGCGGCGAAGATCAGCGACTTGCAGATCTGGCTCAGCTCGCAGCCGACCGCGGCGGCGGCCTCGGCGGCGGTCCGGGTCGCGTCGGGGAAGCGGCGGATCCGTCCGGTCAGGTCGTCCAGGCCCAGGGTGGTGAGGGCCTCGGCGAAGCGGGGGTGGGCTGTCGTCGTCATGGGAGGGACCGTAGCGGGACGCGGGCGGGGCGGGCGACCGGGTTCGCGGGATGACTCGGGGCCGCCCGCTTCCCGGCGCTGCGGGAAGCGGGCGGCCCCGACGGTCACGGGGGCGTCCTCACGCCCGCGCCGGCACCTTGTCCTCGTCGGGGTCGGCCTGGCCGGCCAGGGCCCGCAGGCCCTCGCCCTCGACGTCGACGTTGGGCAGGGCGCGGTCCAGCCACTTCGGCAGCCACCAGGCCCGCTTGCCGAGCAGGGCGAGGACCGCCGGGACCAGGGCCATGCGGACCACGAACGCGTCGAAGAAGACCGCGATCGCCAGGCCGAAGCCGATCATCTTGACCATCGACTCGCTGGAGCCGATGAAGCCCGCGAAGACCGCCATCATGATCACCGCGGCGGCGGTGACGACCCGGGCGCCGTGCTTGAAGCCGGTCACGACCGCCTCGTCCGGCTGCTCGCCGTGGACGTACGCCTCCCGCATCCGGGTGACCAGGAAGACCTCGTAGTCCATGGCGAGACCGAAGACCACACCGACCATGAAGATCGGCATCATCGACATGACCGGGCCGGTCTCCTCCACGCCCAGCAGACCGGACAGCCAGCCCCACTGGAAGACCGCGACGACCGCGCCGAGGGCCGCCAGGACGCTCAGCAGGAACCCGAGGGCCGCCTTGAGCGGGACCAGGATCGAGCGGAAGACCACGATCAGGAGCAGGAAGGCCAGGCCGACGACGAGCACCAGGTAGGGGATGAGTGCGTCGTTGAGTTTCTCGCTGACGTCGATGTTCATCGCCGTGGAGCCGGTGACCAGGGTCTCGGCGCCGGTGTCCGCCCGCACCCCGGCCCCGGCGTCCCGGATGGCGTGCACCAGGTCCTCGGTGGCGACGGAGGACGGCTTGGAGTCGGGGATGACGGTGATGGTGGCCGTGTCGCCCGCCTTGTTGGGCGCCGGGGGCGTCACCGTGACGACCCCGTCGAGGCTCTTGATCTCGTCGGAGACGTCGGTGAACGCGGCCTGCGGGGCGTCGCTGCCCTTGGCGTCGACCACGACCATCAGCGGGCCGTTGAAGCCGGGGCCGAAGCCCTCGGACAGCAGGTCGTAGGCGCGGCGCTGGGTGGTGGAGGTCGGCTGGGAGCCGTCGTCGCCGAGCCCCAGTTCCAGGGAGGCCGCCGGGACGGCCGCCGCGCCGAGGCCGACGATGCCCAGGAGGAGGACGGCGACCGGGCGGCGGACGACGAAGCGGGCCCAGCGGGTGCCCATGTTGGGCTTGTTCCGCTGCTGGGCGCGCTCGGCGCGGGCACCGCCGAGGAACCTGCTCTTGGCGCCGGCCGGCTTGACCCTGCGGCCGGCGTAGCCGAGGAGCGCCGGGACCATGGTGAGCGCGATGAGGACCGCGATGGCGACCGTGGCGGCCGCCGCGATGCCCATCTTGGTCAGCATCGGGATGTTGACGACCGAGAGTCCGACCAGGGCGATGACCACCGTGAGGCCCGCGAAGACCACCGCCGAGCCCGCCGTGCCGACGGCGCGTCCGGCCGCCTCCTCGCGGGCGCGGCCCTCGGCGAGTTCGGCGCGGTAGCGGGAGACGATGAACAGGGCGTAGTCGATGCCGACCGCGAGGCCGATCATCATCGCCAGGATGGAGGTGGTGGAGCCCAGTTCGAGGGCGCTGGCCAGCGCGGTGATGGAGGAGACGCCGATGCCGACGCCGATGAGCGCGGTGAGCAGCGGCAGTCCGGCGGCGACCAGCGAGCCGAAGGTGATGACGAGGACGACGGCGGCGACGGCGATGCCGATGACCTCGGTGGCGCCGGTCTCCGGTGCCGCCTGGAGCGCGTCGCCGCCGATCTCGACGGTCAGTCCGGCGTCCCGCGCCTGCTGGGCGGCGTCCTCCAGGGCGTCCTTGCTGGACTCCTCCAGTTCCATGCCGGAGACGTCGTACTTCACCGACGTATAGGCGATGGTGCCGTCCTTGCTGACGGTCTTGCCCTCGTAGGGGTCGGCGACCGAGGCGACCTCGGAGCCGTCGCCGAGTTCGTCGACGGCCTTGAGGACGGCGGCCTTGTTTCCGGCGTCCGTCATCTTCTCGCCGTCGGGCGCCTTGAAGACGACGCGCGCGGTGGCTCCGTCGGCGCTCTGGCCGGGGAAGCGCTGTTCCAGCAGGTCGAAGGCCTTCTGCGCCTCGGTGCCGGGAATGGAGAACGAGGTGGAGCCGGCGGGCGGGGCGCTGGCCGCGCCGATGCCGGCGACGGCGAGCAGCGCGACCCATATCAGGGCGACGAAGTGCCGTCGCCGGAAGGCGAGGCGGCCGAGTCTGTAGAGGAACGTGGCCACGAGGGCGTACTCCCGGTCATGTCGTGGAGTGGATCAGGGCAGGGGTGATCAGCCCGGCGACGTGAGCGGTGACGTCAGGTGGAGGGCTTGCCTAGGGGAGAGGTGTCAGGGGGCGGGGACGCCGAGGGCGGGGAGGATCACGGCGTCGATGTAGGAGGCGAGGAACGCCCGGGTCGGCGGCTGCTCGTCCAGCAGGACGGTCGTGGCGAAGCCGCCGACCATCATGTGGAGGAGGAAGTCCAGAGCCGGGCAGTCGGGTCTGATCTCGCCGCGGTCGACGGCGCGTTGCAGTACGCGCCGGAACTCGGCCGTCTCCGGCTCGATCAGCTGCTCCCGGAGCGCCTGGCGCAGATCCGGGTTGCGGTGGAGCGCCATGGCGACGCCCCGCAGCAGCGCGGAGTTCTGTTCCATGGTGCAGTCGTCCTCGCGGGTCAGCAGGGCGTGCAGGTCGCCGCGGAGGGACCCGGTGTCGATGTCGGTGACCTGCCCCGGCTTGTTGTGCCGGATGGCCTTGACGACCAGTTCGGCCTTGCCGCCCCACTGGCGGTAGAGGGTGGCCTTGCTGGACCGGGTGCGGGCGGCCACGGCGTCCATGGTGAGGGCGTCGTAGCCGACTTCGCGGAGCAGGTCGAGCACGGCGCCGTACAGCTCGGCCTCGCGCTCGGGAGTGATCCGGCTGCGGCGCGCCGTCGCGACCTCTGCCATCTCGCTCGTCCTCTCCCCTGTACGGCCTGCGTATGTGACGAAGATATCCCATGCCCCTAACGAAACGAAACGGTTTCGTACGTGTCCTGGGTCACGGTTGTGAGCTTCACGTAAGGACCCGCCGCGCGCCGCTCACGAGTTGCTGCCCCCGGGGCCCCGGAAAAGCATGGACAGAGTGAGTTATCTGCGCTTCCCGCACCTCCACGCCGGCCTGCTGTGCTTCGTGGCCGAGGACGACCTCTGGCTCGCGCCGCTGGACGATCCGGGCTGCGCCCGGCGGCTCACCGTCGACCGGACCAAGGTCTCCCACCCCCGTTTCTCACCGGACGGCCGGCATCTCGCGTTCACCAGCTGGCACAGCGCGCTGCCCGAGGTGCACCTGGTGCCCGCGGCGGGCGGGCCGGGGCGGCAGCTCACCCACTGGGGCTCGCTCGACACCCGGGTCTGCGGCTGGTCGCCGCCGGCGGCGGACGGCACGTCGGCGGTGCTCGCCGTCACCTCGCAGGGCGAGCCGTTCTCCCACCTGACCTGGGCGTACAAGGTCTCGTGCGACGGCGACCCGGGCCGCAAGCTGCCCTGGGGCCCGGTCTCCGACCTCCAGGTCGCCGAACTGCGCGGCGAGTGCCGCACCCTGCTGCTCACCGGCACCCCGCCGCACGAGCCCGCCGCCTGGAAGCGCTACCGGGGCGGCGCCACCGGCAGGCTCTGGCTGCACGGTGAGCGGCTCCTCGAAGGGCTCGGCGGGCATCTGCACTCCCCCCTGTTCACCGGCGGCCGGATCGCCTTCCTCTCCGACCACGAGGGCGTCGGCAACCTGTACTCGTGCGCGTACGACGGCTCCGGCCTGCGCCGGCACACCGACCACGACGCCTTCTACGCCCGGCACGCGGCGAGCGACGGCACCCGCGTGGTCTACCAGTGCGCGGGCGAGCTGTGGATCGTCGACGACCTCGCGCCGGACTCCCGGCCGCGCCGCCTGGACATCCGGCTCGACGGCCCCCGCCCGGGACGGCGTACCCACCAGGTGCCCGCCGCCCAGCACGTCGACGGCGTCTCCGTGGACGAGACGGGCCGGGCCAGCGCGGTGGTGGTGCGCGGCAGCCTGTACTGGCTCACCCACCGGGACGGTCCCGCCCGCACCCTCGCCGACACCCCCGGGGTCCGGGTCCGGCTGCCGGAGATGCTCGGCGGGAGCGGCCGGGTCGCCTGCGTCACCGACGCCGGCGGCGAGGACGCCGTGGAGATCACCCACCTGCCCCGGGCCACCGGCGGCCGGGAGCCGCGCCGGCTGGCCGCCGGGCGGCTGGGCCGGGTGCTGGAGACGGTCTCCGACCCGGCGGGCGGGCGACTGGCGATCGCCGCGCACGACGGCCGGCTGCTGCTGCTCGACGTCTCGGACACCGGTGCGGACGCCGGCACGGGAGACGGCACGGACGACGGCACGGAGGCCGGCCCGGACGGTCCCCGCCGCACGGGAGTGACCGAGCTGATCCGGTCCGTCAACGGCCCCGTGCGCGACCTCGCCTTCTCCCCGGACGGCCGCTGGCTGACCTGGTCCCACCCCGGTATCGGCCGCACCCTGCGGCAGATCAAGATGGCCCGGATCGACGGGCGGGACGGCCCGGTCGTCGTCGACGTCACCGACGGCCGCTTCGAGGACGAGAACCCGGTCTTCACCCGCGACGGCCGCTACCTCGCCTTCCTCTCCTGGCGCGGCTTCGACCCGGTCTACGACGTGCACACCGGCGACCTCTCCTTCCCGCTGGGCTGCCGCCCCTACCTGGTCCCGCTCTCCTCGGCCACCCCCTCCCCGTTCGCCCTGGACCCGGAGGGCCGCCCGGCCGCCGGCGGTCCCGACCCGGTGGAGGACGGGCCCGGCGAGGTCGGCACGGTCACCGTCGAGGTCGAGGGGCTGCCGAGCCGGGTGACGCCGTTCCCGGTCACCGCGTCCAAGTACTCCGCGCTGCACCCGGTCGCCGACGGCGGCCTGGTCTGGCTGCGCTGGCCGATCTCCGGCGCGCTCGGCGAGACCTTCGCCAACCCGGACGACCCCAGCGAACGGCCCACCCTGGAGCACTTCAGCACCGCCAAGGCCCGCAAGTCCGAACTGGTCGACCACCTCGACTGGTTCGCGGTCAGCGGCGACGGCACCCGGCTCGTCGTCCTCGACGAGGGCGACCTGCGCGCCGTGCCCGCCACCGAGCCCGGCGACGGCGACTCCACCACCTGGATCGACGCCCGCCGCATCCTGCACCGGGTCGACCCGGGCGCCGAGTGGCGGCAGGCGTACGAGGAGGCCGGGCGGCTGACCCGCGCCTTCTTCTGGGAGCCGGACATGTGCGGCATCGACTGGGACGCGATCCTCGCCCAGTACCGGCCGCTGGTCGAACGGGTCGCCACCCCGGACGACTTCGCCGACCTGCTCAGGGAGGTCCTCGGCGAACTGGGCACCTCGCACGCCTATGTCACCGCCGCCCGCCGCAACGAGGGCCCGGCGCACTACCAGCGTCTCCAGGGCCTGCTCGGCGCCGACCTCACCCGCCGGGACGGCCGCTGGACGGTCCGGCGCGTCCTGCCCGGCGACTCCTCCGACTCCAAGGCCCGCTCCCCGCTGGCCGGTACCGGCATCCGCGAGGGCGCCGCCCTCACCCACGTCGACGGCCGCCCGGTCGACCCGGTGACGGGTCCGGCCCCGCTCCTCGCGGGCGCGGGCGGTACGACGGTCGAGCTGACCTTCGCCCCGGCCGAGGGCGGTCCACCGCGCCGGGTCGCCGTCGTCCCGCTCGTCGACGACCGGCCGCTGCGCTACCAGGACTGGGTGGCCCGGCGCCGGGAGGTGGTCCGGGAGTTGAGCGGCGGGCGCTGCGGCTATCTGCACATCCCCGACATGGGCGGCTCCGGCTGGGCCCAGTTCAACCGCGACCTGCGCGGGGAGGTGTCCCGGCCCGCGCTCCTCGTGGACGTGCGCGGCAACGCGGGCGGGCACATCAGCGAACTCGTCGTGGAGAAGCTGACCCGCACCGTCCTGGGCTGGGACGTGACCCGCGACGCCCAGCCGGTGTCGTACGCCTCGAACGCGCCGCGCGGGCCGGTCGTGGCGCTGGCGGACGAGGCGACCTCGTCGGACGGCGACATGATCACGGCGGCGTTCAAGCTGCTGGGGCTCGGCCCGGTGGTCGGGCAGCGCACCTGGGGCGGGGTGGTCGGCATGACCGGCCGGCACCGCCTCGGCGACGGCACGGTGATCACGGTGCCGATGAACGCGGCCTGGTTCGACGCGTACGGCTGGTCGGTGGAGAACCGGGGCGTGGACCCCGACGTGCCGGTGCTGCGCACCCCGCTGGACTGGGCGGAGGGCCGCTACCCGGTGCTGGGCGAGGCGGTGCGGCTGGCCCTGGAGCTGCTGGAGACCGAGCCGCCCGCCGGACCGCCGGACCTCACCGGCGTACCGGACCGGTCCCGGCCGCCGCTGCCGCCCCGGGACCGCGCATGACCCGGAACCGGACATGAGAAGGGCGCCCTCCGGCTGACCGGAGGGCGCCCCTCGGCCGCTCGGCGGCGGCTCGCGTCAGGCGTCAGACCTCGCGGTCCCGGCGGGCCCGGTCCGACGGCTCCTGGCGGCGCGGCTGGTCCATGCCCTCCGCGTCGTCGTCACGGCGGCGGGCCCGGTCCTGCGCCTGGCCGCGAGCCTGGTCGGCCTTCTGCCGGCCCTGCTGCTGCATCCGCTCGGTCTTCTCCTGGAACTGGTCCTTGATACCCATGTGGGTTCACTCCTGGGTGAGTCGGGTCCGGCCGGCGATGTGACCGGCCGGGCCCGATCAGATTCACACGGGCGGTGACCCCCCGCATGTCGATCAGTCACGGAGCGTGGCCCGCTGCTGTTCGTCCGCCGCGCCACCCGCTCCGACCAGCCCCGTTCCCACCCCGGTGAGCCGGTCGCCGAACCGGCGCATCTCCCGCTGGCCGACCGTTCCGATCAGGCTGGGCAGGTAGCCGCGCACGCCCTGCATGCCGCGCAGCCACCACTGCCCGTAGATGTGGCCGGCCCGCCGCTCGATGCCCTCGACGAGCCGGTCGACGGCCGGACCCAGCGGGTACGTCTTGTTCGACGGCCACGGCAGCCGCTGCCGCAGCTCCCGCATCACGTCGTCCTGGTCGGCGCCGCGCACCATGTCGGTGTCGGTCCAGGAGAGGTAGCCGACGCCGACCTTGACCCCGCGGTGGCCCACCTCGGCGCGCAGGGCGTGCGCGTACGCCTCCACACCGGACTTGGACGCGCAGTACGCGGACATCATCGGCGCCGGTGTGAGCGCGGCCAGCGACGCGATCTGGAGGAGGTAGCCGCGGGTCTCCAGCAGCGCGGGCAGGAAGGCGCGGCCGGTGACCGCCGAGCCGATCAGGTTGACCTCGATCACCCGCCGCCAGGAGACCGGGTCGGAGTCGGTGAACGGGCCGCCGGTGGCGACGCCCGCGTTGGCGACGACGACGTCGACCCGGCCGAACCGTTCCTTCACCTCGGCCGCGACCCGGGCCATCGTCTCGTGGTCGGTGACGTCGGCGTGCCAGATCCCGCTGTCGCCGTGCAGCCGGGCGGCGACCTGCTTCAGCCCGTCCGGCTCCAGCCCGACCAGCGCCAGCTTCATCCCGCGCACGGACAGCTTGCGGGCCAGCAGTTCCCCGACGCCGCGCGCGGCTCCGGTGACGACGGCGACCCGTCCTTCCAGGTTGGTCCCGCTCATGCGTGCTCCTCGGCCGGTACGACGGTGGTCAGGTGGGTGGCGGCGAGCGCCCGTATCTTCCCGGTGACGAGGTCCGGGGCCTCCAGCGGCGTCATGTGGCCCACGCCGGGCAGTTCGGTGAGACCGGCGGGGTGCGGCAGCGCGGCGGCCAGCGCGCGGGCGTGCGCCGGCGGGGTCAGCCGGTCGGCGGTGCCGACGACCACCTCCACCGGCATCGTCAGCTCCCGTATCCGGTGGTCGAGGTCGAGCGCGTCCAGGACGCGGGACCAGGCGTGGCGCACCCGGCGCGGGCAGGCGTGCACGATCCGGGCGCACGCCGCGACCGCGTCCGGCGCCGAACCGGGGCCCATCGTCCCGTACTTGAGCACCCGCAGGGCGGCGGGCGTGACCGGCCCGAGGGGGGCGCGGGAGCCGAGGACACGCCGGGTCAGCCAGGTCCGCACCGGACCCGCCGGCAGCGGTATCACCGTCGAGGAGGCGACCAGCCGGGAGGCGCCGGTGCTGCACAGCAGGGCCGCGGCGACGTGCTCGCGCACCGCCGGGCGCCCGGCCGCGGCCAGCACCGTCATGCCGCCCATGGAGTGCCCGGCGACGACCGCCCGCTCCCCGGGCGCGAGCACGGCCTCCAGCACCGCCTCCAGGTCGTCGGCGAGGGCGTCGGCGGTGCAGGCGGGGCTCGCGGGGCTGCGGCCGTGGCCGCGCTGGTCGTAGGCGATGACCCGGTGGTCGGCGGACAGGGCGCGCAGCTGAGCCGCCCAGAAGGCGGTCGAGCAGGTCCAGCCGTGGGAGAGGACGACCGCGGGGGCGTCCTCGGGGCCGTGCACCTCGACGTGCAGCCGGGCCCCGTCGGCGGAGACGGCGGTCAGTTCACGGGCGGGGGCGGGCGGCGCGTAGGGCCCCGGGGCGGCGGACGTCGGCCGGCTCACGCGCCCACCTCCGCGCGCCCCTCGGCGGACGCGGTCCGCGCGGCCGGCCGCAGCACCTCGTACTCGGCGAGGTCGACGCGGCGCGTCGCACGCCGGAACTCGGCGGTCGTACCAGGCCAGATGGTGGTGTTGCGGCCGCTGGCGTCGAGGTACCAGCTGGTGCAGCCGCCGGTGTTCCACACCGTGCGCTTCATCCGGGTCTGCACCCGCTGGTTCCAGGCGTCCACGGCGGCGGGCCGCGCGTCGAGGGCGGCCCGCCCGCCCAGCACGCGCAACTGCCGCAGGTAGTCGGCGAGGTAGTTCAGCTGCGACTCGATCATGAGGATCATGGACGAGTTGCCGAGGCCGGTGTTGGGTCCGATGACCGTCATGAAGTTCGGGAACCCGGCCGCCGTGGCGCCGCGCAGCGCCTCCATGCCGCCCTTCCAGGTCTCGGCGAGGGTGCGTCCGTCGGCGCCGACGACCCGCTCGGCGATCGGCATGTCGGTGACGTGGAAGCCGGTGCCGAAGACGATGACGTCGGCCTCGGTCTCGGTGCCGTCGGCGGCGACCAGGGTCGACCCGCGCACCTCGCTCAGCCCGCTGGCGACGACGTCGACGTTGGGCTTGGCGAGCGCCGGGTAGTACTCGCTGGACAGCAGGATGCGCTTGCAGCCGATGCGGTAGTCCGGGGTCAGCTTGGCGCGCAGCGCCGGGTCCTTGATCGCGCGGGCCATGTTCCGCTTGGCGATCTGCTCGACGAAGCCCAGCTCCTCCGGGTGCTTGGTGAAGGCCTGCACCTGGAGTTCGCGGATGCCCCACAGCAGGCCCCGGCGGAGCTGGGTGGTGACGGGCAGCGTGCGGTGCAGGAAGCGCTCGGCGCCGCTGATCGCCCGGTCCATCCGCGGCATCACCCAGGCCGGGGTGCGCTGGAACAGCGTCAGCCGGCCCGCCTCGGGCTGGATGGCGGGGACGATCTGGATGGCGGAGGCGCCGGTGCCGATCATGGCGACGCGCTTGCCGGTGAGGTCGAGGTCGTGGTCCCAGCGGGCGGAGTGGAACACCTTGCCGGGGAAGGAGTCCAGACCCGGGATGTCCGGGACCTTGGGGTCGGACAGCGGCCCGGTCGCGGAGACGACGACGTCGGCGGTGAGCCGCCCGCCGTTCGCCGTCTCGATCTCCCACCGGAACTCCTCCGCGTCCCACGTCATCCGCTGCACCTCCGCGTCGAAGCGCAGGTGCGGACGGAGCCCGAAGGTGTCGGTCACGTGCTCCAGGTAGGCACGGATGTGGCGCTGCCCGGAGAAGGTGCGGGGCCACTCCGGGTTGGGCGCGAAGGAGAACGAGTAGAGGTGCGAGGGGACGTCGCAGGCGCACCCCGGATAACTGTTGTCCCGCCAGGTCCCGCCGACGCTGCCCGCCCGTTCCAGGATCACGAAGTCCGTGATCCCCTCCCGGCGCAGCCGCACGGCGGCGCCCAGCCCGCCGAACCCCGACCCGACCACCGCGACCCGTACATGCTCGTGCTCGGTCATCCCGACGCCTCCACGCATCGCCACCAACTCTGCCAGTGAACACTGGCGCAATGGGGAGCGTAGAACAGCCGCCTACCGATGGGTAGGGGTCGGGGGAAAGAAAGTTACCGACGGTACGCCGTAAGGTCGGGGCGTGACGGAGAAGCGCGAGTACCGCATGGAGGAACTGGCCCGGCTGGCCGGCATCACAGTGCGCACCCTGCGCTTCTACCGCGAACGCAAACTGATCCCGCCGCCCCGCCGCGAGGGCCGCATCGCCTGGTACGACGACCACCACCTGGCCCGGCTGCGCACGATCGCGGCGCTGCTGGAGCGCGGCCACACCCTCAGCGGCATCGCGGAACTGGCCGACGCCTTCGACCACGGCCGCGACGTCGGCGACCTCCTCGGCTACGGCGAGCCCACCGAGGAGACCCCGGTCCGGCTCACCCCCGAGGAACTCGCCGCCCGCTTCGAGGGCCAGGACACCCCCGAGAACCTCGCCGCCGCGATGGAGCTGGGCTACCTGGGCGTCGACGGCGACGCGGTCGTCCACATAAGCCGCCGGCTGCTGGACGCGTCCACCGCCCTGGTCCGCGAGGGCGTCCCGCTCGCCGAGGTCCTGCACGCCGGCAGCCGCGTCCGCGCCCACGCCGACGCGCTGGCCGACCTCTTCGCCGACCTGGTCCTGCGCCACGCGGCCGAGGAACGGCTCCCCCGCCTGCGCCCGCTGGCCCGCAGCGTGGTGGAGGCGGAACTGTCACTGGCCCTGGACCGGCGGCTGCGCAAGCACCTCGACGACCTCGACGGGGCCTGAACCGTGTCCGCGTGTCCCTCCTGACCCGCCCTCCGGGCGGACGGAGGGACGTCGCGGACACGGCCTACCGGTCGTAGACGACCGTCACCGGCGCGTGGTCCGACCAGCGCTCCTCGTGGCTCGCGGCCCGCTCGACGTATCCCTTGACGGCGGTGGCCGCCAGCCCCGAGGTCGCCACGTGGTAGTCGATGCGCCACCCCGAGTCGTTGTCGAACGCCCGCCCCCGGTAGGACCACCACGAGTACGGCCCCTCGGCGTCCGGGTGCAGCGCCCGTACGACGTCCACGTAGCCGCCCTCGGCCGGGTCGAGGACGCGGCCGAGCCACTCGCGTTCCTCCGGCAGGAAGCCGGAGTTCTTCCGGTTCGCCCGCCAGTTCTTCAGGTCGGCCTCGCGGTGGGCGATGTTCCAGTCACCGCAGACGACGACCTCGCGCCCGTCGGCGGCGGCGCGCTCGCGCAGCTCCTTCAGGTAGGCGAGGAACTCGCCCATGAACCGGACCTTCTCGTCCTGCCGCTCGGTGCCGGCCTCGCCGGACGGCAGATAGAGGGAGGCGACCGTCACACCGGGCAGGTCGGCCTCGACGTACCGTCCGGCGCCGTCGAACTCCGCCGAGCCGAAGCCGACCCGCACCCGGTCCGGCTCGCGGCGCGTGTAGAGGGAGACCCCCGCCCGCCCCTTGGCGGCGGCGGGCGCGTGTGTCACGTACCACCCCTCGGGCTCCCGTACCTCCTCCGGCAGTTGCCGCGGTTCGGCCCGCACCTCCTGGAGGCACAGCACATCGGCGGAGGTGGCGGCGAGCCACTCCACGAAGCCCTTCTTCGCGGCGGCCCGCAGGCCGTTGACGTTGGCGGTGGTGACGGTGAGCATCCGGGAAGGGTACCGCCCGCCCGGGAGGCCGCCCGGGGCGTGCGGTGGCTCAGGACCCGGTCAGCTCGTCGAGCAGGGCGAAGGCCAGGGCGTCGAAGGCGCCCTCCTCGCCGCCGTAGGTGTTCACCATCAGCACCACCCCGGTCCCGCTCCCCCGGACGAACGCCGCGCAGGTGGCGAAGCCGTAGGTGCCGCCGTTGTGCCAGGTCACCGTCCGGCCGCCGGAGAGCGTGCCGACGTGCCAGCCGAGCCCCAGCCGCAGGCCGGTGCCGGGGTCCGTGAAGTGGGTCCGCTGGGTCAGCTCGATCGCGTCCCGCAGCGGTGAGCGCTCCGGGCGCAGCTGGGCGGCGAGGTAGCGGAGCATGTCGTCGGCGGTGCTGTACACCGAGGTGCCCGCGCCGCTGAGGACGCGGTCGCGCCAGTCGGGGACGGGCTCCCCGGCCAGGTGCCCGACGGCCTTGCGGGCGGCCATGTCCGGCCGGAGCACCGTGGTCGTGTCCCGCAGGCCCAGCGGCGCGGCCACCCGGCGCCGCAGCAGCGCGTCGACGCCGTCGAAGGCGAGCGCCTGCCCGAGCAGGCCGAAGCCGAGGTTGGAGTAGGCGTACGCGGTGCCCGGCTCACGGTCCAGGGCCGTCAGGGGCAGGCCGGCGGCCAGGTCCTCCAGCGTGTAGTGCGCGTACGGGTCGTACGGGTCCGCCCCGGCCAGGAGGTTGGCGGGGAGCCGGGGCAGGCCGGAGGAGTGGGTCGCCAGGTCGCGCAGGGTGATGGGCCGGGTCGTCCCGCGCGGGACGGTGAACCCCGGCGGCAGGGCGAGCGGCGTGTCCAGCCGCACCGTGCCCGCGACCACCGCGCGCGCGAACGCGGTGGCGGTCAGCGTCTTGCCGATCGAGCCGAGCTGGAACACCGTCCGGCCGTCGGGCACGGGACCCTCCTGGGCGGCCCCGGCCACCTCGCGCCGGCCCCCGTGGACGGCCCCCATGACCGCGCTCGGGGCGCCGGCCGCCAGCGCCCGCTCCAGGTAGGGCCGCAGCCGTGCCGTCAGACCGCCCCCGGCCGCCACGGCCCTGCCGGACATCGCCGTCACACCCGCCACGGCCCCCGCCGCCGTGCCCAGCAGTCTGCGTCGGTCCACGATGACTCCCTCACCTTCGGACGGAACGGCCTCGGCCGTCATCATCGGCCACACCGGACACCCGTTCACAGACCCCCTGCGGCACCCCCTCCACCCCCACGCCGCACCTCCACGCCGTGGGGCACACTGGACGACGTTCCCCCTCGGCTTCGCATACTCATACGGCAGGAAAAATGGAGATACGCCCGGTCATCGAGCTGCGCCCGGTCCCCTTCGACCACCCCGACGCGGTCAAGCTCAACGACGAGGTCCAGGCCGAGTACGCCGTCCGGTACGGCGACGACGGCGACGAGACCTATCTGGAGCCCGCCCACTTCGCGCCGCCCCGCGGCCTGTACCTGCTCGCCTACGACGAGGCCGGGGTCCCGGTCGCGTCGGGCGGCTGGCGCGCGCAGGAAGCCAACGAGGAGAACTACCGGGACGGCGACGCCGAGCTGAAGCGGATGTTCGTGATCGAGCCGGTGCGCGGCCGGGGCCTGGCCCGCCGCATCCTGGCCGCCCTGGAGGAGGACGCCCGCGCGGCGGGCCGGACCCGGATGGTCCTGGAGACCGGCACCAAGCAGCCGGAGGCGGTGGCCCTGTACGAGTCCAGCGGCTACGAGCCGTGCGAGAAGTTCGGCTTCTACCGCTTCCACGAGAGCAGCCTCTGCTACGCGAAGAAGCTCTGACCAGCCCCTGAAGCCCTGTTCAGCCTCTGGGGTTCTGCCCGGCCTCTGAGGCTCCGCTTCAGTTCCCCGGGGTTCCGCTCAGCTCCTGAGGAACGCCAGCACCGCCAGCACCCGCCGGTGGGTGTCGTCGGCCGGGGGCAGGTCCAGCTTGGCCAGGATGGACCCGATGTGCTTGCCGACGGCCGCCTCGGACACCACCAGCGCCCGCGCGACCGCCCCGTTGGACCTGCCCTCCGCGACCAGCGCCAGCACCTCCCGCTCGCGCGGGGTGAGGCGGGCCAGCGGGTCGCGGCGGCGGCGCAGCAGGTGCCGTACCACCTCCGGGTCGACGACCGTGCCGCCGGCCGCGACCCGGGACAGGGCGTCCACGAACTCCTCGACCTGGCCGATCCGGTCCTTGAGCAGGTACCCGACGCCGGCGAAGCGGGTGAGCAGGCCGGTCAGCCCCTCGCGCAGCAGCACGCTGTCCTCGGCGAGGACTATCCGCAGGGGTCGGGCGTCGGCCGGCACGGGATCTCCACTCGCAGCAGGGTCGGTCCGCCCGGTGGGCTGGACAGGGCGAGTCTGCCATCGAGGACCGACACCCGGTCCGCGAGCCCGGTCAGTCCGCTGCCGCGCTCCGCGTCCGCGCCGCCGTGCCCGTCGTCCCGGATCTCCAGGACCAGCCGCCCGCCGGCGTGCCCGCCGCGCACCTCGGCCCGCTCCGCCCCGCTGTGCCGGGCGATGTTGGCGAGGGCCTCGCAGACCACGAAGTAGGCGGCGGACTCGACCGCCCCGGGCAGCCGTCCGGGCAGGTCCAGCGCCAGGTCGACCGGGACCGGGCTGCGGTCGGCGGCGTCGGCCACGGCCGCCTGGAGCCCGTAGTCGGCCAGCACCTTGGGGTGGATGCCCTGGATGAGTTCGCGCAGGTCGGCCAAGGCCAGCCCGGCCTCCCGGTGGGCGCGGGAGAGCTGGTCGGCCAGCGGTCCGGGCGGGGCGTCGAGCCGGGCCAGGCCCAGCGTCATGCCGAGGGCGACCAGCCGCTGCTGGGCCCCGTCGTGCAGGTCCCGTTCGATGCGCCGCCGTTCCGCCTCGAAGGCGTCCACCAGCCGGGCCCGGGAGCGCACGAGCACGGTGACCCGGTCGCCGTCCCGCGCGGTCAGCAGTGCCCGCGCCAGCTCCGCCCGCGCCCCGGCGAGGACCCCGAGGGCGTAGGCCCCGGCGGCCAGCAGCGCGAGCCCGAGGCCGGCCGCCGCGCAGGCCGCGGGCCAGGTGCCGGGCACGGCGGCGGTCTCGGCGACCGCGACGAGCGCGGTGTACGTCGTGGAGGAGGGCGTGGCGCTGATCCGGTCGCCTGCGCGGGCGGCGGACCCTGCGGCGCTCGCGGCGACCACCCGGCTGCCGCTGACGGCGGGCCGGCTCGCCGACCTCGACGACGACTCGATCGTCGTCACCGAGGAGTGGGAACGGCACACCGTCGGGCAGCGGGTGCCGGTCCGGCTCGGCGACGGCACCCGCCGGACCCTGCGCGTCGCCGCCGTCCTGCCCGTCGGCACGGGCGACAACGGGGCGTACGTCACCCCGGCCAACGCGCCGGGCGCCGCGGTGGACCGCGTCGAGGTGACGGTGGCGAACGGCGCCGACCGGGACGCCGTGGCGGCAGGGCTGCGCGAGGCGGCGCGCTCCTCGGGCGGTCTGGTCCGGACCGCGTCGGCCTGGCTCGCGGCGACCTCCCCGCACCCGACGGCGACGACCCGGCTGGGTTCCCTGCTGGTGCTGGGCATCGCCCTGGCCTACGCGGGCATCGCCCTGGCCTGCACCCAGGTGATGGCGACGACTGCCCGGCGCCGGGAACTGACCGCGCTGCGCCTGGCCGGCGCCACCGCGTCCCAGGTACGGCGGCTGCTCGCGGCGGAGGCCCTGACCGTGGCCGCCGTCGGCACCCTGCTCGGCGTCCTGGTGGCCACCCTGAACCTGCTCACCATGACCGGCGCCCTCGCCCTGCTGTCCACTCCCACCGCCCCGGTGCTCCCCTGGCCGGCCCTGGCCCTGACGACCGGCGCCTGCACCCTGATCACCGTGACCTTCGCGGTGCTCCCGGCCGGCCGGGTGAGGGCGCGTCAGTCCCGCTGACCGTTTCCGGGACGGAAACGGGCCGGTCCCTGGCACGCCGTCAGCCGGCCGCCGTCGGAAAACGGAAGATCCCGCCCGATCAACAGATCGGACGGGATCTTCTCATTGCGGTGGACCTGAGGGGATTTGAACCCCTGACCCCCTCGATGCGAACGAGGTGCGCTACCGGACTGCGCCACAGGCCCTTGCAACGAGTGAAACTCTAGCACCCCTCCCGGCCTGCTCAAAAATCCGTTCCGGGGCCGGGCGGGAGGCCCGCGTCACTCGTTGGCGGCCTTGGGCCGGTCGCCGTCCTCGTACTGGTCGAACAGGGGGGTGCGGCCCCGCTCGCGGGCCCGGCGGGCGGACGCGGCGCGGCGGGCGCCGCTGCGGGCGGGCGGCTCCGGCCGCTCCTCCTCCGGGCGGCCGGCGTCGGACGCCGGGGCGGGGGCGGCGGGCGTCTCCCGCTGTTCCGGGGCCGCGGCGCTGGAGCGCGCGGAGCTCCACGCGTCGGGCGCCGAGAGGTCCACGCCGGCCGTGGCGCGGGGGGCGACCGGCGCGGTCACGTACGTCGGCAGCGGCACCGGCACCGGGTCCCAGCTCTCGCCCTGCCCCGGGCGCCGCTGCCGTTCGCGCTGCTGGTCGACCCACTCGGCGTGGTCGGTCTGCTCGACCAGGGCCCGGCGGTCCGCGGCGAGCGCCGACAGCTCCGGGTCCTCCTCCCGGGCGGGGGCGTCCTCGGGTTCCTCGGCGACGGGCTCCGCGCCGGCCTCGGCCGTGGCGCCGCGGCGGCGGGACTGACGGCCGCGCTCGCGCAGCCGCTGGGCGGCGATCTCGGCCCGCCGGCGGTCCATCTGGAAGGCGAACCGGCGCCGCTCCTGGGACCGCAGATAGGCGATGTACGCGCTGAGCAGCACGGCCGGCACGGCGGGCGCCCACAGGAACGCCAGCCCGCCGACCGCGGCGACGATCGCGCCGAGCGTGAAGGCGAGGAAGAGCACCACGGTGGTCCGGCGGCGCCGGGCGAGCACCTTGACGCGCCGGGCGCGGGCCGCCGCGGCCTGGGCCGCCGCCCGGCCGGCCGCGTCCCGCCGGGCGGCGGGTCCGCGTTCCCGTTCGCGGGCCTGTTCCGGGGCCGCCTGCCGGGACTCCTCCCGGGCGTCGGCACGGACGTCGGCACGGGTCCGGGACACGGCGAAGGCCCGGACGTCCACCGAGTCGGTGACGACGTCCGGGTCGCCGGAGCCGGGCTCCCCCTCGTCGGCGGAGCGCGCCCGCAGGTCCTTGGCGTACCGGCGCTCCATGCCCGCTCGTCCGGACAGAAGCCGGATGGCCGTGCTGAAGCGTTCCGTCGGACGGGCCTCGTTCAG
Organism: Streptomyces griseoviridis; assembly: GCA_014649155.1. Classification (GTDB taxonomy): domain Bacteria; phylum Actinomycetota; class Actinomycetes; order Streptomycetales; family Streptomycetaceae; genus Streptomyces; species Streptomyces griseoviridis. Next base: position 269,893 of record BMSM01000003.1, on the reverse strand, counting down.
CTCGTCCTGCCTACGGAGCCACATCGGCACCAAGTAGGCGGCCCAGGCCCCGACGATGACTGCGTAGATGAGGCCGCTGCTGCTCACGCCTCACACGGTAGAGGGATCGGCCCGAGGCCATCCGCCAATTGAGCCGGTGTGTCGCACGATCTGGCTGATATTTCAAAATTTTTTTCAGACCGGCGACAATTCCCGTCTCCGGAACCCCTTGAATTCGAACGTTTATTCAATTCCGGAGGTGTTCTGGGCCCGGCGCCGATGCCAGCGGCGTACGAGGCTCTCGGGCACCTCCTCGGCGGTCAGCGCGAAGACGAGGTGATCGCGCCAGGCGCCGTCGATGTGGAGATAGCGGGGCCTGAGGCCCTCCTCGCGGAATCCGAGTTTCTCCACGACGCGGCGACTGGGACCGTTCTCGGGGCGAATGCAGACCTCGATGCGGTGCAGCCCCACCGTGCGGAAACAGTGGTCGACGGCGAGGGCCACGGCCGTCGGCATGACCCCGCGGCCGGCCACCGCCTCGTCCACCCAGTACCCGACGTGCCCGGAGCACATCGACCCCCAGGTGATCCCGGCGACCGTGAGCTGGCCGACCAGCCGGCCCTGGTACTCGATGACGAACGGCAGCATCCGGCCCGCGTTCGCCTCGGAGCGCAGGTGGCGGACCATCTGGCGGTAGGTCGGCCGGTGGGCGAGCGGGCCGCCGGGGCCGGGCGGCGGGATGGTGGCCTCCCAGGGGCGCAGCCAGTCGCGGTTGCGCCGGTTGACCTCGCGCCAGGCCCGCTGGTCGCGCAGCTTTATCGGCCGCAGCACGACCTCGCCGTCCGCCAGCTCCACGGGCCAGGATGGGCTGTTCAGCTCGCACCCCCGCTGCTCGGTCTGGGGTGGTCGCCGCCGCGGATCTGGTCGACGGCGTGCCGCAGGAGGGGTTCCAGTACGGCCAGTCCGTCCTTCACCCCGCCGGTGGACCCCGGCAGGTTGACGACGAGCGTGCCGCCCGCCACTCCGGCCAGCCCGCGCGAGAGGGCCGCGGTGGGCACCTTGTCCCGGCCGTACGCCCGGACCGCCTCCGCGATGCCCGGCACCTCGCGGTCGAGCACGGCGCGGGTCGCCTCGGGGGTCCGGTCGGTGGGCGACAGGCCGGTGCCGCCGGTGGTGACGATCACGTCGTACCCGGCGTCCACCCCGGCGCGCAGGGCGGCCTCGACCGGGTCACCGTCGGGCACGACCCGGGGGCCGTCCACGGTGAAGCCGAGGCGGGCGAGGCCCTCGGCGATCAGCGGGCCGCCCCTGTCCTCGTAGATCCCGGCGGCGGCCCGGTTGGACGCGGTGACGACCAGCGCGCGGTACGTCATGACCGGCTCCAGTCGCCCGACTTGCCGCCCGTCTTCTCCTCCACCCGTACGTCCGTGATGACCGCTCCCTTGTCGACCGCCTTCACCATGTCGATCACGGTCAGCGCGGCGACGGAGACCGCGGTGAGGGCCTCCATCTCGACACCCGTGCGGTCCGTGGTCCGCACGGTGGCCACGATCTCCACGGCGTCGTCCGCGACCGTCAGGTCCAGTGTCACACCCGACACCGGCAACGGGTGGCAGAGCGGAATCAGGTCGGGGGTGCGCTTGGCGCCCATGATGCCCGCGATCCGCGCGGTGGCCAGGGCGTCGCCCTTGGGCACCCCGGCGCCGCGCAGCAGCTCCACGACCCGGGGGGCGACGAGGACGCGTCCGCTGGCGCGGGCGGTGCGGGCGGTCACGGCCTTCTCCGAGACGTCGACCATGCGGGCGGCACCCGCCTCGTCGAGGTGGGTCAGTCGGTCCTGCGTGCTCATGTCGCTGTGGCGCTCCCGGTCCGGGCCCGGCGCGGCACGCGGGCCAGTTGTGCGCGACACGGTACTCCCCCGCCGGGCAGCGCACCGGGGCAGGACCGCCGACCGGACGCTCAGCCGAGCAGGACGACCTCGACCTCGGCACCGGGCTCGACGGTCTCGGTGTCCTCGGGTACGACGATCAGCGCGTCGGCGCGGGCCAGTGCCGCCACCAGGTGCGAACCGGCCCCGCCGACCGGGGTGACCGTGCCGTCGGCGTGGCTGCCGCGCAGGAACTGGCGGCGGCCCTTCGGCGAGGTCAGCGCCCGGTCGGCGGCGAGGGTGGCGGTGGTGCGGGGGCGGTGGACGTCCGGGAGGCCCATGAGGGTGCGGATGGCGGGCCGGACGAACAGCTCGAAGGAGACGTACGACGACACCGGGTTGCCCGGCAGGGCCAGCAGCGGGGTGTGGTCGGGGCCGACCGAGCCGAAGCCCTGGGGCTTGCCGGGCTGCATGGCGAGCTTGCGGAACTCCACGCCGCTGCCCGGCTCGTCCTCGTCGGCGACGTGCGCCAGGGCCTCCTTGACGACGTCGTAGGCGCCGACGCTGACCCCGCCGGTGGTGACCATGAGGTCGGCGCGGACGAGCTGGTCCTCGATGGTGGAGCGCAGCGTCTCGGCGTCGTCGGCGACGGCGCCGACGCGGTAGGCGATGGCCCCGGCGTCCCGCGCGGCGGCGGTGAGGGCGAAGCTGTTGGAGTCGTAGATCCGGCCGTGGGTCAGCTGCTCGTCGGGCTGGACCAGTTCGCTGCCCGTGGAGAGGACGACCACGCGCGGGCGGGGGCGGACCCGGACCCGGCCCCGGCCGATCGCGGCGAGCAGGCCGATCTGCGGCGGGCCGAGCACGGTGCCGGCCGTCAGGGCGCGGTCGCCGGCCCGCACGTCGCTGCCCGCCGCACGGACGTGTGCCCGGGCCTCGGCCGGCCGGTAGACGTAGACCTGGCCCTCGGCGCCCTCGGGGGCCGCGCTGCGGGCGCGCATCCCGGTCACCGGGCCCGCGCCGAGCCCGCCGTCGGTCCACTCCACGGGGACGACGGTCTCGGCGCCGGGCGGCAGCGGGGCGCCGGTCATGATGCGGGCGGCCTGGCCGGGGCCGACCCGGAGCTGCCCGGCGGCGCCCGCGGCGACGTCCCCGATCACCTCCAGGCAGGCCGGGAACTCCTCGCCGGCGCCCGCGACGTCCGCGACCCGCACCGCGTACCCGTCCATGGAGCTGTTGTCGAACGGTGGCAGGGAGACCGGCACCGTGACGTCCTCGACCAGGACGCAGCCCTGGGCGTCGAGGAGGTTCAGCTCGATGGGTTCCAGAGGACGGACCGTGGCGAGGATGTCCTCCAGGTGGTCCTCCACCGACCACAGGCGGTCCTCTGCCGGGTCCTGGCCGGCGGCACGGGGTGCGGGGCTGCTCAACGTCGCTACATCTCCTCGGCTACGTAACTGCGGAGCCAGGTCCGGAAGTCCGGGCCCAGGTCCTCACGTTCGCATGCGAGTCTGACAATGGCACGCAGATAGTCGCCGCGGTCGCCGGTGTCATAGCGGCGGCCCTTGAAGACGACGCCGTGCACCGGGCCGCCGACCTTCTCGTCGGAGGCGAGCTGCTGGAGGGCGTCGGTGAGCTGGATCTCGCCGCCGCGGCCGGGCTCGGTGCGGCGCAGCACGTCGAAGACCTGCGGCGCCAGGACGTAGCGGCCGATGACCGCGTAGTGGGAGGGCGCGTCGGCCGGGTCGGGCTTCTCGACGAGGCCGCTGACCTTGACGACGTCGCTGTCCTCGGTGGTGTCCACGGCGGCGCAGCCGTAGAGGTGGATCTGCTCGGGGGCGACCTCCATGAGGGCGATGACGCTGCCGCCGTGCTGCTCCTGCACCTCGATCATGCGCTGGAGCAGGGGGTCGCGGGGGTCGATCAGGTCGTCGCCGAGGAGGACGGCGAAGGGTTCGTCGCCGACGTGCGGGGCGGCGCAGAGGACGGCGTGGCCGAGGCCCTTGGGGTCGCCCTGCCGGACGTAGTGGATCATCGCCAGGTCACTGGATTCCCGGACCTTGCCCAGCCGCTCGGCGTCGCCCTTCTTCTGCAGGGCGGACTCCAGCTCGTAGTTGCGGTCGAAGTGGTCCTCCAGTGGGCGCTTGTTGCGGCCCGTCACCATGAGGACGTCGTCGAGTCCCGCGGCGACGGCCTCCTCGACCACGTACTGGATCGCCGGCTTGTCCACGACCGGCAGCATCTCCTTGGGAGTGGCCTTGGTGGCCGGCAGGAACCTCGTGCCCAGCCCCGCTGCGGGGATGACAGCCTTGCTGATCCTGGGGTGCGACTGAGTCATGGGCGCCACCCTATCCGCTGCCTTCGCACGGAATCAGCATCTGCGCGAAGGTAATGCTCATATGAGCACATTGACACGGTACGGAGGCGACTTTGAGCCAGAGCGGACGCGCTGACGGACGCGCCGACCAGTCTGACAAGCGCACGTTGCGGCGTGAAGTCCTGGAGATGAGAAGCAGATTGACGCCGGATGATCTGCGGGGGGCGGCGGCGGCGTTGGCCGCGCAGGCGCTCGGGCTGCCGGAGCTGGCGCGGGCGCGCACCGTGGCGGCGTACGTCTCGGTGGGCGCCGAGCCGGGCACCGGCGCGCTGCTCGACGCGCTGTGCGCGCGGGGGGTCCGGGTGCTGCTGCCCGCGCTGCTGCCGGACGGCGATCTCGACTGGGGCGCGTACACCGGGGCGGCCGGCGGGGAGGGCTCGCTGGCGCGGGTGCGCCACGGGGGGCGCATGGAGCTGCTGGAGCCCGCCGGGGAGCGGCTGGGCCGGGATGCGGTGACGGAGGCCGACGTGGTGCTGCTGCCGGGGCTGGCGGTCGACGGGCGCGGGCTGCGGCTGGGGCGCGGCGGCGGTTCCTACGACCGGGTCCTGGCCCGTCTGGAGCGGGCGGGGGCGCGTCCGGCGCTGGTGGCGCTGCTGTACGCCGGCGAGGTCGTCGACCGGGTCCCGGCGGAGCCGCACGACCGGCCGGTGGACGCGGTGGTGACGCCGGAAGGGGTGCGGCGGTTCCGCACCCCGTAGAAGCGAGAACGGCCTCCACGCGCGCGCGCGTGGAGGCCGTTCCGTGCCGGGCGGTGCCGTGTCAGGGCTTGAGCACCAGCGTGTCGCTCGTGCTCTCGTCGACCGCCTTGTCGGTGAAGGACCAGGGCAGCAGCTCGCCCTTGGCCCACTTCTCGGTCTGGTCGGTGTAGTGGGCGCTGTAGGCGTGGCCGGAGGCACCGCTGAGGTTGATCCAGCGGGACTTGTCGAGGTCGCCGAGGTTGACCACCATCCGCATGGACGGCACCCAGAGCACCCCGTAGCCGCCGGCCGCGTTCCACCCGGTGGCGTTGACTGCGGCCTCGCCGCCGCTCAGCTCCCAGGGGCCCCGGTTGAGGGCGTACTTCACGAAGCCCGGTCCCTCGGTGCCCAGGGTCTGGTTCTTCAGGAACAGGCGGTGCAGCCGGCCCCAGCTCCAGGTGTCGATGTCCTTGCCGAGCTTCGCGGTCAGCTCCCAGCGGGCCTCGACCATGGCGCGCTTGAACAGGTCGTCGCGGTTGTGGTCGGCGCCGTCGCGGGTGTTCGAGGCGGGCGTGGTCCACCAGTCGCTGTCGGTGTCGTCCATCAGCGTGCGGACCACCTCGAACCAGCGGTCGCCGCCGTCCGGCTGGGCCTGGTCCGCCTCGCGCTGGCCGCACTCGCGGACCTTCTGCGTCTCGTCGGCGGGCCCGGTGGTGTTCACCGGGTCGACCCACAGGCACTGGCCCTTGACCCGCAGTTCCTTGGGCAGCTTGTTGCCGAAGGCCAGCTTGACGATGTTGCGCCAGGTGGCGTTGAAGTACGCGGCGGCGGCGGAGTCGGCGTCCTGGGTGTAGTCCCAGCCCTCCAGCAGCTTCTGCGCCTCGCGGACGTCCTTGTCCTTGACGTCGATCTTCAGCAGCGCGGGCACCAGCAGCTTGGCGATCTCGCTGCTGTTGTCGAGCTGCATCTGGCGCATGTCGTCGGTGGAGATCTTGCCGCCGTCCTTGATCTTCTGCTCGATCAGGGAGGTGATGCGCTGGCTGCGGGTGCCGTAGCCCCAGTCCGTGGTCAGGGTGTACGGGTACGCGTCCGCGTCGACCACGGCCTGGTTGGCGGTGACGATGTAGCCGCGGTCGGGGTCGTACTCGTAGGGCAGCTCGTCGTCCTCGATGTACGTGCCGGTCCAGCGGTAGTCGGGGTCCCAGCCGGGTGCCGGCAGGGAGCCGTCGTGGCCGTCGGCGCGGACCGGGATCTGTCCGGGCAGGGTGTAGCCGATGTGGCCGTCGGTGTCGGCGTAGACCAGGTTCTGCGAGGGCACGTCGAACTTCGACGCCGCCGCCCGGAAGTCGCTCCAGTCCTTCGCGCGGTCGATCTCGAAGACGGCGTCCATGGTGGTGCCGGCCTCCAGCGCGGTCCAGCGCAGGGCGACGCCGTAGCCGTCGCCGCGGTCGGGCGCGGCGGCGTCGACGCTCGCCTTCTTGCCGACCTTGACCAGTTCGTTGTCGCGGTCGGAGAGCAGCGGCCCGTTGTTCGTCTCGCGGACGACGATCTTCTTCGAGGAGCCGCCGGCGACCTTGATGGTCTCCTCGCGGGTCTCGAAGGGGACCACCTTGCCGTCGTACTGGTAGCCGTCGCCGGTGATCTTCTCCAGGTAGAGGTCGCTGACGTCGACGCCGGAGTTGGTCAGGCCCCAGGCGATCTCCTGGTTGTGGCCGATTATCACGCCGGGCATGCCCGCGAAGGTGTAGCCGGTGACGTCGTACTGGCACTTGGCGGAGACACTCCGGCAGTGCAGGCCCATCTGGTACCAGACCGAGGGCAGCGACGGCGACAGGTGCGGGTCGTTGGCCAGCAGCGGCTTGCCGGTGATGGTGTGGGCGCCGGAGACGACCCAGGAGTTGGAGCCGATGCCGTCGCCGTTCACCCCGACGGCGGTGGGCAGGTCGTCCAGGACGTCCTGGAGGCCGGAGAGCTGGCTCTGCAGCACGGTGCCGCCGCCGCTCGCGCCGGAGGTGCCCGTACCCGTACCGGTGCCGGTGCCTGTACCGGTGCCGGTGCCGGTGCCTGTACCGGTGCCGGTGCCCGTACCGGTGCCGGTGCCGGTGCCGGTGCTGTCGCCCGTACCGCTGTCGCCACCCTGGAAGGTGCCGGTCAGTTCGTCGTACTGGCCTTCCTGGACGATCGCCTTGTTGCGGTCGTACGGGTAGTCCGGGTACAGGTCGGCGATCTGCTCCGGGCCCAGGCGGCTGGTCATCAGGGCGCGGTCGATCTCGTCCTGCATGTTGCCGCGCAGGTCCCAGGCCATCGCCTTGAGCCAGGCGATCGAGTCGACCGGCGTCCACCGCTGCGGCCGGTAGTCGTTGGTGAAGCCCAGCGCGGCGTACTCCAGGGAGATGTCCGCGCCGTCCTTGCCCTTCAGGTAGGCGTTGACGCCCTTGGAGTACGCCTGGAGGTACTTCTTCGTCGAGTCGGAGAGCTTCTCCTCGTACTCCTTCTCGGCCACCCGGTCCCAGCCGAGGGTGCGCAGGAACTCGTCGTTGTCGACCTGGCCCTTGCCGAACATCTCCGACAGGCGTCCCGAGGTCATGTGACGGCGCACGTCCATCTCGTAGAACCGGTCCTGCGCCTGGACGTAGCCCTGCGCCATGAACAGGTCCTCGTCGGAGGACGCGTAGATCTGCGGGATGCCGTAGGAGTCTCGCTTGACGTCGACCGGTCCCGACAGGCCGTCCAGCGTGATCGATCCCTTGGTCTGCGGGAACGACGCGCGAACGGTGCTGACGGTCCAGTACGCCCCGTAGGCGAGGCCACCGATGAGGGCCAGCACCAGCACGAGGACCATCAGTTTGGCTCTGCGCCCCTTCTTCCTCGCGGACTTGGCGGGCCGGTGACCCGAAGAGGCGGTGTTGGTGGGGGGCATCGCTGTCCTTGCTGTCCTAACACGAGCGGCAGGGGCGGGCTGTGCTTCTTGCTGCGCTCCTTACTGAGTGAACGCTGGAGCAACCATAGGCGCAGGGCTCGCCCGGCCTTGACGCGGAGTCGGGAACCGGCGTGGACGGACGTTCGATCATGCCAGGATCGGCGTCAAGAAAACGTCAAGAGTTAGGTAAGGTAACGAAGTAGTTGCCCGGCTCGCCCCGTGCGCGGCGATCCCCCCTGTTCTCCTCGTCCTCCGTTCTCCTCTGTCCTCCTCTCTCCTCGTGTACCGCGTTTCACCTGCCGGAAGGAACGGCCCCTGACTGTCCACCACCTCAACCAGCTGCTGCTCGTCTGCTCGCTCGTCCTGCTCGTCGCCGTGGCGGCGGTCCGCATCTCGTCGCGCAGCGGGCTCCCCAGCCTCCTCGTCTACCTGGCCATCGGCGTCGCCATGGGGCAGGACGGCATCGGGGACATCCATTTCGACAGCGCCGCGCTGACCCAGGTCATCGGCTACGCGGCCCTGGTCGTGATCCTGGCCGAAGGCGGCCTCGGCACGAAGTGGAAGGAGGTGAAACCCGCCCTGCCGGCCGCCTCCGCGCTGGCCCTCGTCGGCGTCGCGGTGAGCGTCGGCGTCACGGCGGCGGGCGCCCACTACCTGACCGGGCTGGAGTGGCGGCAGGCGCTGATCATCGGCGCGGTGGTGTCCTCCACGGACGCGGCGGCGGTCTTCTCGGTCCTGCGCCGCATCCCCCTGCCCGCCCGCATAACGGGCACCCTGGAGGCCGAGTCCGGCTTCAACGACGCCCCGGTGGTCATCCTGGTGGTCGCCTTCTCCACGGCCGGCCCCGTCGAGCACTGGTACGTCCTCATCGGCGAGATCGCCCTGGAGCTGGCCATCGGCGCGGCCATCGGGCTCGCGGTGGGCTGGCTGGGCTCCTGGGGGCTCCGGCACGTCGCCCTGCCCGCCTCCGGCCTCTACCCGATCGCCGTCATGGCGATCGCCGTCACCGCCTACGCCACCGGCGCCATGGCGCACGGCAGCGGCTTCCTCGCCGTCTACCTGGCCGCCATGGTCATGGGAAACGCCAGGCTGCCGCACTGGCCGGCCACCCGGGGCTTCGCCGACGGGCTCGGCTGGATCGCCCAGATCGGCATGTTCGTCCTGCTCGGTCTGCTGGTCACCCCGCACGAACTGGGCGACGACATCCTGCCCGCCCTCGTCATCGGCCTGGTGCTCACCATGGTGGCCCGGCCGCTGAGCGTGGTGCTGTGCCTGCTGCCGTTCCGGGTGCCCTGGCAGGAGCAGACGCTGATGTCCTGGGCGGGGCTGCGCGGCGCGGTGCCCATCATCCTGGCCACCATTCCCATGGTCGAGGGCGTCGAGGGCAGCCGGCGGATCTTCAACATCGTCTTCGTGCTGGTCGTCGTCTACACCCTGGTGCAGGGGCCGACGCTGCCGTGGCTGGCCCGCGTGCTGCGGCTGGGCGGCGGTTCCGGGGCGGCCGACCTCGGCATCGAGTCGGCGCCCCTGGAACGGCTGCGCGGGCACCTGCTCTCCGTGGCCATCCCGGAGGGGTCGAGGATGAGCGGCGTGGAGGTGGCCGAGCTGCGGCTGCCGGCCGGGGCCGCCGTCACCCTGGTGGTGCGCGACGGCACGTCCTTCGTGCCACTGCCCTCGACGGTCCTGCGGCTCGGCGACGAACTCCTCGTCGTCGCCACCGACCCGGTCCGGGACGCCGCCGAACGCCGCCTGCGCGCCGTCGGGCGCGGCGGCAAGCTGGCGGACTGGCTGGGGACGGGCGGGGCGGAGGGGGACGCCGGTGAGGGCGTCCGGTGACGGTCGCCCGGTGGACGTCGCCCGGTGAAGGTCGCCCGGTGGACGTCGTCCGGTGAGGGGTGCCCGGGGCGAGAGGCCGGGTGCGTCGACGCCCGTGATGTGCGCCGGTTTCCGTGATGTTTCGGGGTGCCCGTCCTGTATACGAAATCCCTATACAATGGGCGGGTCACCTGATCGAACCAACTCTGCCTGACGCAGAGCTGGCGCGACCGTATGGCGGCCGGGCTGCACCTTTCACGACGGCTCCGGTATCTACCGCAGTCCGCGCAAGAGGACAGCTCTCGGCGCCCGTGCCCCCGGTGGGGGCCCGCCGCGCCACCAGGCGGCGGAAAGGCACGGGCCGTGGCACCCACGGTCACCGAGTCGAAGACGACGCAGAAGGCGCGGCGCCCGGGGTACGGGCAGTTGCTGCGCACCCGCGGCGCCTGGACGTTCCTGGTCCCCGGGTTCGCCGCCCGCCAGCCCTTCGCGATGCTGACGATCTCCATCGTCCTGCTCGTCCAGCACACCACCGGCTCCTACGGCGCCGCGGGCGCCGCCGCGGCCGTCACCGGCGTGTCCATGGCCCTGTTCGCCCCCTACAGCGGCCGGCTCGCCGACCGCTACGGGCAGCGCGCGGTCCTGGTCCCCGGCGTCCTGGCGCACGTGGCGTCGGGCCTGCTCCTGACGGTCCTGGCGCTCGCGGACGCGCCGCTGTGGGCGCTGTTCGCGGCGGCGGTGCCCACCGGCGCCTCGGTGCCGCAGATCGGGCCCATGGTCCGCGCCCGCTGGGGCGTCCGGCTCAAGGACTCGCCCCTGATGTCCACCGCGGCGGCCTTCGAGTCCGTCACCGACGAGCTGACCTTCGTCGTCGGCCCGCTGCTCGCCACCGCCCTGTGCACCGCCCTGCACCCGGCGGCGGGCCTGGTCACGGAGGCGACGCTCACCCTGCTGGGCGGCCTGCTGTTCGCCGCGCAGAAGCGCACCCAGCCGCCGGTCGGCGCGGACCTCACCGGGCAGGTCGGCCCGCGCGCCGACGGGCACGCGCGCGTGGAGCACGTGCCGGCGCTGCGCATCCCGGGCGTGCGCGTCCTGGCCGTGGCCTTCCTCGGCATCGGCGCGGTCTTCGGCGGCATGCAGGTCGCGCTGGCCGCGTTCACCGAGGCGATCGGCGAACCCGGCCTCAACGGCGTCCTGTACGGCACCTTCGCCGCGGGCAACATGCTCTCCGGCGTGGTCTGCGGCGCCGTCGCCTGGAAGGCGGCCCCGCAGCGACGCCTGCTGGCCGGCTACACCGCCCTCGCGGTGACCGCCTCCGGCCTGTGGGCCGCGCAGTCGGTGCCGCTGCTGGCCGGGCTCGGGCTGCTCGTCGGCATGTGCATCGCGCCCGCGCTGATCACCGGCTACACCCTGGTCGAGTCCCTGGTCCCGGCCGGCGCCCGCACCGAGGCGTTCACCTGGCTGACCGGCGCCGTCGCGCTCGGCCAGGCGGCGGCCGTCACGGTCGCCGGACAGCTGGAGGACCGGGCCTGGGAGGGCGCCGGGTTCCTGGTGCCGATGGGCGGCACGGTGCTCGCCCTGGTGACCCTGCTGGCACTGCGTTCCCGGCTGTCGGCACGGCCGGACGGACGGACCGTGGCACGTGGCGTGGGTCACCGCGAGCACGCCGCAGTGGACTGATTCACGGGAATAGGCCACTATGGAGCGTCGTTAGCACTCATCGAGTGAGAGTGCCAGGAGGAAGACAGTGCCGACGTACCAGTACCAGTGCACCGAGTGCGGCGAGGGCCTCGAGGCGGTGCAGAAGTTCACCGACGACGCCCTCACCGAGTGCCCCGCCTGCGGCGGGCGCCTGAAGAAGGTCTTCTCGGCCGTCGGCATCGTCTTCAAGGGCTCCGGCTTCTATCGCAATGACAGCCGGGGCGCGTCGTCGAGCAGCTCTCCGGCGTCGTCCTCGAAGTCGTCGTCCTCGGACTCCTCGTCCTCCTCGGGCACGAAGTCGTCCTCGGACTCGAAGAGCTCGGGCACGAGCACCTCGTCCAGCAGCTCCGCCGCCTGAGGCTCCGCGCAGTCGCCGCCTGGCCCCGCCGTCGCACCCGACGGCGGGGTTCCGGCCGTTTCCGGGCCAGGGAGCCGGTATCCCGGGCCCCGGGGCCGTTCTCCGGCTCGGGACCGGCGGCTAGGGTGCGGGCATGGTGAACAAGGCGCACGCCGAGATCGGCGTGATCGGCGGGTCCGGTTTCTACTCGTTCCTCGACGACGTGACCGAGGTCCAGGTGGAGACCCCGTACGGGCCGCCCAGCGACTCCCTCTTCATCGGTGAGGTCGCCGGCCGGCGGGTCGCCTTCCTCCCCCGGCACGGACGCTCGCACCACCTGCCACCGCACCGGATCAACTACCGGGCCAACCTCTGGGCGCTCCGCTCGGCCGGTGTGCGCCAGGTCCTCGGCCCGTGCGCGGTGGGCGGCCTGCGGCCCGAGTACGGGCCCGGCACGCTGCTCGTCCCCGACCAGTTCGTCGACCGGACGACGTCACGCCCCTCCACGTACTTCGACGGCCTGCCGCTCCCGGACGGCACCGTGCCGAACGTCGTCCATGTGTCGCTGGCCGACCCGTACTGCCCCACCGGGCGGGCCGCCGCGCTGACGGCGGCGCGCGGACGGGACTGGGAGCCGGTGGACGGCGGCACCCTCGTCGTCGTCGAGGGGCCGCGCTTCGGAACCCGCGCCGAATCGCTCTGGCACCGGGCGCAGGGCTGGTCGGTGGTGGGCATGACCGGCCACCCGGAGGCGGCCCTCGCCCGCGAACTGGAGCTGTGCTACACCTCCATGACCCTCGTCACCGACCTCGACGCGGGCGCCGAGTCCGGCGAGGGCGTCTCGCACGACGAGGTGCTGCGGGTCTTCGCCGCCAACGTGGACCGGCTGCGGGGCGTCCTGTTCGACACGGTGGCCGCCCTGCCGGCGGACGGCGAACGGGACTGCGCGTGCGGACGGGCGCTGGGCGGGATGGAGCCGGGGTTCGCGCTGCCGTAGACGGGGCGAGGCAGCGGATTCCGGGCCGGCTGCCGCGGAACGCCTCCTTCGGGTGAGCAAGTTGTCCACAACCGGCCGGTAACCCACAGGCTCCGGCGGGCGGCGGCGCGAGGCGGGACCGTGGTGCCCGCAAGCCGTTCCCTCGCCGCAGGTGGTGCCCGCCATGTCCTACGCCCCCTCCGCCCTCCGCTCCCCCGCGCCTCCCCGCCCGCCGGGCACGGACGCGCCGCCCACCCGTGAGGTCCCGTACTTCGCCCCGGTGCGGGTGCGCGGCCTGCGGCACCGGACGCACCGGCTCCTACGGCACCGGCGGCGCGCCGTGGCCGCCGGCCTGGCCGTCACGGCGGCGGCCCTGGTGGCGGCGGGCCCGCAGCCGGGCGGCGCCGCCCACGGCGACCGGCGCGTCCGGGGACACCCGGTGACCGCGCAGGCCGCGCGGCACCCCGCCCCGCGGCTGGTCTCGGCGCCGGTGCGGATCGCCGACGCGGAGACGGTACGGCTGCTCCGGCCGGGCGACCGCGTCGACGTCGTGGCGGCCGGGACCGGGGCCGGCGGCACGGACGCCCGCGCGGGCGGTGCGACTTCCGTCGTCGCCCGGGGCGCTCGGGTGGCCGAGGTGCCGGGCACCGCGGCGGCGGCCGGCGAGGGCGGCTCCCTGGTCGTGCTCTCGGTGCCGCGTGCCACGGCGACCCGGCTGGTCGGAGCCGGGACCCTGGCGCGGCTGGCGGTGATCCTGTGGTGAGTTCGCCGAGTCACCCGCCCGAAGGGACCGATTGGACAGCACGGCCCGGCGCTGACGTAGGTTGCGGAGCGTTTTGTTCCACAAGCTGTTCATGCGAGGAGTGCGCCCGAGGTGAGCGAGAAGAAGCCGAGTGTCTGGCAGGGCTTCAAGGCCTTTCTGATGCGCGGGAACGTCATCGACCTGGCCGTGGCGGTCGTCATCGGCGCCGCCTTCACCAACATCGTGAACTCGGTGGTGAAGGGCGTCATCAACCCCCTGGTCGGAGCCTTCGGCACCAAGAGCCTGGAGCACTACAGCTCCTGTCTCAAGGCACCGTGCGAGGTGGCGGAGGACGGCACGGTCACCAGCGGCATCCCGATCATGTGGGGGTCCGTCCTCGGCGCGACGCTCAGCTTCGTGATCACCGCGGCCGTCGTCTACTTCCTGATGGTCCTGCCGATGTCGAAGTACCTGGCCCGGATGGAGGCCCGCCGCAAGGCCAAGGAGGGCACGCAGGAGATCATCGAGGTGACCGAGCTGGAGGTGCTGAAGGAGATCAGGGACGCGCTGCTGGCCCAGCGCGGCTCCGGGACCGACCCCCGGTAGCACGGCCGGTCCGCGCTCAGATGTGGTGCGGCGGCTTCTCGTCGAGGAAGCGCTTGAGATCGGCGGCGGCGTCCCCGTCGCCCTGCCGCTCGCCCCACCCGCGGTCCGTGTCGTCCGAGGACTGCTGGTCCAGCGGGTCGTCGAAGACCAGCTTCGGCTTCGGCGTGCGCGGCGCGGGCCGGGGCGCGGGATCGGGGACGGTGCTCATACCCCCAGGGTACGGCGCCCGCTGCACGACACTGGCGTCATGACAGTCGACGCATTGACGGACGTCCCCGGCCTGCGGGTCGGGCACGCGACGCGGACCGGCGACGGATGGCTGACGGGGACGACGGTCGTGCTCGCCCCGGAGGGCGGCGCGGTCACCGCGGTGGACGTGCGGGGCGGCGGACCCGGCACCAAGGAGACGGACGCCCTCGATCCGCGCAACGTGGTGCAGCGGGTGGAGGCGGTGGTCCTGACCGGCGGCAGCGCCTACGGCCTGGACGCGGCCTCGGGCGTGATGGCCTGGCTGGAGGAGCGGGGGCGCGGGGTGCGCGTCGGACCCGACCCCGGGCATGTCGTGCCGGTGGTGCCCGCCGCCTGCGTCTTCGACCTGGGGCGCGGGGGCGATTTCCGGGCGAGACCGGACGCGGCCACCGGCCTCGCCGCGGTGGCCGCCGCCGCGGCGAGCACGCCGGGCGCGGTGGTGCCCGAGGGGTGCGTGGGCGCCGGCACCGGGGCTGCGGTCGGCCTGCTGAAGGGCGGGATCGGAACCGCGAGCACGGTCGTGGAGTCGGGGTTCACGGTGGCGGCCCTGGTGGTGGCCAACGCGGCGGGATCGGCGTCGGACCCGGAAACGGGGGTGCTGTACGGGAAGTTGATGTCGGGCCGACGGGTGACCGCGCCGGCGGAGGAGGTGTGCCGGGCGGCGCGGCGGCGCCTGGCGGAGGCGGCGGAGCGGAACACGCTGCCGCCGCTGAACACCACGCTCGCCGTCGTCGCCACCGACGCCGAGCTGTCCAAGGCACAGGCGCAGAAGCTGGCCGGCACCGCGCACGACGGCATCGCCCGCGCAGTACGCCCCGTGCACCTGCTCAACGACGGGGACACGGTCTTCGCCATGGCGACCGGCGAGCGCCCCCTCGACGCCGCGCAGCCGCTCGCCCTGAACGAACTGCTGGCGGCCGGCGCGGACATGGTGACGCGCGCGATCGTCCGGGCGGTGCGCGCGGCCGAGCCGGTGGACGGGCCGGGCGGGTTCTGGCCGTCGTACCGGGAGTTGTACGAGGGGTGACGCGCCGCGCGGCGATCCCGCGCCCGGCACCCCGGGCGCCGCCGCGTCCGTTCCGCCGCATTGTCGCGGTTCTGTCACGCGCCGGCCCCCGTGGGGAACGGCGGGAACCCGGGCGCCCCGGTGACCGCTCTCCTTCCCCGTAGTGGAACGGATCGCGTACTTCCGACGAACCTGGAGCAGCCCGTGACAACGCCGGACAGAGCAACGCTGCGGCGCGCGCTGGGGGCCGGTGCCCTCCTGATGGCCGGCGCTCTCGCCCTCACCGCCTGCGGCGGCGACGCCACCGCCGACACCACCACCGACGCGAAGGGGGCGGGCGCGAAGATCACCATCTCGGCGAAGGACGGCTCGGCCGGCGCGTCGATCAACACCACCGGTGTCGAGGTCAGCGACGGCACGCTGACCGAGGTGCGCATGACGGCGGCCGACACGGGCGCGGCCGTACCGGGCGGCATCGCCGGGGACGGGACGAGCTGGAAGCCGAAGGAGCAGTTGGAGCGGGGGACGACGTACCGGATCACGGCGGCGGCGAAGGCGGCGAACGGCGAGAAGCTCACCGCCGGCTCGACGTTCACCACCGTCTCCGAGGAGGACAGCTTCATCGGGACGTACACGCCCGACGGCGGCACCACGGTCGGGGTGGGGATGCCGGTGTCGTTCACCTTCGACAAGGCGATCACCGACAAGAAGGCCGTGCAGTCGCACATCGAGGTCACCTCCAGCAGCGGACAGAAGGTGGTCGGGCACTGGTTCGACGCGCAGCGGCTGGACTTCCGGCCCGAGGAGTACTGGAAGTCCGGCTCGAAGGTGACGGCGAAGATCGACCTGGACGGTGTCGAGGGCGCCGAGGGGATCGTCGGGGTACAGCGGAAGACGGTGACCTTCACCGTGGGCCGCTCCCAGGTCTCCACGGTCGACGCGGCGACGCAGACGATGACGGTCGTGCGCGACGGCGCCACCGTCCGGACGGTCCCGATCTCGGCGGGCAGCCCGGAACACACCACGTACAACGGGCAGATGGTGATCTCGGAGAAGTCCGAGCAGACCCGGATGAACAGCCGGACGGTGGGGCTGGGCGGGGAGTACGACATACCGGACGTGCCGCACGCGATGCGGCTGACGACCTCCGGCACCTTCGTGCACGGCAACTACTGGTACGACCAGGGCGATCCGCCCTTCGGCAGCCAGGGCACCAGCCACGGCTGCGTGGGGATGGCCGACGTGCGGGGCGCGGGGGGCGACACCGAGGCCAAGTGGTTCTACGACACCTCGCTGATCGGTGACGTGGTCGTGGTCAAGAACTCGGCGGACCGGACGGTCGCGCCCGGCAACGGGCTCAACGGCTGGAACATGGCGTGGAGCGAATGGACCGCGGGAAGTGCGGTCTGAGCCCGGGAAGTACGGCTTGAACAGCGGATTTTGTGGGAACGCGGCTCCGTGCGGGAACTTTTCGCGCGGGCCGCGTGTTTTTCATGCGGACGTTTTCTCGGTTCCCGGACACGATGTCCGACCGAAGGGCTACGGTATGCACCCACAAGGTGACATGCAGCAACGCCGGGAGAGACCTTGAGCGTTCCGTACGAGACCGCAGCGTACGAACCATCCGAGTCGCCCGAGTCTCCGGAGGAGCATCTCGCGCGACTGCTCGGCCGTGCCCTGAACTCGTTCGAGCTGCCGGACGAGACGATGCGGCGGCTGGACTGCGCGCTGGCGCACGACAGTTCCCTGCACTCCGCGCACCACAGCGCGGGGCTGCACCGGGAGACGTACCGGCACACCTGGCTCCTCGCCGACGGCTGCGCGCTCACCCTCTGGGAGCTGGTGCACAACACCACCCCGGGCGGCGAGCCGCAGCACGAGGTGTATGTCGACGACGAGGAGCTGGGCGCCGCCACCGCCCGGCTCCCCCTGCCGCCGGAGACCCCGGACTTCGAGCTGCCGGTGCTGGTCCAGCCGTCCTCGTTACCCGCTCCGCGCCTCACCTATCTGCCGGAGGGCTCGGCGGACCACGCACGCCGGCTGCTGCGCCGGGCGGAGAACCCCGACCGGCCCGGCGCCGACACCGCGGCGCGGCTGGCCACGGCGGCGGCGCACCAGATCACGCAGGCGTTCGGCCGCCCCGGCCGGGTGGGCCGCACCGGACCGCCGTTCTCGCTCTACGAGCACGCCTTCCTGCTCCGGACGGGCGAGGAGGTCTCCCTCTGGGAGGTCGAGCACACGGCGACGCCCGACGGACGGCACATGTGCGAGGTGTACGTCAGCGAGGACGCCGCCCGGCAGGCGATGGAGCGGCGCGCGACCCACCAGCGCTGACCGCTCGCGTCGACCACCCGCCGCCCGTCCGCGCCGGCCACCGGCGTCCGTCCGCGCCGGCCGTCGCCGCTCGCGCCGGGGTCACGCCGTCGCCGTCTGCTTCTCCCCCGGCGTCCCGGCCGCCGCCCGGGTGCCGCCGGGACGCTCGGCCTCCGGGGTGCCCGGTGCCGGGGTGCGCAGGCCCTTGAGCAGGACGACCAGGGCGGTGGTGACGCAGACGCCCGCCGCGACGGCGACCAGGTAGAGCAGCGGGTTGCCGATCAGCGGCACCACGAAGGCACCGCCGTGCGGGGCGCGCAGGGTGGCGTCGAAGGCCATCGACAGCGCCCCGGTGAGCGCGCCGCCCGCCATCGAGGCCGGGATGACCCGCAGCGGGTCGGCCGCGGCGAACGGGATCGCGCCCTCGGAGATGAAGGAGGCGCCGAGCACCCAGGCGGCCTTGCCGTTCTCGCGTTCGGCGGCGTTGAAGAGACGGCCGCGGACCGTCGTGGCGAGGGCCATCGCGAGCGGCGGGACCATGCCGGCCGCCATCACCGCCGCCATGATCTTCATCGCGGAGTCGCTGGGGTCGGCGACCGCGATGCCGGCGGTGGCGAAGGTGTAGGCGACCTTGTTGACCGGGCCGCCGAGGTCGAAGCACATCATCAGGCCGAGCAGCGCGCCGAGCAGGACGGCGTTGGTGCCGGACAGCCCGCCCAGCCAGTCGGTCATGGCCTTCTGCGCGGAGGCGATGGGCTTGCCGATCACCACGAACATCAGGAACCCGACGACCGCCGCGGAGATCAGCGGGATCACCACCACCGGCATGATGCCGCGCAGCGCCGCCGGGATGCGCACCCGCTGGATCGCCAGCACCACGGCCCCGGAGAGCAGCCCGGCCGCCAGACCGCCGAGGAAGCCGGCCTCGATGGTCAGCGCGACGGAGCCGCCGACGAAGCCGGGGACCAGACCGGGGCGGTCGGCCATGCCGTAGGCGATGTACCCGGCGAGCACGGGGACGAGGAAGGCGAAGGCGACGTTGCCGATCTGGAAGAGCAGCGCCGCCCAGCTGTCGGCCTGGGTCCACAGGAAGTGGTCCATGACCGAGGGCGCCTTGTTGATCTCGTAGCCGCCGATCGCGAAGCCGAGGGCGATGAGGAGACCGCCGGCGGCGACGAAGGGGACCATGTAACTGACGCCGGACATCAGCCACGTGCGGAGTCTGCCGCCGTAGCCCTCGGCCGGGTCGCCGGTCCGTTCGACGGGTGTCGTACCGGCCGTGACCTCGCCGCGGGCGGCCTTCGCGCGGACCTCCGCTATCAGTTCGGCGGGCCGGTTGACGGCCGCCTTGACCCCGGTGTCGACGGTGGGCTTGCCCGCGAACCGGGCCTTGTCGCGCACGGCCACGTCATGGGCGAGGATCACGCCGTCCGCGGCCTCGATCAGCGCGGGGTCGAGGCGGGTGAAGCCGGCCGAGCCCTGGGTCTCGACGACGAGGTCGACACCGGCGTCGCGGGCCGCGTTCCGAAGCGCCTCGGCCGCCATGTAGGTGTGCGCGATGCCGGTGGGGCAGGAGGTGACGGCGACGACACGGAACACCGGGGCACCGGCGTCCTCCTGGCTTCCGGCGTCCTCCTCGCTACCGGCGCCCGCAGAGCCGGCCGGCGCCTCCACCGGCCCTTCCTGCCTGGCCGGCGCCTCCACCGGCCCTTCCTCCCTGGCCGGCGCCTCCGCCGGCGCCTCTCCCCGGATCAGCGCCGCCGCCGTCCCCGCGTCCCGCGCCGCCCGCAGCGCGTCCGTGAACGCGGTGTTCATCAGCTGCCGGGCGAGTGCAGACAGGATCGTCAGATGGGCGTCGTCCGCACCGGCCGGCGCGGCGATCAGGAAGACCAGGTCGGCGGGTCCGTCCGCCGCCCCGAAGTCGATGCCCCGCGTACTGCGCCCGAAGGCGAGCGTCGGCTCGGTGACGTGCGCGCTGCGGCAGTGCGGGATGCCGATGCCGCCGTCCAGGCCGGTCGGCATCTGCGCCTCGCGGGCGGCCACGTCGGCGAGGAAACCGTCGAGGTCGGTCACCCGGCCCGCGGCCGCCATCCGCCCGGCGAGCGCGCGGGCCGCCCCCTCCTTGCCGTCGGCGGACCGGTCGAGGTCGAGGTCGACCAGGTCGGCGGTGATC
Organism: Streptomyces griseoviridis; assembly: GCA_014649155.1. Classification (GTDB taxonomy): domain Bacteria; phylum Actinomycetota; class Actinomycetes; order Streptomycetales; family Streptomycetaceae; genus Streptomyces; species Streptomyces griseoviridis. The sequence continues at coordinate 250,158 of BMSM01000003.1, read as the reverse complement.
AGGTCGCTCATCGCGGACTCCTTCGCGGGGTTCATGACACCGGTTCCTTCAGGGGTCGGTCCACCGGCACCTCGGCGGTGACCGTGACGGCGGCCGGGTCCAGGTCGGCCGGGGCCGGCATCACGCTGCCCGGCAGGCCGACGGCCGCCGCGCCGTGCGCGACCGCCGAGGCCAGCGCCTCCGGTCCGGTGCCGCCCGCGGCCAGGAACCCGGCGAGCGAGGCGTCGCCGGCGCCGACGTTGCTGCGGACGGCGGCCACCGGGGCGGCGCCGAACCAGGTGCCCGCCTCCGACACCAGGAGCTGGCCGTCGGCGCCGAGGCTCGCCAGCACCGCCCGCGCGCCCCGCTCCCGCAGCTCTCCGGCCGCCCGCGCCGCGTCACCCACGGTCGCCAGCGGCCGGCCGACCGCCTCCGCCAGCTCGGCGGCGTTGGGCTTCACCACGTCGGGCCGCTCGGGCAGCGCCCGCAGCAGCGCCGGTCCGGAGGTGTCCAGGGCGATCCGGACGCCGGCCGCGTGGGCGCGGGCGACCAGCTCGGCGTACCAGGAGGGGGCGAGGCCGCGCGGCAGGCTGCCGCAGCAGGCGATCCAGTCGGCGTCGCGCGAGCGGGACCGTACGGTCTCCAGGAGCGCCTCCCGTTCGGCGGCCGACAGCTCGGGGCCGGGCGCGTTGATCTTCGTCAGGACGCCGTCCGCCTCGGCGAGGGCGATGTTGGAGCGGGTGGCGCCGGCCACCGGCACCGCGGCGACCTCGATGCCCTGCGCGTCGAGCAGCGCGGCGACGAGCGCGCCGGGGGCGCCGCCGAGCGGCAGGACCGCGACCGTGCGGCGGCCGGCGGCGGTGACCGCGCGGGAGACGTTGACGCCCTTGCCGCCGGGGTCGACGCGTTCGCCGGTGGCGCGGACGACCTCGCCGCGGTCCAGGGCGGGCACCTCGTAGGTGCGGTCCAGGGACGGGTTGGGGGTGACGGTGAGGATCACGCGCGTACCACTTCCGTGCCGCCGCGCCCGATCGCCGCGGCGTCGTCCGGGCTCAGCCCGCTGTCGGTGATCAGCAGGTCCACGTCGGCCAGGCCGCCGAACCGGGCGAAGTGCTCCTGCCCGTGCTTCGCGGAGTCGGCGAGCAGCACCACGCGGCGGGCGGCGGCGACGGCGGCCCGTTTCACGGCGGCCTCGGCGAGGTCGGGGGTGGTCAGGCCGTGTTCGGCGGAGAAGCCGTTGGCCGCCAGGAAGACGACGTCGGCGCGGATCTCGCCGTACGCGCGCAGCGCCCAGGCGTCGACGGCGGCCCGGGTGCGGTGCCGGACCCGCCCGCCGACCAGGTGGAGCTGGATGCCGGGGTGGTCGGCGAGCCGCGCGGCGGTGGGCAGGCTGTGCGTGACGACGGTGAGCGCCGCCCCCCGCGGTACGGCGGCGGCCAGCCGGGCCACCGTGGAACCGGCGTCCAGGATCACCGTGCCGTCGGCCGGCAGCTCCGCGAGGGCGGCCCGCGCGATGCGGTCCTTCTCGTCGGCGGCGGTGGTCTCGCGCTCGGCGAGGTCGGGTTCGAAGTCGAGGCGTCCGGCGGGGATCGCGCCGCCGTGCACCCGGCGGAGCAGGCCGGCGCGGTCCAGCGCCCTCAGGTCCCGGCGGATGGTCTCCGCCGTCACCTGGAACTCCTCGGCCAGCGACACCACGTCCACCCGTCCGCCGTCCCGGGCGAGCCGGAGGATCTCCTGCTGCCGCTCCGGTGCGTACATGTCCGTCTTCCTCCGACCGTGCCCGAACGTGTTGTTTCGGAGGGACATTACGTCCGTGAAACCGAGAAGTAAACACATCCGGGCTTGCCCGGACACGAACGGGCACGCCCTCTTCTCATGAGGTCAGCCTCTGTCCTCGATCCACGGCATCCTCCCGGCATGACGACCGACACCCCGGCCCGGCTCCTCACCCTCCTCTCCCTCCTCCAGACGCCCCGCGAGTGGCCCGGCGCCGAACTGGCCGACCGGCTGGGGGTCTCGCGGCGCACCGTCCGGCGGGACGTCGAGCGGCTGCGCGACCTCGGCTACCCGGTCCGGGCCACCCTGGGCTCCGAAGGCGGCTACCGCCTGGTCGCGGGCAAGGCGATGCCCCCGCTGCTCCTCGACGACGAGGAGACGGTGGCGATCGCGGTCGGCCTGCGGGCCGGCGCCGGCCACGCGGTGGCGGGCCTGGACGAGGCGTCGGTGCGCGCGCTGGCCAAACTGGAGCAGGTCCTGCCGTCCCGGCTGCGCCACCGCGTCACCACCCTCCAGGCCGCGACCACCCCGCTGACCGGCGGCGACGGCTCCACCATCGCCCCCGAGACGCTGACCGTCATGGCCTCGGCGGTGGCCGGCCGGGAACGGCTGCGGTTCGCCTACCGCGCCGCCGACGGCACCCCCACCCGGCGCCTGACCGAGCCGTACCGGCTCGTCTCGACCGGCCGCCGCTGGTACCTCGTCGCCTACGACCTCGACCGCGCCGACTGGCGGACCTTCCGCGTCGACCGGGTGAGCGAGCCGTTCGCGACCGGCGCCCGGTTCACCCCGCGGGAGCTGCCGACCGGCAGCGCGGCGGAGTACCTGCGCCGGTCCATGTACCGCCAGGGCGACTCGTACGAGGTGCACGTGACGTTCGCCGCCCCGGCGGACGTCGTCGCCGCCCGGCTGCCGGGGTGGCTCGGGACGCCGGAGCCCACGGACGACGGCACCGCCTGCGCCCTGCGGACGACCGCGACGGACCCGGTGGAATGGCTGGCGGTACGCCTGGCCCTGACCGGCGTCGACTTCACGGTCCGGGAACCGGCGGAACTGGTGGCGGGCGTACGGGAGCTGGGGGCGCGGCTGACGCGGGCCGCCGGGGAGTGACAGCCCCCTTCCCGTCCGCTCAGCCGGGCCGGCCGGGCATCCCCAGCAGCGACTCCCACGGCAGGTGCCGCAGCGCCTCCAGGTTGCGCAGGGCCAGGTCGAGCGGGCCGCGCCCGGCGTTCCCCGGAGAGTCGTCGAAGGCCCACTGCTCCACGGCCACCCGGACCGCGGCGGCGGCCGCCGCCGCGGCGAACCTCGCTCCGGGCGAGGCCGCCAGCCGCACGGCGACGTCGTCGTCGCCCCGTGCGGCACGGGCGGCCAGCACCTGGGCGAGGGACCGGTCGGCGGCGTGGCAGACCTCCGCCCAGACCTTCCGCAGGGCGGGGCTGGACTCGGTCAGGCGGATCAGCGGCCGGGTCCACTCCCAGGAGGCCGCCGACACCCCGGCGCCGGGGGTCAGCGTGTGCCGGACCGCGTGCTCCAGGGCCTGGTGCGGGGGCAGTTCGGCCGGCGCGGCGCGCACCGCCTCCGCCCAGAGGTCGGCGCCCGCCGCGTAGAGGGGCGCGACGGCCTCCTCCTTGGTGGCGAAGTAGCGGTAGAAGGTGCGCGGGGCGACGCCGGCGGCCAGGGCGATGTCCTCGGCCCGGGTGGCCCGCAGTCCCTGCCGTACGAAGAGCCGGGCGGCGGCCCGCGCGATCTCCCCCCGCGTCTCGGCCTTGCGCCGCTCGCTCAGCGACAGGGCGCCGGCCCGGGCACCCCTGGACGGGGAAGCCGAGCCCGGAGGGGAGGAGGAGCCGGAGGAGGAAGAGGCGCCGGGAGAGGAAGGGGCGCCGGGAGAGGAAGGGGCGCCGGGGGAGGGAGGGGCGCCGGGGGAGGGAGGGGCGCCGGAAGGCGGGCCGGGGCGGCGGCCGGGTGCTGGAGTGGTGCTGCTCACCATCGGCAATGTATGCCCCTGTGGCACAATCTGCCATCTGGCGGGCCACCCCGGGGTTCAGGTTCGGGGTGCCCCGCCGTTCCACCGCCCCCGCGCCCGCACGGCTCCGGACTCCTGGCGTACGCGGACAGAGAGGAGCCGGGCTCGGGCGCCCGGGGGGGGGAGAGCGCCGAGCCCGGCTGGGGACGTCCCGGCGCCGGGGGGAGTGCGACGGGACGTGGTCTCGGGGGCCGAAGGCCCGGTCGGACGGGCCCTGGCCGGGCCCGAACTGGTGACCCTGAATGCTTGTTCCCAGGACCCCAGGGTTTGAAGCAGCGTTACACAGTCATCTTCGTCGGCGGCGCGCGGCCCCGCACCACCGGCGTGCGCCGGGGGCGCCGGCGCCGGTCAGGCCGCGGCCTCGAAACCGGTGTCGCGGGCCAGCTTCTTCAGTTCCAGCAGCGCGTGCTTCTCGATCTGCCGGATCCGCTCGCGGGTCAGGCCGTGTTCCTTGCCGACCTCGGTCAGCGTACGCTCCCGGCCGTCCTCGATGCCGTACCGCATCTTGATGATGGAGGCCGTGCGCGGGTCGAGGCGGCCGATCAGGTCGTCCAGCTCCTCGCTGCGCAGCAGCGTCATCACGGACTGCTCGGGCGAGACGGCGGAGGAGTCCTCCAGCAGGTCGCCGAACTGGGTCTCGCCCTCGTCGTCCACCGGCATGTTCAGCGAGACCGGGTCGCGGGCCCAGTCGAGCACGTCGGTGACGCGCTCGGGCGTGGAGCCCAGCTCCTTGGCGATCTCGGCGTGCTCCGGCTCGCGGCCGTGCTCACGGTTGAACTCGCGCTGCACGCGGCGGATGCGGCCCAGCTCCTCCACCAGGTGGACGGGGAGCCGGATGGTGCGGGACTGGTCGGCGATCGACCGGGTGATGGCCTGCCGGATCCACCAGGTCGCGTACGTGGAGAACTTGAAGCCCTTGCGGTAGTCGAACTTCTCGACCGCGCGGACCAGGCCGGCGTTGCCCTCCTGGATCAGGTCGAGGAGCGGCAGGCCGCTGCGGGGGTAGCGACGGGCGACGGCGACGACCAGCCGGAGGTTGGAGCGGATGAAGACGTCCTTCGCCCGCTCGCCCTCCTCGACCAGGGCCTGGAGCTCCTCACGACTGGCGTCCGCCTCGGTGTCCTCGTAACCTTCAAGGACCTGTCGTGCGAACACACCCGCCTCGATGGTCTGGGACAGCTCGACCTCCTTGGCGGCGTCGAGCAGCGGTGTACGCGCGATCTCGTCGAGGTACATGCCGACCAGATCGCGGTCGGCGAGCTCGCCGCCGTTGGCGCGGACGCTGGTTGCCGCGCCGCTCGTCTCGCCGGTGGCGGACTTACGACGGGCGACGGCACGGGTTGCCATGCGTGCTCCCTTGCGATGGTGGGGTCAGCGGGTCGTTCGCAGATGCCCAGACGCCCTCCCGGTTCGCCCCTGCTTGCCTCGGACTCTCCTCGGGTGCCCTGCATCCGATGGAAACAACGACTGGAATCCGGACAGAATTCCCACCCCGTCCTCCGAATTTTCTGATCATGCAGTACCCTGTGCCGCCGCATGAGGAGGCGTGATGCTGTCGGAGGGTGCCGATGTCCAGGTCAGGCCGGGGGTCGACGGTGACCTCAGGGCCCTCACCGCGCTCTACAACCACTACGTGAGTGAGACGGCCGCCACCTTCGACACCGAGCCGTTCACCCCCGAGGAGCGCCGCCCCTGGCTGCTCTCCCACCCTGAAGACGGACCGCACCGCCTGATGGTTGCCGCGGACAGCCGGTCACAGGAGATTCTGGGGTACGCCACCTCCGGCCCCTTCCGCCCGAAACCCGCGTACGCCACCTCCGTGGAGGTCACGGTGTACGTGGCGCCGCGGGCCGGCCGCCGGGGCATCGGCACCCTGCTCTACGGGGCCCTCTTCGAGGCGCTGGCCGGCGAGGACCTGCACCGGGCCTACGCCGGCATCGCGCAGCCCAACGAGGCGTCGGTCCGGCTGCACGAGCGCTTCGGCTTCCGGCACGTCGGCACCCACCGGGAGGTCGGCCGCAAGTTCGGGCGGTACTGGGACGTGGCCTGGTACGAGAAGGAGCTGTAGTCCCGGATACCGCCGGCCCCGGTCAGCCGAACTGCACCGACCGCTTGGCCAGCCCCATCCAGAACCCGTCGATCACCGACCGCTGGCTGCCCAGCTCACCGGCCGCGTCCGCCGCGCCCAGCGTCACGAACAGCGGCGCGAAGTGCTCGGTGCGCGGGTGGGCGAGCCGGCCCGCCGGCGACTTGCGCCCGAAGTCGAGCAGCGCGTCGAGGTCCCCGGCGTCCAGCGCGCGCCGCCCCCAGTCGTCGAACTCGGCGGACCAGGCGGGGGTGCCGGCCTGCCGCAGCGCGGCCAGGTTGTGGGTGAAGAAGCCGGAGCCGACGATCAGGACGCCCTCGTCGCGCAGCGGCGCCAGCCGCCGCCCGACCTCCATCAGCCGCACCGGGTCGAGGGTGGGCAGGGAGATCTGGAGGACGGGCAGGTCGGCGTCCGGGTACATCTCGACGAGCGGGACATAGGCGCCGTGGTCGAGGCCCCGGTCCGGGACGTCCTGCACGGGCATGCCGGGGGCGCGCAGCAGCTTGCGGACGGAGTCGGCGAGCGCGGGGGCGCCGGGAGCGTCGTACCGGACGCGGTAGTAGTGCTCGGGGAAGCCCCAGAAGTCGTGGACGAGCGGGACGGTCTCGACCGCGCCGAGGGCGAGCGGGGCCTCCTCCCAGTGGGCGGAGACGACGAGGATCGCCTTCGGGCGCGGCAGCGCGGCGGCCCAGGCGGCCAGCTCGCCCGGCCAGACCGGGTCGTCGGCCAGGGGCGGGGCGCCGTGGCTCAGGTAGAGGGCGGGCATGCGCTCCCGGCCGGCGGCGGGCAGCTCCTCGGTGGCGGCGGACATGACGGCGGCTCCCTACGGCATCACGCGATGCGGGTACTTGAAGTATCAAGCGTGCTCGGACGACGAGGCTACGCCGCATTTGTTGAAGCTTCAAGAAGCAACCTCGTACAGTGGACGCATGACTACGCCCTCCACCTCCCCGTCCGAGCGCGAGCCGCGCTGGCTCACCGCCGGGGAACAGCTCGTCTGGCGTTCGTACCTGGAGGCGGCGACCCTCCTGGAGGACCACCTCGACCGCCAGCTCCAGCGCGACGCGGGCATGCCGCACATGTACTACGGCCTGCTGGTCAAGCTCGGCGAGTCGCCCCGGCGGCGGCTACGGATGACGGAGCTGGCGCGGTCGGCGAAGATCACCCGGTCCCGCCTCTCGCACGCGGTCGCGCGCCTGGAGAAGAACGGCTGGGTGCGCCGCGAGGACTGCCCGTCCGACAAGCGGGGCCAGTTCGCGGTCCTCACGGACGAGGGGGTCGCGGTGCTGGAGCGGACCGCGCCGGGCCATGTGGCCGCCGTCCGGCAGGCCGTGTTCGAGCGGCTCACCCCCGAACAGCAGGAGTCCCTCGGCGAGATCATGCGGATCGTCGCCGAGGGACTCCAGCCCGCCGGAGCGGGCGCGGACCTGCCCTGGCTGCGCTGAGCGCGCCGCCGGGGCGGGTCCGCCGGGGCCGTGCGTACGGGGCGTCCCCTCCTCGTACGCACGGGTGGTGCGGGTCGTGCCGGGTGGTGCCCGAAGGGGTGATACGGGTGCTGCCCGAAGGCAGGTACCGCGGGTGGTGCCGGCGCTACGGCCTCAGTGGGCGATGACCGGGATCGGCAGCTCCTCCTCGGCGCCCTCGCCGTCACCGGAGGCGGCGGGCGCGGTGGCGCCCGGACGGCCGGCGTTGACGAGGGTCAGGGCGATGACGCCGGCCGCGACCAGGATGCCGACGGCGAACCAGATCGCGCTGGTGTAGCCCTGCACCTGCCCCTGGAGCTGGACCAGCTGCTGCTGGGTCCGGCTGGTGGCACCGCCGATGTGGTCGGTGATGTAGGACGCGGTGGCGGAGGCGGCGATCGTGTTCAGCAGGGCCGTGCCGATCGCGCCGCCCACCTGCTGGGAGGTGTTGACCATCGCGGAGGCGACACCGGCGTCCTGCGGCCGCACGCCCTGCGTGGCCATGGACATGGCCGGCATGAACGCCGTACCCATGCCGAGACCCAGCAGCAGCATGCCGGGCAGCAGCACCGCGGCGTAGGACGTGTCGATCTCCAGCTGGGTCAGCAGCAGCATGCCGACCGCGGCGACCAGGAAGCCGGGGCCCATCAGGAACCGCGGCCGGACCCGGGTCATCAGACGGGTGCCGATCTGGGTGGAGCCCGTGATCATGCCCGCGACCATCGGCATGAAGGCGAAGCCGGTCTTGACCGGCGAGTAGCCCTTCACGATCTGCAGGTAGTAGGTGAGGAAGAGGAACAGGCCGAACATGCCGATGATGGCGAGACCCAGCGAGAGGTAGATGCCGCCGCGGGTGCGGTCGGCGACCACGCGCAGCGGCAGCAGCGGGGCCTTCACGCGGGACTCGACGAACACGAAGGTGACCAGCAGCACCGCGGCGGCGACGAACATGCCGACCGTGGTGGCCTCGCTCCAGCCCTCGGACTCGGCACGGGTGAAGCCGTAGACCAGGGCGACCAGGCCCAGGGTGGACAGGATGACGCCGGGGATGTCGAGCGTCGAGCGGTTGCGGCTGCCGGCCGGCTCGTTGATGACGAACCAGGCACCGGCCGCGGCGACCACGGCGAACGGGATGTTGACGAAGAACGTCCAGCGCCAGTCCAGGTACTCGGTGAGGAAGCCGCCGAGGATCAGACCGACCGCGGCACCGCCACCGGCGATGGCGCCGTAGATGCCGAACGCTTTGGCGCGCTCCTTGGCGTCGGTGAAGGTCACGGCGAGCAGGGAGAGCGCGGCGGGCGCGAGCAGCGCGCCGAAGGCGCCCTGGAGCGCGCGGGCGCCGAACATCATCGCCTCGTTGGTGGCGGCGCCGCCCAGCGCGGAGGCCAGCGCGAAGCCGATCAGTCCGACGACGAAGGTGCGCTTGCGGCCCCACAGGTCGGCTATCCGGCCGCCGAACAGCAGCAGACCGCCGAAGGCGAGCGCGTAGGCCGTGACGACCCACTGCCGGTTGCCGTCGGAGATGCCGAGGTCCTGCTGGGCGGAGGGCAGGGCGATGTTCACGATGGTCGAGTCGAGGACGACCATCAGCTGGGCGAGCGCGATGAAGACGAGCGCTTTCCAGCGGTTGGCGTCGGGGACGCCGGGCGCGGCCTTGAGGGCTGCTTCGGACATGGGAGTACCCACTTCGGGACGTTGTGACGAAAACAGGTGACGGAAAGACGAAGTGACGGAGAAACGAGGTGACGGAGAGACGAAGTGACGGAAAGACGAGGTGATGGAAGAACGGGGCGCCGGAGGCACCGCGGGCGGGCAGGACCGGATACGGCCCGTCCACGCCGACGGCCGCCTGGAGTCCTGCTGCGTACTGAGGTTTCGCTGGGTGCTGCGGAACCGGCGGTGGCGTCCGGGTCAGGACGCCGGGCCGGTGGAACGCCGTGGGGGGCGTGAGGTCTCGGAGGGTGTACGGACTGTTGGCTGGGCTAGCTGAGCTGGTCGCAGGGCCGGCGCAGGTCCTCCACGGTGATGGCCGTGCCCGGAAGGACGGAGCGGGCCGGTGCCCGCAGTCCGTCCAGGAACAGCTGAAGATGACGGTGGGTGAAACGGTCGCCGCCCAGGCACCGCGTACCGGCCGGCGGGCGGCTGAGCTGGGCCACGGCGACCAGCAGGTCACCGACGTCCACATCGCTCCGCAACTGCCCGGCCGTCCTGGCCCGCTCCATGATCTCGCCGACGAGTCCCTCGACCCGCTCACGGGCCGCTTCCAGGTCGGGGTGGTGCTGGTCGAACGTGGTGGAGACCATCGGGCACAGCGCGCTGATCCGCTGGTCGGCGGCGACGTGCACGAAGCGCTCCAGCGCGGCGAACGGGTCGCCGCCGCGCGCGAGGGCGACCTCGGCCGCCCCCGCCATGCGGTCCATCACCGAGCAGACGACCTCGCGGACGAGGGCGTCCCGGTCGGGGAAGTTCCGGTACACCGTGGCGTTGCCGACACCGGCCCGGCGGGCGACCTCGTCGAGCGGCACCTCGGGGCCGTGCTCGACGAACATCTCCTGGGCGGCGGTGAGGATCCGCTCCCGGTTGCGCAGGGCGTCGGCGCGGGGCCGGGGCACCTTGCGCTGCACGGGGGTCGCGGTCTGCACGGCGTACTCCTTCGCTTCGCTGGACTTGACCGAGTGTTTACGAACCGGGGAAGAAGTCCCCGTTTCGCTCGGACACAGGTCTAAACGGGGAACCGATCCCCGGTTATTTCCCCACCCGCCGACGAACTCCCGTGACCTGCGTCACACGCGACCGCGCATGCGCGCGGGTCCCCGGGCTGTGTACGCGCGCGGGCCTCCGGCCGGGTATGCGCGCAGGTCCGGAAAACCCTCGATCGGTCTCCCCCAGCGCGCGCCCCCACCCGCCCCGGCACAGGGTGATTGCAGGGTGCAGCCGATGGACCGGCGGCTGCCGGGCCCCGGGAGGACTGGATGCAGCCACCAGCGCGCCGTCGGATACGCCCCCGCCGCGTGGCCGCCTTCGTCTCCGTCTCCGCCCTGACCCTGGCCGTCAGCACCTCGGCCGGCATCGGCCGGCTCCCGCCCGGCGCCACCGCGGCCGGCGCCGCACCGGCCTCCCTCTCCCGCTCCTCCGCGCACGGTCCCTGCATGATCACCGGCGGGGCCGAGGTGCAGATGTCGGAGGGCGTCCCGACCTCGCACGGCTACTCCCGCTCCACCGGCACCGTCCGTGCCCTCAATCTGATGGTCGACTTCTCCGACGCCCCCGGCGAGGGCACGGCCCTCGACCGCTACGCCGAGTTCTTCCCGCAGACCCGGAACTGGTTCCGCACCAGCTCCTACGGCCGCCTCGACTACCGCCCGGAGGCCCCGGTCCGCGACTGGCTGCGCATGCCCAAGCCCTTCGCCGAGTACGGCATAGAACGCGGCGCCCCCTTCGACCCGGCCTACCGCGAGCTGGTCGAGGACATCGTGACGACGGCCGACCCCGAGGTCGACTTCAGCGACTACGACCTCCTCAACATCCTGGTCACCCCGAACGCGGGCCCCTCCGCCCTGGACACGGTCCTCTCCGTCACCTTCGCCGGCAACCACGAGGCCCCGGTCGCCGACGGCGTCCCCGTCGCCAACGCCTCGTTCGTCTACTCCCGCCAGGACGACGGCTCCGGCTCCTACGGCAGGACCGGCTACCGGGTCCTCCCCCACGAGAACGGCCACGTCTTCGGCCTGCCCGACCTGTACACGCAGGAGGGCGGCGGCGCGGCCGGGCACTGGGACATCATGAGCGAGGACTGGGGCGCCAACAACGACCTGGTCGGCTGGCACAAGTGGAAACTGGGCTGGCTCGACGCGAACCAGGTGCACTGCGCGTCGACCCCCGGCACCAAGGAGTACGACCTCACCCCCCTGGCCCGCCCCGGCGGCCCCAAGCTGGTCTTCCTCCCCCTGGACGCCCGCTCCGGCTACGCCGTGGAGCTGCGCACCCGCGAGGGCAACGACGAGGCGGTGTGCCGGCCCGGCGTCCTGATCTACAAGGTCGACGCGGACGTCGACACCGGCATGGGCCCGGTGAAGGTCTATGACTCCCGCCGGGACAGCGGCGGCTGCACCCGCAGCCCCAACGTCCACGCCGAACTCTCCGACGCGGCGTTCACCCCCGGCGAGACCTTCGAGGACCCCCGCAACGGAGTGACGATCACGGTCGCGAGCGCGGACCTGAAGGGCGACCACGCGATACGAGTGACCCGCCACTGACGCCCTCCACCACCCCCTCGGCAGCCCGCCGCCCCACGCCCCCTCCACTCCCTGCGCCGGCCCGCTGGCCTACACCCCCTCCACCGAACCCCACCCGCTACACTGACCGCGGCGAGGTCTCCACGACCTCCGGCCTTCGTAGCTCAGGGGATAGAGCACCGCTCTCCTAAAGCGGGTGTCGCAGGTTCGAATCCTGCCGGGGGCACAGGTTGCGTAGCAGGTCAGAGGGGTGGAAGCCTCCCGTTCGAATCGAACGGGAGGCTTCTTTCATGATCAGATGCCACATAGATGCCACATCCCCCAGCGATCATGGCTGCGTTCACCCGTTCGAGTGACTGGACTCCGTGCGGGTGGCACGTAGAGTGTCGGCATCGAGAGGGGCAGGCCGTCTCCCCACAGCGCGCCTGAGATGCGCCTCTCGTGGATCTGCGCGGTGTTCGGCGGGGAGGCCGGCCCGCGCAGACGGAGGCCCCCACCGCTCACGTCGGTGGGGGCCTTCTGGTGTCCAACGTAGACCGCCCCGGCAGCAAACGCTGTCGGGGCGGGACGCTTTGACCGAGTCTTAGCGTCTAACGGCCGAGTGGGGCGGAGATGCGTACGCCCGTCGGCCGCTCTGTGCCGCCGCGCGCCCGCTCGGGGCAAGGCGTGCGGCGGTGTCTGTGAACTCCCCGTGAAGCAAGATCATTAAATGTGCCCAGCCGGGCACAGACAACGGGTCATGATCACTAGAGCGTGATCGGGTGCCACTCGATCCCCCGCCCGACTGGGTGCCAGCCCGACGCCGGCAGATCGGGGAGCGTCTCCGCGCGGCACGCCTCCACGCGAACCTGACTCAAGAGCAGCTCGGCGAGCGCATCGGCCGTGACCGGCGCACCGTCCACCGATGGGAGTACGCGCAGCGCATCCCGGATCTGGAGGATCTGCTGCTCCTGGCCGACGCGCTCGACGTGCCCCTCGCGGACCTCGTGCGGTGACGGCCGCCCCCGACGGGGGGCAGGGGCGGCCGTCGTCCCGCCGGCGCCGCATCGGCGCACGGCGCTGGCGGGAGATCAGTCGTAGTACGGCCCGGACGGCAGGAGCACAGGAGGCGGCCCGGTGCAGTCCCACGGATGGATCACTACGTCGGGGGCTGCCCCGGTCGCGGAGTCCGGCGCGATCCTCTCGGGCTCGCCCTCGATCAGCTTGCCGCAGCGGTCACACAGCACGGCGGTACTCCTCCCGGCGCAGTCGGCCGTGGGCCCGCGCCAGGTCCTCGGCGGTCTCGCACCGGTCCCGCTCCGAGGCCGGGCGCCGGTCGGCGGGCGAGCACACCGGGCACGCGGTGCAGTGCTCCGCGAGGGCGAGGAAGGCGCGCTCGGCGGGGCTCACGGCTGCGGCTCCCGGTCGGCGAGCGGCACGAGGCCGCGCGTCTCCCGGCACGGCCCGCAGGCGTACAGGGTCGGCGCGCTCGGGATCGTGGCGCTGTCCTGCATCGAGATCAGGGCGGTGCCGGTCCGGTAGCGGCGGCACCAGCCGCAGAAGCGAACCGGGTCGGCGGGCGGGCTGTCGGTGGTGGGCTGCTCGTGCGTAGGCTCTGACACGTCGACTCCATCCAGTCGGCCATGCCCCCGGCCGTTCGCGCGGCGCGGGGGTTTCTCGCAATTGCACCGTACCCCTTACATCCCCTACATGCACTACATGCAGTGTATTGACCGCTCGCGGAGAGTGATCCGCGTACCTAGCGTGACCTGCATGATCGACCCCACATCACCGATCCCCCGGTGGCAGCAGGCGCACGCGATCCTCGTTGACCGCATCCGCGCCGGCGTGTACCCGCCCGGCAGCCGGGTGCCTTCGGCGGTGGCGCTCTCTGCGGAACTGGGGATCAGCACGCCGACTGCACAGAAGGCGTTGCGCCAGCTCAGAGAGGACGGGCTGACGTACACGGTGCCCGGGTTCGGATCGTTCGTCACCGACCGGACACCCACGTAGCTCACACTCCAGTTCGGTTGTACTCCTCCACCCGCGGTGGCGGAGGCGGCGGATCGATCCGATGCCTCCGCATCACCCCCGTCAGATCGTCCACGTACAGGGCGAGGGACCGGACCAGGGACCGCAGCGACCGCACCTCGTCCCGCGCGGCCGTCAGCTCCTGCCGCAGCTCCGTCTTGATCGCCTCGAACGCGGCCCGGTCCTCCGCCCGCTGATTCGGCTCGGCCGCGGCTTCGGCCGCCGCCCGCTGCGCCTCCGCCGTCGTGCGCGCCGCCGTGCGCGTGGCCCGAGCGGCGAACAGCCCGCTGCCCAGCAGCGCCACCGCGCCGAGCAGCGACCCGATGACCCCTGCGGCGACCCCCCAGCCTCCGGTCACGGTCTCTCCCTACGTGCAGGGTGGGGCACGGCGTACTCAGGTACAGCGGACGCCCACAAGATCATCCCTATGTGGCTGGTCGCGTACCAGCCGAACGTGGCCAGCCCCCGGACGGACTCCCCCGTCACGGCCCCCCACAGGTAGGCGCTGCCCCAGACGAACGGCGGGACCATGGCGGCGATGAACCCCCACCGGTCCCGGCCGATGCGCAGCCACGCCGCGCCGAATGTGATCGCGCCGCACAGCACCCAGATGCTGGCCCAGCACCGGATGTCCGCCCGCTCGGTGAGCGTCTGGAGACCGGGCGGCCTGGGGTCTGACGTGAGGATGAACCCCAGCCCGTAGCAGATCTTGCCCGTGCCGAGCAGCAGCAGGGCAATGCCGCGGCGGCCCAGCACGCGACGCAGCCGCCGGACCGCCGCGCGCATCAGACGCTTCCCAGTGATCCCGTGATGGCGATTCCGCCGTGCTTGTCCGGGTAGTGCGGCGGCCGAGCCAACCCGAGGAACCATCCCCAAGCTCGGCCGGCCTTCTGCTCCAGCAGCCGGAACAGCGCGTAGTACACCGTGCCGAACGCGCCGGTGAGCGCGGCCGTCAGGGTGGCGTCGTCCAGGGTGATGCCGAGCCGAGCCAGCTGCACGCCGGCGAAGCCGACGGCGTAAGGCACGAGCGTGCGCCAGAGGGAGGCGAGCCAGTCGTAGATAGTCATGATCACTTCTCCTGGGTGTGGGCGGCGAGGAGCCGGTTGACGAGAACGGTGAGCGCGTCGACCTTGCGCTCCAGACGGCGCGCCACGATCTCGGTGTTCTTGAGGCCCGTGGCCGGCGCGATGAACGGGTTGTCGTCGGCGGTCTCGGGGTTGGGGTTCTGGACCACGCCATCGGTGAGCCAGATCTTGCGGACGTCGTCGGTGCTGAGTGCCACGCTGTCCTCCGTGGGTTTCGGGGTTGAGGTGCTGCCGCCAGGGCTCCACGAGGCGGGGTGTCGCAGCCGCTCGGCGACGTCGGCGCGGAACTGCGCAGGGGTGAAGGCGAATCGGCCTCGGGAGCCATAGCCTTCGACGGGGCCGCGCGGGTCGATCTTGCCTTCGACGGACGTCTCCTTGTGGCAGCCCACCGACTCGGCCGACCAGCCATGATGACGGCAGACGGCGGCGTTGATCCGCACCCAGGCGTCGTACTGCTCGCGGGGGTACACGTCCACGTTGTCGCCGAGGTTCTCAGCCTCCAGGCCGTACGCCACGTCGTTGCCGTCGATCGTGCCCGAGCTGGCGGACGGCGCCGGGTGCGTGCTCTTCTCGTCCCGGAACGAGGCGTAGGCGTTGACCGCCATCTTCCCCGCGTGGTTCGCCCGGCCCGCGCTGCACATCGTGGCCGTGCCGTTCTTGGCGAGGTAGACGTGTGCGAGCGGCCCCGGGAGACCGGGCACGCCGTTCTTCGCCACGATGTCCCGGCTGTTGCGGCCGGCGGTGTGGTGGTTGAGGAACATGCGGACGGGGCCGAAGCTGAGGCCGGTCTCGTCATCGCGCTCGCGGGTGCGCCAGCCCGGGTACTCCTGGACGGTGACGCCCTCGGCGCGCAGGGCCTTCAGCCACTGCTCCGGGGTGAGCGGGGTTGCCATAGGGATTGTCCTTTCAGAGGAGCCGGGCGTACCGGGGGGACAGGCCGATGGAGCCGCCGCCGCCCTGCTGCCCGCCGGTCGTGGCGCCCGCCGTACGGCGCGCCTGGATCTGGACCTTCAGCGACGACGCGGTCCGGTACGGGGCCAGGTCGAAGGACAGCGCGGGGAACACGTAGGTGAAGGACGCCGGGACGTTGCCGGTGGCGGACACCACGCCGTCCAGGAGCACCTGCCACTCCCCGCCCGACGACACCCCGCCCACCTGATCCCCGATCCCCACCAGGCCGAGGTCAAGGCGGGCCGCGCGCGGCGTCAGGATGGTCTCCCAGTACGTCGTGAAAACCGTGTTGTCCTCCCAGACCAGGCCCCAGTACACGGTCGGGTAGAACGGCACCTCGTCCACCTCGCGGCCGGCGCGCTGGAGCGCGGCCACCTGCTCCCGCAGCTCCGCCAGCTCCTGGAGGAAGTTCGTCTGCTTCTGCACCTTGGGCATGTCACACCGCCGCGCAGGTCAGGCGGACCCGCTCGGGCCCGGACGCCGATGTGTTCTCCATCGAGACGATCCGCAGCACACCCTCCCGGCCGGTGGGCATGAGCGGCTCCGGGTCGATGACGAACAGGGCCTCGTCGCCCACCTGGTACGAGCCGAACTGCGGGTCGGTGTCGGCCGAGACCTCGAACGTAGGCGCGGTGTTGGCCTGCGACCGGGCCGACAGCTCCGCGTTCGTCAGGCTCTGCACCTGCGCCTCATCAAGAAGGCCGTCCCAGGTCTCCACGCTCTCCAGCAGCGGCCACCCCGCCCCGATCATGTCCGTGGCCGTCGCCGTCTTCACGATGCGGGCCTCGCCCGTACCGCCGCCGAGACCGGACATCTCCGTCGTCACCGTCGTGCCGGCCTCGGGCCAGTCGTAGCTGAGGATGCTGCCGTGGCCGCCGCCCGTCGAGAAGACGAGACCGCTCTCGGCTGCGGTCCGGCCGCGCCGCGGGTACCAGGCCCTCACCCGCCGGTACCGCTGCGGCGCCACGTTGTTCGCCGAGGAGGTCCAGCCCAGTTCCACGCCGAAGTCGAACCCGTCATCAGCCGCCGCCAGCTCGGCGATGGCCTTGTAGATCTCGGGCCGCTCGTAGCCGTAGTAGGTGGCCATGCGGGTGATGCCGTGCGCGGGCGACGTCAGCAGGTCCAGGTTGAGGCCGATCGATCCGCCGGCCTGGTCCTGCGCGTACCGCAGCAGCGACCACACGATGTACTTCTGGTCGGAGTAGAGACGCTGTCCGCCCTGGTCCACGTAGGCCGGGTTGGTCAGCAGTGACGTGTCCGTGCTGAGGGTCTTCTTCACGTACCGGTGCTGGAAGTACGAGAGGAACTCGGCGGCCTGGATCGTCTTCCCACCGGTCGTACGGTCTCGGGTCCAGACGATCCCGCCCCACACCAGCACCCCATCACGGTCCACGTACACGGCGGTCCGGCCCGGGACGCTCGCGGTCTCCGGGTCGAGCGGCAGCGTCTCGTCGTTGTACGGGATCGTCGCCCTGAGCGTGCCGATCCCGTTCAGCTCGTACGTGTACGACACCGACGCGAGCGGCAGTTCGGCGAGGAGCGTGTCCGTGCGCAGGTCGCAGAACAGGTACGTGTACGTGTGCTCCGGCGTCTCCTCGGCGGCGAGCAGCGCCGTGACGGCGCCCATGTCCACGGTCATGACGTCGTCTCGTACTGGCCGATGAGGTGGAACTTGTAGCCGGACGCCCAGGTGAAGGGGCTGGTGGCGTCCACGATGCCGCCAGACGTTGACCCGCCGTTGACCATGGGCCCGGTGATGTTGAAGTAGATCTTGCTGTTGTCGTTGGCCCAGCCCTGCGCCATGCCCATGGAGGCGCGCACGGTGCTGCCCGGCTCCAGGGCGACCGCGCCCACGGGGGCCTCGCTGACCGCCAGCGGGAGGCCCGGCGGAAGCGTCCAGGTCCAGTTCTCCGTACCCGCGCCGCTGCCGAAGTTGGTCGTGCTGCCGAAGGTGATCTTCATGTAGAAGAGGACCGTGCGGCCGATCTTCGTGTACCGGCAGTCCACCGTCGCGTTGCCGTAGCTCGGGATGTTCGTCCCCGTCGTCGTCCCCCACGTCGGAGTCCACGCCGTCCACGCGCCCGGCGCCGTCTGAAGCTCCCCGGTCCCGCCCGACTGGGTGCCGTAGAAGAACCTGTTCACGTCGGTCAGGTAGATCACCTGACCGGGGTGCAGCCGGGTGGGCGCCGCGTTCGTCGGCACCGGCACGATGCCGCCCGCAGGGACGGTGAACTGCCGCACGTCGCTGATGCTCGCCGTGGTGATGCTCGTCTGATTCGGGCCGATCGCGATGTCCGCCAAGATCTGAGCGTTCGGCGGCAGCGTGCCCCGCGTCGTCTGCGCGGCCGTCGCGGCGTACGGGCCCTGGATCACCTCCAGCCGCCACTCGGACACCGCGCCCGCGTACTCCGCGTCATAGACGCTGGCCACGACCGTGTCCTTGCGGTACTGCCCGGTCCCCCCGGCGGGAGGCACGGTCACCACCACGTCGCCGTCGTTGGCGCAGATGTAGGTGCCGACACCGCCGACGTCGTGCTGGTCGATGAAGCAGAACCCGCCGCTGACGATCACGGTCATGTTCGGGGTGGGCGCCGCGCGCACCTTCAACTGGTAGTTCTGGTACGACGGCTTGACGCCCTGCCGGATGCGCATCGGCGTGGCCTCGTCCACGCTGAAGCCGGGGTATGACATGAGCCCGCTCAGCGCCAGCCGGTCATTGCGGGCCGGATAGCTACCGGCCTGCATCCACGCCGGGGGATTGATCACAGCCACGGGGTGGCCTCCTTCCTACAGGCTCGCGTCGCGCCAGGTGACAGTGAGCAGGGACGTTTGACCCGGGGCGCCCGGCAACGCGCTGCCCCGGTAGGCGATCTCGTTGGAGCCGGGCAGCAGCAGGGGCCAGCCCGAGCCCGCCCGCACCCACGACCGGCGCGGGCTCGTACCCATGAGCAGCACCGCCCGCGACCGGGTGTCGATCAGCAGGTACTCCCCGGCCTGAAGCGTCGCGTCCAGCGTGAGGGTCGCCCCCGTGTTGACCTGCTCAATCGCCGGATTGGCGACCGGCCCGTCCAGCCGCAGCACCGGATACGCCGGCGACGCACCCTCGTTGACGGGCATCACCCGGCCGGACTGCCCCGCGCTGCCGTACGACCGCGGGAAGATGAGGGGGTACACCCGGCCGGCCGACGGGGAGTACGCCGTCGTGCTCGCGGTCTTCTCCTCCAGCGAGTACAGGTACGGGTCGGCGCAGTAGAACTCCAGCGCGGCGTCGCCGAGACGCCACAGGTACTCGGCGTCGTACGGGATGCTGCGACGCCTCACCTTCGCCCACACCAAGACGTCCTGGTCGAGGAACTGGAGCGGCGCCGGTTGCCGCTGCGGCTGCGTCGCCGCCCGCAGGGCGAGGCTCAGCGCCCGGAGGTCGTCGGGGTCTTGGCCGCGCAGCCCGAGGGACATCTGCACGGTCCGGGCCGTGGTGTAGTCGGGGCCGGTGTAGTCGCCGTGCTGGGTCGGCCGCTGCACGTCGTCCGCGCGGACCTCGGGCAGGTCGTCCATCCCGGACAGGGCGGTGACCATGTACGGCGTGCCGGGCCCGAACGTCAAGTCGCCCCACTGGACTCGGCCGAGGCGCTGCTGTGCCACCGTCACCGCCTCCCCACGCGGCCAAGCCACGACAGCTCGTTCACCAGCTCAGCCGGTGTGGCCCGAGTCCCGTTCAGGGTGATGTTGTAGGTGTCGCTGCTGCCGCCCGCGGCGCCGGCGTACACCGCGGCGAGCTGGCCGCCGGTCGGTACCGCCGCGGTGAGCGCGTCGCCCAGGCCCGACGTGGCGCCGAGCATGTCCGCGGCCACCGTCCGCACCGCGCTGACCGCCCGGCCCGCGCCGGCCAGCACGCCGCCGGCCAGACCACGCATGTCCATCTCGCCGAGGGCGTGGAACGCCCGGCTGGGCGACCGGGTCTTGTGGGTCTTCTTCACCGTCTTCAGCATGTTCTCGGCGATGCGCCGCATCTGCGCTTCGATGGCCTTTTCCTGCGACTTCAGCCCGGCCACCAGGCCCTCGGCCGCGCGGATGCCCGCGCCGTAGAGGGCGTCGCCCACCGTGTTGCCAGTCGCCGCCGCGCTCTTGGCGAGCTGCGCCTGAAGGTCGTTGATCTTCTTCAGTTCGGCCGGGGTCGCCTTCGCCAGCGCGGCGGCCGTCGCGCCGCCCGCATCCACCCCGGCGTCCGCAATCTGCTGGAGCAGGTCCGACCGGATTCCGGCTTTCCGCAGCTTCTCGATGTTCTTCTGGAACTCCTGCGCGGCCTTGAGGGACTGCTGGAGACCGACCGTGATCGCGCTCACCGAGTTCACGTCGGCGTGGCCGGTCGTGATGTTCGCGCTGCTGAGGATGCCATCGGTGATGTCGCTCGCGGCCTTGCTGCGGGCCTTCTGGAGATCAGCGAGCCTCTTCTCAGCCGCAGCCAGCCGCGTGATCGCGGCGTCCCGGGCGGCCACCAGCCGCTCCAGCTGCCGGGTCGACGCGGCGAGGCTCTTGCCGATGCCCTTCTTCACGTTGTCCGGCAGCGCCTTGGTGATCGACTCCAGCCGCGATCGGAGCTTGGCGGTCGTCTCGGCGTCGATGCCCTTGATGAACCCCTGGATCAGCAGCCTGCCCGCCGGGGTGAGGATCTTGGCGTCCTTGCTGGCCGGGCCCTTCCAGTCCGGGAGACTGTTCGTCAGGCCGCCGAGGACGTCCTGCACGCTCGGGATCATGCTGCGGATACCCGAGATGAACCCGGAGATCAGCGACGCGCCTGCGCCGACGAGGACGCCACCGAGGCCGCTCAGCGCGGAGGCCGCCCGGGACGGCAGTGCCCTCACCCACGCCACGGCCTCATCGATCTTGCTCCGGACCGTGGCCACGAGCGACGCCCCCGCCCGCGCCGCCTGCCCCGCCAGACTCGACGCGAGCGACGCCAGCGCAGACGCGGCCCGTGACGGCATCCCCCGCAGCACGGTGATCGCGGCCGTCACACCAGAGGCCACCGTCGCGGCCAGCTCGCCGACCTTCTGCCCCACGAACCGAGCAGCGGCCGAGACCGCATCCCGCACCATCTGCCACGCCCCGGAGAAGTCCCCGGACAGCAGCGCCGTCAGGAAGCGGACAGCGGGCACGACGACGTTCGTGATGGTGCCGGACAGAACATCCGCGAAAGTCGCGGCGAGGTCGCCGAGCAGTCCGATCAGGGGAGTGATCACCGGCATCAGGCCGGTGAGCAGCTTCGTCGCCAGCACCGCGACGACCTCTACGAGCGGGGCGAGCGCCACCATCAGCTCGCCAGCACTTGCGCCCAACTGGACCAGAGATGGGCTGAGTTCGACCAGAATGTCCCCAAAGAGCTGGAGGAAGAAGATCAATCTTTCGGCGAGCATCGCCGCGAGGGGCTCGATGATTCCGGGCAGCTGCGCGAGGATCGGCGTCAGCGCGTCCTGGAGGACCGTCGCGGTCTGCTCGACCACCGGGGCCAGCGCCTGGAAAACGCTCGTGCAGGCGTCCAGGATCGGCGTCAGCGCAGGCAGCAGGGCCGCCGCCAGCTCGCCGACGACCGGCAGCAGCGGAGACAGGGCCTCCACCAGCGCACCGACCGCTACGGCCGCCGCCTCCAGGACCGGCCCGAGTCCGACGATGATCGGCGACAGGCCGTCGCCGAGGGCCCGGATCAGGGTCTGCGCGGGGCCGCCGAGCGCGGTGAGCACCGGGCCGATCGCGGCGAGGGCCTGCGCGAGCAGGGGCGCCGCCGTCTTCCCGAGCACGCCGATCGTCTCGAAGAGAGCGGACAGCGCGTCCTGCACCTCCGCGCTGGCGGTGACCTCGGCCAGCGACGCCGTGATCTCCTGGAGCGCGCCGATCATCCCGCCGCCCGGCGGGGCCGCACCGAGCACCTGCCCCAGGATCACGCCGACGTTCCCGGCCACGTCCGCCATGTCGCCGAGCAGGCTGATCGCGTGCTCGATCGCGTCCTGCATGGCGCCCGACTCGAAAGCCCGGCCCAGCCGCTCCCCGATGCCGGCCGCTGCCCCCGCCGCCGCACTGGTGAGCCGCTCGAAGGAAGGGCCGGCCGCCGCAGCGATCTGCCCGAGCGCGGTCACCACGATGCCGGGCGTCCCGGACAGGTTGCGCAGGCCGGTGCTGGCCGACTTCAGCGCCTTGCCCAGGGTGCCGCTGTCCGCGAGGTCCCGGGCCGCGCCCATCACGCCGGCCGCCATGTCCCCCAGCGCGGTCGCCGTGGACAGCAAGTTCGTCCGCAGGACCGGGAGGACCGACTTGCCGGTACGCTCCAGGTTCTCGGCGAGCCCCCGGAACACCTCCTGCTGCACGTCCTGTTGGAGGTCCCGCAGGTCGGGCGCCATGCTGCGGACCTGCTCGGCGACCTCCCGCGCGGCCGGCGCCAACTTCTTCAGCGCCTCGCTGTACTCCTCGGCCTTGCTCGGGTCGAGGGCGGCGGACAGCGCGTCCTCCATCCCGACCGCCGCCAGCTTGACGGTGCCCTGCGCCAGCTTCACTGCGGCCAGCCCGGTGACCGCGACGCCGGCCGCTGGGACGACGTTGACCAGCGTCGTCATCAGCGCCGACAGTGCGGGGACGGCCGCGCCGACAGCGGTGGCCGCCGACCCGACCCCGGCGAGTGCCCCGGCCGCCGACCCGGCCACCGCCGGGATGCGGCCGAGGATGCCGAGGAGCCGGGTCGGTCGCTCCTCGTCCACGTGCACGTCGACCGTCACGTCCGTGTCGTCCACGCGGCGGGCGGCTGCGAGCAGTTCGTCCAGTTGCCGGGCCGCTTGCCGCGTGGCGGCCTGCACGTCGATCCGCGGGTGCTCGTCCGACAGCCGCTGAAGGTGCGGCGTCAGCTCGTTGATCCGGCGGATCGCCTCGTCCACCGGGATGTCGATGCCGATGCGCTGGTTGGAGAGCTGTTCCAGTTCGCCGCGCAGGCGCGCGAGATCCCGGTCCACGTCGTTGCTGTTCGCGTCGATCGGGATGTCGGGCAGGTGTGAGACAAGGTCCCGCAGTTCCCGCTGGATGCCACCGCCGAGGGCCGCGCCGACGCTGGAGCCCTGCCGTGCGGCATCGGCGACCGTGCCCGACAGGCCGCTGAGGTCGACGTTGAGATGGCTGATCAGGTCAGGCAGGTTGATGTCCTCGGCCACGGGTCACCTCCTCATGCGCGGCGCATCGTGGCGAGCCCCAGCAGGGACGCGCCGTCTTCCGGTTCGGTGGAGCGCCGGCCGCCGGTCTGGTGGGCGGCCTGGTGCTCGTCGGCCAGCGTCAGGAGCTGGCCGAGCGTCATGTCCCAGAAGGTGCCGGGAGGAATGTGGAGGACACCGACGGCGAGGTAGTAGAGCTGAGACCAGGGGAAATCGTCTCCACCGTCTGCGGTCCGGCCCCGGTCTCGCCCGGGGCCCCGTCGTTTCCCTGGCCCGCCAGTGCCCTCTGCAAGGCGGCGTTGAAGGTGTCGATGTACTCGGAGAGTTGGCTGGGCAGCAGCAGGTCGGCGAGGTCCATGCCGTCGAGGCGCCGGCGGAAGGTGATGTCACCGGAGATGCGACGCTCGCCCTTCGCGTCCTGGTGCTCACGGAAGTGCGGCTCGAAGCCACCTGGTCCGAGGCATCCGGCGCCGATGAGCTGGATCAGGGGCCCGAAGGCGGCGCCTCCGCCGGTCGCGTCGATGGCCGTCTGCGCTGCGGTGACGGAGCCGTACCGGGCCTCAAGGAGGGCCAGGGAGCGGAGCGGGTAGCGGAGGGTGATCTCTGTGCCGTCGGACAGCGTGATGGTGCCGCCGCCGCCGAGCAGGTCCATTCCTGCGGTCATGCTGGTGTGTCCCTACGTGAGTGCCGGGGTTCGGCCTGCGGATGAGGGGACCGGGCGGGCGCGCTGAGCGAGGAGACGCGCCCGCCCGGGGTCACGGAGTCGCGGCGGTCGGGATCGCGGTCGCGGTCTCGTTGATCGTGATGTCGATCCACTCGCCGTTGCTGATCAGCGGCAGGCAGCGCGCCTCGTTGTCGATCGTGCGGTAGTCCTCTTCCGCGAGGCCGAGGCCGGGGAAGCTGCTCATCACGCACTTGAGCAGGGAGAAGTGGACGTCACCGCCGATGATGTCGCCGCCGGACGTGGGGGTCTTGCCGACCAGCTTGTACGGCAGGGGCTTGGCCCCTTGCTTCAGCTTCCAGATGGACTTCTGCGACGGGGTGGTACCGGAGTCGGTGACCGTGGAGTCAAGCAGCGCGACCAGCACGTCCAGCGACAGCTTGGCGTGCGGGTAGCTCACGCTGATGTTGGAGATCGCGGCGTCGGAGTCCAGCAGCCCGTTGTCGCCGCGCAGCTCCTTGACCTCCACGTCACCGGAGATCTCCATGGACTTGATGCCGGGCACGTCGATGCCCGCGCCGTACGACGGGGCGCCGCCCTCCGGGTCGGAGAGCAGCGGGAAGATCTTCGCGTCCTCCACGGCGTACAGCTTGCTCACTCGGGAGATGGCCATGGTCGTCCTTCCTGGTGCGGGTGCCGGGGTCCGGCCCTACGGGAACGGGGGGAACGGGGGGTTGTCCGGGGGGTAGGTGCCGACCGGCGGCGTTGAGGGCTCCTCGGGCGGCAGCGTGATCAGCTCGTCGCCCTCCAGCTCGGGCAGCGGCCCGGCGTCCTGCGGGATGATCACCCCGTCCACCACCCACCAGGTGATGCCGGGCTCGGACCCGGACTGCACCGATACCCCGCCGGCCGCCGTCTCGGACAGGAAGGCCACGCGCTCGATCGTGGCGCCCGCCTTGGCCGGCCACGAGCCGTTGAGGTAGCTGATGACGTCCTCGCGGGGCATCAGCGTGAACATGATGTTGGTCACTGGGGCTTCACTTCCTCGCGCAGCAGTTCGCGGTGCACCTGCACCGTGATGCTGTGGCGGACTCGGTTGTCCTCGATGGGGATGCGGTCGATGTCCTGGACA
Organism: Streptomyces griseoviridis; assembly: GCA_014649155.1. GTDB lineage: Bacteria > Actinomycetota > Actinomycetes > Streptomycetales > Streptomycetaceae > Streptomyces > Streptomyces griseoviridis. Next base: position 225,570 of record BMSM01000003.1, on the reverse strand, counting down.
CGGACGGCGTGCACGGGTGCGGGGTGGGTGAGGAGCTGGCAGCCGTGGAGGGCGTGCGCGATGGCCTCGGCCAGCCCGTACCGCTCGGTGGTACGCGTGAGCTGGGCGTTGACCTTGGCGCGGGCGTACTGCACAAGGTCGACCACGACGGTTTCCACGATCGTGATGCTGGCGGCCGGGTCGCCGAAGTCCCCGTTCCCGGAGGCGTCGAGCCCGGCGGGCATGCCCTCCTGCACGACGATGAACGGCGGGTCCTGGCCTTTGCGGGGGCCGTCACGGAAGACCGGCACGCCGAACTGGAGCCCCTCCAGCCGGGCCTTGATGGCGCCCGAGGTGCTCGCGGCCATCAGCGCCTCCCGATCTGCGAAGCGTGCGCCCGCCAGAAGATCTCGGTCATCTCGATCGCGGGGCGTAGGTACGGCTGGGCCTTGATGCCGGGGTGGTGGACCTTCGCCACCGGGTGCGCGGCGCCGGGCCAGTACAGCGCCTTCTTTTTCTTCGGGAAGATGTCGAACTCGTCCAGCCCGTACTCGATCGCGGCGGCGTACACCACGTTGGTTCCGATGACGTACCCGACCGACCGACCAGACCCCTCGGCCCGCGAGACGATCGAGGAGCGGAGTCGCCCGGTCTTCACCGGCACCCGCCGACGGGCCTCGTTCTGCACATCGATCCGCGTGGCCTCCACGGCGCGCTTCACGTCGTCGGACATGCCGCCGAACCAGCGGCGCAGCCCGCGCTCGTACTGACGGGTGTTGATCTGCGTCGACACGGAGGTGCCGAGCCGCAGACGGCCCGTCGACCGGAAGCGCGCCATCACACGCCCCCGATCAGAGTCGCGCCACGGTTCAGGTAGCCCACCAACAGGGCGTCGACCTGCGTCGATCCTGTCGACGCGGTCGGGCCGACGACGCCCGACGACGCCCCGTCGTCGGAGTCCTCGATGGCCACGTTGTTGCCCTCGTCGTCCACCTGAAGCCCGCCGTCCGGGGCGTCCTCGTCGGTCGGGGACGCTGCGGCCTGGAGGTGAGCGGCGAGCAGCGCGCACGCCTGCCCGACCAGCGGCGGCACCTCGTCGTAGCCGAAGCTCCCGATCACCTTGACCTGCTCGGCACCCCACCGCTCCCACAGACTGAGCCAGCCGCCCGAGTACGACTCGGCTCCGGCCACGAGATCGTCGTAGCCGCCCCACGCGAGGTGCACGGCGTCGACCTGCCCGAGGACCGCTGAGGACGTGACCCGGTACGAGGCGGCCGGGAGCGACGTGCCGTCGTCCGGCTCAAGCACCGGCATGACCGCGGTGACCGTGCGGACGCGGCGCGGGAGGATGACCAGTCCCCCCGCGCCAACGTCACTCACCACCACCAGGTCAGTTGGTTCGAAGACCTGCTGCGTGTAGGCGTCGATCCGCTCCCGGGCGGCGGCGATCCAGGCAGCGACCTCGGCGCTGTCGCCGGTCACTCCCTTGTCGCGCGCAAGTTCCTCGGAGCAGTACGCCACAGGTCAGCCCTGCTCGCTCTCGGTGGCCGAAGCCTCGGTCTCGGCGGCGTCCAGCTCCCTGCGCACGCCCTCGGTGACGACGGCGCCCTTCTGGACGATCAGCCGGGCGTAACCGCCCGGGTGGTGGTCGAGGACGGGCCCGGTCACCTGGCCGGTGCCCTGGTCCGAGAGCGCGCGGTAGGCGTCGGCGGGCGCGGTCTGGCCGACTTCCCAGCCGGTGCCGGCCGCGTACTCGCGGGTCCGGACGGTGGCGGGGGCGGGCTGCTCGGGGGTGGCCGGCGCCGGGGCGGCGGCCGAGGTCTCGTCGGGGGTCCTGCGTGTGGCCATCGGGGGCTCCTCACGGTGTGGAGGGAACGGCGGGGCGGGCGCGGCCGGGGGAAGGCGGTCGCGCCCGAGGGGGGTCAGGTCGCGGCGGCGAAGGTCACGCGGACGAAGGCCGCGGGCGTGTGAACGGCGACGTTCGCGCGCATCTCGGCAAGGATCACGAGGGTGTTCGCGATGAAGAAGTCCGCATGGGAGTCGGTCATCAGGATCGTGACGCCCTGGCGGGTCCACAGGGTGGCGCCCGCGCGGAACCCGCCGAGCAGCGCAGTACCGGCGGCCATCGCCACGGTGGTGACGACGCGCAGGCCCCACAGCCGCATCGCGGCGCCCGGCTCGGTCACGGAGGTGATGACGCGGAACTGCCCGTTCGCGTCGGTGTCCAGCTCGATGTCCTGCCAGTCGAGCGGGTTCATGATCACAGCGTCCGGCGGGTACAGCGCCAGCTCGGCCTGCGTCCGCGCCTTGCGGACCGTGATCAGCTTGGCATCCGTGTTGCCCACGCCGGGCTGGTAGGTGCCGATGCCGGGCGTCGTGAGGATGCCCTGCATCTGCGTGGTGCCGTTGCCGGTGAGGATCTCCCGGTCCCGCTTGTACAGGAGGCCGTACGTCAACCTGCCGTTGATGTAGCCCATGAGCTGGCCGTTGTCGTCGGCGGCCTGCCGGGTGATGGGCGTCCAGTGAGCGACCGTCTTCAGGGTGGTGGCCACCAGCTCGAACTCGAACGGCCCGGACATCGGCTTGACCGCGCCCTCGGCGACGACCGCCGCCTTGTTCCAGGTGCCGGTGCCGGCCACCGGCCCGGAGACGTCCCGGAGGTACTCCAGGGTGGTGCCGTCGCTGGTCTGCTGATCCAGGAGATCCGCCACCATCAGCGGGTAGTCGGGGTTCTCCGGGATGACGCCCGGCACCCTGGTGTTCTGGAGCGGGTACGTCTGCGTCGTGGTGGTGCCGGCCGGGGCGTCGCGGGTCTCGATCGGCCCGGAGAAGTCGAGGCCGAACTTGCCGCGCATCCCGCCAGCGCGGAACGTCTCCAGCGCGCGGGAGCGGACGAACGCCTCGGCGACGGAGAGCGGGTGCGGATTGCCGCGGTCGTCGGGCTGCATGCCCGGCTCCTCGCGGCGCTGGCCGCCGCCGGGCTGCGGCTGCGGGTCCCCGGCGGGGAGCGTCGCGGCTTGGAGCGCGCGCCTGCGGGCGTCGCGCTGGTTGGCCTGCTCGATCTGCGCGGTGATCTCGTCGGCGCGGGCGAGCAGCTCGTTGATGTCGCCGTCGTAGCTCTCGTCCGCGAGGAGCCGGGCGACCTCGTCGCGCTGCTCCAGCAGGGTCGGGGCGCCACCTCGGATGGGGTAGATCGGTCGGCCGTCCTTGCGACGACCGATGGGGCGGATCTTCGCGAAGTTGCTCACGAGGGTCCTCTCGGTCCGTGGACGGCGTGCAGCCGCCCATGCGTCATGGGGTGCTGCGTCCGTCTTTCACGGCCGGTGGAACGCGCCCGGCATGCTCGCGGCTTTTACGTCCGGTGCGAGCGGCCCGGATGAGGGGAGGGTAGAACGATCTCGGGGTGTCGTGTGGGTGGGGGCTGCAATTCGCCCGGCGACGGGCGTCTACCTGCGTCGTCGGCGGGCGCCCCGGGCTCGGCGGGGCAGCGCCCGGAACGAGCGGGTGCGGTGCGCCCACCGGCGGGCGAACGGCTGCCGCGTGGCAAACGCCCAACGCCACTGCGCGCGGCTGCGGAACCGGCCCATCACGCACCGCCCACCGTGGTCAGCCGCAGCAGCGCGGCCCGGCGGCGGCGCTCCCGCATCTCGGCGTCGCGGGCGGTGCCGGCCGCGCGCCGCTCCTGCTCCTCGCGGATGCGGTCGGCGATGGCCGGGGCGTCGACCTCGGCGTACAGGTCCCCGAGCGCGGTCCTGACCGTCTTGAGCTTGGAGCCGGGGACGGCGGCCATTCGCGCGGTGATCTGCGAGACCTCCACCAGCCGGGCCGACTTGATGTTGGCGAGCAGCTCGTTGCGGGCGTCCTCGTCCATCTCGTACAGCTTCTTCCAGTCGGGCAGGTCGGTGCGGACGAACCCAACGGACAGCTCGGACGCTGACCCGGACCGGGCCATGGTGCGGGCGTCCCGCCCGGCGGCCGTGTCGTCGTACCGGCCCGAGATGTACAGGCCGTCGTCGCGCTCCTCGGCAGTGAACGTGCCGACGGGCTGCATCGGGCTGTGCATGAACAGCAGTGCGTAGGAGCCGCGCAGGCCCTTGCGGAAGGTGCGCTGGTGGAAGGTGGTGCCGTAGCTGTCGACCACGCCGTACTGGCAGGCGCGGCCCTCGAACGTGCCGTCGTCGCCGTCGCCTACGCGCCACTCGATCTCGTCAAGCGCGCGGAACTCGATCTCCGTCGTCATCGCTGGTTCCTCCTTGTCCGGCAACGCCGGTTGCCGCAGTCGATCAGGTTCGGGTCCATGTGCTGGTCGGTGAAGCTGGCGGGCGGCGGCGACTCGGGCATGCCCAGTTCCCGCTCCAGCCGGACCGTGGTGACGTACGCGGCGCGGTCGTGCGTCTCGCACCGGCCAGCGATGGCCGCGAGTAGGCGCCTCACGGCTGCGCCCGCTTCGCCGCCTGCTGGGCGGCGTGCTCGCGGTACTGCTCGGCGACCGCGTCCATCAGCGGCCGGTGCGCTGGGCTCAGGGCGGGCGCGTACCGGTACACGGCGCGGCCCTTGGCGTCCTTGCCGTCGTACTCGTAGACGACGCGCGGGTCCCGGGCCGGGAAGGCGAGGGTGCGCGGGAGGTCGCCGGTGGTGTCGGGCATGACGGCGCCGCTCTGCCCGTCGTACGGGCCGCGCCGGACCTCGTGCAGCGGTACGCCCTGCGGCCGGTAGGCGCCCTGGTACTGGGCGAGCCCGGCGGCCTGGAGGATGGCAGGGATCTCCCCGCGCAGCAGCGTCGCCACGGTCAGGACTCCTCGCGCTCAGGCCAGTGCCACGTACCGCCGTCGACCACGCCGAACTTCTGCTCGATGTGCTGACAGCCGCCCTCGGACAGCGGGCGGAAGAAGAGGCCGGTCGGGTTGAACACGGCCAGTCCAACGAACCGATCGTCCGCGTCCACCTCCGTCACGATGGCGGCGCGGCACTGCGGGACGTACCTCCCGTCGGCTGATCCGCGGCTGACGTAGTGGACGATCCGGCCCACGGTGGGCTTCTGCATGGTCAGGACTCCTCGAACTCGAAGGTGAGCGCGCAGCGACAGTTGATCGACTGCGCAGCCGGGGCGGTCGGATCCGCAGGCCACCGGCTCTTGGTCAGGGTGAAGCGCTTGTTCATCGCGGCCGTGCGCCCGTTCTCCTGCCGGTGCGTCTCCCGGGTCCGCTGGTCAGCCGTCGCGAGCCACCGCTTCGTCGTGGCCCCGGCGTCCAGCGCGGCCAGGAAGCTCGCGGCGTTGTACCCGCCGACCGTCTCCGTCCGCGCGATCATCGTCGCCCGGTAGTCGCTGAGGCTGGCGAACACCCGCTGGATACGGGCGCGCAACTCGGGCACGCTCTCGCCCTCGGCCACCCCGTGCGCGAGCACCTGCGAGCGGAGCACCTGCTCCGTCGTCGCCGTCACCTGCCCGGCCAACTCCTCAACCCGCGCGTCCAGCGCGGCGGCGACGTCCGGCTCGTCCAGGTCGAACGAACCGCTGATGCTGGTCCCGCCCCGACGCCACGCCCGCTCAACGAACGGCCGCAGCACCTGGCCCGTGCGCCGCCGCCAGTACCGGCCGTCGAAGAAGTCCCGCAACTTGATCCGCTCTTCCCATCCCTCCGGGCCGGACGCCACGTCCATGTCGGTGAGCCGCGCGGCCGGCACCTCCTCCGGGTCCGGCGGGGCGAGGACGAGCTGCTGCTCCCGGGCGAGGGCGCACGCCTCGGTGCGCACCTCCGTGAGCCACGACGCGGACCGCTCGGGCTTCTTCATCAGCCGGTCGAAGTCGCGCAGGACGCGTTCCTTCTGCTCGCGGGCGAGGGACTGCACCGCGCGGCGCCCGGCCCGCTCCAGCTCGTCGTACGCCTCGTTGATCTCGGCCAGCGACGGGGACGACGGGGCGTCGTCGGCGCGGGCCAGACGGGGTGTCGGACGGGCGTCGACCTGCGGCGACGGGCCGCCGAGCAGCCGGGCGAGCACGGACTCGACTGCCCGCTCCACGACGGCCCCGACATCCGGCGACGACGGGGCCAGACGCGACCAGTCCACGTCCCACGATCGGGCCTCGTCCCCGGCCGGCGTCCCCTGCACCGGGGCCCACTGCGCGCGGTACGGGGTGAGCGTGTTCTGCCCGATCCCGCCCGGCAGGGGGTCGTACCCCAGCTCGGCGCGCGCCTCATCGATCGTGAGGGTGTCGGAGTAGACGCTGGCCCGGGTGCGGTTGGCCACGGAGTCCTGCGCCTCCTGGAGCGCGGCCACCGTGGACAGATCGAACTGCGCCTCCTCGCTGTCCAGCGGCAGCATCCGAAGGTCGATCTCTGAGCCGATGACCTCCAGCTTCCCCGTGATCGTGTCCGACCACAGGGTGTACCGCGCCGCCGTACGGTTCTCGTACGTCGTGCCCGCGGCGAGGTAGTCGTGCGGCACGCCGAACGCCATCATGACCTCGGCCCCGTTGGCCATCCTGGACTCCAGGTAGGCCATCTCCTCTGGGGTGAACGTCAGTCGCTCGTACCCGATGCCCTTCGCACCGCTGCTGCCCGGCTGGGACCGCACCAGCAGGTTCTTGCCCGCGTTCTCCGGGCCCTGCATCGATGCTCGCCACGCGGCCTTGACCTGGTTGAACTCGGTCTCGTTCATGTCGCCGAGGTAGACGACGCCGGTCGGCCGAGCGCCATTCGCGTAGGAGGAGCGCTGCCACTCCCGGGCGAAGGCGTCCATGTCGACCGCGTGCCGGGCAGCTTTCCATGGAGCGAGGCAGCCGAGCGGGTCGAACGGGTGCGGATATCGCAGCCACAGCATCTCCTCGGGCAGCACCGGGACCTGCGTGCCGTCCGCTCGGCGGATGATGAACCCGATCACGTCCGCCGTCGTCGGCCGCTGGGCGAGCGGCTTGTCCACGATGACGTCGACCTGGTCGAAGACGAGATGCATCTCGCTGACCGGCCCCAGTCCGGTCTCCCCGCGGTCCAGCCACACGAACGACTGGCCGGCCAGCTCCATCTGCTGGAGCAGCAGCGACTTGAAAGCGCGGGCGCTCATCAGGGGGTTCGGTCGCTTGTTGAACAGGTGGGCGACGGGGTGCCCGTCGATGACCTCGCCGTCCGGCCGACGGACAACGAGGGGGACGGAGGCGCCGTTGTCGGCGATCGCAGCGACGCACCGGTACGCCACCGCCGAGTTGGCGTAGCCGCGGGCCTCAGCGTCCAGGGCGAGCGTGAGGGACTGCTGCCCGCCGATGCTGGCCACCGTGACGGGCATCCGGTCCCGGAGCACGTCCAGGCCGGCCGCCCGCTTCTCGGCGGCCCGGCTGATCGCCCGGTTCCTGTAGCTACTCAACGTCGTCCTCCTAGGCGACCGCGGCGAGGTTGCCCGCGGGGGCGAGCATGAGGTCTGTGAGGGCCCACACGTAGGCGTCGAGCCGGTCCGGGCTGGCGTCGCCGGGGACCCAGGTGACGAGCTGCTCCTCCAGGTCGGGCAGCGAGCCGACGATGTGCGCTGAGCCCTGTTCGGTGAGCGCGGCCACCGGCTCGGCCCGGGTGACCTTGCCCCGGCTCGCGGTGACCGTGCGGTAGTGCACGGTTGGGTCGATCTGCCGTACGACGGTGCCGATCCACTCGCCGCCGTTGTTGACCTCGGCCACGATCGCGTCGGCCCGGTGCTCGTGGTACGCGCGGATCGCCCGGCGCGCGGCCTCCACCGGCGGCATCCGCCCGGACAGGTCGTCCAGCGCGTACCCGTGCTGCCGCTGGAAGCCGTTGCGGTCGGGGATGTACTGCTGGCCGAGGCCGGCCACGATGATGCCCATCTCATCGGACTCGTCGTGGGAGGTGGCGGCCGGGTCGAGGGCGACGACGATGCGGGCCATCGGCGGCGCGGCGCCGACCCGGGCCCGGTCGAGGCCGGTCCGGGACCACAGGGCGCCCTCGATGTCCTCCAGCAGGACGCCGTCCAGCTCCTGCGCGGCGATCCGGGTGCCGGCGTACTTCCGCATGAGGTGGTCGCGCTGGGCCTGCGGCAGGTGGATCGCGTCCCGGGTCCGGCCGCGGGTGACCGTGACGTCCTCCCGCTTGGTGAGGGCGATCAGTTCGGTGCGCGGTTTGGGGGTGGTCGACGCGATGTAGTGCGGGTTCGGCCCGATACGGAGGCCCATCTCGCTGTGGGTGATGGCCTCGCCGAGGCGGCGCTGCGCGGCGACCTCCTCCATCCAGACCAAGCACCTGTTGCCGCCGGCGCGGAGGCGTTCCACGTCGTCGGGGGTGTGCGCGCCGAAGAGCTTGGCTTCGGCGCCGGACGGCCAGCGCGCGAAGGTGCCGCCGGCCGTGGTGCGCAGCACGACGCGCGGGTCGTGCGCGCGCAGCCCGGAGGGGCCGTTGACGCAGGCTTCCACGGCGTCACCTTGCGTGGGCGCAACGATGGCCATCCTGTGACCGCCCCTCAAGCGCGGGTCGCAGGGCGGGCCGTTGACGTGGGCGACCATGTAGCGGGCGCAGCCGTCGGTCTTGCCGGTGCCGCGCCCGCCGAGCTGGAGCCACCAGCCGAGCGTCTCAATCTCGTCCGGGGGGACCTGCCACGGGTACGGCGTCCACTTCTGCCAGCGCTTCTGCCACAGCTTCGCCGCCAGCTCCTGCTCCAGCAGTTCCAGCTCGGCCAGGGAGAGCCCGGCGAGGCGCGCGTCGAGGTCGGTGATGGTCATGGTCACGCCCCGTCCAGGGCGGCGATCTCGTCGGCGAGCTGCTTGACGCGGGCGGTCATCTCGTCGGTGACGGTGACGCTGGCCTTCACGGGGGCGTACAGGCCGAGGAGCTTGGCCTGGTGGTCGAAGAGGCGGACGAGGCCCTCTACAGCGCGGACGTCGCCCTTGATGACCTTGGGCATGAGGGAGTCGATGGCGATGCTGAGGTTGGCGAGCTGCTCGCCGAGGTACTCGCCGTGCGCCTTGGCGGCCTGCTCGGCGAGATCGCCGACGCCGCGCTTCCACGCCTCGTAGACGTTCTTGACGTCGCAGCCGAGGTGCTCGGCGATCTGCCGGAACTGCATCCGTTCTTGGGTGCGCAGGCGTACGACCTCGTGCTGTCGCACGAGGCCGAGATCGTGGTGTGGCTGCCGCCGGGCCATGTCACCTCCCTGGTCAGGAAGGTACGGAAAATCGGCGGGCCAGGATCTTGGGGGCTGCAATTCGCGGGTACGACGACGCCCCGCCGACGCAGGTCGACGGGGCGTTCGGTGGTGCGGGTCAGGTAGCGGCGGCGCGCTCCTTGAGCATCTTCCCTGAGGTGAGTGACGTCTCGCGCTGAACGGTGACGGCGGCGGCAGCAGCCCACTGACGCATCGCCTCACCGAACGGACGCATCTGGCGCTCGGCGTGCTCCACCACCATGCGGGCCGACGTCGCCATCTGACGCTGCAACTCGGTCAGCGGCACGGCGGGGCGCTGGTGGCGGTCGAGCTGGCGGCGCGCCCGCTCAGGGTCGGGGTAGGGGCGGTAGCTCATGGCTCATTCTCCCGCAGATCGGGCCCCCGTGTCAGCAGGCGTCGTACTTCCAGGCGCCGCCCTCCAGCGTCCACGGCTGCGCGTCCTGGTCGAACTTCGGCAGACCCTCCACCCGGTAGCTGACCCGGGCCATGTCCCCCGACACTTCCGCCTGCACGTCCGTCGCCGCGTGGTCCGGCCCGTACTCCTTCGCGGCCTGGTCCACGGTCGCCCCGAACACCAACTCGTTGGCCTTCTTCTGGCAGCGCTCGGACAGCATCCCGTACGCGGTGCTCGCCTCCCCCGCGAAGTACGCGGCGGTGTAGTCCTCCACGGCCTTCGTCAGCTCGGCGTCGTCGGCCGGCGGCGCGCTGCTCTCGGCGGCGGCCGGCGTGGAGGCGCTGCTGCTCGCGGCCGGCGGTGCGGCGTCGGTGCTGCCGTCGTCGCCCGACGAGCAAGCGGTGAGCGCGGCGAGGAGCAGGGCGGCGGTCGTGATGGTGGCGCGGGTGCGCATGGTCCCCCCAGGACTGTGTGCGGTCTGTGAGGGGCATGGTGCCACGGCGGACAGCAGAGGGCCCCGCCGGTACGGGGGATTTCCGGCGGGGCCCGGCACGTCGCAGCCATGCAGACGCGTGTGGTGACGCCTCCGACTGTACGGCGAGGGTCTGACAGCGGTGGTCAGGACGTGAGGCCGCGCGGCGCCGCACCAGCCTCATAGGCGGGGAGGTCGGACCGCAGTCGACGCAGATCATCCACTGTGTACTCCAGGCGCACGGTGGAGATGGCGACGAAGCGGGCGCCGCACGGCCGGTCACGTGACCGGTCGCGTGGGTCCGGAGTATCCCACCCGGACGCGATCCGGGTGTGGTGAGTGTCCCTGATGAAGGCGCCCTGACGGCATCGGCTGCACGTCGTGGTGTAGCTGTCGACTATCAGGACGGCAGTGCGCTCGGGTCCTCCTGCCATGGGGGCATCCTCTCGCAGTGGTGCCGACTGTGGGCGGGGGCTACTTCTTCGGGGTGCCGGGGACCGGCTTCTTCGGCGCGGGGAAGTAGCCACCGCGCGAGGGCTGGTACGTCGTCTTGGTCGCCCGCTTCACGGCGGGGTGAGTCTCGTCGGGGGTCTTCTTCCAGCCGAGTGCCATGATGGCGCTCCTGTCTCGTGATCGGGATGGGACCGGGGCGGCCGACTGCTGCCAGGCGACCCGGCCGCCCCGGGGTAGATGGGCCGGTAGATCCGGCGGTAGACGGCGGTAGATACGCCGGTAGACGTGCAGGTCAGGCGGCGGTAGACGGGGCTACGGGCGTCTCCTGGACGGCAGCCGGGGAAGGGGCTTCGAGGTCCCGCCGGCGGACCCCCCAGGTGGGCACGCCGCCCACCTTCACGCCGCGGTGGACGGGCACCTCCAGGCGCTCCAGGCGGGCGCGCAGATCGGAGACCTTCCGGCCCTCCCACTGCCCTCTCTCCCGGAGGTGCTCCAGGACCGTGCGGAGGTGTACGGCGGGGGCGTCCCCCATCACCTCCAGCAGCAGAGCGCGGACGGCCTCCCGAGGGTCGGCCGCGGGGGCCTCCCCTTCCGGCTCCTCCACGGCCTCGGCGGGTGCCCTCCCGGCCCGCCAGGCGGCGGCGAGCCACCCGGCGGCGAGCGGCCACATCAAGGCGGGCAGGGCGCGCACCAGGCGGACCAGGAGGTACAGGCCGAGGCCGAGCAGCGCGATCCGGGCGACGATGCCGAGGACGGCACGCCAGCCGGTGAGGTCGCCGCGGCGACCGCGCGCGCACCAGGCGGCGGCTCGCGCGGCGAGCCGGCGGGCAACGCGCGCGGTGCCGGTGGCGATCCGGTCGGCGGGGCGGGCGAGCCGGGTCACAGGATGCCCGCCCCCTCGACCGCGTCCACGAGGGCCTCGCCGCCGACGTTGAGCGCGTCGGGCAGCCAGGACAGGGCGCCGGCCACGCCCGCGGTGAGCAGGAGGACGGAGCCGACGAACGCGCCGCCGATGATCCTCTTCTTGTCCTTCTTCCCGGCGGCCTTGTAGGCGAGGCCGACGAGGAAGACGACGGCGACGGCGACGAGGGCCCCGGTGGTACCGAGACCGACGAGCTGGCCGCTGGTCACGCCGGCGCCGGAGGAGGTGCCGGTGGCCGCGGCGCCCACGCGTTCCCCGGCGCCGTTGGCGACGGTGCCCGCGCGGGAGTGGGCCCAGCCGAGGAGTCCGCCGGGGCAGGCCGCGGCGCACGCGGCGGCCGAGAATCCCTTGCCGAACGCGGCCAACTGCTTCATCTCGCGGCTGCCGGTCCACCAGGGGTGCAAGTTGGCGATCAGGACGAGGAGGGCGGCGAGGAGGCCGCCGAGGGTGAGGACGGTGGTGCCGGTCATCGGGAGACTCCGGTGAGCGCGAGGATCGGGTCCCACCAGTGCACGACGCCGGTGGCGCCGAGGCTGGCGGTGACGAGGAGGGCGCGAGGGACAGTGCGGCCGGTGTGCCGGTCGAGGGCCCAGGCGGCGGCGACGGCGACGCCGGCGAGGACGTAGGCGCCGCCGATGGATGCCTCGTCGCGGGCGGCGTGGACGGTCCGGGACCAGAGGCCGACGGGGCTCTGCCCGGCGACCCAGGGGGTGACGGAGAGGGCGAGGGCGATGGTCATGCGCCAGGTGATCAGCCGGTCCGTGACGTAGTCCCACACCCTTTCCCACCAGCGCGGCTCGGGCTCGGGCTCCGGTAGGGGCAGCGGGAGGAGGGTGACGTGGACCTCGATGGGGCCGGGCGGCGGGGGCGGCGGGAAACCGGGCCACGGCGGCGCGGCCGGCGGCGGGGGCGGGGTGCGCCACGGCGGCACCTCGCCGGGCTGGGGCGGCCGGGCAGGGAGCGGGGCGCCGGCCGGGATGATCCGGGAGGGGACGATCGGGTCAGACATCAGGGGGTCCTTCAGCGGACGATGGCCACGCCGAGCGCGGCGAGGGTGAGGATGAACGCGCAGGTGCCGCTGACGAGCGGGACGGTGCGCCAGTCGATGAGGGCGAGGCCGAGGAGTCCGGCGGCGGCTGCGAGCACGAAGAAGACGGCGAGCAGCACCGGGGCTCACCCGGCCTGGTGGAGCGGCGAGGGCCGGGCGGGCAGCGCGGCGAGCGCGGGCTCGTGTCGCTCGATCTCGCCGCGGAGGACGCCGCGCAGCGTCGAGGCGCCGGGCGGGGTGATGCCTGCGGCCTCCAGGGCGGCGCGCATCTCTCCGGTGGTCGGCCGGTAGCCGCTGTCGTAGAGCGGGCGGAGGATGGCGCACCGGGGGTCGCTGTACCGGATGGCCGGTCGCTCCGGTCGCTGTTCGGTGGCGGGCGCCAGCTCGGGCCGCTGCTCCGGGGCCGGGGGGACGGCGGGGGCCTGCTCGGGCATCGGCGGGACGGTGGCGGTCTCGGTGCGCTCCACGGTCACCGCAGGTGCCGGCACCGGGGCGGGCTCGGCCGCCGGGCGCCGGGCGAACCACACGTGGAGCTGGCGCATGAGCGCACCGAACGCCAGCAGCGCGGCGACCGGCGGGACCGCAGCGACGACGTACTCCAGCTGTCCCGCGCCGGGGCCGACGCCGGCCACGTTGAGGCCGATGGAGCCGAGGGCGCCGACGGCGGTGAGGGCGATGGCCCAGGGGTCGACGGTGCGCAGGTAGGAGGCGCGCAGGATGAGGAGTTCGCCGGCGAGGTAGAAGAGGTCGAGGACGGCGGGCCAGGCCCAGGCGCGGGCGGGGTCGATGCCGAGGCCGTTGCGGGCGGCGACGTCGTGCAGGTGGTGGTACGAGAGCCAGAAGGCGATACCGGTGATGAGGCAGATGATCGCGGCGGCGCCGACGGCGAGGCCGAGCCCGGATGTAGCCGGGGGGCGTGGGGGGTGCGTAGGCTGCGGGTCAGCCATGGAGGTCACTCTCCGGTGGTCAGAGCCTCGGTCGGTGTGTGGAAGCCCGGCCGGGGCTCGTTCTGTTGTGGGGCGTCGTCGGGCGTCGTCGGCCCGTCATGACGTCCAAGGGGTTCCCCTTGGGTCCAGAGAGTACCCCTTGGGTGGCGCTGTGTGCAGCCCTACTCTCCGGTCGGGAGGTGGCGTGGGTGGCTGGTGAGGTCGAGCGGGTGCGTGAGGCGCTGCGGGCGCTGGAGGCGATCCCGGATGCGCTGGACCGGGCGGCGGCCTGTGCTGAGGTGCTGCGGGAGTGGCCGGGGCTGCACCGGATGGTCGCGGATGTGCGGCAGCAGGCGGTGCGCACGGCGAAGGGTCAGGGGCACACGTTCCGGGAGATCGGGGCGCGGATGGGTGTGACGGGGGAGACGGCCGGCCAGATCGCGGCGGGGAAGAATCGGGCGTCGTCGTGACGCGTCGACGCCCCGTCTCCGGCCGTCGTCGGACGGGGTGACGGGGCGTCTGGCCTGCGTCGTCAGTGCGGCTGGTTCGGGTGGTTCAGCCACGCAAGCGCCTCGGCCAGGTCCTTCAGCCCTGCGGCGGCGACCTTGCTGTCCCCGTAGTTGGCGAGGTTCTTCGCCTGCTCGATCATCGCCCGGCCGATCTCTTGGGCGATTTCCTTCCTGGTGACTTCCTCGTCGGCCATGGTTCCTCCGGTCTGGTGGTGCGTGGTGGTGTGGTGGTGGACGTGTGGGGCTGGCCGGTAGTTCCCGGTCAGTCGCCGCCCTGCTGCTCCAGGTCGGCGACGGTGCGCTGCATCACGGCCTCGTCCAGCTCGGTCGGCATGTGAACGGTGACGGGCGGCTGGAGCTGCTCCATGACCGCTGCGCCGAGGTGCGCCCGGAGCATGTTCTCGTACGTGGCGCGCAGCTTCTCGTCCTGCTGGATGGCCTCCCATTCGCGGCGAGGCACGGCCCACTGTTGGCCGTACGTCTGGCCGTTGATCTCGACTTCGACACGGAGGGCGACGGGGGCGAGGGGGTCGGGCATGGTTACTCCTTGGTGGTGGGCCGGTGGAACAGCAGGCCCGAACTGGTGATGTTGGCCGCCCTGATGGCGCTGGTTCCGCGCGGGACGAACACCTCGGCGAGGTAGTGCGCCCCGGCGGGGAGGGTGGGGGCGGCCCCGTTGGGGGTGCCGGTGAAGACCGTGAGGGTGTCACCGACGAGGGCGACGCGGTCGCTGCGATCCCGGTCGGGGTTGCTGTCGGCGATGGCGAGGCATTCGCCGCCGCAGTGGATAGCCATGCGGGGCGGGTTGCACGGGGTGACGCAGAGGGGCTCGGGGGCCTTGGTGGTGGGCTGGTCGGAGCCGTCGAGGGCGGAGAGGACGCGTCGCGCGTGCTCGTAAGGCAGGTCGTGGCACGTCTGCTGCACCTGCTTGATGGCGGCCTGCGCCTCGTCACGCTCGGTACGGAAGCCGTCCGCGCGCCGCTCGGCGTCCTCCAGCTCGGCAGCGAGCCGGTCGATCTCGGGGACGATCTGCTGGACGTGCCGCAGATTCCCAGCGGCGACGGCGCGGGCGGTGTCGGCCTCCCGCATCTCCGTCTCCACGTGCTGCCGCAGCGTCCCGGCCTCGGCCTCGGTGAGGCGCCGGCCGCGCTGGAGGCGGGTGAGGAGGACGAGGAGGGACTCGCGGCGGGCCCAGCGCAGCGCCTGGTCGTCGTCGGCGACCGGGGCCTGTTCGGTCCACGTGGTGTACGCCTCGGCGGGCACATGGTGCGCGATGGTGCGGGCGGTCAG
This sequence comes from Streptomyces griseoviridis, assembly GCA_014649155.1. GTDB lineage: Bacteria > Actinomycetota > Actinomycetes > Streptomycetales > Streptomycetaceae > Streptomyces > Streptomyces griseoviridis. The sequence goes on along the minus strand of BMSM01000003.1, from coordinate 210,418 downwards.
GTTCGGCCGGGCATCGAGGCAGGACGTGTCCGACCCGGGGCTGTGAATCCAGTACGCCGGGTCGCCGGTCTGTTCGATGGGGTCGCCGCAGACGCAGCGTGGCCCGTCGTCGGCCGTCGTCGGGGCGTCGTCGGTGGCGGGCTGCGGCGCGGCGACGGGTGCCGACAGGGCGGTGGCGATGTGTCGGACCTGCGTCGTCAGCCTGTCGACGGCGGCGACGACGGCCCGCGCGTCCGCGCTCACGGGGCTCATCGCTGCGCCCCCGGGTCGATCAGGTCAGCGGCCATGAGGCAGTCGCTCATGTGGTCGTCGGTGGCATCCCGCAGCTGCTCCGAGTTGCGGATCTCCTCGGCGAGGGCGTGGGCGTGCTCGTCAAGGACGGCCTGGAGCTGCTCGAGGTCGTACTCCCCGGTGATGCCGTACTCACGGGCGAAGCGGTCACGGATCGGCGTGCTCATGCGTGGTGGTCCTTCCGGGTGCAGTGCTGGGGGTCGTGGTCGGCGCCGGCGGTGACGGCGGCGGGGAGGCAGCAGGCGGTGGCGAGGGCGACGGCAAGGGCGATGGTCATCGGCGGGCCTTGGGCGGTGCGGGCCGGGCGGCCCACCAGGTGAAGGCCACGGCGGCGATGAGGTCGAGGGCGGCCCAGATCCAGGCGCCGCGTTCGAGGGCGTGTACGAGGTTGAGGGCGGCGGCGGTGGCGCAGAGGGCGAAGGCGGTCGGTGGGGTGATCCAGCGGAGGAGGAGGCCGAAGAGGACGGCGAGGATGAGGAGGGTGCCGGCGAGGGCGGTGAGGATGGGGGTCATGCCTGCTCCTTGGGTGTGCACCAGGGGCAGCCGGGGATGGGCTGGTGGTGGTGGCGGGTGTGGGTGCGGCGGTCGTGGACGCAGTGCTCGGTCTCGGTCTGGGCGGGCTGCGCCTCGTCGGCCATGCGACGCAGCAGGTCCGCCGCCGCGTCCCGGTCGCGGGTGTCCCACCAGAAGCCAGGGGCGTCGGGCTGGAGATCGTCGCGGTGCGGGCCGGGATGGGTCGCGATGGCCTCGGCACCCTCGCGGAGGGCGGCGGCGCGCACGGCGGTCTGGTCGGCGGCCGTGGGCAGCACGGCGTCCAGGACCGCGTCGGCGGCGTACTCCACGTCGGCCTCGTCGGCGCCCAGGAGCCACGGGCGCAGCGCGTCGGCGGCCAGCTGGCGGAGTGCAGCCTGGCCGGTGGCGGGCGCCTGCCCGGCAGACGCCACCGCCCCAGGGCACTGATCCGCAGGATGCGTCTGCCGCATCGTCTTCGCCGCGGACCAGTGATGCTGGCCGCATGCCTCGGTCACCTGGTCCTGGATGACAAGCCCGCACAGCGCCTTCGGGCAGGGGCACGCAGCTTCGATGTCGGGGGTCATGCCAGGGAACGAGCGGCCGATGTGGAGGCTCGGGATGGTCATGGTCATCTCCGTTCGATGTGGGTGGTGGATCAGGAGGCGAGGGGGAACGCCTGTACGCCCGCAGGAGCGCCGTTCACACCCTCGGCGGACTCCGGGGCCGCAGACGCCCCACGCGCCCCCTGAAGCCCCCGCCGCGCCCGCGCACGACGCGAAATCTCCTGCCGCACCCGGAACGCCTCACGGCACCCACCACACAGCGGCTCCCCGAGGCGACGGTGCAGCCAAAACCCGACCGTGCTCCCGCCGGCCTCGTGCTCCCGGTCCAGCCGGGCCCGCCGTTCCGCCGTGACGTGCTCCTCGTGCGCGGCCACGCAGTCCCCGTCCACGCAGTCCGGGCCCGGCGTCTCCCGGTACTTGAAGTGCGCCCGGTACGCCCGTTCGCTCCCGCAGAGCCGCCGCAGCCGGCCCTGCTCGTCCAGGCGGCACGGCTCACCGGTACGGAACTGGCGCCGGTCCGCGGCCGTCGTCCCGCCCCACACCCCCCGCAACTCCGGGTGGTCCAGGGCGTACTGCGCGCACGCGGTCTGGATCGGGCACTCGCGGCAGAGAGCGACGGCGAGAGTGCGCTCGCTGCTGCTGCGGCTGAACCACAACTCCGGGTCCGTGGTGCGGCAGGGCAGGCCGGGGGTCGTGGCGGTGAGCTGGTGCAGGGTGGTCATCCCGGCCTCCCGAGGGGTTGGTGTTGGGGCAGTTGGTCGGCGGTGCGGGGGTCAGAGGTTGTCGGCCATGACGCGGGCGAGGGCGAGGCCGAAGCGTTGGCGGGCGCGTTCGTCCATGTCGGGGTGGAAGGCCATGTGGATGCGCACTAGGGGGTGTCCGTCGCCGTCGAGGTTGAGGGTGTGGGGCGAGGGCTCCAGTCCGTCGGCGCCGAGGTCGACGGCCCACCGCGTGACGTGAGCGGCGTTCTCGATCAGCGCGTGGATCTTGGCGGCCACCTCGCCGAGTCGGTCTTCTCCGAGCAAGTCACCCCAGGTGTAGCTGCTGTCGTCGTCCTGGCGGTGCGAGTCGACGTAGGCGCCGGGAAGCCATCGGCGGATGTCGGTCGTGCTGGGTGTGGTGCTGAGGGCGAGCAGGCAGACGGCGGCTTCGGCCCGCAGGTCGTCGTCGGTGTACGGGCGGGGTTCGGTGGTCATGCGCTGTGCCTTCCGTGGTCGGTGGTGGCGAGGTGGGGTTCGCAGCGGGCGTGCACGGTGCGGCCGGGGCGCTTGGGGTCGGGGAGGATCGGCCGGTTGCAGGCGCGGCAGCGGCGCCAGGTCTCGGGGTTGTCGCTCGCGGCGGTGTCGTGGTGGTCTTCGTGGGCTTCGGCTTGATCACCGGGGGGCCCAACTACCTGAGGTTGGAAACCGACCTCGGCCCCGTCTTGGGAAGTCCCATGGGTAACCCCTGGGTTGTTCGGGTCGCGGTGACCCGAACCGTTCGGGTCGCGGTCACCCGAACTCCAACGGGTCGCGGTGACCCGAACTTCTTGATCCGTACCGGCGGTAAGTTCGGGTCGCGGTGACCCGTTCTGGTTCGGGTCGCGGTCACCCGAACTTCCGGTGTCCTTGGCCCACGGCGCGGGCGCCTTCCCCGGCTTCCGAGCGGTCGCCTTCAGGTGCTCCTCAGCAGCCGTCCAGTCCGGGAACGGCGTCGGGACGATCACGTACAGCGTTGGCCGGCCGCGCTTGCGCTCGCCCTTGACGATGACGATCCCGGCCCGGATCGCGGCGTCGAGGTAGCGGCGGGCGTCCTTCTCGCTTGCGCCGGCCGCCTTCGCGATGTCCTGGATGCGGATGGGCTGCCGGTCGCCGTGGAAGGCGAGTTCGCCAGAGGCGTTGGCCATAGCGCGCAGGGCGTAGAGCAGCGTGAGGAAGCCGCGCCGCAGGGCGGTGGGCATCTCGCGGGACCACTTCCAGGCGAGCGCGTTCCCGAAGGCGTGGGGGACGCTGCCGCTGGCGGGGGCCTGCTCGTCGCTGCTCAACTCGGTCTTCTCTCACACGGTGGGGCGGGGGCCGTGGGGCCCGGGACGGTCCGCTGCGGAGCCGTCCCGGGCGGCGGGGTCAGACGGGGACGGTTCCTGCGAGCATGCGGAGCCAGCGCTCCGGGGTCCGGCTGCGGAACAGGACGACCGGGTCCGTCACGGCGACGACCAAGGCGGCCGGGCACTGGATCGACAGGCCGGGCGTGCGGCAGTCCGGGTCCGCTTCCACCGTGTCCTCGGGCAACACCTCGTACAGCGCGCCGTCGGGGTAGAACGCGGCGTACGCCTTCGCCACCTGCCGGTCAGTCGTCAGGTAGACGACGTCCGTGCGGGCCGCGTAGGCCGGTCCGCCGAGGACGGCGGCGTAGGAGGACAGCCGGCGCTCGGTGCCGGTGACGTCGGGGGGCAGGATGCGGTCGCCGGGCTCCATGCCCGGGAAGCCGCCGTGGAAGTAGCGAGCGGTCATCGGGCACCGCCGGGGCGGCGCAGCTGGACGCCGGCCTCCAGGATCAGCGTGCGGGCGGCACCGTACGAGCGGCCGATCTGGTCGGCGGTCGACTGGATCGTGCAGCCCTCGGCGTACAACTGTCCGGCCTTGCGCGCGATCTCGGCGCGCTGGACCCCTCGCAGGGGCGTGTGCGGGCGGGGCTTGGTCATCAGCTCTGTCCGTTCTCGTGGTTCACCGCGGCCTGCGCGGCGCAGTAGGCGTAGAAGGAGGGGGCGCGGCGCTTCCCGGAGGCCACCGCGCGGTCGTCGTGGACCCGGGAGTCCGAGAGGGGGCTCGGCGTCGACCACGCCCCGGCGGGCAGACCGGGGCCGGGCTCGGGCCGGTCCTGGCCCTGCACGGCCCACGGGCTGTGTGCGTCGCACTTCCAGCCGTTGACGTAGAAGTGGATCTCTCCGTCGTGGCCGGGGTCGGGGACGTCGCACGGTGCCGGGGCGCGGCCGTTCACGCGGACAGTCCGAAGATCACCGCGAACGCCTTGTCGGCCCGCTTGTGGGCATCCCGGATCAGCCGGTCCGCGTAGTGCGCCCCGGCGACGCATCCCGGCATGTCGCAGGTCCGGGTCAGACGCCCCTCCGGGTCACGGCCGTGGTGCAGCCGGAACGCGATCCGGGGCGCCGGGGTTTTCACGGTGCCGTGGCACACGATCGGCAGCGCACCGTCGGCGTACCCGGTCCACAGCACGTGGCCCCCGGTGCTGAGCCGGGTGTGGGCGCGGAACGCGTCCTCCGGGGAGGTGTGCGAGGGCCTGCGGACCCGGCGCCGTGCCGGGAGGCCGAGCGCATCGTGGAGTTTGCGTACGGTCTTGCGGTTGACGCCGAGCCGCCGGGCGATCTCCGTGTGGGCGACGCCCTGGCGGAGCAGGACTTCGATGCGCTGCCGGGTGGCGGCGCGGCCCCGGCGCCGCGCCTCCTTCTCGTCGGGCGGCACGGCCTGCCGGTCCCGCTTGCACGCCTCGCAGTACGCCGTGCCGTCCGGCTCCAGACGCCCGTGTGCACCCTGGTCATGACCGTGCGGACAGACGGCCGGCCGGGAGTCGAGACCCCGCTCACGCCGCTTCTCCATCCGCTTGACCTGGCGGCCGGCCTCGTCGTCCACGTGATCAGGCGCGACGCAGTGCTGCATGCCGCAGTCGGCGATGACGTACCCGACGGCTTCCCGGCCCGTCCGGATGCGGAAGGCGACCGCGGCGGGGCTGTGGGACTGCTCCTTGTAGCGGAAGGTCGGGGTGCCCGACGCGGTGGCCCGTTCCCCGGTCCACTCCAGGTGGCCGCCGTCGACCGGGCGGGTGTGGGTGGCCCACTTCTCTTCGAGGGTGCGGGTCTGCTCGGTGGGGACGTACGCGGGCAGGTCCAGCTCGGTACGGATGCGGCGGACGCGGCCCTTGTCGCAGCGGAGTTCGCGGGCGATGCGGCTGTTGCTGTGGCCGTCGCGGAGCATGGCCACGATGTCCGCGCGGGTGGCGGTCATCGGGCACCGCCCGGGGTGCGCGTCTCGCACGTCCAGCAGGTACGGGAGTCGTCCCGGTCGTACCGGTGCAGCCGGTACGTGCGCTCCTCCGGGCACCATCCCCAGTCGTTGACCTGGGGGACCGCGAGGCGCTTCGCGGTCGGTGTGACGTACCAGCGGGACAACAGCGCGCCGACGGTGACCGCGAGGACGATGGCGAGGGCGAGGGCGCCGTACGCGAGCGTCATGACACCGCCTCCGTCCCCGGCTGACGCGTGGCCGGCCACTGCCCGGCGCCCTCGGCGGGCGCCTGCGGCTCGGCCCCGGTCAGCGGCTGGCTTGCCTGCGCGGTGTGCTGCTGGAGGATCTCGGCGGCCGTGACCCGCTGCGGCGGGAACTCTTCCTCGATCGTGACCTCGCCGCGGCGGATGGACTCCGAGATGATGGAGAGCTGGCCGAGGTCGAGGTTGGTCCACTTCCCGGAGGGGCGGCCGGATCGGTTCTCTTCGAGCTGCTCGACGGTGACGCCGAGGCCCTCGAAGTGGGCGATGCAGTCGGCGATGCGCTGAGCCAGGGGCTTGTCGCCCTGGCCGCGCTCCACGGTGTTGGTGGCGATCTCCTTCGCCTGCTCCCGGAACCAGTCCGGCAACACGCTGAAGATCATTTCCCGGAGGCGGCGGGCACCGTTGTTGCTGTTGTTCTCGTAGACGTCCCGCGGGTCCTCCAGCCGCGTCGCGGAGCCGCTGGCCCACCGCGAGTGCGGCACGATGAACGTGGTGCTGGCGCGCTCGTTGGTCTCCAGGTCCCACGCCCACGCCTGCATCTCGGACTCGCCGGCGGCGTCGTCGCGGCGCAGCTCGTGGACGCCGTAGTGGATGTTCGTCCAGCAGCGGGCCAGCTCCTTGGCGAACTGGATGGTCTCGCCGGACACCTGCGAGGAGCCGCGCCGGAACCGGAAGAACGAGCGGACGGCGAGGCTGTGCTGAGCGAACCCGGTCCGCATCTTCTGGACGGCGATGGCCTCGTTCCGGGGGAACTGGCGGGCCACGACCACGGCGGCCTGGACCTCAGCGACCGCGCGGGACTGCTCCACGGCGGTGCCCTGCCCGACGAACGCCGGGGCGGGCGCGGCCGGCGCGGCGAACTGGTGGTCGGTGGTGGCGGGGTAGTTCACAGGTACTCCAGGGAGTCTCGGGTCTCGGCCCAGCCGGGCAGGGCGACGGGCACGACGTCGTCGCTGTAGCCGGGCCAGTAGCCGGTGGCGGTGCAGTGCGCGAAGATCTCCAGGGCGCGGCGGTTGCGGGCGGCGCCGATCCGCCGGGCGGTCGCGTTCACCTCGATGACGGTGATCACGTACGGGGCCGTCTTCTCCTGGCAGACGAAGACGAACGCGGCGTCGTCGTCGGCGATGCCGAGGGCGTGGCAGGCGGACCGGTAGGTGTCGTCCTGCTGGTGGTAGCCGTAGTCCTCGATGGCCCGTTGGAGGGCGTCGGGGTGCGCCGACCGGCACGTCTTGTAGTCGGGGATGATCAGCCGCCCGGCGCGGGGGTTCGGCAGCCAGTCGAGCCGGGCCCGGCGCATGACGCCGGTCGGTGCGTCCCGCCAAAACAGGGACTGCTCGGCGGTGCCGTGCTCCGGGTCGAACAGCAGGGAGGCCACGGGGTGAGCGCGGAGGACGTCCGCCATCTCGTGGACCTGCTCCCACTCGGCCGGCCGGAGGGGGACGCCGCCCTCGGCGCGGACGGCGGCGACCTCCTCCTTGACGGCCTTGGTGCGCCACTCGTCGGCGTCGATGCGGACGAGGTCCGGGCCGGTGCCGAGGACGAGCTTGTGGGCGGCGTTGCCGAAGTCGAAGACCTGCTTCGGCGGCTGGGGGTGGTCCTGCTCGTACCGGAAGTGTGCGGGGCTCGCCTCGATCAGCCTGCGGGCGCCGCTGGAGGAGAGGGCGTACCGGTGGGAGTGGTACGTCTCGTTGTCCATCTCGTAGATGCCGGGCTCGGTGATGGGTTCCGGGCCGGCGGCCGGGGCCTGTGCCCCGGCCTGCACGACGGTCGTCACTTCGCGGTCTCCTTCACGTGCACAGAGGCCGCGTTCATCCACGCGTTGTAGTCGTGCATCGGCTGTCCGCCGCCCTCGCCGTCTTCGTGGCTGTAGAGGGCGGTCGCGGCGGCGAGCGCGAGGGTGGCGTGCACCTGCGCCTCGGCAACGCTCACGGCGGTGCGGTACTCGTCCCGCAGGAGGCGCTCAGCCTCGCGGTAGTGCTCGGGGCCGGTCATGAGCGGCCGTCCTTCCTGTGCAGCAGGTAGTGGCGGTTGTCGGGGGCGTCGACCAGTACGAGGTGACCGGCCCGGTGGAGGGCTTCCAGGTCTCGGCGGGCGGTGCCGCGCTGGACCACACCCGGGTCGGTGAGGGCGTAGAGGTGCCGGACGCGGGCGGTGGTCCACTCGCCGCCCCAGGTGCGGATCGCGTCGAGGAGACGGCGCTGCCGTTCGGTCAGCTCGGGGGTGGCTTCGGCCTCGCGGCTGCTCTTCCCCCGGTCGTCGCCGAGGGGCAGCCCGGCGGCCTGTCGCAGCTCCCAGCGGGCCGCGTCGGGGAGCTGGTGCCCCCACTTGGCCAGCCAGTCCCGGACCGGGTCGAGGGCCTGCGCCTGATGGGAGTCGAGCAGCTCGCGGGCGATGGCGCCCGGCTCGGCGCTCTCGGAGTAGTAGGTACGGAGGGCGCGGTCGATCACGTCGCGGACGCTCATCGGTCGCACCCCTCGATCACGGCGAAGGCGCCGAGGGCGTACAGCAGCAGCGCGGCGAGGATGATGAGGAAGGTCACGACGCACCACCCGACTCGGGCCGGTAGCCGCACTCGCTGGGGTCGTGGTCCGTGGTGCAGCCGGTGCACCACTCGACGGGCCGCTTCGCCTTCTCGGCGGGCTCGTCGTCGCGGAGGGCCTGCGTCGGCGCGAACCGCCGCGTCAGCCCGTCCGCCCCGGCGTCCGGCCGCTCCACCTCGATCTGCCAGACAGCGCCACCCGTGTAGCCAGTCGGCCGGTCGTCGTCGGGGTGCGACCAGAACTGCCGGTCGGTGCCGTCCTCCTCAGTCCGCCAGTCCCAGCAACGACCGCCCGCGTCGACCTTGGCCACGTCGTCACAGGCGGCGCGGGCGGCCTCCCGGGTCAGGTGCAGGGTGAGCGGCGCACTGTCGTAGTCGGCGACCCACAGCGGCGGGAAGGTGCCCTGCGCGGCGTCCAGCTCGGCGACCCGGGCCCGCAGCCGCTCGATCTCGGCGTCCCGGACCACGATGTGGTCGTGCAGCGTCCGCGCCCGCTCCTGCTCGGCCCCGGCCGGGACCGCCGCGCGGAACGAACGGATCATCTCCTCCGCCTGCGACAGCGCCCCGTCCTGCGGGTCCGTATCCACGGCCATGCCCAGCGCGCACAGGAAGTTGTCCAGCGACTTCGCGTCGAGCAGCCGGGCCCACGCCAGCGGCGCCGCCAGCTCACCCGCGAGCCGGGTCCGCAGGCGCTCCGCCTCGTCCAGCACCGCAGCCAGCACCGGACTCACCGCCGACGCCGCGCGATCGTCCATCAGCGCCAACAAGTCCAGCGCACGACCAGCCGCGACCGGATCGGGTGACGGCTCCGGGCCCGTCGGCACCGGCAGCACATCCGCCGACCCCGCAATCCCCTGCGCCGCCAACTCCGACTCGGACGCCATCAGGTACTCCGGGCACCGGCACGACCCGGCCAGCGCGTACAGCGCCACCCCGGCCCCCGTGACCGCCCGCCGCTCCCACACGGAGCCGTCCACCAGGTTGATCACCAGCGGGGCGCTCATGCCGACACCTCGTTCGCGTCGGCCGCCGCCTCCAGCATCGCCACCGCCGACTCCGTGGTCCGGGACTCCACGTCCCCCCACGCGTCCACGTGCGCCTCCAGGTCGAAGATCCCGCCGAAGAGCGGGCCCTCCCCGTCGACCTCCAGCCGCAGCGCCAGTACGGCGATCGCCTCGTCAGCCAGCAGCGACGTGCGGTGCGGGTCGCCGGACACCACGCACTTCAGCGCGGCCACGATCGACATCGGGCGGAAGGCGTGCGGGATGCACATCTCCCGGTCGAACGCGTCCGGAACGAAGTCGCCCTTGTACAGGCCGCGCTTGGCCAGCAGCCGGGCCGCCGCCCGGTACGTGCCGGGTACGGTCGTCGGCCGGGCCTGCGGCGACTCATGCAGCGGGAGAACCCTGCTGCTGGTCTGCAATGATGTGGTCACGGGGACCTCTCCTTTTGCTCTGGTGTGATGGGGTCGCCGAGTCGTGGGGTCGCCTTGGCCTGCAAGCGGGCGGCCCTTCGGCGCGTTCATGGGGGGGGTCAGGCGGTGCGCTGGCGCCGGACCGAGACGAACTCCGGGGCAGGCGGCGCGGACTCGCGGTCCGCCACCTGCGCCTCCGACGCCATCCACGACCGGACCGCGTCCGGGTTGAAGCGCCGGCCACGGAAGGCCGTCGGCTCCACCGGGCACCCGCGCTTCACCCACTCGTTGACCGTCCAGTTGCTGACGCCGTACAGCGCCTGAAGCTGAGCGGTGGTGAGGAGCGGGGAGAGCCCGGTGGGGGCGAGCGTCTTGGAGCGCTCAGCGAGGGTCTGAGTCGCCATGGGGTTTACACCTTTCCACTGTGTCAGTAGAAACTGAGGGCATGTCGAAGTGGTCCTGGAGGGGTTCAGCCATCGCCGAGGTGAGGAGCCAGGCTGTGCGCAGTCGGCACTTGTCGACTGCGGTGCGGCCTCGCCCGGTGACCTTGGCGACGGTGGCCACGCTCACGCCTTGCCCGCGGACGTCGACCGCCCGGGTTCGAGCGGCGAGTTCAGCCTGTGTCACTCCGTGGCGCTGCATCGCGTCTCTGAGTGGCTGGCCTTCGCCCTTGCGGATCAGGTCGGTCATGTGCGCCCCGTGCCTATCGGTGACTGCCCGGCACCCTGCGGCGCCGTTGACACATTTCTACTGTGTCAGTGTCAGTGAGGTCAAGTGAGGCAGCGTGAGTTTCGGTGAGTGTGGCAGTAATCGAAAAGCTGTTCTACGGTGGAGGCATATGACACCGGCGACGGCGCGTGACGGGGAGGTCGCGCGCCGCGCACGGAACACGCCACGCTTCTACTTTGGCTTGCAAAAGTAGAAGATCACCAAGCATGCTTAGCGCGTGACAGACCAGGAGCGCACCGAAGATCTGGCGCAGCTTCTCGCTCGGCTGAAGGACGAGTACAACGTCAGCGAGAGCGAGATCGCGCGCCGCATCGGCACAGGCGCCTCCACCATCAACGCCTGGGCCAACCGCACGCGTGGCGGTAAGCGCGGCCCGAATCCTGAGAAGCTGCGCGCCCTAGCTCGCGAGTTCCCGAAGTTCACCGAAGACGAGATCTTCGCCGCGGCCGGCCGCGAGGCACCCGGCCCACCTTCACTCGAAGGTGAGGAGCGCATCCTGAGGCTCTGGCGACAGCTCACTGCCGAGCAGCAGCGCGCGAAGGAAGTCGAAATGCGCGCGCTCGGCGAGATGAACCGTACGGGCCAGTAACGCAACCCTCGACGCGTAACAGGAGTCTCAGCCAAACGGACCTCATCACTCAGCGTGAGAGTTCACGAACAACACGCTGCCCGATGGTCGAATTTCCCACCATCCGGATGTACGGTCGGACGCATGACCGATGTCCTCCCCCATCGGCTCAGGTCCCGTAGTACCTGCGTTTCCGGGGGTGTACATGTGTGTCCGCATCGAGTTTGACCCGCCCGACGTGCCGCCGGCCTTTGACGCCGAGACCCGCACGATCAGGGTGCCGCGGGACCTTGACCCAGCACACACCGTCACGCTCGTCCGCGCCATCCTTCACGAACTGGTAGTCCCCCAGCCCCAGCTCGGTGCAGTCTGCTGGTGCGGGGCCGAGGTCGATTTGACTCCCCGCGTACCACGTCAGCGAAGGAGTGACCAGGTGGTGAAGCATGGGGCGTAGGGCCTCGAACAACCCGCGGCAGCTACGGCAGAAAAGCTGCGGCTGCCCGAAGTGCATGGAGGAGTACCCGCCCGAGCAGTATGGCGAGCGCAACCGACGGCGAGACTGCACCGGCTCGTGGCAGGCCCGCTACCGGGACCCCGACGGGCGGCAGAAGCAGAAGTGTTTCCCGATCGCCGAAGGCGGCAAGCGGGCCGCAGAGGCGTTCCTGGACGACGTCCGCTCGCGGGTCCGGCGGCGCGAGTACGCCGACCCCAAGCGCGGCGAGATCACGCTCACGCAGTGGTGGGACCTGTGGTGGCCGGCGCAGCCGCAGCGCGCCGTGACCACGACGAATCGGAAGCTGTCCGCGTGGACCGCCCACATCCAACCGCGGTGGGGACGCTGGCGGCTGTGTGACCTGGAGTTCATCGAACTCCAGAAGTGGCTCACGTCCGAGGTGAAGGGCTACCACACGCGGCGCAAGGTGCTGGAGCTGCTGAACCAGATGCTCCGGGACGCCGTGCGCGACGGGAAGCGCATCCCCTTCAACCCGGCCGCCGAAGTGCAGTTGGAGGCGCCACCGAAGAAGGACGCCGAGGACACCCGGCCGCCGACGCGGGAGCAGTGCGCGCAGATCCGCGAGTACATGCCGGTGTGGTACCGGCCCTTGGTGGTGTTCCTTGAGGAGACCGGTCTTCGGTGGGGTGAGGCGACCGGCCTGCGGTGGGGGCACGTCGACCTGGAGGGTAAGCACCTCAAGGTGAAGGAAGTGCTCAGTGAAGACCGGGGGACCCTGTTCCGGAAGGCGGCGCCCAAGAGCGCGGCCGGCTTCCGCACCGTCCCTCTTACCCCACAGGCGGTCGAAGCGGTCGAGGCGATGGCGGCCCGGTTCCGTCCGGTCGACACCGTCTCGCCGATCGGAGACGGCCGAGACCTGCACGCGGACGAGCTGGTGTTCCGCGGGCCGCTCGGTGGTGCCCTTACCCGGCACAACTTCCGGCGATCGTGGCTGCCAGCGATTCAGGCTGCCGGCCTGGCTCGGAAGGTGAAGAACGCGGAGACGGGGCGGCTGGAGTGGTGGCCGCGGGTGCACGATCTGCGGCACGTGTTCGCCACCAGGCTGAAGGATCTGGGTGTCCCGGAGAAGGACGTGCAGACGGTCATGGGGCACGACCGCGGCAGCAAGGTGACGTGGCTGTATCAACACTCGGCCGAGGATGTGGCGGCTCAGGTGCTCGCCGTCATGGCGCCCGAGCTGAAGGCCGCCGTTCGAATTCTCAAGGCGGTGTGAGGCCGGATGCCACATGGATGCCACAACACCCCCTCACTGAGCCTCACTGAGCCTCACTGAGACACATTCGCGCAGCTCAAGCCCCAGCTATGCGAGCCTCACTGAGACTCACTCAATCTCACTGACGCTCACGGGCGGTGCACGCTTTCTCCTAAAGCGGGTGTCGCAGGTTCGAATCCTGCCGGGGGCACCAGCCAAAAGGCCCCGGACCGATCATGGTCCGGGGCCTTTGACATCCACTTCTGACATCAACGGCGTCGGTCACTGACGACCAGGGCGCCTCTTCCTGAGCAGCCGGTCCATGTGGCTCATGGCCTCGCGCTGCGTGTCCTGCACGACGTGCGTGTACACGTTCATGGTGATGCTGATCTGGGAGTGCCCCAGGATCTCCATCACCACGCGGGGCGCGACCCCGGCCGCCGTGAGGAGCGTGGCCGTGCCGTGCCGGGCGTCGTGCAGCCGGATCACCCGGAGTCCGGCGGACCGGGCGACGCGGGTGAAGGACCGGTAGAGGTTCCGCGGCTCGACCGGGCGTCCGGTACGAGTGGTGAAGACGTAGTCCGACTCGCGCCAGGTCTCCCCCGCTTTCGCCCGAGGCACTACCTGCCGCATCCGGTGCCAGCGCAAGGGCGCGATGCAGAGCGCGGGCAGCGGGACGGCACGGCGACGGCGGCTCTTGGGATCGTCGTCGTACAGCACGCCACGGCGCCGCTGCACCTGCTGGCGGACGTACAGCACGCGGCCGTCGAGGTCGACGTCCGACCAGCGCAGGCCCACGATCTCTCCCCGGCGGAGCCCCATGGCGATGGCGAGCACGAAGGCCGCGTACAGCGGGTCCTTACGGGAGGCCGCCAGGAAGTCGAGCGTCTCGTCCAGAGTCCAGGGCTTCAGCTCGTGGTTGTCTGTGCGAGGAGGTTCGACGAGCTTGGCGACGTTCCGCGTGATCAGTTCCTCGCGGCACGCCGAGGACAGCGCCGAACGCAGCACACGGTGTGCCTCCTTGGCCGTCGCCGCCGTGGTCTTCTCCTCCAGGCGGACGAGGAAGCGGCGCACGTCGGCGACGCCCAGCGATTCGAGCCGCTTCGCGCCGAGGAGCGGCAGCAGGTAGAGCCGGACGTGCGCTTCGTACTTGTCGTACGTGCTGAGCTTCCGCCGGGGCTTGATGACGCTTTCCAACCAGTACGGCAGCCACTCGGCGAGCTTGGCCGACCGGGTCGGCACGGGCACGCCCTGGTCGACCTTGTCGAGCAGTTCCCGGCGCTTGGCGTCGCACTCGGCCCAGGTCTTGCCGTAGGCGAACTTGCGGGCACGGGTGCCGTCCGGCTGGAGGACGTACACCGCGCACTGGAAACGGCCGTCTTTGCGCTTGGTGATGGTGCCGGCGCCGTTGGGGTTCCGCTTGCGTTGCTGGGCCATCAGGCCGCCGCCTCCAGTTCGTCGGTGATGTACTCGCGGACGGCCCGCGCCGGGATGCGGCGACACCGGCCGATGGTGATCGAGGGCAGGCGACGGGACCGGATCAGGTCGTAGACCGTGGAACGACCGACCTTCAGCCGCGCCATCACGTCGGGCACCGTCAGCAGCTCGTCATCACGCATGGGTCGGTTCTCCTTCCGTTCCGGGAGCGGGTTCGAGGGTTTCGGCGAGCCAGGCTTCGGCGTCGGTGAGGCCGGTTCCGGCGTAGATCCAGTGCGCGAGGACGAGGGTGGTGTCCGGGTCGGTCTCGTTCGCTGCCAGGGCTTGTGCGCGACGCCATGCGGCGCGGACGTCGCGGAGGGCGCCGAGGGTGGTGGAGTAGCGGCGGGACTTGGTGGAGAAGTGGCCGCGGAAGCCGAGCATGTGGGCCCAGGCCCGCAGGCGGAGGTGTTCGAGGTCCTTGCGTGCGCCGAGGGTCCAGGCGGTGCGGACGAGCTGGCGGGCGTGGTCGCTGATGTCGAGCTGGGCGAGTTCGGCGAGGAACCTCAGCGGCCGGTCCAGGGCTCCCGTGGCGGTCTCGGCGCCCTTGGTGGCGTACTTGGCGATGTACGCGGCGACGGCCCGCTCGGTCAGCTCCTGGCCGCCGTCGAAGTCGGCCGAGCGGATGGTGCGGACGTCGAGCTGACGGCCGAAGGTGAAGGCGTGAGCGCGGCCGTCGATGACCGGGCCGTCCACGCGGGTGGCGACGGCGGCGGCCTGGATGGCGTCGGTCAGCAGCTCGGCGGTGGCCCAGGCGGGAGGCGGGGTGTCGCCGCCCTCGGGGCCGTCGATGCGGATGACGGCGTGGAAGTGGACTGCCCCGCGCTTCTGGTACTCGGCGACCTTGGCGAAGGACACCCGGGCGTGCTCGCGGAAGGCCCGCTGGGTGAGGCCGGCGCGCTTGGCGACCTCCCGGCGCAGGTAGATGGAGAAGCGCCGCCACAGTGGACCGGCATGCGCGTTCCAGAGGACGGCCGCTTCGTAGTCGTAGGTGTTCGGGTCGAGCGGGGTGCCGAGGGCGGGGTCGTCCTGGTCATGGAGCGCGCCGCAGCGGCAGCGGCGGACCGATCCGGCCGGGCCGGTGAGGCGGTTGTGGACCGGGCCGAAGCTGGGGGCGGTGAAGGTGGCGAAGATGCGCGGGTGGGCGGCGACGCGTTCGGGGACGCCTTTGCCGCCGCGCAGTCCGGAGGTGATCAGGTGGAAGGTGTCGCGGCGGTACACCTCGGCGCAGGCCGCGCAGCGGGTCGTGCGGCGGTTGTTGCAGCGGACCAGGAGGTGACCGGCCGGGAGGCCGGCGGAGTCGAGGTGGTGGAGGACGTTGCCGATCTCACCGGTGCGTGTGTCGACGGCGTACTCGGTGCGGTGGCCGTCGAGGCGGATCGGGTGCGTGCAACCGCCGAGGCCGGCGAGCTGGCGCAGGAGGGCGGGCATGGTGCCGAGTGCGGCCAGTTCGCCGAGTTCGTGGAGCGGAGGCGGAGTGGCGCGGGTGATGATGGCTTCTCCTTCTGGTTTCGGCTGGAGGGAGACGGCCCCCGGGGCGGCGGATGCTTGGCGGTATCGAGGCCGCCCCGGGGGTCTGGTGTGTCAGCGACGGTGCTGGTCGCGGAGCAGCGAGCGCAGGACCACGGCGGCGACGGCCACGGAGACGGCCGTGACGGCGACGGCGGCCAGAAGCGCGGTCAGCACGACGCCGCCGACGAGGACGGCCGCGACCGCTCCGGTGTTGACGGAAATTTGAGGAACCGACCGCCGGACCGAGGTCTGGTCGGCCGCAGCGTGGGTGTGTGCGGGCGGCGGTGTCGGGCTGTCGGGGTACTTGGGCAGGAACACTGCGAAGCTCTCCTTATCTACTCGTCTAGTCATGTGAGCCGTCGACGATGTCCACGCCGGAGCGCGTGCCGGATTCGATGGCGGGGGCGAGGAAGGTGTCCGAGAGCCAGAAGCCGAAGAGGGCGATCAAGACGACGATCCACGTGCGGACACCGAGGAACTTGACCGCTCCCCAGGCGAAGAAGCCGAGCAGGACGACGAGCGGCAGGCTGACGGTCACGGTGTGCGGGTCCTTTCAGCGGACAGGGCAGCGGTGGGTACGGGCGGCCAGTTCGGCGGCGGCGCGGCTGTCGTAGTCGGCGGAGAAGCCGCAGCGCGGAGCTGTGCAGGCGGCGGTGTGCTTCTCCCGGCCGCGACCGTCGTAGGACGTGCCGACCTGGACGGGGCCGGTGCGGCTGACGTTGCGGAAACGCTTCGGTGCGGGCATGGTCAGTCCTCCTGTCGCAGGCTGGGGCCAGGGAACTCGCGCAGGGTCCGGGCGGCTTCCCTGGGGTCCGACGTGCGGTCGGCGGCTTCTTCGGCGAGAAGCCGAGCGAGCGCCGACCGACCGCTTGCGGCCATCTCGCGGGCCGCTTCGAGGTAGTCGGCGGCCGTGTTGAAGCAGAGAGGCATGGTTCTCCTTTGTCGGTCAGGTGAGCTGGGCTGCGATGGCATCGGCCATGGACGGCGGGACGCCGAGGCGGGCGCGCAGGGTCGGGGTGTCGATGGCCGTTCCGGTGCGGGCGTGGTGCTCGGCGGCGACTTTGCGGGCGTGCCCGACCAGGGCGGCCGGGACGGCGACCGGCCGCGCAGGCGGAGCCGGTTCCGGGTCGGCTGTTGGTGGTGCCGGGGGTTCCGGTGCGGGGTCGGGCGCGTCCTCCTGGTCCGCGATGTCCTCGGGCTTCTCCTCGCCCACGGCGTCACTGGTCCCGTCGTGCGTGGCCGGCGGCGAGTGGACGAGAAGGGTTCCGCCGAGGAAGGCGACCGCAGGCCAGCCCGCGACGAGGATGCGGAGCCAGGCCGGCACCTCCTCCAGGTCGAGCAGCCCGGCGGTAGCGACGTTCGCGCCCAGGGACGCAGCGAGGGCGATCAGGAACCAGCACCACCCGGCCGCTTTCGCCTCGCCGGACCGCAATCGGCGCCAGGCGGCGACGAGCAGCAGGTCGACCGAGACGGGATAGGCCCACGCCTTCCACCCGTCCTGCCCAGCCGCCGAGGCGACGTCGTGCAGGTGGGCGAAGGACAGCGCGGCGGCGATGACCGCTTGGACGAGCACCGCGTCGACGCGGGCCAGGTGGGCGCGCATGCTGCGGCTCCTTCCGGGTTCGGGCATGGGAGGGGTAGGGACATGGCGTGAGGAGGTCACGCCGACCGGGGATGCGTGCGAACGCGGGTCAGTCGGTCACCGGGCGGGGCCGCACGACCGGACCCGGGGTCTCGGCGGGCGGCCGTACCGGCACGTCGGGCCGGAAGGGCTTGAGCGCGGGCAGGTCGGGGACCAGGTGGGCCGACTTGCGGCAGGTCTCGGCGGCTTCGGCGAGGGAGAGGTACGGCGTGCGGATGCGGGACCAGCCGCCAGAGGTGTCACCCGCCACAGCCAGGCCGGGCCGTTCGGGGGCGATGGCGCAGGCGGCGGAGACCGCCTCGGGGGCGATGTCGCCGAGGGCCATCTTGGCGGAAGCTTCATCGTTGACGCGGTGGCAGACGCGGCCGGTGAGCTGGGCGCGGAGCATGGTGGCGCCCTTGCCGAGTTCGGCGCCGAAGCGCTGGCCGCAGACCTCCAGGTAGATGCCGGCGGCGCGGCCGAGCTGAGCGAGCCGGATGAGTTGGGTGACCATCTCGTCCCGGCGTTCTTCGTCCTTCTTCGTGGCGACGAGGAAGAGTTCGGCCACCTCGTCGACGAACAGCACGACGGGTACCGGGCGTTCGTGCTCGGGCAGGCCCCAGATGTCGGAGGTGATCTCCTCGTCCGGCGCGCTCGGCGCGATGCCCTGCCGGGCCTTGATCAGGTCGTACCGGTCCTCCATTTCCTTGATCAGCACGGGCAGCAGTTCGGCGGCCTGCTCCGGGTCGGTGGCGAGCGCCGACAGGCGCGGGGCGAAGGGCGCCAGTTCGACGCCCCGCTTGCAGTCGATGCCGACGAGGGCGACGGGTTGGCGGGCGAGGCCGACGATGAGGTGCCGCAGGTACATGGACTTGCCGGACAGCGTGGCGCCGAGGGTGAGCTGGTGCGGCACAGTGCGGTAGTCGCGTACGAACGGAGTGGCGTCCTCGCGCAGCGCGACCGGCCCCCGGAGAAGGTCCGGGCGGAGCTTGCGCGGCATGCGCACCCGCCGCAGCACGTCGAAGCCGACGAGCCGCAGTTCGACCACACCCGGCTTGACCGTGGTCACGTAGACGGCGTGGACGCCCCAGGCGTGCCGCAGCCGTTCGGCGGAGGCGGCCACGTCGGCGGGTTCCTGCCCCGGAGCGAGCCGCAGGCGGACCCGCAGCCCCGTCGTGGTCGGCCGGATGATTCCCCGGCGCGGCGGGACGGGCCGGACCTCGCGACGGGTGGTGGCCTTGACCGCCAGGACCCGCAGCCGGGAGGGAGCCACAGTCAGCCCGCACGCTTCCATGACCGAGCCGTAAGAGCTGAGCAGCCGGACCGTGGATATCGGCAGGCCAACCGTGGACCAGTAGACACCGGGGTGCCGTGCGCGGGTATAGGCGGTCCCACCGCCGAGTGCGGCGACGGGACCGCCCACTTCCAGAAGCGTCGCCAGGTCGGTCATCAGGCCGTGGCCCCCAGAGCGGCCGGGAAGGCGGCCGGAGTGACGGCGGCGGCCCGGAAGGCGATGCCGTGCCGCTGCTGACCGTTGAACACGCTCTCCCACGGCCGGGCGACCAGGCCCGGCAGGGAGACCGGGGCACCAAGGGCGAGCCCTTCCGACACCCCGCTCTCCGGGACAGTGACCTTGATCAGGGACGACTCCCCCTCTTCGATGTAGACGACGCCGATCGTCATCAGCGCCTCACCGCTGACCGCGTCCTTCGCGATCTCGCCCGACTGCCGGTCGCGGACCTTGGGCTCGGGTGCCTCGGTCAGCAGGATCGTCGCGGCCGAGGTCTCCACACGGATGGTGCGCAAAGCTTCTCCCCATCTACTCGTCTAGACAAGATGCGTCCTTCGAACCCGACGACGCCGGGAACGAGGACCACCTTGCCATACAACTTGCCCACTCGTCTATACGAGTATGCATGCTGAGGTGTACGAGTCCCAAGGATTGGCCTCGCGCACCGCCGGTCAGGTCGCCGGAAGCTGGTAGGAGAGGACGTAGGCGTCCGCCGCCATCACCGTGTCGCAGACCTCCACGGCCCGCCCGGCGGTGTCGAAGGCGGTGCGGATCAGGTGGATCACCGGCACGCCGGGGGCCAGTCGCAGCGTCTTCACCTCGGACGGCGTGGGCATCCGAGCCCGGATCTCCTCCTCGAAGTGGTCGAGTTGGTGGCCCAGTTCCTCAAGGCGGGCGTAGATGCCGCCGGGGCCCGGGTTGGGTTCGGCGATCGGCGTGCCACGGGCGATGTCGAGCGGGAGGTAGGACGTGGCGAACTCGACCGGGCGCCCGTCGAGCAGGTACCGGCGACGCCGGGCGAGCACACGCCGTACGGAACCCAGCCTGGTGGAGACGTCTTGGCCGGCCTTCTCCTCCTTCACCTCCAGACTGTCCACGGTGGGATGACTTCCGGCGGCGTCGGCCTCCACGATGAACGCGGACTTGCCCTGCTCTCGGTGGCGCCGGGCGAACCGGTCGGAGGCGAGACGGCGCACGGGCGGACGGGGCCGGACGAAGACGCCCCTGCCGTGCTCGGCGTGCACCAAGCCCTCGCCCTGGAGGATGGAGAAGGAGTTGCGGACGGTCATCCGGGAGACGCCGTAGTGCTCGACCAGCTCGGCCTCGGAGGGCAGCTTCTCCCCCTCCTTGAACCGGCCACGATCGATGGCCTCGCGCAGTTGGTCGGCGATCTGCCGGAAGACCGCACGGTCACTGGTCGGGTCGAGGCCGCCGAGAATGCTCGGTAGAGACGTCACGCGTACTCCTTTAGGTATCTAGACGAGTGGCCGAGTGGTATTGCTACGGTGGAGAGCCTAGCCATCCGAGAGGGCCGAGGAACGTGAGTACAGAACGCCCGCACTCCGTGAGCGTCGCCGGGGTCGTCATCGACGACCAGGGCCGGGCCCTGCTGATCCAGCGCCGCGACAACGGTAAGTGGGAACCTCCGGGCGGAGTCCTCGAACGCGAGGAAACCATCCCCGAAGCCCTCCAGCGCGAAGTCCTCGAAGAGACCGGCATCAAGATCGCGCTCCCCGCGACCCTCACCGGCGTCTACAAGAACATGACGGGCCTGATCGTCTCGCTGGTCTTCCGCTGTCAGGCCGCCGACGGCACGCCCACCACCGGCGACGAGACCTGTGCACTGCGCTGGCTCACCCGTGAAGAAGTCTCCGAACTCGCCGATGAGGCATACGCGATCCGCGTCCTCGACGCTTTGGACGCGACAGCCCCGCCGGCCATCCGCGCCCACGACGGCGTGAAACTCGTCTAGCCCGAACCCGCTGCACACGGCGGCCTACCAGCATGAAGGGACTTGTATGCACGAGTATACGAGCAGGGTGAAGGTCTGGGGCCTGTCTTGCCCAGGTTTTCCGGAAGAGGTCAGCCGGGCCCGCCGCTGGACCCGGGACATCCTGCGCGGCTCCCCTTCAGCCCAAGACGCCGAACTGATCGTGAGCGAGTTGAGCGCGAACGCGATCCTCCACACGGCCAGCGGCAGGACCCCGGGCGGTTTCCACCTGGCCCTGGCTGTCTCAGCGCAGGTGGTCGCCGTATCGGTGACGGATGACGGAGGCACGGACACAGTCCCCGAGGTCGAGCACCAGGACCAGCACGCCGAACACGGCCGCGGACTGGGCATGGTCAGCGCGATCGCCCATCACGTCGCCGTCCACGCCACCGACCACGGCCACACCATCACCGCGGAACTCTTCACGGACACACGCCCGGGAGAGCCCTCATGCTGAGGACGACGATCAGGCCCGGCTTCTGGTGCGAGTGCTGGACACAGGACATCACCGAGCAGCAGACGCCGGCACTGGTCGGTTCCTACGACGCATACTCGGCAGTCGAAGCGAACGACTGGGTAGCGACGATCCTCCGCACGATCTCACCGGCACTGGACACAGCAACTTCGCAGGAAGCCTGGACGCAGCTCTACGACCACCGCATCGACACACGCCGAGCGCTCCTGCACCGCGAACACTTCACCGTGTCCATCACACACCTCGGCCTGCGCATCACATGGACCGTCCGACCAGCACTCTTCCTGCCCCTCGCCCACCGAAACGGCACCGAACTCCCAGCCTGCTCACTCAGCTTCAAGCCCCACACCGCAGACTGAGTTACAACTTTCTCTACTGGTTCAAGGCGGCTCGCTCCGCTCACCGCGCGCGGCCCGGCCCCCGGCCGGACCTGCGCTCCTGTCTCCGCCCCGCTCCAGCCCGGCCGGCGCCCGTGCCGCGCTCACAGCAATCAGCAGCCTGATGTCAGAGAACCTGATGTCAGAGAAGGGGTACGTCGTGGCTGGGGCGGTCGGCTCCGCGGCTTTAGGCAGCCACTTTGGCGCGAGCCTCGAAGATCATGGCCCCAACGTCGTGCTTTAGCGGGCAGGTCCACAGACTGCCCGACGCGCCGGAAGCTTACGGGGCCATGATCACTCGCGCCAAAGCAGCTCCAGCCCAAAGCCGCTCCACCGCCCTTCGATGACAGCTCCCCAGTGGAAGCTGCCCGCCGAACTCGTATACAGCCGCTGCCGCCTACAAGGGTCACTGAATGAGAGAACGCAGGATAGGAACGCTAGAACCTGCCGCTGTAAGCCCTGCGAGGGCAGCGCTAGCGGGGGGCACTCGCGTGGCCAACGCCAGAAGGCCCACGACTAGACCAATCACGGTAGCGGCAAGCAAGACAACAGCTGTGTGCATCGGTAGGAATGGCGGCTCCGGCTGAGGGCTGGGCGGCGGCGTACCGTGCGACTGCGGCCCTTGAGTTGAAGTCATGCCATCACTCTGGGATGAGGTACTGCCGAGTACCGCACGGACCGAACGACTCCGATCGCACCCGAACCCGTCGGAATCCCGACGGATCTGAGCCGTTACTCGCCGAACGTGACCGCACACTCGGGCATCTTCGGCGTTGTTCACTCAACTTCGGTGCCGTTCAGCCAAGATGGTCCTACTCTGCTGCCTACATCAAGAGCATCGGGAGCCCATCGTGACTGAGAGCGACGACCGAGTAGGTGTAACGGCACCCCCTCACGACGCACTGAGGGAGCAGGCCTTCGACCTCAAGAGGTTGCGCGCCGAAAGAGGAAATAAGTCGTATAACGCCATTAAGAAGCGGGCGGTACATCTATTCGGAATTGAAGCCTCACTCCCGCCATCAACCCAGAGCGCCGCCTTCAATGGCAAATACGTAGGTCTGGATAAATTAATGTGGCTAGTGCGCACCCTAATGTCATGGGATGAATATGGCGATGAGTGCGATCCACCCGAATACCGCGATGATCGCCTCACCATATGGCGGACTCGCTGGGCAGCAATAACGGAGTCTCGCACACTGTCACCCTCAAGGCCAAGCAAGCGAATCGAATCCGCCGATTATCGAACCAAACAAGCGGAAAATGGCAACCAGCCTCTAGGTGATAAAGAAAAAGTCCACCAAAGGTCGACAGAATATAGCACGGTTCAACCCTATCCAGCGGGAACGCTCTGGGAATTCAGCTACAAGAAAACAGGATTTACCCAGGTCGAGGAACTCGTTCTTTACGCTGAACTCAATGGCTCGACCATCACAGATGACCACCTCCCAAATGAGATCACGGCACAGGCCCTATGGAGAATGTGGGTCACGGAGTACGCGGATTCCTACCACGAGAGATGGCCTGACCTATATCGGCCTGGGGAAGTCCACATTTCTTGGTTCGTTACCCGCCCAACCATCGATGGAATTTTTGAAGGGGCTCCGCATGTCCGTGATTGGCGCACGCTACCAGGCGTCATGGATGACTTCCCCATGGCCTCTGTGCAAGAAGACTCCCTAACCCATTACACGCACCCGGTGAACGCTGAGACCAAAGAGCCAATCAACTGGCTCCGCTTGCGTGTCCTAGACCTAGGTTGGAACAGTTCAGCAGCTAACAAGGGTGGGTTCATTCAAGAAGCAACTGGATGGAAACCGTCGCCGCTTCAACCTACTGTTGACGTTCGCGCCCTAGGAGCCGCAGCAGGGCTCTACGTTACACCCCTCAAAAAGTGACAATCACCCGAGCCGGTGATCACAGAAAGGGATACACCAGTCACTATGGCTATCGAAACATCGCCGGGCCCTCACGTGGACAGAACTCTTTGGGACTACATTCAGCCTCCCACTTTCGACGCAATCGCCAAAATCGGAAAGTACACGCAAGAACTGGCAGCTGGACTGATAAATGCGGTTGACGCCGTAGACAAGGAAGGTTACAAGGCGCTATTCAGCACCCCCTCACTCGACCATCACCTAGCCGCTTTTTACAGGCATCAGAATCTAGCCGGCCTAAATGAGCTGTACCAAAAGGTGCAGTCGGTGCCGTCGGCGGCACAGAAATTCTTGCTGCCAGCAGACCGCGAAGAAGAACCTCTAGACCTAGGAAAGGTGATGCTCCATGAGGTTGCCATGATTCCAATCCTTCTGGCGGACATGTACGTAGCAAAAACAGGAACCACTGAACGGGTCGAAATTGACACCCTAGAGCAGTTGTACTTGAAACTTGAAACGTACCTGCTCACAGACGACCTGAAAATGGAAGTGTTCGTCCCTATTTTGGGGGCTGAAGTAACTGACGAGGCGACCTTCGATACCTTCTCCATTATCCGTCTAAGCGAGGAACAACGAAAACTCCTATCAGATACTCCTCACGTGGCGCCTCGCGATGCGCATAAACTGAGTAGCGTTACACACGCTTTGAGGCTTGAAAATGTACCCGCACTTGCAGGCGGTTGTGGTTCGCACTTTGAAGTCGAACCGTACGAGTCAACGTTTGACATGGTGGATCGGTTTTTCGAAGCGGTTTCGTTGGAGTCACAGAGCGTCGCTGGATGCGCACAGATGATCTTTTCTCCGAGTGGCTGGTTCGGGAACATGGACGCGGTAGGAAACACCAGCACAACCTATCTCTTCAGAGATTATCCGACGCGCCTTGACGCCCTTACGCGCCACACTTCTTATCTGGATTACGGCGCCCTCGCTCGCGTCCATGAGCATTTCGGCAAGCTATCGCAAGGTCATCCTAGTCTCCGAGTTGCCGCACGACGCCTTAATCGCGCATGGATCCGTGATGATGACGAGGACCGCATAGTCGACCTTTGCATTGGATTGGAGGCACTTCTGGGCGGGGGATCGGGCTCTGGTGAAATTGTTCACAAGATTTCCATGCGGGCGGGTGCAATTTTGTCCCAGTTGGGGTGGGGTCGCAGCGGGGAAATCTTGAGCGCCGTAAAGGATGTATATTCTTACCGCTCAAGAGTTGTGCATGGGGTTCCAGGGCCGCACAAGAAGCAACTACTACATCTCGACGGCATGCCCATACATGCGTCTCGTTACGCTCTAGCGGCCCTGCGCGCAGTCTTGCTCGTAGCGCTGCACGTTGAAGGATTTCACCCGGACAAGGTGGACGCTATGTTCGTTTATTCTGCGCTTGACATGGCAGCAGATCAGCTTCAAGCCCGCGACGCCTCCACTAACTCCGTGTAGCAGAGGCGTCATCGAATTCCCAGAGCAGCATGATGGTGGATCGGTCACACCGCAGCTCGATCCGAGCTGCCGCACCACAACTGCACCAGATTGAGTGGGGAACTGCAGGGAATCACGGTGAAAGATGCCCTGCCGGACGACGCCATGCCTTGACCGTTCTGCCAGGTCAGTGCACGAATGTGCCGCAAGTGATCGCAGCTTCCCAAGCTGATGGCTCAGGCGTGGTCGTCACGTGCCGGCCGTCGTGGCTTGCTCTGGTCGCCAGCGCTGACAGCGTGGTCAAGGCCGGTGGGGGTGCCGCGAGGCATACGCGCGCCTGCTCCGTCGGCGCACCCGCCGTCGTGGCTGGCTGTCGTCGGCTGAGGTTCGTGCCACAACCGTGCCAGATGCGGCGGTCAGCCACGGTCAACACCGGTGCCCAGCCGTCGAATAGCCGCTCGCTTCCTCGGCAGGCGAAGCCGCAGCTCAGCCCACAGATCACCCAGCCTCTCTCCTAAAGTGGTTGTCCAGCGTGATCACCGCGTCCACACCCGCTGGAACTCCTCAGCCGGGATGGCCCCCAGCGAATCGTCTTCTGGGTCGATCGCTTGGTCTGTCAGGCCGCCGTGCTCGTCCTCCAGGTGCTCCCAGCTGTACCGGTGGAGTCGGCCGGCCGAGGTCAGCTCGGCTTGCTTGACGACAATCAACTCACCGCGGTCGGGTACGGCCTCGATGTACCACAGACCGCCCTCCCCGTCGGCGTGACGGAAGTGGTGCCGCAGGGTGGCGTTCTCATCGAGTGCTCGGAAGTACGCCACGGTCTCTGCTCTGACGCGCTCCAGGTCAACCACGCGACCATCGTGCCAGCGAGCGAGCGCGGGTTGCTCCGTTCTGACATCCACGAGTGACATCAACGACGCCGGACGCCGGCACTCCTGAGCGGTCCGCCACGGCCA
This sequence comes from Streptomyces griseoviridis, assembly GCA_014649155.1. GTDB lineage: Bacteria > Actinomycetota > Actinomycetes > Streptomycetales > Streptomycetaceae > Streptomyces > Streptomyces griseoviridis. Next base: position 184,789 of record BMSM01000003.1, on the reverse strand, counting down.
GTGTGGCCGGGTGATTCCCCGGTGGTGCCGAGGAGCGATCGAACTCCTAAAGCGGGTGTCGCAGGTTCGAATCCTGCCGGGGGCACAAGGTAAGGAACGGCTAAGGCCCAGGTCAGGGAGCAATTTCCCGGACCTGGGCCTTACGTCTGCCCGGCCTGACTACGTTTTCTGACACCCTTCGCCTCGAAGGCGCCCCTCCTAAATCTCTCCTAAATGATCATGCTGTTCGCGCAGGTCACGGGCCCAAAACGGAGAGCGGCCCCCACTCTCCCTCGCAGGGAGTGCGGGAGCCAAGAGTGCCGGGTCGCCCGAGAGGGGGGCACCACGCCGAACGACCCGACACGCTATTGCCGTGCTGGCTTGCTTGTATCTAACAGGCACCCATCCACGGCGTCAGTCACCCATTCGTGTGAACGTACGTTCGATTGTAGTGTGCACCCATCTAAGCCCTACGGACATTTATTGATCCGCCGCAGAGTCGCCGGTCGTCGCGCTGGATCGATTCCCTCCAAGATCACACAGATTAGGGTTGACCCTAATCCTTTTTGATCACGCGGTCGGGAGCGTGGACCTGTGCCGCGCCCCACCCCGCCCGACGACCGGGTCATCGCCCGCCGCCGCCAGGTCGGGGAACAGATCAGACGCGTGCGTGAGCACCACAACCTCAGCCAGCGGGACGTCTGCGGTCGGTCCGGAATCGACGTGGCCACCTACAGCCGCATCGAGCAGGGCCACTCCTCACCCCTGCTGGACACCCTCATCCGCATCGCCGACGCGATCGGCGTCGACGTCGCCGAGCTCGTGCGCCCAGCCGCTGGAGGCCGCCCCTGACGGGGGTGACAGGGGCGACCTCCCTGGGCGGCGGCGCCGACCAGGTCCGGGGCCGGCCGTCAGAGCTGCTTGTGCCAGCCGCCTCGGGAGAGCCGGGTCCGTCCGTCGGGGAGGATGCGGACGCGGGCGCCGCGCACCGGCAGTTCGCCGTGCTGGAGCCAGTGGGAGCGGATCTCGTCGAGGATGCTCCAGAGGCGGCGGGGGCCGGCCTGGTGCACGATGGGCGGCTCGGTGCCGGTGCCCGTGGCCCGGGCCCAGGAGCCGTCCGCGTGCGCCAGCACTGCGGTCCGCCGGTCGCCCGTCTCCTCGTAGGAGTGCTCGACGCCGGGGGCGAGGACGCCCAGCATGGAGTCGACGTCCCATGCCTGCCCTACGTCGAGGACCGGGTACGGCGAGGTGGTGACCTCGTCGCCCTCGGCGTAGTGGGCGGCCGCCAGGACCTCGATGACCTCCGGCGGGTAGTCGTCGCCGGTGCGGGCCTGCATGAACCCGGCCCGGTCCCACTCCACCCTGCCCACTGCCCCGCCGTCCTCCTGCTTCTCGGCGGTGAGGATCAGTGACGTGCCGGCGATCGTGGTGACGAGCCGGCCCCCGACGCGCAGGGCGGTCAGCCAGGCGCTGGGGACGCTGCGGACGGAGACGGTCGCCATGATTCGGTCGAACTGGCCCTCGGTGGCGGGCAGCGGCCCGGTCGCGTCGACCGCGGCCAGGCGCGGTGCCAGGCCGATCGAGGCCAGCCGCTGCCGGGCGGCGTCGACGAGGTAGAGGTCCACGTCGACGCTGGTGACTGCCGTGTCGCCGAGGCGGCGGCAGGCGAGGGCGGTCCCGTACCCGCTGCCCGTGCCCACGTCCAGCAGCGTGTCACCGTCGTTGATGCGGGCATGCCGGAGCATCTGGACAGTGAGGCTGGGCAGCGTCGCGGAGGACGTCGGCCGCCCCATGGGGCGGTCATGGTGATCGGCGGCGTCGGCGTGCAGCGGGCCCACGCGGGTGATAAGCGAGCGGTCGCCGTAGGCGGCGGTGTACCAGCCGAGGTCGCTGGTGGGCCGGCGCAGTGCCCACTGTCCGTCCTCGGGCTCCCACCAGGCCGGTACGAAGACGTGCCGGGGCGTACGGGCCACGGGCTCGTGCCAGCGCGAACCGCGGCCGGCGACCCGGTCGGCCAGTTCGGCGGCGTGCTTCTCCCAGATCACGCGGTCACCTCCAGGCCCGCGGTGGGCATCAGGACGTCGTCGTACGCAGGGTCGCACGCCTCGGTGTTGGCCGGGTCGCAGTCGCCGGAGTCGTCCGGCGGGCAGGCCGCGCGCGGGGCCGGCACGGAGTCGGTGAGCTGCTGCCACCGGTCGCTGCGCAGGATGTCCGCCAGGCGCTGCTCGCGGACATTTCCGGCGACGAGGAACCGAGAGAGGATGCAGCCGCTGACCTGCCCGTCCGGGTCGACCGAGACGCGGTGGCGGAAGCAGTGCCCGCACAGCTCGCCCGTCGACGGGACGGAGACGGCCGGGTCGGCGGCCCGGCCGACCCGGCGGACGCGGTCGACCTGGATACGGGTGACGCCCAGGCGGCGCAGTTCCTCCTGCGCCTGGGCGACGCGCTGCCCGTCGAGGACCTCGACGATGCCGGCCCGCAGCGGGATGCCCCGGCGGAGGGCCTCGGTGATGTTGGCGCGGGTGCGGCGGTAGCTGCCCGGGCCGTGGGTGATCTGCTCGTGCTGCTCGGCCTGGTCGCTGTAGTAGCTGGTGGCCAGCGAGACGCCGGGCCGCTCGAAGCACTTCCAGAGGCGGGGGCGGATGTTGGCGAGGTTGGAGTAGACCTCGACGTTCAGGCCGGCGCCCAGGGCGTGGTCGACGAACAGGGGGAGGTAGGGCGCAAGAGTCGGCTCCCCGCCGATGAACTGCACCGCGGGGATGCCGAGGGCGGCGACGTCCGTGATGACGTCCAACCATGCCTGCGGGGACATGCTGCCGGTGGACGCCTTGGGCCCCGAGCTGGTGCAGCAGTGGCTGCACGACAGCTGGCAGCGGCCGGTGATCTCCAGCTCTACCGAGCGGATACCGGCCACCGGGGACGTGGCCGCTTGCGGGATGGTGGCTGTGCTCATGGGGTCCTCCAGATCGAGGGCTGGAACAGGAAGGGACGTCCCGGGCGCGCAGGGCAGGGGGCGACCGGGGCGGGAGGTGCGGGGTGCGACTCTGACCCGGCAGTCGCCGCGGGACCCCGTGGCGCTGGGGCAGGCGCAGGTCAGATCCCTCTGAGGGTCATCCTGGGCAGGACGCCTCGGTGTGGGGTGAGCGGGGCGTTCGCCGGCCAGGGGTCGCATTCGTCGCCCAGCAGGTGCACGCCGGCGGCGACCAGACGGGCCACGGCCAGCGGTTCGCAGAGGATGCCCGGGCGCGGCGGGACCGACCAGTACACGGTGGCGCCCGTCTGCGGGTAGTCCACGGCCGCCAGTGCCGGCATCCCCAGGTACGACTCGCGGCCGAGACAGGCGACGTCGTCACCGCGCCAGTCCTCGGCGGCGTCCCGCCAGGTCTGCGGCATGCTCGGGGGTACGAGCGCGTAGTAGCGGGGGCCGCCCACAGCGCAGATGACGGGGCCGTCGGCGAGAACCTCGGTCAGTACGGTGTCGATGTCGGCCGGGTCGGTGCTGGCCGCGAGCGCTTGGACGATGCGGCCCGGGATACGCACCGCTGAGAACAGACCGCCGAGAGGCAGCAGGACCACGCCGTGCTCACGCAGCTCGGCCCGGGCCTGCCTCGGCACTGGGTGCGCGGAGATCAGCCACTCTTCGGCGGACACCTGCTGGTCGACGGTGGGGTGAACCAGGACGCCGGGGCCTGCCTCAACTGACCGCAGGGCAGGCAGCCGTTGTTCGGGATTCTTCGCCATTGGCCAGGGCCTCCACGGTCGGTGTGCTCCGTCTCACACACGGACCGTAAAACGCGGTACAACAAGAGAGGCACGCAAAGTGCGTGCCTCGCTCCGGAGGAACGCAATGGACACTTCCGGCATCGGCCGACGCATCGCCTACTGGCGAGACCTGCGGGGCTTCACCCAGACCGACTTCGGCCAGCTCATGGGGCAGGCGAAGCGATGGGTGCAGGACATCGAAGGCGGGAAGCGCCAGCAGGACCCGCGACTCTCGGTCCTGGTGCGCGCGGCCGAAGTCCTGCGCGTCCCCCTGGAGCAGCTCTTGACCGACAGCACACCCACCCCACCTCCGGGCGCCACCCCGCCCGCCGGTGCCCTCAGCGTCATCGACGCCCTCTACGCTCGCACCGGCGACGGCGACCCGCCCTCGCGCGACGTGATCCAGCGCAGGCTGGACTACTGCTGCCGTGCGTTCCAGGCGTGCCACTACACCGCGCTCGCCCGCGATCTGCCTGCGCTCATGGCCGATGCCGAGCTCGCCGCGCATGCTGCTCCCGTCGACGGCCGCAGCGACGCCCAGGCCGCACTGTCCCGGGTCTACCAGCTCGTCACCTCCTACCTGCACAAGTACGGCACAGCGACCGCGATCCCGGCCGCGCTCGCCGCGGACCGCGCGCTGGCCGCCGCCGAGCGGTCCGGAGACCCGGTGCAGATCGGGGCCGCCGCTCGCCGCGTCGCCAAGAGCCTCGTCTACCAGCAGCGCCCCCAGGCCGCCGTCGAGTTCGCAACGGCAGCAGCACGGCGCCTGTCCAGCGACCTCACCCAGCGCGGGTCGCTCGGCCTGTCCACCCTCGGCATGCTGTACCTGTCCGCCGCACTCGCCGAGTCCTCGCAGGAGAAGACGGCCGCCCGTGTCCGCGCGGCCGGTGGGCACGTTGACGAGGCAGGCGACGTGGCAGCGCGTCAGGGCGCGGACCTTGACGAGGACTACACGCAGTTCGGACCGACCAACGTGGTCCTGCACCGGGTCGACATGCTGCTGCGGTTCGAGGAGGGCTGGTCCGCGCTCGACGCGGCGAAGAAGGCGGAGCCGGAGGCGCTGGCCGGGATGACCCGCGAGCGGCAGGCCGGACACCGGGTTGCGATGGCACGCGCTTCGCTCTTGACACGGCACAAGGAGGATGCCGCCAAGGCGCTCCTGGAAGCCGACGAACTGGCGCCCGAGGAAGTCCGCAGTCGGCCGGACGCCGTGAACCTGGTCAAGGACGTGGTCGGTGTGACGGCCGACCCCGGGCCGGGCTTGCGTGCGCTGGCTCAGCACTGTGGACTGCGCACATGACCCGAGTGCTCTACCTCATCGCCTGCGCCGCCGGCCCCACCCAGTACGTCGACGACGGAGTGCGCGCTGCCCAGGCCGACGGCTGGGACGTGTGCCTCATCCTCACCCCGTCCGCTGCCTCTTGGTGGGAGCCGCGGATGCAGGAGCTGGTCGATCTGACTGGGCATCCGGTGCGGTCCAGGTACAAGCTGCCGTGGGAGAAGGACGCACTGCCGAAGGCGGACGCGATGCTGGTGGCGCCGATGTCGTGCACGACGTTGAACAAGTGGGGGGCTGGGATCTCCGACACGCTGGCGATCGGGTTGCCGTCGGAGGGCGTGCACATGGGCGTGCCGGTGGTGGCGATGCCGTACTTCAACCGCGCGCAGGGCGCACAGCCTGCGGTCGCCCGTTCGATTGCGGCGTTGCGGGGGCAGGGTGTGCTCGTCCTTGATGGCCCGGACGGGTATCAGATGCATCCGCCGAAGCAGGGCGAACCGAAGGCGTACCCGTGGACGAGCGCGCTCGCGGGCGTGCGGCGCCTGGTCGGCGCCTGAGTCCGGATACGACGAAACGGCCCCCGCCGCCCGCCCGCGGCCACGCGCAGCCGAACGTGATCGCTCCGCACGCTACCCACACCGACGCCCAACACCGGATGTCCGCCCACCGCGTGAGCGCCTCCGACCCGGGCGGATTGGGCTCCGAGGTGAGGATGGACCCCAGCCCGTGAAGGATCTTTCCCGTGCCGAGCAGCAGCAGAGCAATGCCGCGGCGGCCCAGCACGCGACGCAGCCGCCGGACCGCCGCGCGCATCAGACGCCCTTGGCCAGCGACGCCGAGTTCTGCGCGCCGAACGCCCGCGCCGCCATGCCCTTCAGCAGGGCCCGGCCACCGCTGTCCCGGCCGCCGCCATCGTCTCCCAGAAGGAGGCGCGGAACATGTCGGCCGGGCCCGCCGCGACGACGGCGGTGGCGAGGGTGCGCTCGGCGAGGTCTCGCGGGTCCGGTGCAGGAGCGGCGGGTCGTGGTGCGCCTGTAGGGTCCCGGTCATGGTGATCGCGACCGTTCGTGAGTGGGACGACGAGGAAGGGTGGGGTGTGCTCGATTCGCCCGAGACACCCGGTGGCTGCTTCGGCCATTACTCCGATATCCAGCAGCCCGGCTTCCGTACCCTGTCGCCCGGACAGCAGGTGGACCTCTCGTGGGAGGCGCCCGGTTTCAAACAGGACGGATACGACTACCGTGCCGTGAGCATCACGCCCCGGTCCTCCTGACATCGGCCAGGGCCAGAGCAGGGTCCGCGCCCGTCAAGGTCGTGCTCCTCGTCCACAGGGCGTTCGCCGTGGTCGGGTCCGAGATGTGGGCCGGGACGGGTTCGGGGCGTGGGGTGCCGCGTAGGCCGAAGGTGCGGGGGCCCCAGAGCTGGCCGCCCTCCGCCGCCGGGTCGAGGACGGCTCGGACGATGGGCCGGGCGCCGGCCTCCTTGCCCTGGACCAGGAGCGCGGCGGGCAGGGCGCGCAGGCGGCGGGCCGGCGTGACCTCGTGGAGCGGCGGGCGGGGCGGGGTCAGGGCGTCGAGCGCGCCGCCGGGGTGGGCCACCAGGCTGCTCACCGTGCTGTGGGCGGCGCGCAGGCGGCGGTCGAGTTCCAGGGCGAAGCTCATCTGGGCCAGTTTCGAGCGGCCGTAGGTCCGCTTGGGGCGGTAGTCCCGGGTGGACTGGAGGTCGTCCAGGTCCAGCCGCTCGGAGCGGGCCGCGAAGCTGCCGACCGTCACGACGCGGGCGGCCGGCGCCGCCGAGAGCAGCGGGGCCAGCCAGCGGGTGAGCGCGAAGTGGCCGAGGTGGTTGGTGGCGAACATCAGCTCGTGGCCGGCGGCCGTCTCGCGGCGCGGCGGATCGTCCAGGGCCACGCCCGCGTTGTGGACGACCGCGTCGAGGTGGTCGAGGTGGAGTGTGTCGACCGCGGTGCTCAGGGTGGACAGGTCGGCCAGGTCCAGGGGCATGTGCCGGAGCCGTGCGCCGGGGACGCGGGAGCGGATCGACGTCATCGCGGCGTCGGCCTTCGCGGCGGTCCGGCTGCCCAGTACGACGACGGCTCCGGTCGTGGCGAGCTGCTCCGCGACGAAGTAGCCGATGCCGGCGTTGCCTCCGGTGACCAGGAAGGTCTTGCCGTGGGCCGGGGGCAGGCGGTGGACGTCCCAATGAGGGGTGAGGGTGGACATGCCGTTCAGGGTTCCTCGCCCCGCCGACACTCCGCCGACCGATCACCGACGGATCTCCGATCTCGGCAGTCGCGAGTGAACGGAAGATCGGGTTCAGTGTCGAAATGATTCGGGATGTGCGCCCACTGCCGTGGGGCAGTCGTATGGGCGCCATCTCTCATGAGACGGGGAGTCGACTGTAAGACCGCGCTGACCGGCTGGAATTGACCCACGCAACGCAGTCCGGGCTCCGAATGTTTCGAAGTGCATGCCGAAACTATTGACAGTTGACGCGAGCATCTCAACACTGACTCGCCATCGGCTCCCCCGTACGACCTGTACGACCCGTACAAGAGGAGGACGCACACGATGGACATCGCACCCGCATCCGCACGTCCCGGCGACCGTCGCAGACGGGGTCGGCTCCGGTTGCTGTTCAGTGGGGTCTGTGCCGCCGTGCTGGCGGTCGTGGTCGCCATGACCGGGCCCGGGACCGCCTACGCCGACACGGTCGTGACGACCAACCAGACCGGGACCGACAACGGGTACTACTACTCGTTCTGGACCGACTCCCAGGGCACCGTCTCCATGAACCTGGGGTCCGGCGGCTCGTACAGCACCAACTGGAGGAACACCGGGAACTTCGTCGCCGGGAAGGGGTGGAGCAACGGCGGGCGGCGGAGCGTGACCTACTCCGGCACCTTCAGCCCGTCCGGCAACGCCTACCTCGCGCTCTACGGCTGGACGTCGAACCCGCTGGTCGAGTACTACATCGTCGACAACTGGGGGACGTTCCGGCCCACCGGCACGTTCATGGGGACCGTCAGCAGTGACGGCGGGACGTACGACATCTACAGGACGACGCGGTACAACGCGCCGTCCGTCGAGGGGACGCGCACCTTCGACCAGTACTGGAGTGTCCGGCAGTCCAAGCGGACGGGCGGGACCATCACCACCGGCAACCACTTCGACGCCTGGGCGCGGGCCGGCATGCCCCTCGGCAGCTTCAACTACTACATGATCATGGCGACCGAGGGGTACCAGAGCAGCGGCAGCTCCAGCATCACCGTGGGCGGCACCGACTCCGGTGGCGGCGGAGGGGGCGGTGGCGGCGGCACCGGGTGCAGCGCCACGCTCTCCGCCGGGCAGCAGTGGAGCGACCGGTACAACCTCAACGTCGCCGTCTCCGGCAGCAGCAACTGGACCGTGACGATGAACGTGCCCTCACCCGCCAAGGTGCTCTCCACCTGGAACACCAGCGCCAGCTATCCCAGCGCCCAAGTCCTGACGGCCAAGCCGAACGGCAGCGGCAACACCTTCGGCGTCACCATCCAGCCCAACGGCAACTGGACCTGGCCCTCCGTCTCGTGCAGCGCCGGCTGATGGCCCGGGGGGTCTCCATGCGCAGTCGTCTGCGTTCCGCGGTCGGTGGCCTGGTCGCCGGCGCCCTGGCCGCCGCGGGCCTGCTCGCCCTCACGGTGCCCGGCGCCGCGCCGGCCCGCGCCGCCGCCTCCGCCTGCACCGGGTACGTCGGGCTGACCTTCGACGACGGGCCGTCCGGCAGTACGTCCGCCCTGCTGAACGCGCTCAAGCAGAACGGGCTGCGGGCCACCATGTTCAACCAGGGGCAGTACGCCGCCGCCAACCCGGCGCTGGTCAAGGCCCAGGTGGACGCCGGGATGTGGGTGGGCAACCACAGCTACACCCATCCGCACCTGACCCAGCTCGGCCAGGCGCAGATCGATTCCGAGATCGGACGGACCCAGCAGGCGATCGCGAACGGGGGCGGCGGTACGCCGGTCCTGTTCCGGCCGCCGTACGGGGAGACCAACGCGACCGTGCGGTCGGTGGCGGCCTCGTACGGGCTCACCCAGGTGATCTGGGACGTCGACTCGCAGGACTGGAACGGCGCGAGCACCGACGCCATCGTCCAGGCCGCCGGCCGGCTCACGGACGGGCAGGTCATCCTCATGCACGACTGGCCCGCCAACACGCTCGCGGCCATCCCCCGGATCGCCCAGGGGCTCGCCGCGCGCGGACTGTGCGCCGGGATGATCTCCCCGCAGACCGGGCGTGCCGTCGCGCCGACCGGCGGGGGCGGGGGCGGAGGGGGCGGTGGCGGCGGTACCGGGTGCAGCGCCACGCTCTCCGCCGGGCAGCAGTGGAGCGACCGGTACAACCTCAACGTCACCGTCTCCGGCAGCAGCAACTGGACCGTGACGATGAACATCCCCTCACCCGCCAAGGTGCTCTCCACCTGGAACACCAGCGCCAGCTATCCCAGCGCCCAGACGCTGACGGCCAAGCCCAACGGCAGCGGCAACACCTTCGGCGTCACCATCCAGCACAACGGCAACTGGACCTGGCCGACCGTCTCCTGCACGGCCGGCTGATCCGGTGGGCCCGCGTCAGCTCGCCGTCACCCTGATGCGGGCCCATCGGGCCGCCGGCGCGGTCGGTGAAGACCGCGGCCGGTGGCGAGGACGCGTCGACCGGGCTCTGCCTCCAGGCCCCGGAGCGGGCGGCACCCTCTAGCATCCGGGCATGACCTCTGACATCAGCAATGCCCCCATGTCCCCCCTGAGCGTCGGGATCGGCGCCCTCGACGGCGGTCCGGCGGACCTCGGGCAGTACGCCGGGCAGGTCGTGCTCGTCGTGAACGTCGCCTCCAAGTGTGGGCTGACACCGCAGTACGAAGGGCTGGAGCGGCTGCACGAGCGGTACGCGGAGCGGGGCTTCACCGTGCTCGGGGTGCCGTGCAACCAGTTCATGGGGCAGGAGCCGGGCAGCGCTCAGGAGATCGCGGAATTCTGCTCGGCGACGTACGGGGTGACCTTCCCGATGACCGAGAAGGTCGAGGTGAACGGGGAGGGCCGGCATCCGCTGTACGAGCGGCTGGTCGGATTCGCGGACGCCGAGGGGCACCGCGGGGACGTGCGGTGGAACTTCGAGAAGTTCCTGATCGGGCGGGACGGGGAGGTCGTAGCCCGGTTCGCGCCGCAGACCGAGCCGGAGGCGCCGGAGGTGGTGGCCGCGGTGGAGGAGCAGCTGGCCTGACGCAGGAGTACGAGCCGAGCCCTCTCGGCAAGGTCGGCGAACTGGTCGAGAGGGCTCCGCGGTGGTGCGTGTCCGGGCGTACGGCCCGTAGGGGGTGCGTGCCGCTACTTGACCGAGGCCACGAAGGCCGACCACGCGGTGGTGGGGAAGGCCAGGGCCGGCCCGGCGGGGACCTTCGAGTCGCGGACCATCAGCGCGGTCACGACGGGGGACTTGACCTCGACGCAGGCGCCGTTCCCCCCGGAATAGGAGGACTTCGTCCACGTGTCCGTGGCGCCCTGAAGAATTGCCATGGTGTGCTCCGGTAAGCGAGTGCCGAAATGCCGTCACCGCACCACGGGTCCCGAAAGGGCCGCGGTGCGGGCCGCGCCAATGTCATGGGACGTTGGCGTGATCGACGCTACTCGCCGGATTCCCTCTCCGGCGGGGCCGTTCACCCGACCGGATGGCATATTCCAGGTGAGTCTTCCAGTTCAGTGGCCCTGGGGTGTAGCATTCCCGCCCGCTCCAGGGATATCGCTTCCGCGGGTTCAGCGGGCGTATTCCTTCGCCACGTCCTCGATGCGCTGCCGGGACTGCTCCACGTTGAGCGCCTGGGCCCTCAGGTGCTCGTACATCACCGTGTACCTCTGCACATCCTGCGCCTTCTCCAGGTACAGGTCGCTGGTCACGCCCTCGATGTAGACCACACTGGAGTCGACGGTGTCGGCGAACTCCAGGATGGAGTACTGGCCGTTGACGCCGGGGTGCGCGCCGACGTCGAACGGCAGCACCTGCACGGTGATGTGCGGCTGCTGGGACATCTCCGCGACGTGCTCCAACTGCTCCCGCATCACCTGCCGGTTGCCGACGACGCGGTGCAGGCACGCCTCGTCCAGGACGACCCACAGCCGCAGCGGGCCGTGCTCGGCGTGGATGCGCTCCTGACGCCTTATCCGGACGTTCACCCGTTTCTCGACGTCGGCGATGGGGGTCTCCGGCAGCGCGCCCTGGATCAGGGCCTCGGCGTACGTACGGGTCTGGAGCAGGCCGGTGATGATCTGGGGTTCGTAGACGCGCAGCGACTCGGCGTCGGTCTCCAGGCCGATGTAGACGCTGTACGGGATGTCGCCGAAGGCGTGCCACCAGCCCTGCTGGCGGGAGTCCTTGGCCATCTGCATCAGCGAATCGACGACGCGCTGGTCCTCCACCTCGTAGACCCCGCAGAGATCGCGGACGTCCCGCTGGCTGATGCTGCGCCGGCCGTTCTCCAGGCGGCTGATCTTCGACTGGGACACCAGCAGCCGCTCGGCGACTTCCTCGGCGGTCATGCCTTTCACCTCGCGGAGCCGGCGCAGTTCCTGCCCCAGCCGGCGCCGTCGGACGGTGGGATTCACATTGGACGCCACGGGACGTGCACCTCCGGCTGCGTGCCTCTTGCTTGCCACTTGCCATCTGCCACTATGCGTATCTGCTGTTGAGCAGACTGCCACCATGGGGCAGGCCAGCGCTGGGAAACGGTCGATATGCGCCGCGTACACGCCAGTTCGGGACACCACCCTCGCGCGGGGTGCGGGGCGCGCATGCGGCCGCGCGGGGCGGCGGGACCGGGTCGTCGTCCGGACGTCGGTCCTGTCGCCCCGCGCGGCCAGCGGCTCCCGGACCGGTCTCGGGGACTTCGTGCGGCGGCTCGGGGTGTGCGGTGGTGCGTGGGTGGTGCAGCGTGCTGGGTGGTGCGGGTGCAGCGTGGTGCGTGGTGCAGCGTGCTGGGTGGTGCGTGGGTGCAGCGTGCTGGGTGGTGCGGGCGTGGTGCTCGGGTGCTGCGTGTGGTGCCGGGGCTCCGGCTCAGTGGGCCGCGGCGCGTGCCATGGGGCCGCGGCGTGGCTGTGCCGGGACCCCCCTGGCGGGTTCCGGCGCGGACCTGGCGCCGGGGCCTGGGCCCGGACCGGGACCGGCGGCGGCCTGGCGGCCGGCCGGGGCGGCGCTGCGGCGCGGCTGGGCCGCCACGCCGTTCTGGACGTCCATCACGGCGTGCGCCACGAGGCCGCCCATCGGGTCGTGCCGGATCAGATCCCGGAGGCGGGAGCGGGAGGACCGCCCCTCGTTCCCGGGATAGAGGTGCTTTCCGAGGCCGACCGCGTGCGCCAGCGCGGCGAGCGCCGCGGTCCGCGGGTCCGGCGGTACGCCGGTGCGGATCGCGGAGTCCAGCCGGGCCCTGATCTCCCGGCTGATCTCGTTGTCCGTCGCCTGGTAGCGAGTCGTCGGCAGCACCCCGCACATCTGGCCGGCCACGGCATGCACCATGCCGCACCGCTCCAGATGCGAGAGGTAGGTCTGGCGGAGCCCCAGCCGGGGTCCGCCGATCCAGTGGACCGCCCGTACGGGAGCGCCGCGCCTTCGCAGCAGCTCCAACGCGCAGTCCAGGGTCGGATCTCCAGTCGGCCGTGGTGCCACCACGGCGATACGATCCCCGTCTGGGGCTATCCGTCCGGCCAGCGCCAGCTCGACGAGCTGCGCTCCGGCCAGGCCGAGGTCGAGCGACTGCGGCTGCGCAGTGGTACCCGTGGTCGGGTCCAGTGCCAGCAGCAGAAGCTCCTCCGGAAGTGTTCTGCGGCTCCTGCCCATCCATGCCTCCCCGCGTGGATGACAGACAGGGTGACCCCTCTCACATTGGTCTGTCGAGGGTGCGTGACCGCTTCGGGAGGGAACCGGCAGGTATGTCGTTCTCGTCTACCGCGGTGGTTCAGCCCCCGCACAGGACACTGGTACATGGTTCGGACAGCGCCGGTCGGCGGTGTCCCGGGTGGCGGTTCACGGTTCGGTACGCGCACGCGAGACGTGCGGCGCATGGAGGAGGCATCGGTGGCGGGCGAGTCCCCCGACAGGTCGAAGCAGCGCGAGTCGTCGGCAGAACGGACGTCGGGGAGCGTGGGTCCGGTTCCCGGGGCGCGGTCGGAGGCCGGGTCCGACGAGACGCGTGATCCCCGGCTGGCGGTGTCCCGTTCCGCGGAGCGGGGGTCCACCGGGGGCGGCGGCGCCGACACGGCCACGCGGGTGCGGGCGGACCGGGCCGGTGGTCCGGAGGCGGACGCCGGTGCCGGGGGTGACGGCCCGCTGCGGGAGGCGGTCGCGGCGTGGGTGCGGACCGCCGACGACGAGGATGCCGGCTCCGGCGCGGGCGTCGACACCCATGCCGGCTCCGGCGCGGGCGCCGACGCCACCGAGGACGCCGAGGACGCCGACAAGCCCGCCGAGAGCCCCGAGAGCCCCCAGAAGGCCGCCGGGGGCGCCCAGGAGGCCCTGAAGGGCTCTGACGGCGCTCAGGGCGGTGAGGCGGGCTCCGGCGGCGCTGAGGGCGCGCAGAAGCCCGTCGCACGCCCCGCCGCCTCCGACGCGCCCGACGCGCCCGACGAGCCCGCCCCCGCCGCCGCCTCGGCCGCGTCCGGTGCCCCGGACGCCCCGGACGCTTCTGAAGGCACCGCGGCTTCTGAAGGCACCGGAGCTTCTGAGGCTCGCGAGACCCGCGCGGTTCCCGAGGCAGCTGGGACCGCTGAGGTTCCCGAAGAGACCGCTGAGCTTCCCGATGCCTCCGAGGCGGCAAGCGCCCCGGCCTCCCCCGAAGCCCCCACGGCCCCCACGGCCCCCAAGAACTCCGAGACCTCCGAGCCCCCCGCCGCCAAGGGCGCCCCCCGTGCCGGCACCCCCGACGCGGACCCGGACCCGGACGACGACAACCCCGCCGACGGCACCCAGCCCGCCGCCCCCGACGCGCCGGACACCGACGAGGCGGACGCTCCCACGGAGCCGCCCGTCGACCAGCCCACCGCCGTCTTCAAGGCGCCCGCCGCCGCGTCCGCCGTAGACCAGCCCACGACCATGCTCAAGCTGGGCGGCGCGGAAAAGAGCGAGAAGGACGAGAAGGGCGAGAAGGACGACAAGGGCACGGGGGGCCCGAAGGACGCCGAGGCTCCCGCCGAGCGCACCAGCAAGTTCGTCGCGCTCAAGCCGCTGGACGACCCCGCGGTCCGCAAGCCGGTCCAGCCCGTGGCCGGAGTTCCCGCCCCCGCCGCCGAAGGAACCCCCGCCCCCGCCGCCGAGGGCTTCGAGCGCACCCGGCAGCAGCCCCTGCCGCCGAAGCCGCCGCTGGATCTGCTGGCGGAGCTGACCAACACCCCGCCGCCGCCGGAGACACCGCTGCGCACGGCGTGGCGGCGGGTGAAGATCTGGACGCCGCTGGTCCTGCTGCTGGTGATCGTGGTCGCGGTCGTACAGGCCGTGCGTCCGCTGCCGACGCCCACGCTGAAGCTCACCGCGCAGGAGACCGTCTCCTTCGAGGGCGGCAAGCCCTCCGTCCCCTGGCCCACCCAGGGCCAGGCGGCCATGGACGTGAACGGCATCGGCAGTTTCGGCACGTCCGGCGACCAGAAGCCCGTCCCGATCGCCAGCATCGCCAAGGTGATGACGGTCTACCTGGTCCTGCGCGACCACCCGCTGAAGACGGGTGAGAAGGGGCCGCAGATCCCGGTCGACGCGGCCGCGCAGAAGCACTACGAGACCGGCAAGGCCGAGAACGAGTCGGTCGTCAAGGTCACCGAGGGCCAGAAGATCACCGAGTACGAGGCGCTCCAGGCGGTCATGCTGCCGTCCGCCAACAACATCGCCAAGCTGCTGGCCCGCTGGGACACCGGCAGCGCCTCCGAGGACGCGTTCGTCGAGAAGATGAACAAGACCGCCAAGGAGCTGGGGATGGAGAACACCACGTACACGGACCCCAGCGGTCTGGACAAGACGACCGTCTCCACCGCCGCGGACCTGGTGAAGCTGGGCCGCGCCGCGATGGAGAACCCGGTGTTCAAGGAGATCTCCCGGCAGCCCAGCTACGTCGACCTCAACGGCGACCAGCAGAACAACTTCTTCGGGCTCGTCCCGACCGTGGCCATCGGCATCAAGACCGGCACCACCACCGCGGCCGGCGGCAACATCCTCTTCGCCGCGGAGAAGGAGGTCGGCGGCAAGACGCAGACGATCATCGGCGCGGCCCTCGGCCAGTACGGGCAGAACGGCACCGCCAACATCGACGAGGTCACCGGCATCGTACGGAAGCTGATCGAGGCCGGGCAGGACGCGCTCACCGCGAAGACGATCGTGCAGAAGGGCGAGGTCGTCGGAGAGGTCGACGACGGTCTGGGCGGCACCACCCCGGTGGTCGCCACCAAGGACGTCTCCGCGGTCGGCTGGTCCGGCCTGACCGTCCGGCTGGAGCTGGACGACCTGGCCGACGGGTCCGTGCCGCACACCGCGGCGGCCGGCACGAAGGTGGGCACGCTCACCGTCGGCGACGGCACCAGCGCCGAGACGGTCGAGGTCCCGGTCGCCCTCAAGGAGGACCTGGCGGAACCGCCCCTCACGAGCAAGCTGACCCGGATCGCCTGACCCGGCCCGCCCCGGTCCGTCACCCGCCCTTCACGCACCCCGCCCGGCAGCCCCCGGGCGGGGTGCGTGCTAGCGTCACGAAACGGGCAAGGTGGCCGGTCGGTACGGCGCGGGCGTGAACCGCACAGGAACGGGACGCGGCCCAGATCAGAAGACGGGACACGGGGAGTGCCTTCAGGTGGCCACTGCGGAGCCGACACGCGCCGACGACGCCGGACCGGGCCCGGGAAGCGGTCCTCGAATACCGGCACCCGCGCCGGGCGGACCCGGGAGGACCTGGGCGTCCGCCGTAGCGGCGCTGCGTGAACGGCTGCTGCGGCATCCCGTCCTCTCCGTCACCGCCCTCTCCGCGGTCCTGCACGTCGTCTGGTTCTTCACGTTCGCGAACAGCGGTGGCGATCTCGCGGCGCAGGACGCGTGGGCGGAGTTCGTCGGCCGGCACCCGGACTCGGCGTACAACCTCGCCTGGTACGGCGGTATGCACCCGGTGTCGTACAGCGTGGTGTCGCCGTATCTGATGTCCGTGCTCGGGGTGCGGACCACGATGATGATCGCGGGGACCGTCTCCGCCGGGCTGCTGACGATGGTGCTGCTGCGCGGCCGGGTGGTGCGCAACCCGCTGTGGGCGGCGCTGGCCGGGGTGTACGCGCTGCTGTGCAACGCGGCGTCGGGGCGGGTGACGTTCGGGCTGGGCACGATGTTCGGGCTCGGCGCGGTCGCGGTCGTCTTCTGCTGGCCGTACCGGTGGCGGTACAAGCGGTGGGCGAAGGCGCTGTGCGCGGCCCCGCTGGCCGCGCTGGCGACGATGGCCTCGCCGGTGGCGGGCCTGTTCGTGGGCCTGGTCGCGGTCGCGCTGTTCCTCCAGAGGCGCCGGCCGGGCGCCTGGGCGCTGGGGCTCGCGCCGAGCGCGGTGGTGGCGCTGTCGGCGTGGCTGTTCCCGTTCTCGGGGACGCAGCCGATGTCGTTCGGGTCGGCGGTGCTGCCGATGGTCTACGCGGCGCTCGTCTGCCTGCTGGTGCCGCGGAACTGGACGACGGTGCGGATCACGTCGGCGGTGTACGGGCTGTCGGTGCTGCTGGTGTGGCTGATCAGCTCGCAGATCGGGTCGAACATCACGCGGCTGCCGATGCTGTTCGCGGGGGTGGCGCTGGCGGCGGCGCTGCCGTTCACCGTGCCGCGCACCCTCAAGTGGTACGCCGTCCTGGTCGCGTTCCTCGGGTTCACCGTGTGGATCGGCTGGAAGTCGGTCGACGACGTCGTGCACACCACCCCGCGCGCCTCCTGGGCGCGGGAGCTGGCCCCGCTGGTCAACGAGTTGCAGGAGGTCGGCGCCTACCGGGGCCGGGTGGAGGTCGTGCCGGCCGCCTCCCACCGGGAGGCGTCCGCACTGGCCCCCTACGTGAACCTGGCGCGCGGCTGGAACCGGCAGGCCGACATGGAGCGCAACCCGCTCTTCTACGACGACACCCTGAACTCGGCCAACTACCACGAGTGGCTGAAGCGGTGGGCGGTGCACTTCGTGGTGCTGCCCAAGGACCAGCCGGACGGGGACGGCGGCGAGCGGGAGCGGGAGCTGGTGCAGCGCGGGCTGCCGTATCTGAAGCAGATCTGGGGCGACGCGAACTGGCAGCTGTTCGAGGTGGCGGACCCGGCGCCGCTGGCCGAGCCGGACGCCGAGGTGCTCCGCGCCGAGCAGGGCGAGTGGACGATCCGGGTGAGGAAGGCGGGCCGGGTCCTGGTCCGCATCCCGTACTCGCCGTGGCTGAGCATCGTCGACGCGGAGGGCAAGAGCCTGAAGGCGCCGCAGGAGACGGCGGCGTCGAAGAGCCGTCCGGACGGCGCGGAGAAGACGTACGACAACGTCAATGGCTGTCTGATGGAGACGGCGGAGGACGCCGACGGCGACAAGTGGACGGTGCTGCTCGCGCCGGAGGCGGGGACCTACCGGCTGGCTGCTCCGTACCAGTTCCCGCGGGGGACGCAGTGCCCGGAGGAGTGGCGCGAGGAGTAGCGGAACCGCCCCTCGCAACCCCCTCTGCGCCGCCCTCGCAACCCCCTCTGCGCCGCCCTCGGAGCCCCCTCTGCGCCGTCCTGGGTGCCGCCTTCCGGGCCGCCCTCGGAGCCGCTTTCGAAGCCTCCGCTCACGTTCATGTCTCTGAACGCCGACCAACACACCGAACTTTTTTACTCCCTCTTGACTTTCCAGTTGCTTGTCGTGTCCTAGTCACCGCACTCACGATGAGCGGGCCGTTCACAAGGCGGACCCTGGAAAGGGGGCACATGAACAGTCTCGACTGGGCCGTGCTCATCGGCTACTTCGCCGTGATGGTCGCCATCGGCGTCTGGTCGCACAAGCGCGTGGACAACGTCAGCGACTTCTTCACGGCCGGCGGCAAGATGCCCTGGTGGCTCTCCGGCATCTCCCATCACATGTCGGGTTACAGCGCGGTGATGTTCACCGGTTACGCCGGCATCGCCTACACCTACGGGGTCACGTCCTTCGTGACCTGGTCCTTCCCCATCGCACTCGGCATCGCCATCGGGTCGAAGCTGTTCGCGCCCCGGATCAACCGACTGCGCTCACGACTCCACGTGGCCTCCCCGCTGGAGTACCTGAAGAACCGGTACAACCTGCCCACCCAGCAGGCCCTGGCCTGGTCGGGCATGCTGCTGAAGATCGTGGACGTCGGCGCCAAGTGGGCGGCGATCGCCACCCTGCTGTCGGTCTTCACCGGGATCAGCCTCAACCAGGGCATCCTGATCACCGGTGTGATCACCGGCATCTACTGCACCATCGGCGGGCTCTGGGCCGACGCGCTGACCGAACTCGGCCAGTTCATCATCCAGTTGCTGGCGGGCGTCGCGATGTTCGTGGCGGTCGTGCTGAAACTCGGCGACCACGGCGGCTTCTTCGGCGTCTGGGACGAGCCCGCGCTCCAGGGCCACGGCAAACCCCTGGTCGGCCCCTACGGGACGGTCTTCCTGCTGGCGTTCCTCTTCATCAAGCTGTTCGAGTACAACGGCGGCATGCTCAACCAGGCCCAGCGTTACATGGCCACCTCCAGCGCGCGGGAGGCCGAGCGGTCGGCGCGGCTGTCGGCGATCCTCTGGCTGGTCTGGCCGGTGGTGCTGTTCTTCCCGATGTGGATGTCGCCGCTGCTGGTGGACGCGCAGAAGCCGGACGGCTCCGACTCCTACGGCCTGATGACCGAGCAGCTCCTGCCGCACGGTCTGCTCGGCCTGGTCATCGTCGGCTTCTTCTCGCACACCATGGCCATGTGCTCCTCCGACGCCAACGCGATCGCCGCCGTCTTCACCCGGGACGTGGCGCCGGTGCTGTCGAAGCGGGCGCGGGCCTGGGGGCAGCGGTCGGGACTGGTGGCGGCGCGGGTGACGACCGTGGTCTTCCTCGCGCTGTCGATGGCGGTGGCCACCCAGGTCAACTCGCCGACGTTCAAGGACATCATCACCGTCGTGATCAAGTGGGTGGCGGGGCTGATGGGCCCGATCGCCATCCCGATGATGCTCGGTCTGCTGCGGCCGTTCCGCCGCTCGGGGCCGACGGCGGCGCTCACCAGCTGGGCGACCGGCCTGCTGGCCTTCTGGCTGGTCAACTACCCGATCAACTGGAGCGTCGACGGCGGCGTCCCGCTCCAGTACCAGGTCTCGATCCCGCTCGCCGTCTCCCTCGTCCTCTACATCGCCATCGGCTTCCTCAAGCCGGAGGACACCCCGGAGCGGCTCGCGATCATCGAGCGGGTCAACACGGACGGCGACGGACCCGGAACCGCCGGAGCGGCGGCGGCCGTTCCGGCGCCGGCGGACGGCACGGAGGGGACGGTCGGCCGCACTCCGGTCAAGGACTGAACCGGCCGTTCACCGCACGCGGCGCGGGCCCCGCTTCCCACCCATGGACGCGGGGCCCTCGCCGTACGTGTGCCGTGCTCAGCCGCGCAGCACGCGGCCCTGCTTGTCGGTGCGGTCGTTGCTCGTCAGGAAGAGGATCCCGTCGATCAGCGCCCAGATGCCGACGCCACCGCAGGTGAGGAGCTGGGCGATGCCGACGCCGACGGAACCGACGTAGAAGCGCCCGATGCCGAGGCTGCCGAGGAAGATCTGCAGGATGCCTGCCACGATCTTGGACTTGTCCGAGTAGGGGCGGCCCTTGGGGTCGACGCCGTAGGGAGCCTCGGGGGTGGGGACGGTCATGAGTACTGCTCCTGAAGTTTCCACGAGACACCGGAACGGGGTGTTCCGGCGCCCAGGAGGCACGCCGGTGGACGAACATGTCGTCGCATCCGCAGCCGTGTGTCACGCATCACGTCCGAGCGCGCTTGCCAGCGGCGCCGGTCGTCCCCCCTGTGAGCCGTGAGCTTAGAGAGACGGCCGATACGGACGGGAGTGGCATCGAATGATCGTTCCCCATCCGTGACCAAAAAAGCACGTTTACTGGACGAGATTGCGTACGACGGCCCAGACGACGGCCGTTGCGAGGATCAGCGCCTGCGTCACCCGGCCGGGGTTCGGCCGCCAGCGCCGGCCGCGCAGCCCCTCCCAGGCCCAGCGGGCCAACAGGGCCAGGGCGACAGGCGAGACGAGCAGCAGGAGCCGGTTGTCGGCCCAGGCGGCGGCGAACTGACCGTGCATCAGGTCGTAGACCATGCGGGTGCCGCCGCAGGCCGGGCAGAGCAGGCCGGTGACGAGCCGGAACGGGCACCGCGGCAGGACGTGGCCCGGCTGGTGCGGGTCGGTGGTGTAGAGGTAGGCGGCACCGGCCGCCCCCGCCGCGAGGACGGCGAGGGGGGCCGCGGCCGGGTGCCACGACCGGGGCCGGTGCACCGCGCGGGGGCCGGTGCGGCCCGCCGCGTCAGCCACCGCGCAGCACCCGGCCGTCCGAGTCGGTGATGTTGTTGCTGGTCAGCATGATGATGCCGTCGATCAGCGACCAGATGCCCAGGCCGCCGCAGGTGAAGAGCTGGGCGAGGCCGATGCCGACGTTGCCGATGTAGAACCGGCCGACGCCGAGGGTGCCGAGCAGGAGCTGGAGCACACCGGCGACGATCTTCGACTTCTCGGAGTACGGGCGGCCGTACGGGTCGTACCCGTAGGGGGCGCCGGGGTCGCCGGGGTAGCCCATGCCGGGGGGCGGGACGGCGCCCGGGTAGGGGCCGCCCTGCGGGTAGCCGTAACCCGGCTGCTGGTAGCCCTGCTGGTACCCGGGCTGCTGGTAACCGCCCTGGTAGGGACCGCCCTGCGGGCCGCCCGGCTGGCCCGGCTGCTGCTGGCCGGGCTGGTCGCCGCCCGGGTAGGCGCCCGGTCCCGGGTAGCCGTACCCGGGCTGGGGCGGCTGCTGAGGCGGCTGGGGCGGCTGCTGGGGCTGTTCGGACATGGTGCTCTCCCCCGGACGATCCGTGAGTGACGAAGACGACGAAAGACTGAAGACGAACGAAAGACTGAAGACGAACGACGGACTGATGATGATGCGATCGGTGTGATGACCGCAGGTCATCTTGCAGGAGGGGACGGCCTGCTGGAAAGCCGGTCAGGCGCGCGGATAGCGCGCCAGCCATCCCGGGGCCGACCCGGCGGGGCCGTGCAGGGCCGGGCCCTGGGTCATCTCCATGGCGAAGTCGTCGGCGAGTTCGAGAATCGTGGGCCGTCCCTCCAGCTCGGTCACCCACGCCGGCGGCAGGGCCGTCTCCCCGTGCAGCGCGCCGAGCAGCCCGCCGGTCAGGGCGCCCGTCGCCGCCGACGCGCCGTCCTGGTTGACGGCGAGCCGCAGCCCCTGCCGTACGTCCTCGCCGACGAGCGCGCAGTACACGGCGGCGGCCACCAGGTCCTCCGCCGCGCCGTCACCGCTGAGCCCGGCGACCCGGGCCGGGGTCGGCAGGCCCTGGCGCACCGCGCCCAGCGCACGCCGCAACGCCTCCGACACGGGCTGGTGGCCGGGCCGGACGGCGAGCAGCGCGAGCGCCCGCTGCACGGCGCCGTCCAGGCTCTCGCCCCGGGTCAGTCCGTGGACGACCACGGCGTACGCGCCGGCCGCGAGGACGCCGGCGGGGTGGCCTTGGGTCTGCGCGGCGCACTCCACGGCGAGCTGGACGACGAGTTGGGGCTCCCAGCCGACGAGGAGTCCGAACGGCGCGGACCGGGCGGCGGCCTCCGGGCCGCGCTCCCCCGGGTTCTTGGGCGCGTCCGGTGTGCCCATGGTCGTGTCGCCGAAGCCGAGCAGCAGGGAGCGGGGCGGGTCGCGGCGGGCGTACAGCCATTCCTCGCGGGCCAGCCAGCCGTCGTCCTTGCGGCGTTCGTCGGGCCCCCAGTCGTGCTGGGTGGCGAGCCAGCGGCGGTACGCGCGGTGCAGGTCGGTGGGCGGGTGCCAGGCGCCGGTGTCGCGCCGGACCTGCGCGCGGATCAGGCCGTCCACGGAGAACAGGGTGAGCTGGGTGAGGTGGGTGACGGCACCGCGCCGGCCGTAGGCGGGGGCGAGGTCGCCGAGGCCGTCGGGGCCGTGCGCCTCCCGGATGCGGTCCAGTGCCATCCCGTCGACGGGGGCGCCCAGCGCGTCACCGAGGGCGCCCCCGAGCAGGGCGCCGCGTACCCGGCTGCGGAAGTCCTGCTGCTCGGCACGGCCCCAGACGGCACCGGTCGTCGCGCCCACTCAGGCCTCCCCGGTCATCGTCTGTCCGTACGCCGCCCAGCACTGTAATCGAACGGGGACGGTGGGTTCAGGGGGAATCGTGCAGAGGTGGTCACGAGGGGGCACCGGGCGTTCCGGCGCCGGTCCGCAGCGGCCGGGACGGTCGCCGGGCGGACCCGGGCACCCGGCGCGCCTCCGGTTCCGCCCGGACCGTCTTCGTCGGGGGCGTCGGGTCCACGCCCCAGCGGTCCGCGTACGCCGCCACGATGAGCCGTGCCCGGCCGCCCTCCTCCAGCGCCGGGTCCCGGCTGCTCGGGACGCGGTCGCCCGGGGCGTCGGTCACCTCGACCCGAAGGGTGCGGCCGGCACGCGGGCGCGGGGGCAAGCCGGAAGCCGCGGCCCGGTACGTGTCCGTGCCGGACGGCGTGGGACGCCGGCTCCGCCACGATCCGCGCCGCCGCCCGTGCGGGCACGTCCCAGTCGTCGAGCTGCCGCCCGGTGAGCATCCGCGCGCGCCGCGCGCCCCGCCGGGCCGAGGACAACGGCAGCGCGAAGTCCCGCCCGGCGTAAGTCCTTTCGGGGGCCACCAGGACAGCCACGCGGTGCGGACCGGTGCGCCGGCTGAACAGCGTCGAGGGCATCGGTTGCCGGCGGCGAGGGGGCGGGACAGCCCCGTCGACGGTGAGCGGGGAGAAGCGCGTGAGCGACGAGCAGCAGGGCATCACCGAGGACCAGTGGCGTCGGGCCGAGTTGATCTGGGACCACCACCGGACGGGGCGCGCGCCGCGTCCCCGTCGACGTGGCGGTCGGACCGGGCGGCCACGACCGGCCGAGGCGGTCCTGCCGGAGCCCGACGCCGCCGACACTGGGCAGGACATCACCCTGGCCCGCGAGGTTTTCGCCGCCGCCTCCGCGCACCCGGCGTCGGTGCTCCTGGTCCGCAAGCCGTACACGGAACGGCGTGCGTACGCGACCGCCCGGAAGCTGTGGCCCGGTGCCGGGTTCCTGGACATGCTCGTCGGGGGTCTCCAGCGGGTCATCGAGTACCCGAAGCTCGGGTTCGCCGTCGAGCGGGACGTGCCGGAGGACGTGCGGGCGGCTGCGAGTCCCTGGGCCGGGACGGCTTCACCGGACGCCTCGTCACGACGCCGGAACGACCGGTGCGGTTCATGAGCCGGAGGTGCGGGGCCGCGAGAAACGGGCTGCCCGGTTCGGCACCGGGGCGTGCGGCGGCCGGAGTTCCGACCGGTGGTCGGGCAACGGCTGTACAGGGTGGGGCGGGTGGGGAAAGGGTGGGGGCATGACCACCACCACTTCGTCACGCGCGCTGCCGCTCGCCGCGACCGTCCTCACCGGGACCGTCGCCCTCTACCTGGCGCTCGTCGCCTTCGGCAACATCACCGACTTCGGCACCAACCAGCAGTTCGTCCGGCATGTGCTCGCCATGGACACCACGTTCAAGGACGAGGACCTGATGTGGCGGGCGATCACCACCCGGTGGATACAGGACACCGCGTACGTGCTGATCATCGTCTGGGAGACGGCCGCCGCGCTCGTGCTCGGGTACGGCACCTGGCTGTGGGCGCGGCGCGATCACGCACGGGCGCGGAGATTCTCCGTGTACGGGCTGCTGATGGTGATGCTGCTCTTCGGGGCGGGGTTCATCGGCATCGGCGGCGAATGGTTCGCCATGTGGCAGTCCGGGGACTGGAACGGGCTGGACGCGGCGACCCGGATCTTCCTGATCAGCGGCGTCGTGCTGCTCGTCGACCACTTCGCGGGAAGCGAGGCCGGCGGGGTCACTTCACCACGGTGACCGTGGTGCCCTTGGTGCCGAAGTCCCACAGCGCGGTGCCGTCCGCCTTGTGCAGCCGCACGCCGCCGGTCTTGGTGCCGGCGGCGGGCGGCGGGGGCGAGGAGCCGTCGACGGCGTTGGAGAAGCCGACCGAGATGCCGTCCGCGAGGGCGAAGTAGACGATGTGCTCCACCTCGACCCCGTCCGAGCCGGTCGTCGCCTCGGTGCGGCTGCCGATCGTGTAGCTGCCGGGGTCGGGGCTGACCGTCCCCGGCCAGACGGTGAAGGTGCGCCGGGTGGCGTCGCTGGCGTCGACCAGCCACACCCGCTTCTGGGCGAGGGAGTAGACGATGCGCCGCCCGGTGCCGGAGCCGTCCGGCACGGCGGGCGGGGTCGTCGCCCTGGGAGAGGGCTTGGCGTCCGCCGAGGCCGAGGCGGTGGGCTCGGCCGCCGCCGCGGCGGTCGGGTGCGGCCCGCCCTCCGCCTGGACGGCCAGGCCGGTCACCACCACGACCGCGCCCGCGGTCAGACCGGTGACCCAGGCCCACGAGGGCAGTCGGGCAGGCACGGGCACGCATCTCCTCAGCTACAGGACTCCCCCGTCCGTCAGGGTCGCGCTCTCGGGGGTCGGATCATCGTACTGTGAGCCGCCTGTCCGGCGGACCCGGCACCGGCCCCCTCAGTCCAGTACGGGCAGCAGCTCCGGCAGGTGTCCGTCGGAGGCCGCCGCCGCCCGCCGCCGTTCCTCCGGGACCTCGCCGTAGAGCGTGGTGCGGGGGCGGGCCGGGCGGCCGGCCGCGTCGGCGACCGCGATCAGGTCCTTGACCGACTTGTACGAGCCGTAGGACGAGCCCGCCATCCGGGAGATCGTCTCCTCCATCAGCGTGCCGCCGAGGTCGTTCGCGCCGGAGCGGAGCATCTCGGCCGCGCCCTCGGTGCCCAGCTTGACCCAGCTCGTCTGGATGTTGGGGATGTGGGGGTGGAGGAGGAGCCGGGCCATGGCCGTGACCGCGCGGTTGTCGCGCAGGGAGGGGCCGGGGCGGGCGATGCCGGCCAGGTAGACGGGGGCGTTGGTGTGGATGAAGGGCAGGGTCACGAACTCGGTGAAGCCGCCGGTGCGCTGCTGGATGCCGGCCAGCGTGCGCAGGTGGCCGAGCCAGTGGCGGGGCTGGTCGACATGGCCGTACATCATCGTGGACGAGGAGCGGATGCCCAGCTCGTGGGCGGTCTCGATGACCTCGATCCAGGTGGCCGTCGGCAGCTTGCCCTTGGTGAGGATCCAGCGGACCTCGTCGTCGAGGATCTCGGCGGCGGTGCCGGGGACGGAGTCCAGGCCCGCCTCCTTCGCCGCGGTCAGCCACTCGCGGATCGACAGGCCGGTGCGGGTCGCGCCGTTGACGACCTCCATGGGCGAGAAGGCGTGGACGTGCATCCCGGGGACGCGTTCCTTGACCGCCCGCGCGATGTCGAAGTACGCCGTGCCGGGCAGGTCCGGGTGGATGCCGCCCTGCATGCAGACCTCGACCGCGCCGACCTCCCACGCCTGCTGGGCGCGGTCGGCGACCTGCTCCAGGGAGAGGGTGTAGGCGTCGGCGTCGGTGCGGCGCTGGGCGAAGGCGCAGAAGCGGCAGCCGGTGTAGCAGACGTTGGTGAAGTTGATGTTGCGGGTGACGATGTACGTCACGTCGTCGCCGACCGCGCTCCTGCGGACGTCGTCGGCGATCCGGCACAGGGCGTCCAGGGCGGGGCCGTCCGCGTGGAGCAGGGCGAGTGCCTCGGCGTCGGTGAGCCTCGTCGGGTCGTCGGCGGCCGTGGCGAGGGCGGCGCGCACGTCGGTGTCGATGCGCTCGGGGAGCATGCCGGGGGCGGCGGCCTCGCGCAGGGCGGCCCAGTCGCCGTAGACCTCGTCGAAGTCGTCGCGGCGGTCGGCGGTGCGGCCCTCGGTGTCGATGGTGTGGTGCAGATCGGTGCGGCCGGTGGCGGTGAAGACCTCGTCCGGCTCCTGCCAGGGGTGCCCCTCGACGGCCGCGTCCGGGCGGGCGAGGCCGGTGGCCGGGTCGGCGAGGGCGGCGACGTGCGGACGCAGCCGGGGATCGAGCCAGGGCTCGCCGCGCCGGACGAACTCCGGGTACACGCAGAGACGTTCCCGCAGCTCGAACCCGGCCGCCCGGGACCGCTCGGCCAGCTCCTCGATCTGCGGCCAGGGGCGCTCGGGGTTGACGTGGTCGATGGTGAGCGGGGAGACGCCGCCCCAGTCGTCGATGCCGGCGGCGATCAGCCGCTCGTACTCGTCGTCCACCAGGTTGGGCGGGGCCTGGATGTTGGCGGCCGGGCCCATGACGATCCGGGCGACGGCGACCGCGGCGACCAGGTCGTCGAGTGCGGCGTCGGGCATGCCGCGCATCGCGGTGTCCGGCTTGGCGCGGAAGTTCTGGATGATCAGTTCCTGGACGCCGTGGTAGGCGCGGGCCACCTTGCGCAGGGCGAAGAGGGACTCGGCGCGCTCCTCGTACGTCTCGCCGATGCCGAGCAGGATGCCCGAGGTGAAGGGGACGGAGGAGCGGCCGGCGTCCTCCAGGACGCGCAGCCGGACGGCGGGCTCCTTGTCCGGGGAGCCGTGGTGGGGGCCGCCGGGCTCGGACCACAGGCGGGTGGCGGTGGTCTCCAGCATCATGCCCATGCTGGGCGCGACGGGCTTGAGGCGCTGGAAGTCCGTCCAGGTGAGCACGCCCGGGTTGAGGTGCGGGAGGAGACCCGTCTCCTCCAGGATGCGGATCGAGATGGCGCGGACGTAGGCGATCGTGTCGTCGTACCCGTGCGCGTCGAGCCACTCGCGGGCCTCGGGCCAGCGGTCCTCGGGCTTGTCGCCGAGGGTGATGAGGGCTTCCTTGCAGCCGAGGGCGGCGCCCTTGCGGGCGATGTCCAGCACCTCGTCCGGGGACATGAACATGCCGTGGCCGTCGCGGCGCAGCTTGCCGGGGACGGTGACGAAGGTGCAGTAGTGGCACTTGTCCCGGCACAGGCGGGTGAGGGGGATGAAGACGCTCTTGGAGTACGTGATGACGCCGGGGCGGCCGGCCGTGGCCAGCCCCGCGTCCCGGACCCGGGCGGCGGTCGCCGTCAGGTCGGCCAGGTGCTCGCCGCGGGCCTGGAGCAGCACGGCGGCCTCGGAGACGTCGAGGCTGACGCCGTCGCGGGCACGTTTGAGGGCGCGACGCATGGAGTTGTCGGTGGGGCCGGTTCCGGGGGTCGCGGAAGTCGTCATCCTTCGAGCATACGAGTGGGGTGATCGGTGGCCCGGCGGGTGTCGCCCCGCCGGGCGCGGGTGCGTCGCCCGGCCCACCGGCCGTTCATCCGCCCGGCGCCTCCCTCCCCTTACGGGCGGGGCCGTCGCTCAGTACAAAGGTCCCAGACGACATCTGGGGGGCGGCGGCATGGGCGAGGGCCGAGGGGTCGGCAGGCGGGCCGTGTTCGCGGGCGGGGTGGCCGGCGCCGTGACGCTGGGGGCCGTGCGGTTCGCGGCGGCGGCCGGCGGGGTGCGCGCGGAGACGGTCCGGGGCACGCTGCCCGCCGGGGCGCCGGACTTCGTGTACGTGCCGGTCGAGATCCCGTCCGGCGTGCGCGAGGTGCGGGTCGCCTACTCCTACGACCGGCCCGCCGTCCCGGCCGGCACCGCAGGCAACGCGCTCGACATCGGCCTCTTCGACGAGCGCGGCACCGCGCTGGGCGGCCGGGGCTTCCGGGGCTGGTCGGGCGGGGCGCGCACGGAGTTCTTCGTCCGCGCCGACGACGCCACCCCGGGGTACGTGCCGGGGCCGGTGCGGGCCGGCACCTGGCACATCGCGCTGGGCCCCTACACGGTGGCGCCGCGGGGACTGCCGTACGAGATCACCGTGACGCTGGCGTTCGGGGAGCCCGGCGAGGCCGTGCGGCCGGTGTACCCGCCGGAGCGGGCGAAGGGGCGGGGGCGGGCCTGGTACCGGGGCGACTGCCATCTGCACTCGTGGTTCTCCGACGGCCGCCGCACCCCCGGGGAGATCGCGGCGCTGGCGCGGGCGGCGGGCCTGGACTTCATCAACTCCTCCGAGCACAACACCCATGCCGCGCACGCCCACTGGGCGGAGGCGGCCGGGGACGACCTGCTGGTGATGGTCGGGGAGGAGGTGACGACCCGCAACGGGCACGTCGTCGCCGTCGGGACCGATCCCGGGACCTTCGTGGACTGGCGGTACCGGGCCCGGGAGAACCGGTTCGGGCGGTTCGCCCGGCAGATCCGGCGGGCCGGCGGGCTGGTCGTCCCGGCCCATCCGCACGCCACCTGCCTCGGCTGCGCCTGGAAGTTCGGGTTCGGCGAGGCGGACGCCGTCGAGGTGTGGAACGGGCCCTGGACGCCCGACGACGAGGTGGCGCTCGCCGACTGGGACGGCATGCTCGCCGCGTCCGCGCGGGAGGGGCGGGGCTGGCTCCCGGCGATGGGCGGCAGCGACGCGCACCGCGACCCGGACGTGGTCGGGCTGCCGCAGACCGTGGTGCTCGCGGACGACCTGAGCCGGACCGCGGTCCAGGAGGGCCTGCGGGCCGGGCGGTCCTACGTCGCCGAGTCGTCGCGGATCGCGCTGGGCTTCGGCGCCTCGGGCGGGCGCGGGGAGCACGCCGGGATCGGGGAGCGGCTGCGGGTGGACCCGCAGACGCCGGTCACGGTGCGGCTGGCGGTGACGGGGGCCCCGGGCCGCGCCGTCCGGTTCGTCACCGACCAGGGGGTGGTGCACACGAGCGGTCCGCTTCCGGAGTCCGGCGAGGGCACCGTGGAGTGGCGGACGACGGCCGCCCGCGCGGCGTACGTACGGGCCGAGGTGCGGCACGGGGCGGCGGCGGGGGCACCGCTGCCGGGGGCGCTCGCGGCGTTCACCAATCCGGTGTTCCTGGGGCGGGAGTAGGGCGGGCCCGCAGGGGTCAGGGCACATCCACGCTCCTGGTCAGCGCCTCGTTGGCGTCGGTCTCGGCCCGTGTCCGCTCCAGGCGGGCGCGGGCGCCGGCGAGGGCGTCCGAGCCGAGCAGGAACCGCAGCGGCGGTTCGTCCGCGTCGACGACGGCGGCGACCGCGGCGGCGGCGCGGACCGGATCGCCGGGCTGGCGGCCCGAGGCGGCCAGCGTGGCGGCCCGGCGGCGGCCGGCGGTCGGCTCGTAGTCCGCGATCCGCGCCGGGGACTGCCGCATCGAGGTCCCGGCCCACTCGGCGGGCGACCGGACCGCCGGCGCCCCGGCGCGTGCCGTGCGGCCGGGGGTGCTGGCGCTGCTGGAGCGGTGGGCCGACCTGCCGGCCTTCGTCGTCGGTCCCGACCGGGACGTGCTGGCCGGCACGCCCCTCGCGGCCCGGGTCAACCCGGCGTGGAGCCCGGGGCACAACCTGGTCGGGTTCACGTTCCTCGACCCGCGCGCCCGGCAGGTCTACCCCGACTGGGAGGACATCGCCCGGCAGGCCGTGTCGGGCCTGCGCGCCACCGCGGCGGCGCGGCCCGCCGCCGGACTCGACGCGTTCGTGGCACGCCTGCGCGAGCGCAGCGGGACGTTCCGCGCCCTGTGGGACTCCCACGACGTGGCCGACCGGGTGGCGGGCGGGAAACGGATCGCGGTCGAGGGCGTCGGCGTACTCCGGCTCGACTACGAGACCTTCGCCCTCGCCGGACCCGAGGGGCAGGTGCTGTACGTGTACTTCCCGCGGCCCGGCGGCGAGGACGACGCGGCGCTGCGGCGCCTCGCGGCCGGCCTCGGATGATCAGTCCGCCTTCTCCCACGGGGTGACGCCGAGCCTGCCGGTGGTGCCGAGGTCGAGGTGCGGGGTCACCGTCACCGGGGTGGCGCCCTCCTTCGCGCGGACCCGGACGTAGGGGGCGTTCACCGCCGTGCCCGAGCCGGTGGTGTTCCGCCAGGCCAGGGTGGCGGTCGCCGACTCGCCGGGGGCGAGGGTGACGGGGCGGGGCGGTCCGCCGAGGCCGGTGGTGATCTCGTCGGTGCCGTGGAGGACGGTGACGCCCTCGACGGGGTCGTGGCCGGCGTCCAGGAGTTCCAGCAGGGGGTAGCCGTCGACGGCGTAGGCGCGCGGGCCGCAGTTGTCGAGGTGCAGGCCCACCACGCGCAGCCCCATGGCCGCGTCGCCCTCGTCGGAGCTGATCCGGACGCCGGAGGCGGGGCAGGGGCCGGCGGTGGCCGGGGCCTCGGCGGCGGGGACCTCCGTCACCCGGAGCACCTCGGCGTCCGTGACGCGGGGCGCGGTGGGCGGGAGTTCACCGGCGCGGACCGTGCCGCGCACGGTGCTGCCGGGGCCGACGTCCCGGACGGTGACGGTCCGGTCGGTGACCGCGCCGCCGCCAGCGTCGACGAACGCGATGACAGCGGTGTAGGTCAGGGTCTCGGGGCCGTCGTTGACGACCTCGTAGGCGGCGCTGATCCCCGAGTCCGTGGGGAGGACCAGGGGGTCGGCGTGGACCCGGTGGCCGGGGCGGGGGGACGGGGTGGGCGAGGGCGCCGGCACGGTCAGCGAGGTGACGCGGACACCCTCCTTGCCCGGGTCGTCCACCGGGGAGGCGGACGGGGACGGCGGCGCGGACGGGGACGGGTGCTCCGCTCCGCAGGCCGTGAGCAGCAGGGCGGTCGCGGCGAGGGCCGTCAGGAACGGGGCGGGGGCGCGCATCGGGCCATCCCATCAGGGGCCGGGGACCTCGGATGTGACGGAAGCCACACCTCCGGTCACAGGGGTGTCACAGCCCCCGGGGGCCCTCCAGGTCCGCGACGACCGCGTAGTGGTCCGAGGGCCACACCCCGTCCACGGGGCCGTCGCCCGCGCGGTGGGCCGAGCGGACCCGGCCGAGTCCCCCGGGTCCGGGCGGGCCGGTGCGGATGAAGTCGATCCGCCGGGCGGGGGCGTCGCCGGTCACGTACGGGTTGGCGGGGTCCCAGGTGGCGGACGGCGCGGCCGGGTCGGCGGCGTCCCAGGCGTCCCGGTAGCCGCGCTCGGCGAGGAGGCGGATCTCGTCCGTGCCGGGTCCGGCGTTGAAGTCGCCGGTGAGCACGGGCGGGAACGCGGCGCGGCCGTGCCGGGCGACGAAGGCGGTGACGGCGGCGACCTGGGCACGGCGCACCTCCGTGGCGTGCGGCGCGGAGGTCAGGTGCGCGGTGCAGAACGGGACCGGGTGGCCGGGGGCGTCCAGGCGGGCGTGCAGGGCGACCCGGCCGTCATCCAGCTCCTCGGGGGCGGGCAGGCGCAGCACCGCCTGCTCCAGGACGGGCCAGCGGCTGAGGACGGCGTTGCCGATGACGGCGGCGGCCGGCCGGGGGGCCGTGTGCGTGGGGGCGCCGGAACGGGCGGGGACGCCGGTGTCCGCCTGGGCGCCGGGACGCACGGGGACACCCGCACCCGCCTGGGCGCCGGGACGGGCGGAGGCGCCTCTCTCCGCGGGGACGCCGGTGTGCCCGGAGACGCCCGTACCCGCCCGGGCGCCGGGGCTGGAGGAACCCGCCCGGACGCCCGCGCCGCCCGCGCCGCCCGCTCCCGCCCGGACGCCCGCCCCGGCCGCGCCACCCGGCAGCCGCCGCTGCCACCGCTCCGGGGCGCCGTAGGCCGCCCATGCCCAGTGCAGGCCCAGTTCGCCGGCGAGCCACTCGGCGAGGTTGCCGCCGCCGTCGGCCGCCCAGACCTCCTGGAGGCCCACCACGTCGGGCCGCAGCTCCCGCAGGACGGCGAGGACCGCCTTCTGCCGTTCCGCCCAGGGGCCGAACCGCCACCACAGATTCCAGGTCACGACCCGCACGCCCGCATCACCCGTCTCTCGCCCGTCCCCGTCTTCCCCGCAAGGCTTTCCGGTGAACATGACCACCGGGCAACGCCCCGGGGACCGGCGGCCCCCCGGGTCCCCGAGGCCGGGCAACCGCTTGGGGAGGTCGTGTGAGAGCCCTGTGCCGTGCCGCGACGGGCCTGTGATCGGCGTCTCCCAAGGCTGACGGGGCCGGTGCGGACAGGGCAGACTGACGGGGTTGCTCGGGATGCTGAGGGGGACTGGATGGACGGTGTGCCGCGACCGCCGGGGCAGCGGCGGTCTGACTCCCCGCCGGACTCTCCGCCGGACATCGCGACGGGCTACGCGACGGAGTCCCCGGCGGGCCCCGCCGCCCCGCTCGCGCCGCGGTTCGGCGTGCTCGGACCCGTGCGCGCCTGGCGCGGCGCGGAACCGCTGCCCACCGGCTCCCCGCAGCAACGCGCCGTGCTGGCCGCCCTGTTGCTGCGCGAGGGCCGCACCGCCACCGCCGCCGAGCTGATCGACGCCCTGTGGGGCGAGGAGCCGCCGCCCCGGGCGCTGGCGGCGCTGCGGACGTACGCCTCCCGGCTGCGCAAGGCCCTCGGCCCCGGCGTGCTGGTCACCGAGTCCGGCGGGTACGCCGTACGCGGGCTGCCCGACGGGGCGCTGGACCTCTCCGTCGCCCAGGACCTGGCCGGCGCGGCGGAGAAGGCGCGCGGCGCCGGAGACCTGGGCCGGGCGCGGGAGTTGCTCCGCGAGGCACTGGCCCGGTGGGACGGCGAGGCGCTGGCCGGCGTACCCGGCCCGTACGCGCAGGGGCAGCGGACCCGGCTGGAGGAGTGGCGGCTGCACCTGCTGGAGACCCGGCTCGACCTGGACCTGGAACAGGGCTGCCACGCCGAGGCGGTCTCCGAGCTGACCGCGCTCACCGCCGCGCACCCGCTGCGCGAACGGCTGCGCGAGCTGCTGATGCTGGCGCTGTACCGCGGCGGACGGCAGGCCGAGGCGCTCGCGGTGTACGCCGACACCCGCCGGCTGCTCGGCGAGGAGCTGGGCGTCGACCCGCGCCCCGCCCTCCAGGAGCTGCAACGGCGGGTGCTGCGCGCCGACCCGGAGCTGGCCGAGCCGTCCGGACCCGTCGAGCGGACCGCGCCGGCGCCGGTCCGGCCCGCCCAACTGCCGCCGACCGTGCCCGACTTCACCGGCCGTGCCGCCCTGGTGCGGGAGCTGAGCGACGTACTGGCGGCGGCGTCCGGGGAGGGCGGGCCGGTGATGGCGCTGTCCGCCGTCGCCGGGATCGGCGGCGTCGGCAAGACCACCCTCGCGGTGCACGTCGCGCACCGGGCCCGCGCCGCGTTCCCCGACGGCCAGCTCCATGTCGACCTCCAGGGCGCCGGGTCCCGGCCCGCCGACCCGGAGACGGTGCTGGGCTCGCTGCTGCGGGCGCTGGGGACGGCCGACTCGGCGATCCCCGACTCGCTCCAGGACCGGGCGGCGCTGTACCGGTCGCTGCTGGACGGCCGCCGGGTGCTGGTGCTGCTGGACAACGCGCGGGACGCGGCCCAGGTGCGGCCGCTGCTGCCGGGCACGGCGGGCTGCGCGACGCTGGTGACCTCCCGGACGCGGATGGTGGACCTGGCCGGGGCGCACCTGGTCGACCTCGACGTGATGGCGCCGGACGAGGCGCTGGCGCTGTTCACCCGGATCGTCGGCGAGGAGCGGGTGGCCGCGGAACGGGAGGCCGCGCTCGACGTGGCCGCGGCGTGCGGCTTCCTGCCGCTGGCGATCCGCATCGCCGCGTCCCGGCTCGCGGCCCGCCGCACCTGGACCGTGTCGGTGCTGGCGGCCAAGCTCGCGGACGAGCGGCGGCGGCTGGACGAACTGCGGGCCGGCGACCTCGCCGTGAAGGCCACCTTCGAGCTGGGCTACGGGCAGCTCGAACCGGCCCAGGCGCGGGCGTTCCGGCTGCTGGGCCTGCCGGACGGGCCGGACATCTCGCTGGCGGCAGCGGCGGCGGTCCTCGACCTGCCCGTGCCGGAGACCGAGGACCTGCTGGAGTCCCTCGTCGACACCTCGCTCCTGGAGTCGGCCGCGCCGGGCCGCTACCGGTACCACGACCTGGTCCGGCTCTACGCGCGTGCATGCGCCGAACGCGACGAACAGCCGCCGGGTGAACGGGAGTCGGCCCTCTCCCGGCTGCTGGACTTCTGCCTGGCGACGGCGGCCGGCGTCTACGCCGTCGAGCGCCCCGGCGACCGGCTGGTGGACCACCTCGCGCCGACCGCGTACCCGGGCCTGGTCTTCGCCGACCGGCACGCCGCCCAGGACTGGCTGTATGCCGAGGCGCACGTCCTGCTCGCCTGTGTGCAGCAGAGCGCGCGGGGCGCCACGCTGGCCCGTGCCGTGGACCTGCTGTGGGCGGCGAAGGACCTGGCCGAGTCCGGCGCCAACGCCCGGCAGTACGAGGTCGCCGCACGGGCCCTGCGGGACGCGGCCGAGCGGGCGGGCGACCCGGGGGTGCTCAGCCGGGCGCTGACCACGCTGACCAACGTCCACCTGGTGGCCGGCCGGTTCCAGGAGGCGGACGAGCAGGCCCGGCTGGCCCTGGAGCTGGCGGCGTCCGCCGCCGACCCGGCGCCCCTGTGCTGGGCCGCCAACGACCGGGGCATCAGCGCGATATACCAGGGGCGCAACGCCGAGGCCGAGGTGTATCTGCGGCAGGCCATCGAGAACTTCCGGCAGGACGAGAACCTCGCCGGCGAGGCCAGCGCGCTGTGCAACCTCTCCCGCAGTCACCTGGCGATGGGCCGCACCACCAGCGCGGTGGAGCTGGCCCGGCAGGGCACCGCCCTCTACGACCGGCTGGGCCACACCCTGCGCGGCGCCAACGGGCGGTACGCGCTGGGACTGGCGCTGACCGGGCAGGGCCGGCTGGACGCGGCCGTCGAGCGGCTGACCGAGGCGCTGGAGGTCTTCCGCGACAGCCGGCAGCGGCTCTGGGAGGGCATGACCCTCTTCCGGCTCGCGGAGGCGCGGCTGGCGGGCGGGGACGCGGGCGGGGCCGCCGCGCTGGCGGAGCAGGCGCTCGCCGCGCTGCGCGAGATCGGCGGCGAGTGGCGGCGCGCCAACGTGCTGACCGTGCTGGGGCGCGCGCTGGAGGCGCTCGGCCAGAACGGACGGGCCCGCGCCTGCTGGCAGGAGGCGCTCACCGCGTTCGAGCGGC
This sequence comes from Streptomyces griseoviridis, assembly GCA_014649155.1. Taxonomy (GTDB): domain Bacteria; phylum Actinomycetota; class Actinomycetes; order Streptomycetales; family Streptomycetaceae; genus Streptomyces; species Streptomyces griseoviridis. The sequence goes on along the minus strand of BMSM01000003.1, from coordinate 149,654 downwards.
TCGGCTCGCCGGAGGCCGCCGACGTACGGCGGCTGCTCGATCCGTCCGTCGCCGCCTGAGCGGTGGGGCGGCGTTCGTTCATCGTTCGTTTATCGCCACGCGTCACCCTCGGTCTGTCGGTCCGTCGCGTCGGGGGGCAGACGGATCAGCGGTGATCACCGCCGCTAGGGTGTACGACCCTGACACGCCCGTCCGGCGGCCTCTCGGGGGAGCCGCCGGACGGGCTTTCACCATCGACACACAGGAGTTCAGGTCATGGCGGACGCCCAGCAGGACCCGGTGGTCAAGCCGCTCGACAACCACGTCACGGATGTCGACGACACGGCCGTCACCACGCTCGACAACCACGTCACGGACGGGCTGACCGCCGCGCCGGCCGCCAAGGCGGCCGACGGGACGGCGAAGCCGCTCGACAACCACGTGACCGGCGAGCAGGTCTGACGACCCGCACCACACCGCGGTACAGCGGCAACACCGCAGTACGGCAGTACAGCACCGCACCGCACGACAGCGGCACCGCACCGCGCACGGCTGCGGCACCGCGCGGGGAACCGGCCGCGGCGGCACCGAGGGGGAGCCGCCGCGGCCGTCGTACGTCCCGGCAGGACCCGGGTACACGGTCCGGACCCGCCGGGCCGCCCGGTCAGCTGGTCCGGGCCGTGCCCGTCCCCTTCTCCGCGTCCAGCGCGTACACGCACCGGTCCTTGCTGCACGCGTAGACGATGCCGTCCCGGACCACCGGGGTGCCGGTGATCTCGCCGCCGGTCGCCAGCTTCCAGCGCAGCCGGCCGTCGTCGGCCTTGAGGGTGTACAGCAGGTGGTCGGTGGAGCCGAAGTGGATGCGGCCCTCGGCCACCGCGGGCGCCCCGACGATGTCGCCGCCCGCCTGGAACCGCCACTTGGGCGTGCCGGTGACGGCGTCCAGCGTGTAGAGCCCCTTGCCGCTGCCGACGTGGACGTGGCCCGCGGCGACCAGGACGGGTTCCACGGAGGCGCGGGCCTCGGTGGCGATCCGCCAGCGGTCGCGGCCGTCGGCGGCGTCCAGGGCGTAGACCGTGCCGAGGTAGTCGGCCAGGTAGACACCGCCGCCGGTGACGGCGGGGCCGGGCACGAAGACCGGCGGGGAGAGGAAGACCGCCGGCGCCTCGAAGTGCCAGCGGACGTGGCCGGTCGCCACGTCCAGCGCGAGGACGCGGGTCCCGGCGCAGACGTACACGCAGCCGTCCGGCGCGGGCGCCACCCGCACCGGCACCCCGCCGCAGGAGGCGGCGTCGCCGACCGGGTACGACCAGCGCTCGTCGCCGCCGCGGGCGTCCAGGGCGCGCAGCCGGGCGTCCTGCCAGACGTAGACCGTGCCGTCGTGGAGGGCGGGGCCCGCCTCGGGCGACTCGAAGTCGGTCTGGCAGCCGGTGGTCTCCCACAGCTTCCGTCCGGTGGCCGCCTCCCACGCCTGGACGCCGCCGCCGCGGGTGCCGGTGACGACGGTGCCCCGCTCGGCCCTGAGCGAGTACACCCAGGCGTCCGTCTGGAGCCGCCAGAGGTCGGCGCCCTCCCGGGCGTCGAGGGCGTACAGGGTGGGCCCGTCGGAGGCGTGCACCCGGCCGTCCGCGACCGCCATCGACCAGGCGACGTCCCGGGTCTTGAAGCGGCGGCGGCCGGTGCCGACGTCCAGGGCGTGCACCTCGAAGGAGGTGACGTAGACCAGGTCGCCGGCGACGGCGGGGGTGCCCCAGACGTCGTTGGACATCCGGAACCGCCAGGGCCGCCAGCCGGAGGCCGCCGGGTCGGGCGGCGCGGCCGGGGCCGGGGGCGCGGCGGGGGCGACCGGTTCGGCGCCGCCCGCGCCGGGGCGGGGCCGGGTCCAGGAGCCGGACAGGGCGGCCTCGGCGGGCGGTGCCTTCACCACGGCGGCGCGGGTGTCGGCGACCCGGGGGCCGGGGCCGATGGGCACCGGCGCGCCGGCCAGCCGGACCGGGCCGGGGTCGGGGACGCCTGCGGGCACCGGCGGGGCGGTGGCGGGCGGCGCGGGGAAGACGGGGTCGTGCGCGGGCGGGGGCGGCACGGCCGGGGCCGGGACGCGGGCGGCGGGGGCGGGGCGGGCGGCGGTGGCCGCGGGCCGGGGCGCGGGACGGCCGCCCCGGCGGGACTCGATCAGGCTCACCGCCCGCTCGGGCAGCCACGCCGACGCCGTACCGCTGTCGTCGGAGCCGGAGCCGAACAGGTGTGGGGCGAGCTGGGCCTGGAGGTCGGCGGGGCTGGGCCGGCCGTGCGCCTCCATCTGCATGCAGGACTCGATGAGCGGGCGCAGTTCCTCGGGCAGCCCGTCCAGGTCGGGACCCTCGCGCAGCAGCATGAAGACCGTCTCGACCGGGTTGGCGCCGTGGAAGGGGGCGTGGCCGGTGGCGGCGAAGACCAGGGTGGAGCCGAGGGAGAAGACATCGCTGGCGCCGGTGACGCTGCGCGAGTCCTTGGCCTGCTCCGGGGACATGTAGGCGGGGGTGCCGACGGCGACGTTGGTCATGGTCAGCCGGGTGTTGGAGACGCCGGAGGCGATGCCGAAGTCGATCACCCGGGGGCCGTCCTCGACGACGAGGACGTTGGACGGCTTGAGGTCGCGGTGGACCAGTCCGGCGCCGTGGATGGACTGGAGCGCCTCGGCGACGCCCGCCGCCAGCCAGCGCACCGCCTGGGCCGGCAGCGGCCCGCACTCGTTCACTATCTCTTCCAGCGAGGGCGCGGGGACGTACGCGGTGGCCAGCCACGGCACGGCCGCGCGCGGGTCGGCGTCGACCACGGCCGCCGTGTAGAAGCCGGAGACCGCGCGGGCCGCCTCGACCTCACGGGTGAAGCGGACCCGGAAGAGCTGGTCCTCGGCCAGTTCCGTCCGCACGGTCTTGATCGCCACGCGCCGCCCCGACGCCGAGCGCGCCAGATAGACCAGCCCCATGCCGCCGGCGCCGAGCCGCCCCAGCACCTCGAACGGCCCGATCCGCCGCGGATCGTGCTGCGTCAGCTGATCCACCACTTGCCTGCCACCTCCCCGTACGAGCCGCGCCACCCACATATGTACGCGACCGGTGTGCAGCGTCTCACCACCACACCGCCGCGGCGGCACGCACCCCGATTGTTCCTGTCCGAAGCCTCGGTGGCGAACCCGCGGCCAATCGGGGAGTCTCACGGCATTCCCGGGCAAATGACACGGCCGGTTCAGCGTTGCAGCAGCGCGAACGAGGCTCCCTGGTCGTCGGTGACCACCGCGACCCCGCCGTAGGACGTCTCGAAGGGCGGAACCTGGACCCGGCCGCCGAGCCGGACCACCTGCCCCAGGGCCGCCTCGCAGTCGCCGACGAGGAAGTGGACGAGGAAGTGCGGCGGCATCTCGGCGGGGAAGACGCCGGTCAGCGGGGCCCGGCCGAAGTCGGGTTCGGCGCCGGGTCCGAAGAGGGCGTCGTGGAAGAGACCGCCGTAGAAGAGGTCGGCGGCCTCGGTGTCCCGGGTGTACAGCTCGGCCCAGGTGAAGGTGCCCGGCTCGTGCCGCCTGCCGAAGCCGGCGTGGCTGCCGCGCTGCCAGAGCGCGAAGACGGCGCCCTGCGGGTCGGCGGCCAGGGCGGTGGTGCCGAGGGCGCCGTCCGGGTGGGGCGGGGTGATGAGCCGGCCGCCGTCCGCCTCGATCCGCCGGGCCAGGGCGGTGGCGTCGGCGGTGGCGAAGTACACCGTCCACACGGTGGGCATCCGGCCGTCCGTCTTGCGGGCCAGCCCGGCGACGGGCGCGCCGCCCAGCCGGGCCCGGACGGGGCGGCCATCCCGCCCGTCCTCGAACTCCCACCCGAACAGCCCGCCGTAGAAACGCTTGCCGGCCGCCACGTCGGGCAGCTGGGCGTCGACCCAGCAAGGGGTGCCCTCGGTGTACTCCCCGGCGTGCTCCCCGCCGGACGCGGATGCCCTGTTTTCGGCCATGCCGCCAACGTAACCGCGTCGCGCGCACCGCGCAGACCAGGGACACCAGCCTCCGGGCGTCCCCGCACCCCATTTGCAGTCGGCCGAATCGCGCCCTGATCACCCCTCGGTAAGCTGACGGGCATGACAGGACAAGTGCGTACCGTCGACGGGCGGGTGGCCGGCCGGCGAGGGCAGGCGACCCGGCAGAAGCTGCTCGACTGCCTCAGCGAGATGCTCAGCTCCTCCCCGTACCGCGACGTCAAGGTCATCGATGTCGCCCGCCGGGCGGGCACCTCGCCCGCGACCTTCTACCAGTACTTCCCGGACGTCGAGGGCGCCGTCCTGGAGATCGCCGAGCAAACGGCCGCCGAGGGCGCCGCGTTGACCGCCCTGGTCCAGAACCGCTCGTGGGCGGGCCGGGCCGGCTGGCAGGCGGCGCAGGAACTCGTCGACGGTTTCCTGGAGTTCTGGCGGAAGAACGACGCCATCCTGCGCGTCGTGGACCTCGGTGCCGCCGAGGGCGACAAGCGGTTCAACAAGATCCGCTCCAAGATCCTCAACTCGGTGACCGGTTCCCTGGCGGACTCCGTCGCCGAGTTGCAGTCCAAGGGCAGGGTCGACAAGGACGTGCACCCGGCCGCGATCGCCGCGTCCCTGGTCGCGATGCTCTCGGCGGTCGCCTCGCACCAGAAGGGCACCACCGCCTGGGGCGTGAAGCAGGCCGACCTCAAGCCGAACCTGGCGCTCCTGGTCCACCTGGGCATCACCGGCAAGAAGCCGACGAAGTAGGCCGCACGCGTCGCTCGTCCTGTCGTCCCTGTCGTTCTGTCGTCCCTGTCGTCCCTGTCGTTCTGTCGTCCCTGTCGTTCCTGTTGTTCTGTCGTCCCTGTCGTTCCTGTTGTTCTGTTGTTCCTGTCAGGCGGGCGGCGGTCCACTACGGTGGGCCGCCGCCCCGTCGCTTCCCCCGCCCCCTCGCCGACCGGAGAACCGGAGACACGTCATGGCCCTGACCCACGCGGAGCGCGAACAGTTCCTGGCCGAGCCGCACATCGCCGCCCTGGCCGTCGACGCGGGTGCCGGACGCGCCCCGCTGGCCGTGCCCATCTGGTACCAGTACGCGCCCGGCGAAGAGGTGTGGATCATGACCGGCGCGGCCTCCCGCAAGTACGCGCTGATCGAGGCGGCCGGCCGCTTCTCCCTGCTCGTCGACCGGGTGGAGCCGACGATCCGGTACGTCTCGGTGGAGGGCCCGGTCACCGGAACGCTCCCCGCCACCCGGGAGCGGCTGACCGAGCTGGCGGCGCGCTACCTGCCCGCGGAGAAGGTCGCCGGCTATGTCGCGTTCGCCTGGGAGAACCACGGTGAACAGCTCATCGTCCGGATGCGCCCCGAACGCTGGGTCTCCTCCGACCTCGGGACGGTGTGAATGGAGCCGGACCTGGACGCGCTGCTCAGGTCGCTGCGGGTCTGGGACCCCGCCGTCACCGACCTGCCGCCCTTCGACCCGGCCACCGCCCCGGCCGAGCCGCTCCCCCTCTTCACCCGGTGGTTCGCGGAGGCGGTCGCGGCCGGCGAGCCCGAGCCGCACACCATGTCCCTCGCGACGGCGGACCCGGCGGGCGCCCCCGACGCACGGATCGTGATGCTGCACGGCGCGGACGCCGACGGCTGGTCCTTCGCCACGCACTCCGGCAGCCGCAAGGGCACCCAGCTCGCCGCCCGCCCGTACGCCGCCCTCGTCTTCTACTGGCCGCGCCTCGGCCGCCAGGTCCGCGTCCGCGGGCCGGTCACCACGGCGCCGCCCGCCGAGGCCCAGGCCGACCTGCACGCCCGCTCCACCGGCGCCCTGGCCGCCGCGCTCACCGGCCGCCAGAGCGAGCCCCTGCCCTCCCTGACGACCCTCGCCGACGCCTCCGCAACAGCCTGGGCGCAGGCCCGGCGCGCCCCGGACACCCCGGCCCCCACCTGGACCCTCTACCGCCTCCTCCCCCACGAGGCCGAGTTCTTCCAGGGCCACCCCCGCCGCCGCCACGTCCGCCTCACCTACCGGCGGACGGGGGAGGACGGGGGGTGGGAGCGGGGGTTGCTGTGGCCGTGAGGGGCCGTCGACCTGCCGGGGACCGTGGTTCCGCCCGGCCGGACCTCCGAGGCCGGCCCGGCGCCGCACGCCGGCCAGTGCCTTCGCCCAGGGATACGCCTTCGGGTCCCCCTGCTGAGGAGGGTGCGCCCGGGTCCCGTCCGCGCCGTCGAGGACCAGGACACCCTGATCCCGCAGGGCGGCGATCGACCGGCCGACCGCGGGCCGCGCGCCCTGCGCCCGGTTGAGGTACGGCGTCGCCACGACGGGTACGCGCGGGACAGACCGGCCAGTGCCTCGTGGCCGGCCGTCGCGGCGGTTGGCCGCCCGCCACCGACGGGCGCCGCGTGCGCGGCCCGCTCCGCGCCCACGACGAGGACGGGCAGTTCCCGGGCCGATGTGCCGGAGTGGCACGCCTGGAACGCCGTGCAGCAGTACACGAGCCGGTTCCGCAGGGTGGCCGGCGCGGGCGGCTCACCGTCACCGTCCACCACGTGGAGGGCGTCTGCCACGGCGAGGGCCCCAGTGGCCGAGCCCCGAGCAGTGGCTGTTGTCCGCGCACCCGTCACCCGGCCTCGCACGGGCGGAACGGCGGGAGCACGGCGTAACCGTGCTGCCCCTGAGCGGCTGGTCTCCGCCGCCCGCGTTCCCGGACGTCTCGTCCAGGCCGCCACCGCGAGCACCGATCCGCACGGCGTCGACACCGCCCTCACCGAGGCGTTCGGCGGTGGCCCGGTCGTCTGTGACGTCCGTGGCCCCCGCTAGGGCCTGTCGTTCGGATCACGCCGCAGACGCGGGGTCTGGCACGCGCATCTGCGGCGTTGTCGTCGGTTGTCAACGCTCCGCGTTGCCGCCCTCCTCCGCCTTGCAGCTGCACGCACCAGACCCCGCTCACCGGCATGGACAAGTCCCGCCGATGTCCTGCGTCCTGATCCGAACGACAGGCCCTACTACGCCCTCGTACCGGCGAGCGTGCCGCGAACATGGCGGGACGCGGTGGCGGACCGGCGCTGCGGAGAGGTCGTCCGCCTCGGGAAAGGCACCTGCCTCGGGGTACCGCGCCTGGACGCCGTGGACTGCCCTCGCCTCGGCTCGGAGTCGTACGGGTCCCTCCCGCCGGAAACGGCGGGCACCCTGTGCCGGCCTCTCGCCGTCGCCCGGCTGATCGCCTGCGGCATGAGTCTGCTGCGCGGCGAAGCCTGAGGAGGTTCTTCCAGGGGCCACCCGCGAACGTCTCTCACCCCTGCGGCCAGGCCGTGCTGCGGCTGGCGTCCCACTTTCCGTGACGGCCTCCCCGGCGGGCCCCCGCCGGCGCGGACATCCCGTCCGTCGCCAGGCGGGCGTGCAGGTGGGCGTCGCGGAAGGTGTCGCGGCTGTCCTCTTCCCACATCGCACCGCGCAGGGTGCCCTCCAGACGGAAGCCGCAGCGTTCGGCGACCCGGCAGGAGGCGTCGTGGCCGAGGGCGTGCGCCAGTTCCAGCCGGTACAGGCCCAGCTCCGCGAAGGCGTGGTCGGCGGCGAGCAGCAGGGCGCGGGTGGCGACGCCCCGGCCGCGGGCCTCGGGGAGCACCCAGTAGCCGACGCGGGCCAGCCGCAGGGGCCGGTTGATCTCACCCAGGCCGATGTGGCCCAGGGTCGCCCCGGTCTCCTCGTCCGTGATCCGGAAGGACCGGGAGACACCCTCCGCCTGCTGCCGTGCGCGGACGCGCAGGGACTCGCGGGCGCCGTCGAGGTCGGTCACCGGTCTCAGCGGGGTGTTCCAGCGCCGGAAGCCAGGGTCCCGATGACCCCGGAGCCAGGCTTCGGCGTCGGCCGCGGAGTCCGGGTTCCAGAAGCGCAGGCGCAGGCCGTGGCCGCGGGGGGCCGCGACGGGTTGTTCGTTCGTTCGGGGCATGCCGTCATTCCACACCCGGCCCCGCCACGCGGTCATCCGGGATGTCTGTACGCGCCACGCGGTCACGCCCGTGGTGCCCTGTGCGGCAACCGTGAAGCTGTGCGTCTCCCGTGAATCCGGCAGATTGTTGGCAATCTTGTCGGCACATGTTCTACGTTCACAGACGCAAGCCCGTCAGGGACCCAGGAGGGCGTCAACGTGAAACACAGGGCAGTCAGGCGCAGGAGCGTCGTCATCGGGATCGGCGCCACCGCGGGCGTCGCGGCGGCCGGCGGCATCGCGCTCACCGCGCGGGCGGAGAACGAGAAGGGCGGCTCCACCGCGTCCGGCGCCCTGGTCTTCGACAAGGACGCCTCCACCACGCTGACGACGACCGTCACGGACGCCGCCGGCGACGAGCACGAGGTGACGTACCGCTTCTGGAAGGCGGTCACCTATGTCGCCAAGCCGGTCGACGAGAAGTACCAGAGCCTGAACATCAGCCTCCCCGTGACAATCGACGGCAAGGCCGTGGACGCGACCGGCGCCCCGATCCTGTTCGCGAACTCGGTCGGCGGCTACCTGCCCGCGTCGGTCGCCGAGGCCACCGGCGTGGGCGGCGGCGGCATGGGCGGCGGCGGGACCGCGCCGGGCGGCGCCCCCAGCGCCTCGGCCGCCCCCTCCGCGTCCGCCACCTCCGGCACCGAGTCCGGCAGCTCCGCCCAGCTCGCCGGCGGCAGGACGGTCAGCCTGCCGCAGCTCGGCCTGGCCGCCGGGTACGTCGTCGTGGAGCCGGGCGCGCGCGGCCGCACCCTGAAGAACAGCGCGGGCGAGTACTACGGCACCGCGCCCGCCGCGATCGTCGACCTGAAGGCCGCCGTCCGCTACCTGCGCGCCAACAAGGGCCGCGTCCCCGGCGACACGGACCGCATCTTCTCCACCGGTACCAGCGCCGGCGGCGCCCTCTCCGCACTGCTCGGCGCGTCCGGCGACAGCCCGCTCTACGACGCGTACCTGGAGGAGATCGGCGCCGCCGACGCCTCCGACGCGGTCTTCGCGACCGGCGCCTGGTGCCCGATCACCGACCTGGAGCACGCCGACGGCGCCTACGAGTGGAACTGGGGCACCAACAAGCTCAGCACCGGCACGCAGGCCGACCAGACCGTCTCCAGGGAACTGAAGTCGCAGTTCACCGAGTACCAGGCGGGCCTGAAGCTGCGCGGCCTCGGCGGCTTCGGCACGCTCAACGCCCGCAACTACGACGACTACCTGCTGAAGACGTACCTGTGGCCGTCGGCCACCAGGTACCTCGCCGCCCTCTCGGACGCCGACCGCGCGACGTACCTGGCCAAGCACACCTTCATCACCTGGGACGGCGAGAAGGCCACCTTCACCTGGGCCGGCTTCCTCACCCACGTCGGCGCCCGGAAGAAGGACGCCCCCGCCTTCGACCTCTTCGCCTTCCCCACCGACTCCTCCGACACGATGTCCGGCGACATCAACAACGAGTTCGGCGCGGGCACCGAGCAGTACCGCCACTTCACCCTCCACAGCCTGCGCGAGGACAAGGGGAGCAGCGCCCGCCTGGCGAGCGACATCCCGGAGAAGCTGCGGCTGATGAACCCGATGTACCACTTGGTCGACCGGGTCAACCCCGGCCGCAGCAGGCACTGGTGGATCAGGCTCGGCAGCGCGGACTCCGACACCTCGCTCACCGTCTCCGCCAACCTGGCCGCCGCCGCCCACCAGTTGGGCGACGACGTCAGCCACCGCTACTACTGGGACGCCGGGCACGGGGCCAACGAGGACGCCGGCGACTTCATCGAGTGGGTCGCGAAGACGGCCGGTCACAAGTCGGCCTAGCCGGTCCCGCGGGCGGCGGGCGGTGATTACGCTCGCCGCATGGCCGACTCCCCCGACCTCACCGATTCCCCAGCGCGGCGCCCGGTCTACGTCATCGGCGGCGGACCGGGCGGGCTCGCCGCCGCGTACGCCCTGCGCGCCCGGGGCGTGCGCGCCGTCGTGCTGGAGCGGTCCGACCAGGTCGGCGCGTCCTGGCGCCGCCACTACGACCGGTTGCGACTGCACACCACCCGACGTCTGTCGTCCCTGCCGGGCCTGCCGATGCCGCGCCGGTTCGGGCGCTGGCCGGCCCGGGACGACGTCGTGCGCTACCTGGAGAAGTACGCCGAGCACCACCGTCTGGAGGTGGTCACCGGCGTCGAGGTGCACCGCGTCGAGCCCGCCCCCGACGGCGACGGCTGGCTGCTGCGCGCCTCCGGGGGCCGCGAACTGACCGGCGCCGCCGTGGTGGTGGCCACCGGCTACAACCACACCCCCCGGGTCCCGGACTGGCCCGGCCGGGACAGCTACACCGGAACGTTCCTGCACGCCTGCGAGTACCGCTCCGCCGCGCCCCACGCGGGCCGGGACGTCCTCGTCGTCGGGGTCGGCAACACCGGTGCCGAGATAGCCGTCGACCTGGTCGAGGGCGGTGCCGCGCGGGTCCGGCTGGCGGTGCGCACCCCGCCGCACCTGGTGCGCCGCTCGACCGCCGGGTGGGCCGCCCAGTACACCGCGGTCCTGGTCCGCCGGCTGCCCGTGCGGCTCGTCGACCGGCTGGCCCGGCCGCTGGCCCGGGTGAGCGTCCCCGACCTGTCGGCGCGGGGCCTGCCCCGCCCGGACACCGGCCTGTACAGCCGGGTGCGGCAGGGGGCCGTCCCGGTGCAGGACGTCGGTCTGATCGACGCGGTGCGCCGGGGCCGAGTGGAGGTGGTCGCCGCCGTGGAGGGCTTCGAGGGCGGCAAGGTGGTCCTCGCGGACGGCGACCGCGTCGCCCCGGACACGGTGATCGCCGCCACCGGGTACGAGCGCGGCCTGACCGGGCTCGTCGGCCACCTGGGCGTGCTGGACGCGCGCGGCCGTCCGGTCGTCCGGGGTGCCCGCACCCCGAAGGACGCCCCCGGCCTGTACTTCACCGGCTTCACCAACCCCATCAGCGGGATGCTCCGGGAACTCGCCCGCGACGCGGTGCGCATCGCGCGCGCGGTCGACCGCCGTCAGGGCAGCCGGGCCGCCCGGCTGCCCTGATCCCGGGTCAGGACCAGCAGGTCGCCGGCGTCGGGGTCGCCCAGGAGGACGAAGAGTTCGGGGGCGTCCTCGGTGCCGCCGATGGTCCAGTACGTGTCCTGGTCGCAGGAGCCGGACGCGCCGGGGCGGACCAGGACGCCGGCCCGCTCCTCGCCGTAGGGGCCGTCCCGGCGCAGGGACCAGGTGCCGGCGCCGGCGCAGACGGGGATCGACCGGTCGGTGCGGTCGGTGACCTTCATCGGCAGCCGGACCAGCTCGGCCCCGCCGTCCGCGTCGAGCCGCAGCACGGCGCCGTCCCCGCTTCGCCAGACCCCGGTGACCTGGGCGGCGGAGAGCACCGGAGGCTCGTACTCCGGGACCAGCCCGGACCGGGCGGCCAGCGCGAGACCGCCGAAGGCCCCGGCGAACAGCAGGAACCCGCCGGCCCCGGCCCGGAACCACACCCCCCAGCATCCCCAGCCCGGCAGGTCGGACTCCGTACGGCGGCCCCGGCGGGCGTACCCCGCGGCCAGCGCCGGCGCCGCGCCGAGCAGCGCGCACGACAGGGCCGTACTCCAGAAGCCCGACCCCGCCGCCCAGGCCACCGGGACCGCCCACACCGCGCCGAGCAGCGCCACCGCGGCCAGGTGCCGGGCCCACGCGGGGCCGGGCAGCCGGCGGGCCGGTGCCGTACGGGCGAGGACGGCGGCCGGCGCGATGTGCAGCAGCGTGTGCAGCAGGCCGAGGACCGGCAGGTACAGCGGGGCGAACAGCAACAGGCAGATGAGGCCGAACGCACCGCCGTACCCGATGCCGTAGTCGTCCTGGACGCTCCGCGTCAGCACCCACCAGGCCAGCCACGCGGCCGGCCACTGCGCCGCGCTGCACGCGGCGGCCGTCCGCGTCTCCTCGTACGTCCAGGCCGAGCGAATCCGCCGGACCGTGTCCCCCCACGTCACGGGGGGAAGCGTACGGCCGGCCCGTCAGAGCGCCGGCACCGGGCGCCGCCTGATCACCAGGGCCATCAGCGCCGCCGCCGCGCACAGCGCCCCGGAGGCGTACCAGACGACGTCGTAGGAACCGAAGACGTCGCGGGCGACGCCGCCGAGGAAGGCGACCAGCGCGGCGCCGACCTGGTGGGAGGCGAGGACCCAGCCGAAGACGATCGCGCTGTCGTCGCCGAACCGCTCGCGGCACAGGGCGAGGGTGGGCGGGACGGTGGCGACCCAGTCGAGGCCGTAGAAGACGATGAAGAAGACCATCGGCGGGCGCACGGCCGGCGCGAGGAGCATGGGGAGGAAGAGGAGGGAGACGCCGCGCAGGGCGTAGTAGACGGCGAGCAGGCGGCGCGGCTCGAAGCGGTCGGTGAACCAGCCGGAGGCGATCGTGCCGACCACGTCGAAGACGCCGATGACGGCGAGCAGCGAGGCGGCGGCGGTGACCGGCATGCCGTGGTCGTGCGCGGCGGGCACGAAGTGCGTCTGGACCAGGCCGTTGGTGGAGGCGCCGCAGATCGCGAAGGTGCCGGCCAGCAGCCAGAAGGTACCGGTGCGCGCGGCGGTGGCGAGGACGCCCAGGGTGCGCCGCGCGGCGCCGGTGACGGGGGCGGGCCTGGGGACGAACTCCGTGGCGCCGTACGGCTTCTGTCCGAGGTCGGCCGGGTGGTCGTGGAGCAGCAGCCAGACGAAGGGGACGACCGCGAGGGCGGCGAGCGCGACGGTGACGGCGGCCGGGCGCCAGTCGTACCTCTCCACGATCCAGGACACCAGCGGCAGGAAGATCAGCTGGCCGGAGGCGGAGGCGGCGGTGAGGATGCCGCTGACCAGGCCGCGCCGGGTGGCGAACCAGCGGTTGGTGACGGTCGCCGCGAAGGCGAGGGCCATCGAGCCCGAGCCGAGGCCGACCAGCAGGCCCCAGCAGAGCATCAGCTGCCACGCCGACTGCATCCAGACGGTCAGCCCGGAGCCGAGCGCGATCAGGGTGAGGGCGGCGGCGACCACCCGCCGGATGCCGAAGCGGTCCATCAGGGCGGCGGCGAAGGGCGCGGTGAGGCCGTAGAGCGCGAGGTTGACGGAGACGGCGGCGCCGATCGTGCCGCGCGACCAGCCGAACTCCGCGTGCAGCGGGTCGATGAGGATGCCGGGCACGGCGCGGAAGGCGGCGGCGCCGATGATCGTCACGAAGGTGACGGCGGCGACGAACCAGGCGCGGTGCACCCGGCGCCGGGGCTGCCGGACGGGCCGGGCGGCGGCCGCCGTTTCGCTTGTCTGGGTCACGTCATGGAGCTTGTGTCACCGGGCCGGTCCGCAGCGAGTGGCCCGGAGGACATGGTCCGCTAGGATCGGGCCATGCCGTCCGACCGGAAACCCCGCCCGCACCGCGTCGTCGTCCTCGCCCTGGACGGTCTGATCCCGTTCGAGCTGGGCATCCCGCAGCGCATCTTCGGCATGGCCCGGGACGCCGGGCGCCGTCCGCTCTACGAGGTCGTCACCTGCTCGGTCCGGCCGCCCGGCCCGGTCGCCACCGACGCCGACTTCGCGGTCCTGGTGGAGCACGGCCCACAGGCGCTGGCCACCGCCGACACGGTCGTCGTGCCCGCCTCCTACGAGCTGGGTCCCGTGCACGAGGAGGGCGTGCTGACCCCGGAGCTCGCCGCGGCCCTGGCCCTGGTCCGGCCCGGCACCCGGCTGGTCGCCATCTGCACCGGCGGCTACGTGCTCGCCGCCGCCGGACTGCTCGACGGCCGTCCGGCGACCACCCACTGGGCCTCGGCCGAGCACTTCCAGCGGCTCTTCCCCCGGGTCCGGGTCGACGCGGACGTGCTCTTCGTGGACGACGGCGACGTGCTGACCTCGGCGGGGGTCGCGGCCGGCATCGACCTGTGCCTGCACCTGGTCCGCCGGGACCACGGCGCGGCCGTCGCGAGCGACGTGGCCCGGCGCACGGTGGTGCCGCCGTACCGGGACGGCGGTCAGGCCCAGTTCATCGAGCGGCCGGTGCCCGACCCGCAGCAGGCGTCCACCACCGGCGCCCGCGCCTGGGCGCTCGACCGCCTCCACGAGCCCCTCCGATTGCGGGACCTGGCGGAACGAGAGGCCATGTCGGTACGGACCTTCACCCGGCGGTTCCGCGAGGAGGTCGGGATCAGCCCCGGCCAGTGGCTGACCCTGCAGCGGGTGGAACGGGCCCGGCACCTGCTGGAGTCCACCGACCTCTCCGTGGACCAGGTGGCCCGGCAGGCGGGGTTCGGCACGGCCCAGTCGATGCGCCAGCACCTACAGGCGACGCTCGGGGTCGCCCCCACCGCGTACCGGCGGGCCTTCCGCAGCGGGCCGGCCGGGGCGCCGCGCGGCGCCGTCGCCACCGGCTGAGCGGGCGGCCCGCCGGACCTCGCCCCACCAGCCGACGACGGCGAGGGCGAGGGTCAGCGCGACGCCGGCCAGGATCGCGGTGGAGGGGGCGGCCACGCCGAGCAGCAGCCCGGCGAGGCCGCCGGTCACCGCGTAGCCCGCGCCCGCGGCGGCGTACATCACCGAGTACCCGGCGGCGAGCGCCTCCGGGGGCAGCGCCTCGCGCAGGGCCAGGTTGCGGGTGAGCAGCGCACCGGACTGGAGTACGCCGCCCAGGGCAAGCCCCGCCGCGATCCAGGGCGTGCCGGGGGCCAGCGCGACCCCGGCCACACAGGCCGACATGCCGCACAGCAGCGCCAGGCCGCGGGTGCGGGGCAGGCCCGGCCAGGACCGCAGTCCGTACAGGAAGGCACCGGCGCCCGCCCCGACCGCCAGGCCGGTGAGCAGCGGGCCGGACCAGCCGGCGCCGGCGCCGCGCTGTTCCAGCAGGGCGGGCAGCACGATCTCGGCGAGGCCCAGCAGGGTGAGGCCGGCGGCGCCGGTGACGTACACCGGCCAGGCGGCGGCCAGCACCCGCGGCACCGGGGGGCGTGCCGTCCCGGCGGCGGCCGTGCCCGCACCGCCCCAGCGGGCGGGCAGCGCCCACAGCCCCGCGGCGGACACCGCCATCGAACCGGCCGCGAGAAGGAGGGGGACGGGCGGGGCGACGCCCAGGGCGAGGCCGGTGACCGCCGCCGGGGAGACGGACCACACCACGGACCCCAGCATCGACTCGACGGACAGCGCCTGGGTGACGGCCCGTTCCGGGACCAGCTCGGTGAGCAGGGTGCGCAGTCCGCCGGTCGCCGCGGCCGGGGCGGCCCCGGCGAGGAAGGCGAACGCGGCGAGCGCTCCGGCGGGGGCGCCGGGCAGCAGGCCGAGGGCCGCGAAGCCGGCGGCGCCGGTGAGCAGGCCGGCCGCGAGGTGCCGGCGGGCCCGGTCGGGGTTCAGCCGCAGTCCGAGCAGCGGGGCGCCGGCGATCTCGCCGAGCACGTACACCGCGGCGAGGGCGGCGCCCAGGGAGTAGCCACCGGGCCCGTCCCGGACCAGGAAGACCAGGGCCAGCGGCGCCATGGCCACCGGTATGCGGGCGGCGAACGCGGTGCCGGCCCAGATCAGCACCGGCCGGGAGGCCACGTCGCGGTAGGTCATAGGAGGACGGTAGGGGCGGGGGCGGGGGCGTCCCAGGGGTTTTCCGGAAGCGTTCCGGCGTCCTGGATCGTGTGCGTGCCGAGCCCTTCAGAGTTTTCCCCAGCCTGTGGACAACTCTTGACGGCCGACCGGACGGCGGGGCGGCACCGGCACCCCGAGAACGGCACCGCTCGCCGCCGTCCGGCCCCGGCACTCCACCCCGGCGCCGAAGCCGTGCGGGGAGTGCCGTCGCGCCGCGACCCACACTCGGCGAGGGCTCCCGTCACGGACCCTCGCCGTCCCCTCACGGCGAATCGCTGTACATCAGGGTGAGCGCGGGGTCACCCACCGTCAACGCCCGGGCGGGCTTTTCGTCCCTTGTGCCCCGTTCCGCACCGGCCGCGCACGGGAGCACGGCCGGGCGCACGGCCGGGAGCCCCGGATCACGGGGCCGGCAGCCCGCGCGGCGCCCCGCTCCCGCACGCCGCTACACCGCCTCGTACGCCCGGCCGCCCCCGACCGGTACCGTCCCGGCCCGGTCGGCCGCGCCGGCGGGTGCGGCCGGCGCGGCACGGCGGTCCAGCTCGCACCAGATGCGCTTGCCGGCCTCGTCCCGCGTCCAGCCCCAGCGGTCGGCCAGCCCGTCGACCAGGGCCAGCCCCCGGCCGCCGGTCGCCTCGCCGTCCGCGCACCGGTACACCGGCGCGTGCCCGCAGGCGTCGGCCACCTCCAGCCGGACGGCGGACCCGTCGGCCTCCACGCCGGGCAGGGCGAGCCGCAGCACGGCCGGACGGCCGGTGTGCACGACCGCGTTGGTGACCAGTTCGGAGACGAGCAGAACGAGCGCGTCGGCGAGGGCCTCGTCGTCCCGCGCCCCCGACGCCGCGAGCCGTGCACGGGCCCATTTCCGGGCCCGCCCGACCTCGGCGGGGTCGGGCCGGATCTCCAGCTGCGCCTTCTGCATGGTGCGACAGCATGGTTGACCCGCCGTCACACCAACAAGCGCTTCGGGCATATTCCAACGGGAAGGAGTACCCGTACGGGATACTGTGCGACTCCCCTACGCCGCCACCCGCTCCCCCACTACTCCCCCGCCTGCTCCGCCACCGTGAAGTAGTGGGCGAAGGCGGGGACGACGTCCTCCTCGCCGACCTTCCCGTCCCCGTCCGCGTCGAGGCTCGCCGCGACCGGGCGGGCGGTCTCCGGGGGAACGCCGAGGGCGGTGAGCAGCCGTACGGTCTCCTCGACCGTCACCGCCCCGTCGCCGTCGGCGTCGGCGACGGCCAGCGCCGCGTGCAGGAAGGGACGGGCGATCTCGGCGAACCGGTCCGGGGTGTCCCGCAGGCGCTTGACCGCGCCGGTGACGAACTCCTGGCGGGTGATGCGCTGGTCGCCGTCCCGGTCGGCGATGCCGGCCATGCCCTGCCAGAACGCCTCGGCACCGCCGTACAGCGCCTGCCCCTTGTCGGAGCGGGCCGCGACGGCGAACTCCGCGAGCAGCGCCTTGGCCGCCTCGCTGAAGTCCTCGCGGTCGATGCAGCCGTTGCCGTTCAGGTCGAAGGTGGCGAACCGGTCGGCGATCCCGCGTCCGTCCTCGCCGCTGACCATCTCTTCGCTGACCATCTGTTCTCTGGCCGCCTTACGTCGGGTGGGGGATGTCTCGCAGGGAGCGTACGACGGCGGCGGGCGCCCTGGCGCGGAAAGTGACGTCCGCACCAAGACCGGGCGAATACCGGTACAACGATGTGACAGAACGATGACGCGCGGCGCGCGGCGTGTGGGGCGCGGGCGGGTGCGGGGCGCGTGTGGGTGCGGGGCGCGTGTGGGTGCGGGGCGCGTGTGGGTCCTACGCGGACAGCGGGCGGGGTTCGTCGCCGGTGGCCGAGGCGAGGTCGGGGTGGACGTCGAAGAGGCGGCGCACGCCCAGCGCGGCGAGGACCCGGTTGACGTGGGAGCCGTCGACCGCGCCCTGGGCGGGCAGGATCAGCCGCAGCCGGCCCTGGCAGGACCGTATGAGGCGCCGGGCGGCGATCAGCACGCCCACGCCACTGGAGTCGCAGAACAGCACGTCGGAGAGGTCGAGGACCAGGCTGTGGCGGCCTTCGGCCACGGCGTCGTGCACCCGCTGGCGCAGCGCGGGCGACGACACGAGATCCAGCTCGCCCGACACCTGGACCACGGTCCAGCCACCCCGCTCCTCCCCGGTCACGTTGAACGCCACCACCATGCCCTTCGCTCGTCGCAACGGATCGGCACCGAAACGGATGCTCTGCCTACGCTTCTTGGGCGCGCGCCTGCCCACCGGCCGTTCCCGCAAACGCCTGCCGGAAAACGGGCACCGATCAGAAGGGGCTTGAAACAACCCCCTCCGATCCCCTCCGATCCCCTCCGCTCTTATCCGGTCTTGTCCGGTCAGGCGGTGGGGGCCGCCGCCGGGACAGTGGGTGCCCTCACCGCGTGGGCGCCCTGTACCACCCGGTTCACCCCGGGGGGCGCGCATTGCCACAAAGGGGCGTGCGTCGTCATAGGTGCGGACTACATTCGGGACGGCGGGGGCCGCAGGCTGGACACCGGACGGACCGGCCGCACGCCGGGCACGAGCAGGGGGTGGAGGGGGTCGCATGGCGACGAGGAACACACCGCCGCGCTGGGACCGCGCGATGCAGCAGCGGCTCGCCCGCGGCGAGGCCGCCGCCCTCGGCGAGCTGTACGACCGGTTCGCCGCCCTGGTGCACGGCCTCGCCCACCGGGTCCTGGACGACCAGAGCGCCGCCGACCGCGTCACCCGCGAGGTCTTCACCCACGTCTGGGAGCACCCGGACGCCTACGACCCCCGGCAGGGTCCGATGCGCACCTGGCTCGCCGGGCTCACGCACCGGCTGGCCGTGCGGCGGCTGCGCGCCACGGAGACGGCCGCCCTGGAGCGCGGCGGCCCGGGCACCGCGGAGGACCTCGAACGCCGGGTGCGCCGCGCCTCGGTCGCCGCCCGCGCCGACTACATCGTGCAGTCCATGCCCGCACCGCTGCGCTCCGCGCTGGAGCGGGCCTGCTTCCAGCGCCGCGACTACCGCCAGACCGCCGCCGACCTCGGCATCACCGAGGAGGAGGCCCGCCGGCGGCTCCGCCTGGGCCTGCAACTGCTCTCCACCGCCCACGACGTCGCGGCCCCCGGCGCACCCGAGGACCCGCCCGGTTACGGAGGTGCCGCATGAGCGGCGGCGCGGACCCGTCCGGGGCGTACGACGACGAGGGGTACGCCGACCGGGCGTACGACGACGAGGGGTACGCCGACCGGGCGTACGACGACCGGGCGTACGGCGACGGACCGGGGCACCGCGACGGCACGGGCGACGGTGACCGGGAGGCCGGGCCGGGCAGCGCGCCGGAGGACCCGGCCCGCCCGGAGACGCCACCGGCCGGCGCGGCCGGCGGCACGGACGCGCGCCGGGCCCGGATACCGCTGCCGCGCGCCCCCGTGGAGGACGGCGGCCCGCCGCCGCCCGCCGCGCCGCTGGTGCTGGCGCACCCCGTGCTGAAGTCCCTGCTCGGCGCGTGGGCGCTGGCCGCCTGCTCGGCGGAGGAGTCGGCGGCCGTCGACCGGCACCTCGGCGAGTGCGGGGCCTGCGCGGAGGAGGCCCGTCGGCTGCGCACGGCGGTCGGCCTGCTCCGGCCCCCGGAGACCCTCGACCCGGACCCGTCCCTGCGCACCCGCGTCCTGGACGACTGCCTCGCCCGGCGCCCGCCGCGCATCCCGGTCCCCGAGTGGACCATGCCGTACGACGCCGAGACCGCCCGGCTGGACGCCCTGCTGCAGGACATCGGGGACGCCGACTGGCACGCCCCGGTGCGGCTGCGCTGGTTCGCGGACGGCGGGACGGCCGGCCGCCGCACCACCGTCGCCGGGACCCTCGCGCACCTCCTGGCGGTCGACGGCCTGGTCGCGGTGGCCCTGGGCCTGGCCGACCCGCTCGGTGAGGTGCCCGCCGGGGAGCCGGGACCGGCCGGGCGCACCGAGGCGTACTGGCGGTCCTCGCACCTCCCGCCGACCCGCGCGGTCCGGGCGCCGTGGCGGGCGCAGACCCACGCGCTGGTGCGGACCACGGCGTTCACCGGCGGTGGCGACGCCGGGCGGGACGCGGGCGGGGGCCGGATGCCGGTGTCGTACGGCGACTTCGCCCTGCCGCTGCGGGACGCGATGGTGGACCGGGCCTTCGAGTGCTGGATGCACGCGGAGGACATCGCGGAGGCGGTGGCCTACCCCTACCACCCGCCCGCCGCGCGCCATCTCCACCGCATGGTCGACCTCACCGCCCGGCTGCTGCCGGCCGCGCTCGCGGAACGCCGCCGGGCGGGGAAGGCCGCGTCGGACGCGCCGCGGCACCTGGTCGCGGCGGGGACGCCGGGGCGCAGTCTGCGGCTGGAGATCGAGGGCTCCGGCGGCGGGCAGTGGCTGATCCCGCTGGACTCCCCGGCGGCGGTGGGCTCCCCCGAGCACGAGGTCGCGTACATCGCCCTGGACGACGTGGAGTTCTGCCGGCTGGCGGCTGGCCGGGTACCGCCGGAGGAAGCGGCGGCGGGGCGGTCCGGGGACCGGCAGGCCATCAGGGACGTCCTGTTCGCCACGGCGAGCCTGAGCCGGATGTAAGGGCCCTTTCCGTCGCCGGGCGACCGCGGGTGGTGCCGTGGCCGCCCACGCACCGCCCCCCGGACCCTCAGGCGAACACGACCGTCCGCCGCCCGTTCAGCAGAATCCGGCGCTCCGCGTGCCACTTCACGGCCCGCGCCAGCGCCTGGCACTCCACGTCCCGCCCGATCGCCACCAGCTGGTCCGGCGTGACGTCGTGCCCGACCCGCTCGACCTCCTGCTCGATGATCGGCCCCTCGTCGAGATCCGCCGTCACGTAGTGCGCCGTCGCGCCGATCAGCTTCACGCCCCGCGCATGCGCCTGGTGGTACGGCTTCGCCCCCTTGAAGCTCGGCAGGAACGAGTGGTGGATGTTGATGATCCGCCCGCTCAGCCGCTTGCACAGGTCGTCGGAGAGGACCTGCATGTACCGGGCGAGGACGACCAGCTCGACATCCGCCTCCCGCACCAGCTCCAGCAGCCGCGCCTCCGCCTCCGCCTTGGTGTCCTTGGTCACCGGGATGTGGTGGAAGGGGACACCGTAGGAGGCGACCAGCTCGGCGAAGTCGGTGTGGTTGGAGACCACCGCCGCGATCTCCACCGGCAGCGCGCCGATGCGGGCGCGGAAGAGCAGGTCGTTCAGGCAGTGCCCGAACCTGCTGACCATGAGGACGACGCGCATCCTCTCGTCGGCCCGGTGGATCTGCCAGTCCATGTGGAAGGAGTCGCCGATCGC
Source organism: Streptomyces griseoviridis (assembly GCA_014649155.1). GTDB lineage: Bacteria > Actinomycetota > Actinomycetes > Streptomycetales > Streptomycetaceae > Streptomyces > Streptomyces griseoviridis. Next base: position 128,816 of record BMSM01000003.1, on the reverse strand, counting down.
CGCGAAGCTGGCCCGCAGCTTGTCCACGGTGACCGGAGCATCCGCCGAGAAGTGGACGCGCATGAAGAACAGGCCCGTGTCGTGATCACCGAACTGCTGGCTGTCCTCGATGTTGCAGCCGGTCATGAACAGGTAGCTGGACACCGCGTGCACGATGCCCTGCTTGTCCGGGCAGGAGAGGGTGAGGACGTACTGGTCGGCCGGGACGGCCGCGGCTCGGGAGGACTGCTCGTTCATGCCGGACAGGGTCCCACACCCGGCCCCCCGGGCCGAGCGGCGTTCCGCTACGCGGACCGGGTCAGCAGGCTCAGCACCTCAAGGCTGCGCGGCGCCGTGTCCGGGTCCTCCCCGTCGCTCGTCGCCAGCCGTACGTGCGCGTCCCGGGCGGCCCGTACCGCCTCGGGCCAGTCGGGGTACTGGAGGTAGGCGGAGACCGGCGCGTCCGGGCCGACCTGGTGCATGATCCGCAGCACCCGCAGCACCGCGGTGTCGACGAGCGCCGCCTCCTGCGAGTCGCGGAAGATCGTGCCGACGTACTTCTCCGCCGACCAGTGGTCCAGCCAGGTGTCCTCCACCAGCCGGTACACCGCGTCCGTGACGTCGCCGTAGCCGTCCGTGCCGGCCAGCCAGACGTCCCGCTGGAAGGCGGGGTCGGAGAGCATGTGCAGCGCCGACCGCACGTTGCTGCGCCAGCGCCACCACGGCATGTCGTTGAGAGGCATGCCGCCCATGGTGGAGGAGCGACGGCCGCGACGGGAAGAGTTCTCCGGACCTTGCACGGTCATCGATCGTACGTTCCTCTCGGTGCTCGTCTCACAGGCCCCCGCAATTCACCCCGGGGTCACCGGGCGTTGAACGGAGGGCGCCCCCAGGTTAGTCCTGTGGGGGAATCGTGCGGTTTCATGACCGGCAGGCGACGTATCAGGAAGATCTCCTCGACCCTGGCGACCGTGGCGGCGGGCGCGTCGCTCGCCGTCGGCTGCGGGGTGGTCCCCGGGGTCGCCGGGGGCACCGCGGACGACACCGTCACCGTCATGACCTGGGCGCCCCAGGACACCGGCGCCACCAACAGACCCGGCATGCCTGCCCTCGCCCTCGCCTACGCCCGCTGGGTCAACGGCCACGGCGGCCTGTCGGGGCGCAGGCTGAAGGTGCTCACCTGCAACGACCACAACGACGGCGTGACCGCCGCCAAGTGCGCCCGGCGCGCGGTCAAGGAGAACGTCGTCGCCGTCGTCGGCTCCTACAGCCAGCACGCCGACTCCTTCCTCCCCGTCCTGGAGGGCGCCGGCATCCCGTACATCGGCGGTTACGGCATCACCACCAGGGAGTTCACCAGCCCGCTGTCCTACCCGGTCAACGGCGGGCAGCCCGCGCTGCTGGCCGGCCTCGGCACCGCGCTCGCCGGCGCCTGCGGGGCGGTCACCATGGTCCGCCCGGACACCATCGCCGGCGACCAGCTGCCGCCGCTGCTGGACTCCGGCCTCACCGCGGGCGGACACCCGGACGCCACCGACCAGCGGGCGGCGGAGGACGCCACCGAGTACGGCGGCCAGGCGGACCGGGCGCTGCGGAGCGCGACCGCCGACGCGACGGCCGAGGGGTGCGTGGTTCCCGTGCTCGGCGACCGGACCAGCACCTTCATGGACTCCTTCCGGCGGGCCCGCGACGCCTGGCCCGAGGTGCGCACCGCGACCGTGCTGGGCAGCGTCGACCAGTCCACGGTCAACGCCACCGGCGGGGCGTCGAGCCCGTACGAAGGGTCGTACGTCACCAGCTGGTACCCGGTGTCGACGGACCCGCGGTGGGGCCCGATGAAGAAGGTCCTCGAGGAGAAGGCGTTCGGCGACAACCGCGTCGACGCGGCGGACGCCGGGGTGCAGACCACCTGGATCGCGTACACCGTGCTGAAGAAGGTCGTCGCCTCGCTCGGCGACGGCCCGGTGACCGCCGACACCGTCAGCGGCGCCCTGGACGACGGCCTGGAGGTCGGCACCGGCGGGCTCACCCCGACGCTGAAGTGGACCTTCCAGTCGGAGCTGGCCGCCGTCGGCTTCCCGCGGCTGGTCAACACCGACGTCACCCTCCAGGTGGTCCGGGAGGGCCGCCTGGTGGCGGCCAGGAAGGGCTTCCTGGACACCACCGACACGCTGCGGGCCGCCGAGGTGAGCTGAGGCCGGCGGGCCGCCGGTCACAGCTGGACCGGGGTCCGTTCGGTCAGGCCCCACTTCTTGGCGATCACGTTCCACAGCTCGGCGGCCCTGGCCTTCTCGGTGCTGGCGACGCCGCTCTCCTTGTTGCCGGCCTGGGTCTGCGCGGTGGTGCGGGCCTGGCCCTTCTTGCAGCCCTTCTTGCCGGCCGCCTGGTCCGCCCAGGCCGCGTAGTGGTTGTCGGCGGACGCCGACGCCTGCCACGCCTTGGTGAGGGCGGCGGTGAGCGCGGCGTTGTCCGGCAGCCGGTCCACGGAGAGCCGGGAGAGCCGGGTGACCAGTTCGGTGCGCTGCTTCGCCGCGTCGCGCAGGCTCTGGGCCGCCTGGCCGAGGTTGTCGCAGGACTTCACGGAGGCCACGGCGTCGATCACCGACTGCCGGCTGTCGCCGCTGTCGGCGAGCAGCGCGTCCAGCGCGACGGCCTGCTCCCGGGCCGGGTCGGCGGAGGGCGACGCGGAGGCGGAGCCCTCGGTGGCCGGGGCGGTGGCGGAGACGGGCTGCTTCTTCGCCTCGTCGTCGCCGCCGTCCCCGCCGGCCAGCAGCGCGCCGGCGCCGATCCCGACGACGGCGATGCCGACGCCGACGGCCGCCAGCAGCGGCAGCCGGGAACCGGTGCGCCGGTCCCCGCCGCCGCGCCGCCCGCCGCCGCCCGGGTCCTGCGGGGCGTATCCGTAGGGGGCGCCGGGGCCGGGGGGCTGGGGGGTGCCGGGCATCGGCATCTGCTGGGTGGAGCCGGCCGGGCCGTCACCGGCCGGGGCGCCGCGGAAGAGGTTGTCGAACTCGGCGGGCGGCTGGCGCTCCGCACCGCCGGGCACGGGCGGGATGTACTGCGTGGCCTGCGCGTCGGGGTGCGCGGCGGGGGTCGGCACGGGGCCGGCGCCCCGCGGGCCGCCGGGCTTGACCACGCCGAGCGAGCGGGTCTCCTCGGACTGGTGCGGCGGGGGCTGCTCGGGCGGCAGCGCGCCGGGCGCGACCGGCGGCAGGTACTGGGTGGCGCCCTCGTCGGCGGGCGCGGGGGGTATGTGCGGGAGGTACTGCGTCGCGCCCTCGTCGGCCGGAGCCGGCACGGGCGGCAGGTACTGGGTGGCCTGCTCCTGCGCGGGCGGCAGCGGCGCCGCACCGCCCTGCTGGGGGTACGGGGGCTGCTGGGCGCCGTACGCCGGGGGCTGACCGCCGTAGGGCTGGGGCTGGCCGCCGTACGCAGGGTCCTGGCCGCCGTACGCAGGGTCCTGGCCGCCGTAGGGCTGCGGCTGACCGCCGTACGCCGGGGGCCGGGCGCCCTCCGGGGGCAGCGGGCCCGGACCGGCCGGGGCCGGGGACCAGGCGTCGGGGGCGGGCTGCCGCGGGTGCTGTCCGGGGGTGTCCCAGGGGGCGTGGGGGCCCGGCTGCGGGCCGCCGGGCCCCCACGCCTCGTTCCAGGACTGGCCGCCGGCGGGGGCGGCGGGGGGCGGGGCGGGCGGGCCGGACGGCGGACCGGCGGTCGCGCCCGTCATGCCCGGCAACAGGGGCTCGCCGCCGTCGGAGGGCAGCACGATGCCTTCGCGCGCCGGGCGCGCCGAGGGCTCCTCGCCCTGTCCACTCTGTGTCACCGGGGCTCCTACGCATGGGGGACCTTCGGAATCGTCGGCTCACGCTACCGGGTCCCCCGAACCCGCTGCCACGCCGCACGGGACCTGACCTTTTCCCCTGTGACGGCGGTAACAGAACCGGGCCACAGCGTCCCGTTGACTTTTCCGCTCCCCCACCTCCCCCTGCTTTCCCGGGTGTTCGCCCACGACCCGGGCGGATGTCCCCATCCGCCCGGGTCGCCGGCCAGGTCCGCCGGGGCGTCGGTCAGGCAGCCGCCTGGAGGTCGACGCGGGCGCCGAACTCCCGTACCACCGACTCCTCGCGGTACGGCTCCAGGCGCTGCTGGAGGTCCTCCAGGTACTCGGCGCCCCGGTTGGAGCGCAGGGTGCCGAGGAGTTCCACCGCCTTCATGCCCGTGCTGCACGCCTCCTCGATCTCGCGGCGCTGCACCTGGGCGCTGGCCAGCAGCACGTAGCCGATCGCCCGGCGTCGGGCCCGGGTCGGCGGGTGCCCGGCCAGGGACTCCTCGGCGTACCGCGCCGCCGCCTCCGGCTGCCCGAGGTCGCGGTGGCAGTGCGCCAACTCGTCGGCCAGGTAGGCCCCGTCGAAGTGGGCGATCCACTCCGGGTCGTCGCCGGCGTCCGCGTCCGCCGCCTCCAGCGCGGCCGTCGCCCGCCCGGCGGCCTCCTGGGCCGCCCGCACATCGCCGAGCAGGGCGTGCCCGCGGGCCTCGGCGGCGTGGAACATCGACTCCGCGCGCGGGGTGACGCGCCCCCGTGCGCCCTCCTGCGCCGCGCGCGCCAACTGCGCGATCTCCCGGGGGTTCCCGAGCTGCGCGGCGAGGTGGCTCATGGACGCGGCGAGCACGTAACCGCCGTAGCCGCGGTCGCCGGCCGCCTGCGCGAGGCGCAGCGCCTGGATGTAGTACCGCTGGGCGAGTCCGGGCTGGCCGGTGTCGACAGCCATGTACCCGGCCAGTTCGGTCAGCCGGGCGACGGCCCCGAACAGGTCCCGGCCGACCGCCTCCCGGTAGGACCCGGCGAGCAGCCCGGAGACCACGCTGTTGAGGTAGTGCACGACGACCGGCCGGACGTGCCCGCTGCCGTACTGGTGGTCCAGGTCGACCAGGGCCTGGGTCATCGCCCGCACCGCCGCCACGTCGGACTGGCCGACCCGGGGCCCGGCGGCGCGCGAGACCTGCGCGTCGGGCGCGGAGATCAGCCAGTCCCGGCTCGGCTCGACCAGCGCGGACGCCGCGACCGAGGAGCCGGACAGGAAGTCCCGCCGGCCCACGTCGCTGCGCCACAGCTCGCAGACCTGCTCGATGGCGCCCAGGACCGTCGGGGAGAACTGGAGGCCGACGCCGGACGCGAGGTTCTTGCCGTTGGCCATGCCGATCTCGTCGATCGTGACCGTCCGGCCGAGCTTGCGGCCCAGCGCCTCCGCGATGATCGCCGGCGCCCGGCCCCGCGGCTGCTGTCCGCGCAGCCAGCGCGCCACCGACGTCTTGTCGTACCGCAGGTCGAGACCGTGCTCGGCGCCGCACATGTTGACCCGGCGGGCGAGCCCCGCGTTGGAGCAGCCCGCTTCCTGGATGAGCGCCTGCAGCCGTTCGTTCGGCTGCCGCGCGACGAGAGGCCTTGCGGCCATGGCGTACCCCCTGCTTCATGGCTCGGGTGCCTGCCCGTGCACCGAGTTGACGTGTCTTCTGCCGAAAGAAACCGGCCGTGAAGATCAATGCCCCACTGGCATGCGGACAATGCGAGGCTTGCGAGGTTTGCCGGATAACGGCACGCTCGCCGTGTCCCCCTGCCTGGTTACCCGGCTCCCGCCGCGGTTCCTCTCGCGCGCCCCCGGACATGCACCCATGCGCCCGGCCCCGGGACCGGTGCTCCCCTCCCGCGCGCGCACCGGCCGTAACCCGGGGTGGGCACGGGAGTTGAGTTCCACGTGGAAGAGACGATCCCGGGCACCGAGACCGCACAGATTCCCCGGCAGCGCGGCGCGTCGCTGCTGGAGACCGCCGTTCGCTACGCCGAGGAGCGGCACTGGGACGTGGTCCCCGGCACCTGGCTGGAAGCGGTCGGCGGGGAGCAGCGCTGCTCCTGCGAGGACCCCGCGTGCGCCCTCCCCGGCGCGCACCCGGCGCGTGCCGACTGGGCGAGCCAGGCGACGGGCAGCGCGACGGTGGCCCGCCGGATGTGGCAGAAGCAGCCGAGGGCCGCGATCCTGCTGCCCACGGGGCGTACGTTCGACGCGCTCGACGTGCCGGAGACGGCCGGGTGCCTGGCGCTGGCCCGGATGGAGCGGACGGGGCTGACGCTGGGGCCGGTGACGTCCGCGCCGGACCGGCGGATGCGGTTCTTCGTCCTGCCGGGGGCCGCGGCGAAGGTGCCGGAGCTGGTGCGGCGGCTGGGGTGGTCGCCGGTGTCGCTGGACCTGGCGGTGCTGGGGGAAGGGGAGTGGGTGGCGGCGCCGCCCACGCGGTACGGGGTGCGGGGGGCGGTGCAGTGGGCCCGCCGGCCGACGCCGGCCAACCGGTGGCTGCCGGACGTGGAGGAGTTGATCTCGGCGGTGGCCTATGCGTGCGGGAGGACCCGGTAGCGTCTGCGCGCCCACGGGTCTGCGGGGTTCTGCCGGGGGGCGGGTGCGGATCGCCGGTGACGGGTCGCGCCCACGCGGCGGAGCCGCCTGTCGACACAGCCCCGCGCCCCTGAGGCAGCGGACCCCTCCGGGGCGCTGCCGCGCGACCCGGAGGCGCTCCTTCCGGACGGGGCGTCGTCAGGCTTCGGGGAGGCCGTCGAGGAAGGGCTCGACCACCGCGCGCCAGACCTCCGGCTGGTCGTAGTGGACCAGGTGGCCGGCGTCGGGGACCTCCGCGTACCGGCCCCGCGGCAGAACCCGGACCATCTCCTGGGCCTCGGCGCGGCCCAGCTCGCCGTCCAGGCCGCGGACGACCAGGGTGGGGCAGCGCACCTGGGCCAGCTCGTCCCAGTGGGCGTCCCGCACCCAGGTGGCGCGGGCGCCGAGCATCTGCTCCGGGTCGAAGACCGGGCGCCAGCCGTCCGCGGCCTCCGCCATCACCTCGGCGTAGAAGGCGCCGCGGGCCGGGTTCGGCCGCTCCACCCAGGGGTCGTCCTCGCCGAACCACTTGCGGACGTCGGCGAGCGTGGCGAACGGCACCGGCCAGGACCGGAACCACTCGGCCCAGTCCTGCTGGGAGGCGCCGCCGAGCGCGGACGCCCGCATGTCGCAGACGACCAGGCCGCGGACCAGCTCGGGGTGGCGTGCGGCGAACTGCCAGGCGGTCAGCGCGCCCATGCCGTGGCCGATGAGGACGGCCGGGGCGAGGCCGAGCCGGTCCAGCGCGGCCCCGACGTCCTCGATGTACGCCTCGCGGGTGTGGGCGTCCTCCGGCGGCTTCTCGCTGCGGCCGTGACCGCGCTGGTCGAGGGCGACGGCGCGGTGCCGGCCGGAGAGCCAGCGCGCGGTGGCCGCCCAGTGCGAGGCGCGGCCCATCAGGCCGTGCAGCAGCAGGACCCCCGGCCGCCCTGCCCCGTCCGGGTCCCCCGGTCCACCGGACCCGGCGGACCCCTGGTCCCCGGTCTTGGGAGGGTCGCCGAACTCCCAGGCCGCGAGGCGTACGCCGCCCGCCCCGGTCACGTCGATACGCCGCGCCATGGTCCTGGCACCCCCAAGATCCGCTCGGACCTGATCTGGACCTGAACTGCCTGCCGTGCTGGTGGTACTCCCTGTCACCGCAGAGTAGCGAAGATTATCGAATACTCATTCGAAAAAACCGTCCTGCCGGGGAATACCCCTCGTTCGAGTGACACCCGCCGGGGATTGGCCGCCGCCGTCGAGGGGAGATCTTCAGCAGGAGGCGGGCCGCTCGGGGAAAACGGTCCGAGGGGATGACCCTGAGAGCTCGGGGCTCCGGGTCAGCACAGGGGAGGGCAGGCCCCGGCGCCGCACGGCGCCGGGGCCCTCTGTCGTCCGCGCGGCACTGCCTCCCCCTCTCCGGAAGGGGCCGGACGGCCACCGCGTCCGCCTCCCCCGCTCCACCCCCGACGCGGCACCGGGCCGTCGTCATATGCCTCACGCGGGACAGCCTCGCACGCGAACCGGGCGGACGCTGCCCTTCGGGCGGATGGAATCAGGCAGGCGACGGGACGGAAACGGCGGCGCAACACCGGCAGGGGCCGGCCGGGGTCAGCGCTTGGCGACGAACACGTGGGAGGCGACGTCCGCCTCCAGCTCGGCCGCCTCTCCCCCGCTGCCCACCAGCACCCCGCCCGCGGACTCCGTCACGCTCACCACCGAGCCGGGCTGCACGCCCGCCCGGCGCAGCGTGTACATCAGCTGCGCGTCCGTCTGGATCGGCTCGCCGATGCGGCGCACGATGACCGACTTGCCCTCGGCGCCCGGGTCCAGCTCGGAGAGCGCGACCAGGCCGGTGTCCAGGAACGGGTCGGCGGTGTCGGTCTCGCCCAGCTCCTCCAGGCCGGGGATGGGGTTGCCGTACGGCGACTCGGTGGGGTGGCGCAGCAGCTCCAGGACGCGGCGCTCCACCGCCTCGCTCATCACGTGCTCCCAGCGGCACGCCTCGGCGTGCACCTGCTCCCACTCCAGACCGATCACGTCGACGAGGAGGCACTCCGCGAGCCGGTGCTTGCGCATCACGCGCGTGGCCAGCCGACGGCCCTCGTCGGTCAGCTCCAGGTGCCGGTCGCTGGCGACGGACACCAGGCCGTCGCGCTCCATCCGCGCCACCGTCTGGCTGACCGTCGGACCGCTCTGGTCGAGCCGCTCCGCGATCCGGGCGCGCATGGGGACCACACCTTCCTCCTCCAGCTCGAGGATGGTGCGGAGATACATCTCCGTGGTGTCGATCAGTCCGGACATACATGCCCCTTGATGAGATCTTCCCGGAGGCTCGACGGCGCTCCGGCGCGTGCGCTGGCCCTGCCGTCAATTCTGACGCATACCGCCGACAACCGTGCCGCGCCGAGGAGAAGGGCCGGGCGGGGTGTCCGAGGGTACCGCCTGGTCCCTCGCCGCCGGACCCGCCGCCGTGTTGACACCGCGCTGGTCCGGACCGCACCGTGAGGCGCGGCACAGCGCGCGGGCGCGCCACCCCGCGCACGACCCAGCGACACCTCAGCGACACCTCAGCGACACCTCAGCGACAACTCAGCGACAGCGAAGGGGCTCCGCATGAGCGACCGCAAGCCGGCCGGCCAGTTCCTCGACGCGGCGATCGACCTGCTGCACCGCGTCCGCGACGAGGAGGAGGCGGCCGTCGAGGCGGCCGGCACGCTGCTCGCGGACACCGTCGAGGAGGGCGGCCGGCTGTTCGCGTTCGGCGCGGGCCACTCCTCGCTCGCCGCGCAGGACGTCGTCTACCGGGCGGGCGGCCTCGCCCTGATGAACCTGCTCACCGTGCCCGGTGTGGTCGGCGTCGACGTGATGCCCGCCACCCTCGGCTCCGCCCTGGAGCGCGTGGACGGCCTGGCCACCGCCGTGCTGGACTCCTCGCCGCTGCGCGCGGGCGACGCCCTGGTGATCGTCTCCCTGTCGGGGCGCAACGCGCTGCCCGTGGAGATGGCCCTGACCGCCCGCGCCCGCGGGGTCCGGGTGATCGGCGTGACCTCGGTCGCCTACGCCACCGGGACCCGGTCGCGGCACGGCTCGGGCACGTTCCTGAAGGACCACTGCGACCTCGTACTGGACTCGAAGATCGCGGTCGGGGACGCGGAACTCACCCTGGACACCGTGCCCGCGCCCTTCGCCCCCGCCTCCACGGTCGTCACCGCCGCCCTCCTCCAGGCCGTGCTGGCCACGACCGCCGCGGTCCTCGCCGACCGGGGCACCGAACCGCCGCTGCTGCGCTCCGGCAACGTGGACGGCGGCCACGAGTGGAACCGCCGGGTCCTGGAGCAGTACGGCGACCGGATCTTCTACCGCCGCTGAGCGGCGTCCGCGCCCCGGCCCTCACTCCCCCGCCGCGTCGGCCAGGTCCAGGGCCGCCGCTATCCGCAGGGCGACGTCCTCCGCGTGCGCCGCGTCCGCCCGCTCGAACGCGCTCCGGCCGGCGCCCCGCAGGAACGTGACGACGCCGAGGGTGCGCCCCCGGCTGCGCAGGGCCGCGCAGAGCCCGTGCACCGTGTCGTCCGGCCACTGCCGGGCCCGCGCCCAGGCCCGCGCCCGGTCGGCCGCCATGGTCCCGGCGCTCGCCCGCACCGACCCGGCCCGCTCCACGCACTGCACCGCCGGATGCCCCTGGTCGTAGCGGACCGGCAGCCCGGCCACGCCGGAGCGCAGGCTCGGCCCCGGCGCGCCGGAGGGCGTGGCCGCCAGCCGGACCAGCCGCACGGGGGCGGCGTCCTCGGTGCCGTCCGGGTCGCCGACCGGGCCGCCCGCCACCCGGTCGATCAGCGCGTGGTCGGCGAACCCGGCCAGCGCGAAGTCGAGCTGGACGGTGGCCGCCTCCGCCGGGTCCTCGCACTCGGCGGCCGCCCGCGCCGCCCGGTGCAGCTGCTGGGAGCGGAACCTCAGCTGCGACGCCTCCTGCTCGGCCTGCCGGGCCTCGGTGACGTCGAGGAAGAGCCAGCCGACGCCCAGCGGCACCGGCTCCTCCGCCAGCGGGGAGGCCAGCCGCAGGAACCCGCTGCTCCAGCAGCGGCGCCGCTCGCCGTCGGGGGTGCGCACGCTCACCCAGATGTCGGCGGGGGCGCGCGGGGCGCCCTCCGCGAGAACGTGGGTCAGCGCGCTCTCCAGCTCCTCCACGCCCTGGGAGAGCAGGTCGCCCAGGGGCCGGCCCAGGACGGAGGTGCGCCCGGTGCCCAGCGCCCGCGCGGCGTGCGCGTTGACGACGGCCGGCCGGAGATCGGCGTCGACCAGCACCACGCCCCAGCTGGCCTCCTCGAACAGGGACTCGCTCAGGGCGATCGAGCGCTCCAGGTCGATCTGGGTGTGCACCTCGCTGAACGCGCAGTACAGCCCGGCCGGCTCGCCGTCCGGGCCGCGCACGGCCGCGGACTGGGTACGGACCAGCACCCGGCCGCCGTCCTTGGTCAGCAGCGCGAACTCGTGCACCTGCCGGCCCGGCGCGCGCATCGCCGCCAGCAGCCGGCCCTCGATCTCCTCGGCGTCCGCGCTGCGCACCGCCCAGCCGGCGAACCCCTTGCGGCCCACCGCCTCGGCGGCCGTCCAGCCGAGGATGCGCTCGGCCTCCCGGTTCCAGTGGGTGACGACCCCGTCCGCGTCGAACGCGCACAGGGCCGCGTCCATCCCGTCCAGCAGGGCGGCGAGCAGGTCCGCGCCCTCCCGGTCGGGCTGCTCCGGCCCGTCGGCGCCCCGTTCGTCGGTCGCCCCACTGCGCCGCGAAGCACTCACCTGAACCCCCTGCAGGCTGCGTCCGCCGTACGGCTCGTCGGTTCCCCTGTTCCCCTTCATTCAACTCGAACGTGACTGACGGCACACCTGGTTCCCGCAATATTCGCGGGAATCGTTGTACGGCGGACACCGATTCCCGGCGCCCCGGAAAAAAAGAGTTGAGCGCCCGCCGGCCGCTTCCTAAGGTGTGGTGCACACGAGAAGGGAGGTGGTTCGGCAGATGTATGGAAACCGGACGCGTGAGGTGGCTGCGGGCTAGCGGCCCGTCACCACACCGAGTGCGGTGCCGGACCAGCGCGTGACAGAGGCGCGCAGCCGGCCCAATCCCGAGCAGTCACCCGACCCGCGAGTCGCCGGTACGTCCGGCCGGCTCCTCCCCGGAGGAACCAGACTCGCGGGTCGTCTGCGTGTGCGGGTCCCGTGGCCCACGGACCCACGGGCCTACAGGGACGCGTAGCCCTCGATCTCGCGGGGGTCGCGGGAGCCGGGGCCCGTGTAGCGGGCGGAGGGGCGGACCAGGCGACCGGTGCGCTTCTGCTCCAGGATGTGCGCGGACCAGCCGGCCGTGCGGGCGCAGGTGAACATCGACGTGAACATGTGCGCCGGGACCTCGGCGAAGTCCAGGACGATGGCCGCCCAGAACTCGACGTTGGTGGCGAGCACCCGGTCCGGCCGGCGGGCGTGGAGTTCCGCGAGGGCAGCCTTCTCCAGGGCCTCGGCGACCTCGAAACGGGGGGCGCCCAGTTCACGGGCGGTGCGGCGCAGGACGCGGGCGCGGGGGTCCTCGGCGCGGTAGACGCGGTGGCCGAAGCCCATCAGGCGTTCACCCCGGTCCAGGGCCCGCTTGACGTACGCCTCGGCGTCGCCGGTGCGCTCGATCTCCTCGATCATGCCGAGGACGCGGGAGGGGGCGCCGCCGTGCAGCGGGCCGGACATGGCGCCGACGGCCCCGGAGAGGGCGGCGGCGACGTCGGCGCCGGTGGAGGCGATGACGCGGGCGGTGAAGGTGGAGGCGTTCATGCCGTGCTCGGCGGCGGAGGTCCAGTAGGCGTCGACGGCCTTGACGTGCTTGGGGTCGGGCTCGCCGCGCCAGCGGATCATGAAGCGTTCGACGACCGTCTCCGCCTTGTCGATCTCGCGCTGCGGGACCATCGGCAGCCCCTGGCCGCGGGCCGACTGGGCGACGTAGGACAGGGCCATGACGGCGGCGCGGGCGAGGTCGGCGCGGGCCTGTCCGGCGTCGATGTCGAGGAGGGGTTTCAGGCCCCAGACCGGCGCCAGCATGGCGAGGGCCGACTGGACGTCGACGCGGATGTCACCGGAGTGGACCGGGATGGGGAACGGCTCGGCGGGCGGCAGCCCGGGGTTGAAGGCACCGTCGACGAGCAGCCCCCAGACGTTGCCGAAGGAGACGTGCCCGACCAGGTCCTCGATGTCGACGCCGCGGTAGCGGAGCGCGCCGCCTTCCTTGTCGGGTTCGGCGATCTCCGTCTCGAACGCGACGACTCCCTCTAGCCCGGGTACGAAGTCGGACATCAGGCGGCTCCTCGTGATCGTGATGGTGGTCATGGTCATGGCGCCCCGGTGCCCCTCCCGGTGCTGCCCGTACGCGGCACGATATCCCTGAGTGCCACCCGCGGGGAGGGGCTGCGGCACTGGGTGCCACGGCGTGACGAAGGACACCGTACGGAGGTGCGGGATGCGGCAGGATGGCCGCGTGACCGACGCAGACGCCGTCCCCTTCGATCTCGCCTCGATGCGCAAGCAGTACCGGGCGGAGGGGCTCTCCGAGTCCGAGCTGGCCGCCACCCCCGTCGAGCAGTTCGCCCGCTGGTTCCAGCAGGCGGCGACGGACGGCGGCCTCTTCGAGCCGAACGCCATGGTGGTCTCGACCGCCGACGCCGAGGGCCGGCCCAGCTCCCGTACCGTGCTGCTGAAGCACTTCGACGGGCGGGGCTTCGTCTTCTACACCAACTACGGCTCCCGCAAGGCCCGCGACCTCGCCGCCAATCCCCAGGTGGCGCTGCTGTTCCCCTGGCATCCGATGGCCCGCCAGGTGATCGTCACGGGGACGGCGGCCCGCACCGGGCGGGACGAGACGGCCGCGTACTTCCGTACCCGGCCGCACGGCTCGCAGCTCGGGGCGTGGGCCAGTACCCAGTCCTCGGTGGTGGGCTCCCGCGCGGACCTCGACACCGCCTACGCCGAACTGGCGGCCCGCCATCCCGAGGGCGAGCAGGTGCCCGTGCCGCCGCACTGGGGCGGTTTCCGGGTGGTGCCGGAGTCGGTGGAGTTCTGGCAGGGCCGGGAGAACCGGCTGCACGACCGGCTGCGGTACACGGCGGACGGCGCCGGCGGCTGGCGGGTGGAGCGGCTCAGTCCCTGACGGGGTCCGCGGGGTCGCCGAGCGCCGCGTCCAGCAGCGCCCCCCACTGGGCGACGACCCGCTCCCGGCGGGGGGTGTCGTCGGTGAGCAGGTTGGCCAGGCCCAGGCCGCGGGCCATGTCGAGCAGGCCCTGCACGGTCTCGCGGACGCCGGGGCGGGACTCGTCGGCGGCGAGGAGGGCGACGGCGATGCGGTGGGTCTCGCGGCCGACCCGGGCCTCCAGTTCGGTGACCCGGCCGCGCAGTTGCTCCTCGTCGGAGGCGGCGACCCACAGGTGCAGGGCGGCTCGGAAGAGGGGGCCGGTGTAGAGGTCGACGAGGGCGGCGACCACGGCACGCCGGTCGCCGGCGCCCTCGGGGAAGAGGGCGCGCAGGGCGAGGGAGCGTTCCTCGGCGACGTACTCGACGGCTGCGGTGAACAGGTCCTCGCGGGTGGGGAAGTGGTGCTGGGCGGCGCCCCGGGAGACCCCGGCGCGCAGGGCGACCACGGAGACGGTGGAGCCCGCCCAGCCGTGTTCGGCGAGGCAGGCCACGGCGGCGGCCAGCAGCCGCTGCCGGGTGGCCCGGCTGCGGTCCTGCTTGGGGGCGCGGTCGGCGCCGGTCGCGGTCACAGCACCCATGCGGGATCCCGTCGTTCGAGGAAGGCCGTCATCCCCTCACCGGCGTCGGCGGAGGCGAACAGCCGTGCCGACAGCGCGGTCAGCGCGTCGGCGTCCCGGTCGAAGGTTTCCAGCACGATAGCCGTGAGCAGCCGTTTCGTCTCCGCCAGGGCCTGCGGGGAGGCCCGGCGCAGCCCGTCGAGGACCGGTGCGAGGACGGCGTCCACGTCGTCGCCCGCCGCGGTCAGCAGGCCGATCCGGGCGGCCTCGGCGGCGTCGAAGCGTTCGCCGGTGAGGCAGTAGCGGGCGGCGGCCCGGGGGTCGAGGCGGGGCAGCAGCGGCATCGCGATCACCGCGGGCGCCACCCCGATCCGCACCTCGGTGAAGGCGAAGGAGGCGCCCGGGCCGCCCACCGCGATGTCGCAGGCGCCGGCGAGGCCGAGGCCGCCGGCCCGGACATGGCCGGTGATCCGGGCCACGACCGGCTTGGGCAGCTCCACGACCTGCCGCAGCAGCGCGGTGAACGCGGCCGGGTCCGGTGGCTGCCTCAGGTCCGCGCCGGCGCTGAAGGTGGTGCCGGTGTGGGTGAGGACGACGGCGCGTACGGCGGGGTCCGCGCCGCAGTCCGCCAGGGCGGCGGCGAGGTCGCGGACCAGGGCGGCGGAGAGGGCGTTGCGGTTGCCCGGGGAGTCAAGGGCGAGGGTGGTGACGCCCCGGTCGTGGGCGGTGGTGACGGCGCTCATGCGCGCTCCCGCAGTTCCCGGCGGAGGATCTTGCCGGAGGCGGCCCGGGGGACGCCGTCGATGAAGGTGACCCGGCGGACGCGCTTGTGGGGGGTGACGCGCTCGGCGACGTACCTCATGACCTCGCTCCCGGTCAGGCCGGGCGCGTCCGGGCCGCGGACGACGTGGGCGTGCGGGACCTCATTGCCGTCGTCGTCGTACGTGCCGGTGACGGCCGCGTCGGCGATGCCCGGGTGGGTGAGGAGGAGGGCCTCCAGTTCGGCGGGGGCGACCTGGAAGCCCTTGTACTTGATCAGTTCCTTGACCCGGTCGACGACGAACAGCCAGCCGTCCCGGTCGACATGACCGACGTCCCCGGTGTGCAGCCACCCTTCGGCGTCGATCATCGCGGCGGTGGCGTCGGGGCGGCCCAGGTAGCCCTTCATCACCTGGGGGCCGCGGATGAGGATCTCGCCCGGGGCGCCGGGGCCGAGGTCGGTGCCGGGGTCGTCCAGGGAGACGATGCGCATCTCGGTGCCGGCGATGAGCTTGCCGACCGTGCCGGGCGGGGCGTCGGCCATCGCGTCGCGGGGGACGACGTGGGTGCCCGGCGAGAGTTCGGTCATGCCGTACGCCTGTCCCACGGGCGGCAGGCCGAGCCGGCGGGAGCAGGCGGCGGCCAGGCCCGCGTCCAGCGGGGCGGCGGCGCTGATCACACGCTGGAGGGAGGAGAGGTCGTAGTCGGCGACCAGGGGGTGCTTGGCGAGGGCGAGGACGATCGGCGGGGCGACGTAGAGGTCGGTGACGCGGTGGGTCTGGACGGCGGCGAGGAACTGTTCGAGGTCGAAGCGGGGCAGGACGACGACCGTGGCGCCGAGGCGGAGCGGGGCGTTCATGAGGGCGGTCAGACCGTAGATGTGGAAGAAGGGCAGGACCGCCAGGACGCGGTCGCCGGGGCCGGCCGGTACGGCGGGGTGGAGCTGGGCCAGGTTGGTGGCGATCTGGCGGTGGGTGAGCATCACGCCCTTGGGGGTGCCGGTGGTGCCCGAGGAGTACGGGAGGGCGGCGACGTCCTCGGCCGGGTCGATCGGGACGGCCGGCTCGGGGGCGGTGCAGGCGAGCAGGTCGGCGAGGGAGCGGTGGCCGGGCGCGCTGTCGCAGACGAAGATCTCCCGTACGTGGCCGCCCGCCCGCCCGGCCGCCCGGCGGGCGGTGTCGAGGAACGGGGAGACGGTGACGATCCAGCGGGCCGAGCAGTCCGCGAGCTGCTTGGCGAACTCCTCCTCCGTGGCCAGCGGGTGCGCGGTGGTGACCGAGGCGCCGGCGCGGGTGGCGGCGTAGAAGGCGATCGGGAAGGCGACGGTGTTGGGGCTGTGCAGGGCGACGACGTCGCCCTTGCGGACACCGGCCTCGGCGAACGCGGCGGCGACCCGGCGGTGGAAGCGGTCGACCTGCGTGTAGCTGAGGGTGGTGCCGTCGGTGCCGTCGATCAGGGCCGGGGTGTCGCCGAACTCGGCGGCCCGGGCGAGGACGGCCTCGTGGATGGGCAGGTCGACCGGTGGGACGTCTGCGTACTCGCTGCGGAACACGGTTCCTCCAGGGCGGTCAGTACGACTTGGGAAGGCCCAGGGTCTGGTGGGAGACGTAGTTGAGGATCATCTCCCGGCTGACCGGGGCGATCCGGGACACCCGGGCGGCGGTGATCAGGGAGGCCAGGCCGAACTCGCGGGTCAGGCCGTTGCCGCCGAGGGTGTGCACGGCCTGGTCGACGGCCCTGACACAGGCCTCGCCGGCCGCGTACTTGGCCATGTTGGCGGCCTCCCCTGCGCCGGCGTCGTCCCCGGCGTCGTACAGGCGGGCCGCCTCGCGCATCATCAGGCGGGCCAGTTCGAGGTCGATGTGGGCCTGCGCGAGGGGGTGGGCGATGGCCTGGTGGGCGCCGATGGGCGTCTTCCAGACGGTGCGTTCGCGGGCGTACTCGACGGCGCGGGCGAGGGCGTAGCGGCCCATGCCGATGCCGAAGGCGGCGGTCATGACGCGTTCGGGGTTGAGGCCGGCGAAGAGCTGGAGGAGGCCGGCGTCCTCGTCGCCGACCAGGGCCCCGGCGGGAAGGCGTACGTCGTCGAGGGTCAGCTCGAACTGCTTCTCCTCGGCGTGCAGTTCCATGTCGATCCGGCGGCGCTCGAAGCCGGGGGCGTCCCTGGGGACGATGAAGAGGCAGGGCTTGAGCCTGCCGGTTCGGGCGTCCTCGGTGCGGCCGACGACGAGGGTGGCGTCGGCTATGTCGACGCCGCTGATGAAGACCTTGCGGCCGGTGAGGAGCCAGTCGGTGCCGTCGCGGCGGGCGGTGGTGGTGATGCGGTGGCTGTTGGAACCGGCGTCGGGTTCGGTGATGCCGAAGGCCATGGTGCGGGTGCCGTCGGCGAGGCCGGGCAGCCAGCGGCGTTTCTGTTCCTCCGTGCCGAAGCGGGCGATCACCGTGCCGCAGATCGCCGGGGAGACGACCAGCATGAGCAGGGGGCAGCCGGCCGCGCCGAGTTCTTCGAGGACGATGGAGAGTTCTGTTATTCCGCGGCCGCCGCCTCCGTACTGTTCGGGGAGGTTGACGCCCAGGTAGCCGAGTTTGCCGGCTTCGCGCCAGAGCGCCTCGCGGTCGTGGTCGCGGCCGTGTCGGTTGCCCAGGGCCGCTACGGCCTGCCGGAGGGCGGTGTGTTCGGGGGTCTCCGTGGTGATCATGTGACGGCTCCTTCGTCGTGGCTTGGCGCGCGGTTCCTCGCGCCCCTGACGGCGCGCGGTTCCTGGTGCCCCTGACTACCTGTCACCACCGCCAGGAGAGAGCCCACCGTCACCTGCTGTCCCGTCACGGCGTGCAGCGAGGTCAGTGTGCCGGTGGCCGGGGCGGTGATCCGGTGTTCCATCTTCATGGCCTCCAGCCAGAGCAGGGGCTGGCCCGCCGTCACCCGGGCTCCCTCCGTCAGGCCCTCCGCCACGCGGACGACCGTGCCGGGCATGGGGGCCAGGAGGGAGCCGGGGGCGTGCTGGGGGGCGGGGTCGGGGAAGCGGGGCAGGGCGGTGAGGCGGGTGGTGCCGACGTGGATCTCGTCGCCGTAGGACGCCACCTCGTAGCGGCGGCGGACGCCGTCCGTCTCCAGGACGACGAGGCCGGGGGCGGTGTGCACCACGTGGACGCCGTCGGCGCGCGGGCCGGTGCGGGTGTGGTGGTAGCGGACCTCGGTCTCCTCGCCGCCTGGCAGCGCGTACCGCTTGACCTGCGGGCCGGAGGGCACGTTGCGCCAGGCACCGCCGAAGCGGGAGCGGCCGGCCGCGTCGGCGAGGGCGGCGGCCAGCGGGGCGAGGGGGTCGGGGGCGGGGGTGGTGAGCGCGGGCAGGTGACGGTCGTAGAAGCCGGTGTCCACGCGGGCGGAGGTGAACTCCTCGTGGCGCAGGGAGCGCAGGAGGAGGTCGCGGTTGGTGACGGGCCCGTGGACGGCCGCGCGTTCCAGGGCGCCGGCGAGGCGGCGGACGGCCTCGGCGCGGGTCGGGGCGTGGGCGACGAGCTTGGCCAGCATCGGGTCGTAGTGGACGCCGATGTCGTCGCCGTCGGTGTACCCGGTGTCCAGACGGATGCCGTCCGGGACGGCGAGGCGGTGCAGGCGGCCGGTCTGCGGGGCCCAGTCGGCGGCCGGGTCCTCGGCGTACAGGCGGGCCTCGACGGCGTGCCCGTGCGGGTCGGGCGGGGTGGGGCCGAGGGGGTGGCCCTCGGCGACGCGGAGCTGGAGGGCGACCAGGTCGACGCCGAAGACGGCCTCCGTGACCGGGTGTTCGACCTGGAGGCGGGTGTTCATCTCCAGGAAGTGCGCCGTGCCGTCGGGGGCCACGAGGAACTCGACGGTGCCGGCGCCCGTGTAGTCGACGGCGCGCGCGGCGCGCACCGACCGCTCGTACAGCTCGCGGGTCAGGGTGTCGGTGAGGCCCGGCGCCGGGGCCTCCTCGATCACCTTCTGGTGGCGGCGCTGGAGGGAGCAGTCGCGGGTGCCGAGCGTCCACACCGTGCCGTGGGTGTCGGCGAGGAGCTGCACCTCGACGTGGCGGCCGTGCTCGACGTACGGCTCGACGAAGACCTCGCCGTCGCCGAAGGCGCTCGCGGCCTCCGCGCGGGCGGCGGCCAGTTCGGCGTCGAGGTCGGCGAGGCGGCGCACGATCCGCATGCCGCGTCCGCCGCCGCCGGCCGCCGCCTTCACCAGGACCGGCAGGTCGGCCTCGGTGACCTCGTGGAGGGGTTCGGCGCCCATGAGTTTCTTGGCGCGGGTCTTGGACGCCATCGCCTCGATCGCCTCCGGCGGCGGCCCGATCCAGGTCAGGCCGGCGTTGGTGACGGCGCGGGCGAAGGCGGCGTTCTCGGAGAGGAAGCCGTAACCGGGGTGGACGGCGTCGGCGCCGGCGGCGAGGGCGGCCTTCACGATCAGGTCGCCGCGCAGGTAGGTGTCGGTGGACGCCGAGCCGGGCAGCCGTACCGCCGCGTCGGCCAGGCGGGTGTGCAGGGCGGTGGCGTCGGCGTCGGAGTGGACGGCGACCGTGCGGATGCCCTGCGCGCGGCAGGTGCGGAAGATCCGGCAGGCGATCTCGCCCCGGTTGGCGACGAGGACGGTGCTGATCACGGTGATCCCCTCACATCCGGAAGACGCCGAAGCCGCCGCGCGCGCCCTCGTAGGGGGCGGTGTGCACGGCGGACAGGCAGAGGCCGAGGACGGTGCGGGTGTCGCGCGGGTCGATGACGCCGTCGTCGTACAGCCGCCCGGACAGGAACATCGGCAGGGACTCGGACTCGATCTGCTGCTCCACCATGGCGCGCAGCGCGGCGTCCGCCTCGTCGTCGTACGGCTGTCCCTTCGCCGTCGCCGACTGCCGGGCGACGATGGACAGCACCCCGGCGAGCTGCTGCGGGCCCATGACGGCGGACTTGGCGCTCGGCCAGGCGAAGAGGAAACGGGGGTCGTAGGCGCGGCCGCACATGCCGTAGTGGCCGGCGCCGTAGGAGGCGCCGAGGAGGACGGAGAGGTGCGGGACGCGGGAGTTGGAGACCGCGTTGATCATCATCGCGCCGTGTTTGATGATGCCGCCCTGCTCGTACTCCTTGCCGACCATGTAGCCGGTGGTGTTGTGCAGGAAGAGCAGCGGGATGTCGCGCTGGTTGGCGAGCTGGATGAACTGGGCGGCCTTCTGCGACTCCTCGGAGAAGAGGACGCCCCGGGCGTTGGCGAGGATGCCGAGGGGATAGCCGTGCAGGGTGGCCCAGCCGGTGGTGAGGCTGGTGCCGTACAGCGGCTTGAACTCGTCGAAGTCGGAGGCGTCGACGATCCGGGCGATGACCTCGCGCGGGTCGAAGGGCGTCCTCAGGTCCTCGGGGACGATGCCGAGCAGGTCCTCCGGGTCGTACTTCGGCGGCTCGGCCGGTCCCGGATCGGGGTGCGCCTTGCGGTGGTTGAGGCGGGCGACGACCCGGCGGGCCTGGCGCAGGGCGTCGGGCTCGTCCACGGCGAAGTGGTCGGCGAGGCCGGAGACCCGGGCGTGCATCCCGGCGCCGCCGAGGGACTCGTCGTCGCTCTCCTCGCCGGTGGCCATCTTCACCAGCGGCGGCCCGCCGAGGAACACCTTCGCCCGCTCCTTGACCATGATCACGTGGTCGGACATGCCGGGGACGTACGCGCCGCCGGCCGTGGAGTTGCCGAAGACGACGGCGACCGTGGGGATGCCGGCCGCCGACAGCCGGGTGAGGTCGCGGAAGATCGCGCCGCCCGGGATGAAGATCTCCTTCTGGGACGGCAGGTCGGCGCCGCCCGACTCGACCAGGCTGACGCAGGGGAGCCGGTTGGCGAGGGCGATGTCGTTGGCGCGCAGGGCCTTCTTCAGCGACCAGGGGTTGGACGCGCCGCCGCGCACGGTCGGGTCGTTGGCGGTGATCAGGCACTCCACGCCCTCGACCGTGCCGATGCCGGTGACGAGGGAGGCGCCGACGGCGTACTCGCTCCCCCAGGCGGCCAGCGGGGACAGTTCCAGGAAGGGCGTGTCCGGGTCGAGGAGCAGTTCGACGCGCTCACGGGCGAGGAGCTTGCCGCGCCCCCGGTGCCGTTCGACGTACTTCGCCCCGCCGCCCGCGAGGGCCTTGGCGTGCTCGGTGTCCAGCGCGGCGAGCCTGGCGAGCATCGCCTCGCGGTTCGCGCGGTGGCCGGGTTCGTCCGGGTCGAGGGCGGAGGACAGGACCGTCACAGGAGTACCTCCGGTATGTCCAGGTGGCGGGCGCGCAGCCATTCGCCGAGCGCCTTGGCCTGCGGGTCGAAACGGGGCTGCGCGGCGACGCCCTCGCCGAGGAGGCCCTCGACGGTGAAGTTCAGGGCGCGCAGGTTCGGCAGCACGTGCCGGGTGACGCGCAGCGGGCGGCTCTCGGGGATCAGCTCCCGGAACCGGTCGGCGGTCAGCGCGTGCGCCAGCCAGCGCCAGGCGTCCCCGGTGCGCGCCCACACGCCCACGTTGGCGTCGCCGCCCTTGTCGCCGCTGCGGGCCCCGGCGACGAGCCCGAGCGGCGCGCGCCGCACCGGCCCCGGCGGCAGCGGGTCGGGCAGGGGTGGTTCCGGTACGGCGGTGAGGGCGGCGGTGTCCGGGGGCGGCGGCACGGGGACGCGGCGGCCGTCGGGGAGGACCGCCGTATGGTCCACGACGTCGTGGGGGACGTACGCGGCCTCGAAGATCCCGTAGGGGGCGCCCTTGCCCGGGGGCGCGAGCAGGTGGAAGCCGGGGTAGCCGGCGAGGGCGAGCCCGACGGCGGCACCGGTCAGTTCCCGGCCGACCGCCCGCTGGTCGGCGTCCCGGACGACGAGCCGCAGCAGGGCGCTGGCCGTCTCCTCGGTGGGGGCGTCGGGCCGGTCGGTGCGGACCAGTTCCCAGCGGGCGTCGGCGACCTTGCTGACCGCCGGGGCCAGTTGCTCGCGGACCAGGGCGGCCTTGGCCTCGATGTCGAGGCCGGTGAGGACGAGGACGACCTCGTTGCGGAAGCCGCCGAGGCGGTTGAGGCCGACCTTGAGGGTGGGCGGCGGGGCCTCGCCGCGCACGCCGTCGATCCTGACCCGGTCGGGGCCGTCCTGGGTGAGGGTGACGGTGTCCAGCCGGGCGGTGACGTCCGGCCCGGCGTACCGGGCGCCGCCGGTCTCGTACAGGAGCTGGGCGGTGACCGTGCCGGTGTCGACGAAGCCGCCGGTGCCGTCGTGCTTGGTGATGACGCAGGTGCCGTCGGCGTGGAGTTCGGCGAGCGGGAAGCCGGGGTGCCGTACGTCGCCGTCCCGGAAGAAGGCGTAGTTCCCTCCGGTGGCCTGCGCCCCGCACTCCAGCACGTGCCCGGCGACGACCGCGCCGGCGAGCCGGTCGTAGGCGTCCGGTGCCCAGCCGAAGTGGGCGGCTGCCGGCCCGGTGACCAGCGCGGCGTCCGTCACCCGCCCGGTGACCACGATGTCCGCGCCCGCCCGCAGGCACGCGGCGATCCCGGCCCCGCCGAGGTAGGCGTGGGCGGCGAGGGTGTCGGGGTACCGGGCCTTGAGGTCGTCACCCTCGACGTGCGCGACCCGGACCGGGACGCCGAGCCGGCCGGCCAGTTCGCGTACGGCGGCGGCGAGTCCGGCCGGGTTGAGCCCGCCGGCGTTGGTGACGATCCTGACGCCCCGCTCGTGGGCGAGGCCGAGGCACTCCTCCAGCTGCCGCAGGAAGGTACGGGCGTATCCGGCGCCGGGGTCCTTCAGCCGGTCCCGGCCCAGGATGAGCATGGTCAGTTCGGCGAGGTAGTCCCCGGTGAGGACGTCCAGCGGGCCGCCGGTCAGCATCTCGCGCAGGGCGTCGAAGCGGTCGCCGTAGAAGCCGGAGGCGTTGCCGATCCGCAGCGGGGTCACCGGGCGTCCTCCCCCTTCGGGCGGCGGCCCGGTCCGGGCGGTCCGGCGAAGGCCTGGGCGATGTCCAGCCAGCGGCCGGCGTCCGCCCCGTCCGCGCGCAGGGCGAGGTCGGCGCGGTGGGCGCGGCGGGTGACCAGCAGGCAGAAGTCGGCGCCGGGGCCGGTCACGCGCTGCGGCGCGTCCTCGGGTCCGAACGCCCACAGCTCGCCGTGCGGGCCGGTGAGTTCGACGCGGAACTCCTCGGCGGGCGGGGTGAGGCCGCGGGTGCGGAAGGCGTGGTCGCGGGTGCGGACGCCGAGCCGGGCGATGTGCCGGAGCCGGCCGGTGGGCTCGGGCCGCGCGCCGAGCGCGTCGGCGATGTCGAGGCCGTGGGCCCAGGTCTCCATCAGGCGGGCCGTCGCCATGGACGCGGCGGCCATGGGCGGCCCGTACCAGGGGAACCGCGTGCCGGGCGGGGCGGCCCGGAGCGCCGCGGCGAGCGCGGTACGGCCCCGGCGCCAGCGGTCGAGGAGGGCGGCGGGCGGCAGCACGGCGCCCTCCTCCGCGCCGTCGTCGACGAAGCCGGTGGGTGCGGCGAGGGCCTTCTCCACCAGGGCGCGGAAGCCGTCCGGGTCGGTCACGGCCACCAGGGCGCCGCGATCGGTCCAGGCCAGGTGCGCGATCTGGTGGGCGACGGTCCACCCCGGGGCGGGGGTGGGGAGCGCCCACTGCTCGGGCCGCAGCCGGCCGACCAGCGCGTCCAGCTCCTCGCTCTCCTCGCGCAGATCGTCGATCACGGGCGTCGGGTCGGACACGGGACACTCCCCTCGGGCGCGGCGGCGTACGGGGTGGTGCGGGGGTCGTGCGGGCAGCGCGACGGCCGGTCTCGCGCGGCGGCCGGCTCCACTGTGCGGGCGTGGGCGAGAGCATGGCAGCGACCCGGAAAACAATCAAGCGTGCTTGCATGAATCGGGCCGAGGGGCGCCCATCCCCCGGGCGCCTTCCAGGTCAGACCCGGCCGTCCCCCGGCAGGGCGTGGTCGAGGAGGATGTCCGCCGCCGCCCGCGCGTGCCGGCCGTAGTCCGGGTCGTCCAGCACCATGGCGCGGCCGGCCGCCCCGTCCGCGAGGGTGGCCAGTTGTTCGGCGAGGGCGAGGGGTTCGCGGCAGCCCAGCTCCGCCGGCAGGGCGGCGATCAGGTCCACCATGCGCAGCTTCTGCTCCCGGGCGTAGGAGTGCACCGCGCTCTCCGGGTCGGGGAACTCCGCGGCGGCGTCGATGAACGGGCATCCGCGCACCGGGGCCGCGTCCCGCGCCGGCTGGTCGAACAGCCGGCGGAGCCGCTCGCGCGCGGGGACGTCCTCCCGGGCCAGGACGCCCTCCAGCGTCGCCCCCGACCGGGCGAAGCCCTGGAGGTGGGCGATCACCAGCTCGTTCTTGGTGCGGAAGTGCGCGTACAGCGTCCGCTTGGAGACCGGCGCCTCCTCCGCGACCTGCTCCATGCCGGTCGCGTTGATGCCCTGGGCCACGAACAGCCGGGCGGCGGCGGCCAGGATGCGCGGCCCACGACGCGGAGAGCCTGGACTTCTACGGCGCCCCGCACGCGGCGTTCCTCCTCGTCCAGGGTGACGGCACGGCGCGGCTGGCCGCGGATGCCGGCGCCTATCTGCAGACCCTGCTCCTGGCCATGACCGCGTACGGCGTGGACAGCTGCCCGCAGGGGCTGCTGAGCTTCTACGCCGACACCGTCCGCGCCGAGCTGGGTGTCACCGGGGGCAAGCCGCTCGTCGGCGTCTCCTTCGGCCACGCCGACGAGACCGCGCCGGTGAACCGGGTGCGGACCGGGCGGGTCACGGTCGAGTCGACGACGACCTTCCACGGCCAGGGACCGCCGTCCGGGTCACGACGCCCGTGCACGCCGGCCCACCTGGGTCCGTACCGCCCCCATGCTCGCCGCGACGACGAGGGCGATGGCGGCGCACTGGGCGGGGGTCAGGGACTGGTGCAGGACGAGGAAGCCGGCGAGGGCGGCGATGGCCGGCTCCAGGCTCATCAGGACGGCGAAGGTGGCGGCGGGCAGGCGGCGCAGGGCGAGGAGTTCGAGGGTGTAGGGCAGGACGGAGGAGAGCAGGGCGACCGCGGCGCCGAGGCCGAGCGTCACCGGGTCGAGCAGTTTCGTCCCCGACTCGACGACGCCGAGGGGCAGGAAGAGCACCGCGCCCACGCCCATGGCCAGCGCCAGGCCGTCGGCCTGCGGGAAGCGGCGGCCGGTGCGGGCGCTGAAGACGATGTACGCCGCCCACATCCCGCCCGCCGCCAGCGCGAAGGCCGCGCCGGCCGGGTCGAGGCCGTCGAAGCCGCCGCCGCCGAGCAGGAAGACCCCGCCCAGGGCGAGCGCGGCCCAGACGAGGTTGACCGCGCGGCGCGAGGTGGCGACGGAGAGCGCGAGCGGGCCGAGGACCTCCAGGGTGACCGCGGCGCCGATCGGGATGCGGTCGAGGGCCTGGTAGAAGAGGCCGTTCATGCCCGCCATGGCGACACCGAAGGTGACCACCGTGCCCCAGTCGGCGCGCGAGTGGCCGCGCAGCCGGGGCCGGCAGACCAGCAGCAGCACCACGGCGGCGACGGCCAGCCGCAGCGTGACGATGCCGAGCGCGCCCGCCCGGGGCATCAGCGTCACCGCCAGCGCTCCGCCGAACTGCACCGACAGCCCGCCGGCGAGGACCAGGCCGACCGGCCCGAAGGCCCCCCGGCGGCCGGGGGTGCCGGCGGGGTGGGGCGCGCCGGCCGGGGCGGGGACGGCGGCCGGGGTCGAGGTGCCGGGGGCGGCGCTGGGGGTGCTCACGGGTACTCCGGGACGGTGACGGAATCCAGGCAGGGGCTGTGTTCATTTCACTGTACCGCTGGTCCATGGAAGTGGACTCGGTCAGCAGTGTCACCCCGCCATGCAACTGTCCTGGCCCGGGAGGCGGCTGTCAACGGACTTCCCCGGTGCGGACCGGCCGCCCGCGCGGGGTACCGTCCGGGCGGCGGCACTCCCGGTCCGCCGCAACCCTTGCCCGGAGGCCCCGTGAGCCGATTCCTCGCCCGTCTGTGGCGCGCCCTGCGCCCGGTGCAGAGCCGCCTGGTGTGGCTGCTCAACCCCAAGTTCGTGGTCGGTGTCACCGGTGTCGTGCGCGACGCCGAGGGACGGGTGCTGCTGCTGCGGCACCGGATGTGGCCGCCCGGCCGCCAGTGGGGCCTGCCGAGCGGGTTCGCGCACCAGGGCGAGGACTTCCGGCGGACCGTCGTCCGCGAGGTCCGGGAGGAGACCGGCCTCGACGTGGAGCCGGGGCGGCTGGTCATGCTGAACAGCGGCTTCCGCACCCGTCTGGAGGTGGCCTACGAGGCCCGGCTGCTCGGCGGGGAGCTGCGCCTGGACCCGTTCGAGATCCTGGAGGCCCGCTGGTGCCGCCCGGAGGAGCTGCCGGAGGAGATCCAGCCGGTGTGCGGTCCGCTGGTGCGGGGCGAGACGGTCTGCTGAGGGGCAACGCGGGCGGCGGAGCCGGGGAGACGTGTTCAGCCGCCCTGTTCCACCTCCAGCGCCTCCGCCAGCACCTCCGCCAGGTGCCGCCCCCGCACCCCCGCCAGCTGCTCCAGCTGCGTCCGGCAGGAGAAGCCGTCCGCCAGGACCACCGCCCCGTCCGGCGCCTCGCGCACGGCGGGCAGGAGCTGTTCCTCCGCGCACGCCACCGACACCTCCTGGTGTCCCGGCTCGAAACCGAAGTTGCCGGCCAGTCCGCAGCAGCCGCCGACCGGTTCGCCGGTGAGGCCCGCGGCGGCGCGCAGCCGGCGGTCGGGCCCGTCGCCGAGGACCGCGTGCTGGTGGCAGTGGGTCTGCCCGGTGACCGGGCGGTCCAGGACGGGCGGCGTCCAGTCGGGGGCGTGGCGCTCCAGGGTCTCGGCGAAGGTGAGGACGCGGTCCGCGAGGGCGGCGGCCCGCGGGTCGTCGGGCAGCAGCTCGGGCAGGTCGCCGCGGAGGGCCGCCGCGCAGCTCGGCTCCAGGACGACGACCGGGGCGGCCGTCGCGAGCACCGGCTCCATCAGGTCGAGCGTGCGGCGCAGCACCGTACGGGCCAGGTCGAGCCGGCCGGTGGAGACGTACGTCAGTCCGCAGCAGACCCGGCCCCGCGAGGCGCCGAGCAGGGCCGTGAGCAGGGTCGCGGGCGACCGGGTGCGGGCGTCGCCGACCGCGCCGCGCACCGGCCGCAGCGTCGGGGGGAGCGCGACCCGCAGGCCCGCCGCCTCCAGGACGCGCACGGCCGCCCGGCCCACGGACGGTGAGAGGTGCTCGGTGAAGGTGTCGGGCCACAGGACGACCGTGGCGCCCCCGCCCGCCGGCGCCGGCCGGCGCCGGCGCCACCACCGGGTGAACGGTTCCGTCGCCAGGCGGGGGATCGCCCGCTCGGGCGCGATGCCGCCGAGCCGTTTGGCCACCGCCGCCAACGGCCGTACCGCCGCGAGCGAGTTGAGCAGGGCGGGGGTCCGGGTGCGCGCCACCCAGCGCAGCCACTCCGGCAGCCGGCCCAGGGTGTGGTGCGCGGCGGGGCGGCGCCGGCCCGCGTAGTGGTGGTGCAGGAACTCCGCCTTGTACGTGGCCATGTCCACCCCGACCGGGCAGTCCGACCGGCAGCCCTTGCAGGACAGGCACAGGTCGAGGGCGTCGCGGACCTCCGTGGACCGCCAGCCGCCGGTGATCACGTCCCCGGCGAGCATCTCGTGCAGCAGCCGCGCCCGGCCCCGCGTCGAGTGCTCCTCCTCGCCGGTCGCGCGGAACGACGGGCACATCACGGACGCGCCGGCCGCCGGGGCCGTACGGCACTTGGCGACCCCGACGCAGCGCCGTACCGCCGCCGTGAAGTCGCCGCCGTCGGCGGGGTATCCGAAGACGACGTCGACCGGTTCGCGGGGCAGGACGGCGAACCGGAGGCCGGTGTCGAGGGGCGCGGGGCGGACCAGCACACCGGGGTTGAGGAGGTCGTCGGGGTCCCAGAGGGCCTTGGCGCGGGCGAAGAGGCCGACGGTCGCGGGGCCGTACATGCGCGGCAGGAGTTCGGCGCGGGCCTGTCCGTCGCCGTGCTCGCCGGAGAGCGAACCGCCGTGCGCGACGACCAGGTCCGCGAGTTCCTCGGAGAAGCGGCGGAAGCGGGCGACGCCCGGACCGGTCAGCAGGTCGAAGTCGATACGGACGTGGATGCAGCCGTCCCCGAAGTGCCCGTACGGCGTGCCGCGCAGGCCGTGGGCGGCCAGCAGCGCCCGGAACTCCCGCAGATAGGCGCCGAGCCGGGCGGGCGGGACCGCGCAGTCCTCCCAGCCGGGCCACGCCTCGGTGCCTCCCCCGGACTCCGTCCGGGAGGTACCCCCGGGCATCCGGGTGGCCGTACCGGCCGCGTCCTCCCGGACCCGCCACAGCGCCCGCTGCCCGGCCGGGTCGGTCACCACCCGCGCGTCCAGCGCGTCGGCGGCCCGGACGACCGCCTCGGCCCGCGCGCGGGCCTCGGCCGGGGTGGCGCCGCCGGTCTCCACGAACAGCCAGGCCCCGCCGCGCGGCAGCCCGGCCGGGTCGGGCACCAGGTCGGCGGCCATCCCCTCCACCGTCAGCGGCCCGAGCGGCAGCAGCCCGGCCGCCGCGTCGGCCGCCGCGCTCTCGTCGCCGTACCCGAGCACGGCCAGCGCCCGCGCGGGCGGCGCCTCGACCAGCCGGACGACGGCCTCGGTCAGCACGCCCAGGGTGCCCTCGGAACCGCAGAAGGAACGGGCGACGTCCGCGCCCCGCTCGGGCAGCAGGGCGTCCAGCGCGTATCCGGAGATGCGGCGGGGCAGGTCGGGGAAGCCGGTGCGCAGCCGCGCCAGTTCCCCGTCCACCAGCGCGCGCAGGCCGGCCGGCGCACCGGCCCACCGGGGTCCGGGGCGCAGCCGCTCGCCGCGCGCGGTGAGGACGGTCAGGGCGGCGACGTTGTCGGCGGTCGTCCCCCAGGCCACCGAGTGCGCGCCGCAGGAGTTGTTGCCGATCATCCCGCCGAGGGTGCAGCGGCTGTGGGTGGAGGGGTCGGGGCCGAACCGCAGGCCGTGCGGGGCGGCGGCGTCCTGGAGCCGGTCCAGGACCAGGCCGGGCTGGACCACGGCGGTACGGGCCCCGGGGTCGAGGGCGAGCAGCCGGTTCATGTGCCGGGTGAAGTCGAGGACCACCCCGGTGCCGGTCGCCTGGCCCGCGGTCGAGGTGCCGCCGCCGCGTGCCACGACCGGCACGCCGTGCGTGCGGCACACCTCCAGGGCCGCCGCCACGTCGTCGGCGTCGCGCGGGGCGACCACCCCCAGGGGGACGCGGCGGTAGTTGGACGCGTCCATGGTCGTCAGGGCGCGGGCGGTCGGTCCGAAGGAGACCTCGCCGCGCACGGCCGCGCGCAGCGCGTCCCGCACCTCGGGCCGGGCCTCTGGCACATCCGTCATGCCCTCAGCATGCCCCGGTGGGCGGCGTCGGGTTCGGGCCATCGGGAGCGCCGCGTTCGCCGTCGGCACCTTTGCCGTAGTTGTTCCTGTGATCTGATGCTAAGAACGTGACATTAATGTGCCCAACGCGATCGTGAAGTCTCTTATAGTGACGGTCAGGTAGCCAATGGTGTCGGCCCGCGCCGGAGAAGGCTGCCGAAAATCGACCACAGAATCCCCACAACTCCCCCACGCCACCGCCCACACCGTCACCACACCCCGTCGCACCCCACCGCGGCACCGCACTCCGCCGCACAGCCACACCCCCTCGCACCGCACAGCACCGCATCGCCATAGCACCGCACCGCATCGCCGCATCGTCGTACCGCGACCGAGAGACCGACTGATGACCTCCGCCACATCCTCCGGCGAACGCCCCGCCATATCCGGGCTGCTGCCCGTCTTCCTGGTCACCGCGGTACTGGCCGGCCTCGCGGTCACCGGCGCGGTCCTCGTCGCCCCCGACTCCGTGCGCACGCCCCTCGGGCTGGGAGCGGGTGCCGCCGGACTGCTGCTGAGCGTGGCGGTCACCGTGGCCGCGCACGGCCTCCGGTCGGCCCGGACCGCCCGCCGCCGGCTGGAGTCCGCGAACCAGGAGGTGGGCCGGCTGCTCCAGGAACGCGTCCGGACCGCCGAGGAGGCGCGGCAGGAACGCGCCCGGCTCACCGGCGAACTCGACCGGGAGCGCGCCCGCGCCGCGGCCGACCTGGCCCAGGAACACGCCCGGCTCACGGACGCCCACGCCGCCGAACTCGCCCGGCTCACCGAGGAGTACGGCACCCGGGAGGCCCGGCTCACCGAGGAGCACGCGGCGGAGCGGGCGCGGCTCACCGAGGAGTACGAGGCCGAGCGGACCCGGCGCGTGGCGGAACACACCGCCGAGCGCGAGCGGCTGACCGGCGACGTCGCCCGGCTCACCCGCAAGCTGCGGGAGGCCGAGTCCCGCCGCGCCGCCGCCGTCTCCGCCACCGCCAACGTCGCCGGACGCCTCCAGGCCCTGGCCACCGCGACCCTGGCGGACCTGCGCGCGATGGAGGAGAAGCACGCCGACGAGGAGGTGCTGACCGACCTCCTCCACCTCGACCACCGCACCGCCCAGGCGGGTCGGCTCGCCGACTCCGTCGCCGTGCTGGCGGGGGCCCGGTCGGGCCGCCGCTGGGCCCGCCCGATCGCCATGGAGTCCATCCTGCGCGGCGCCATGGGCCGGATCAGCGGTTACCAGCGCGTCCGCCTGCACTCCACCAGCGACACCGCCGTCGCCGGGCACGCCGCCGAGGCCGTCATGCACGCGCTGGCCGAGATCCTGGACAACGCCGCGAACTTCTCCCCGCCGACCGCGGAGGTCCACGTCTACGTCGAGGAGGTCCCGGCCGGCGCGATCGTCTCCGTCGAGGACGCGGGCCTCGTCATGGGCGAGACCCAGCTGCGCCGCGCCGAGAACGCGGTCTCCGGCCGCACCGCCGGGCTCGGCGGCCTGACCGGCACCCGGCTCGGCCTGGCCGTGGTGGGGCGGCTGGCGCAGCGGTACGGCCTGAAGGTGTCGTTCCGTCCGTCGGCCCGGGGCGGCACCGGCGTGCTGATGCTCGTACCGCAGGACATCCTCGTGTCGCCGGGCGCGCTCCCGGGCCCCGGCGCCGAGGACGGACCGGAACCGGCCGCCCGGACCCGTACGCCGGCTGCCGTACCCGCGGCGGCTCCGGTACGGCAGCTCCCCCGGCGGCACGAGACCCCCTCCCCGGCGCGGCACCCGGCCCCGGACGCCGTGGCGCGCCCCGCGGAACCGGAGCCGGAGCACGGCCCCGAACCGCTCTCCACCCTCCCGCACGGGCTGCCGAAGCGCCGCCGCGGCCGGACCCTCGCCGAAGCCGAACGCACCCGGCAGGCGCCGTCCGCCACCGCGCCGCGCACCCCGCCCACCCGCGAGGAGACGAAGGCGCGCGTCGCCCGCTTCGGCACCTTCCAGCAGGCCGTCCGCGGCACCACCGGTCCGCCGGCCGCGGACGCGTCGACCGCCGGAGCGACCACCGTGGGTCCGACGACCACGGAACCCGTATCCGACCCCGATCCCGCATCCGCATCCGCATCCGCACCCGCATCCCTCCCGGAAGGCGACACCACCACATGACCGGCACGACGACCGCGGACGACAAGCTCACGTGGCTGATCGAGGGCCTGCTGCAGCGCACCCCCGGCGCGCGGCACGCGCTCGTGCTCTCCCGTGACGGCCTGAAACTGTGCCGTACCCCGGAGTTGACCGCCGACCAGGCCGACCAGCTCGCCGCGATCGCGGCCGGCATCCAGTCCCTGTCGCACGGCGCCTCCGTGGAGTTCGGTGACGGCACCGGTGGCGTCCGGTCGGCGATGGCCGAGTTCTACGGCGGGGTGCTGTTCATCGTGGAGGCCGGCGAGGGCGCCCACCTGGCCGTGGTCACCGCCGAGGACGCCGACGCGGGCCTCGTCGGCCACAACATGAGCGAACTCGTCGAGCAGCTCGGCGAGCACCTGACCGCCCGGCCCCGTACGCCCCGTACGTCATGAACGGTGCCGGCGGCAGGCCGGGACGGGACGACGCCCCCGACCGCCTCTACACCCTGACCGGCGGACGCAGCCGGGCGGGCGCGGACAGCCCGTTCGACCTGGTGACCCTCGTCGTCGCCGAGTGCGACCCGGTCCCCGGCATGCAGTCGGAGCACGCCGCGATCCTGCGCATGACCGAACGGCCCACCGCGGTCGTGGAGATCGCCGCCGAACTGCGGCTGCCGGTCGGCATCACCAAGATCCTGCTGACCGACCTCCTCGACGCGGGCCGCGTCAGCGCCCGCCATCCGCGCCAGGAAGCCCTTCCCGATCCCGAAATCTTGGAGCAGGTGCTCGTTGGACTCCGCAACCTCTAGAGCGAGCGCGCCGCTCGGCGCCTCCGCCGACAACGGCCTCAAGATCGTGATCGTGGGCGGCTTCGGCGTCGGCAAGACGACCATGGTCCGGTCGGTCAGCGAGATCCGTCCCCTCAACACCGAGGAGACGATGACCCAGGCCGGCGCCGCCGTCGACGACCTGACCGGGGTGCACGCCAAGACCACCACCACGGTCGCCTTCGACTTCGGCCGCATCACGCTCGACGCGCGCAACGTGCTGTACCTCTTCGGCGCCCCAGGGCAGGAACGTTTCTGGTTCCTGTGGGACCGGCTCTTCCAGGGCACCCTGGGCGCGGTCGTCCTGGTCGACACCCGGCGGATCGACGACTCCTGGTACGCCATCGACCGCCTGGAGCGGCACGGCACGCCCTTCGTCGTCGCCCTCAACGACTTCGGCGGCCCCGACTTCGCCCCGGCCCAGATCCGCGAGGCCCTCGACCTGGACCCGCACGTCCCGCTGCTGCGCTGTGACGCGCGCTCGCGCGAGTCCGCCAAGGAAGTCCTGATCACGCTGGTGGAACACGTCTACGCCCGGTACGCCGCCGGCGCCGCCGATCCCGCACGACCCACCCAGGAGCTGGTGTGAGCCCCCTTCACCTCCGCGGACCCGGTTCGCACGAGGAACCGGCCGAGCTGTACCGGGCGATGCGGCGCAAGCACGGCCCGGTGGCGCCGGTGCTGCTCGACGGCGGCATCCCCGCCTGGCTGGTGATCGGCTACCGCGAGCTGCACCAGGTCACCGGCGACCCGGAGCTGTTCAGCCGGGACTCCGAGCTGTGGAACCAGTGGGACAACATCCCCGACGACTGGCCGCTGCGCCCGGTCGTCAACCGCGGCCAGCCCTCCATCCTCTACACCGTCGGCGAACGCCACCGCCGCCGCTCCGGCCTGCTGAGCGACGCGCTGGACGGCGTCGACCCGGCGGTGCTGCGCGCCGACTCCGAGCACTTCGCGGACGAGCTGATCGACACCTTCTGCGGCCGGGGCACCGCCGACCTGATCGACGAGTACGCCATGCTGCTCCCGGTCCGCGTCCTGGCCCGCATCTACGGATGGACGGACGAGGAGGGCACCGCCCTGGTCACGTCGATGACCGACATGATCAACGCGGGTGACCGGGCGCTGGCCGGCCAGAAGCACCTGCACGACTCCTGCCAGGCGCTGGTCGCGCAGCGCGCGGCGGAACCGGCCGACGACGTGGTCTCCCGCATGCTGGCGGCGCGCGGCGAGTTCACCGAAGAGGAGATCGTCCAGGACCTGATGATCCTGATGTCGGCGGGCCACCAGCCCACCGCCGACTGGATCGGCACCTCGCTGCACCTGATGCTCACCGACCACCGCTTCGCCGCGTCGATGTTCGGCGGCCGCAGCAGCGTCCCGGAGGCGATGAACGAGGTGCTGTGGGAGCAGGCCCCCACCCAGAACATGCCGGGCCGCTACGCCACCCGCGACACGACCCTGGGCGGACGCCGTATCGACGCCGGTGACCTGCTGATCCTGGGCCTCCAGGGCGCCAACTCCGACCCCCAGGTCCGGACCGACGGCGCCTCCCTGACCGGCGGCAACAACGCGCACTTCGCCTTCAGCCACGGGGAGCACCGCTGCCCGTTCCCGGCGCAGGAGATCGCGGAGGTCATCTCCCGCACCGGCATCGAGGTGATCCTGGACCGGCTCCCCGACATCGACCTGGCCGTGCCTGCGGAGTCCCTGCGCCGCCGCGAGTCCCCGTGGATGCGCGGCTTCACCGCCCTCCCGGTCACCTTCACCCCGACGCCCGCCCTCGGCGGCGCCCACCCCTGACCGCCTCCCGGCCGTCTCACCGGACGGACGACGTTTCGCCCAGGTTTCCCGTAACGGATACCCTCGGCCACGTGGCTGAGATCCGGATTCCCTCTGACATCAAGCCCGCGGACGGACGTTTCGGCGCGGGTCCCTCCAAGGTGCGGACGGAGGCGCTGGACGCCCTCGCCGCCACCGGCACCTCCCTCATGGGCACGTCCCACCGCCAGGCCCCGGTGAAGAACCTCGTCGGCAAGGTCCGCGAGGGCATCGGCGAACTGTTCCGGCTGCCCGAGGGCTACGAGGTGGTGCTCGGCAACGGCGGCTCCACCGCGTTCTGGGACATCGCGACCCACGGCCTGATCGAGAACAAGTCGCAGCACCTGACCTTCGGCGAGTTCAGCTCGAAGTTCGCCAAGGCGGCCAGGCTGGCCCCCTGGCTGGCCGAGCCCACGGTCGTCTCCTCCGACCCGGGCACCCACCCGGACCCGCGCGCGGAGTCCGGCGTCGACGTCTACGCGTACACCCACAACGAGACGTCGACCGGCGTCGCGATGCCGATCCGGCGCGTGCCCGGCGCCGACGAGAACGCCCTGGTGCTGGTCGACGCCACCTCCGGCGCCGGCGGCCTCCCGGTGGACATCGCGCAGACCGACGTCTACTACTTCGCCCCGCAGAAGTCCTTCGCCTCCGACGGCGGCCTGTGGATCGGCGTCTTCTCCCCGGCGGCGATCGAGCGCGCCGAGCGCGTCCACGCCTCCGGCCGCCACATCCCGGAGTTCTTCTCGCTCCCCACCGCGATCGACAACTCCCGCAAGAACCAGACGTACAACACCCCGGCCCTGGCCACCCTGTTCCTCCTGAACGAGCAGTTGGAGTGGCTGAACTCCCAGGGCGGCCTGGACTGGTCCACGGCCCGTACGAAGGACTCCTCGACCCGCCTCTACACCTGGGCCGACGAATCCAAGTACGCCACCCCGTTCGTCTCCGACCCGGCCAAGCGCTCCCAGGTCATCGGCACGATCGACTTCTCCGACGACATCGACGCGTCGGCCGTCGCCAAGGCCCTGCGCGCCAACGGCATCGTCGACACGGAGCCGTACCGCAAGCTGGGCCGCAACCAGCTCCGCGTCGCGATGTTCCCGGCCGTCGACCCCGCCGATGTCGAGGCCCTGACGAAGTGCGTCGACTACGTCATCGAGAAGCTCTGACTTCTCGGCGTACGCGAGTGAAGGGGCGCCCGGCGAATCGTCGCCGGGCGCCCCTTCCGCATCACCGGATCTGCCGCAGGAAGGCGGCCCAGCTCTCCCGGGAGACGATGAGGAGCGGGCCGTCCGCGTGCTGCTTGCTGTCGCGGACGGCTCGGCCTTGGGCGGATGTGGGGGCGACCTCTACGCAGTTGGTTTCCGCCTGCGAGTGGGAGGACTTACGGAAAGGGCCTATAACCTCGGTCACTATGCGTCTTCCTTCAAGCTCCGCATGACGCCCCGGATGAGCTGCGCGCTCGCGTCCGGTGCCAGTGCCGACGATCGTAGTTGGTCGTACATATTGGTGTAAGCCGTGAGGTCCTCGGGACCTTCCAGGACCGAAGTGCCCCTGAGATTCTCCAAGGTCACTGCCTCGACCGTCGGCTCGGCATCGAAACTGAAGGTGGAGAAGGCGGAGGTGACCGCTCCCAGGAAGCCCGTGCTCAGAGGCAGTACCTGCACCGTGACGTTCTTGCGCTTACCGGCTTCCAGAAGTGCGCCGAGCTGTTCCAGATGAATGCCGCTACTCGCCAGAGGGCTGGCGACCACCGGTTCCCACAGGATCGCGGTGTACGAGGCTCCGCCCTCCTCGATCTTCGACTGACGCCCCTCTCGTACCTTCACCAACTCCGCGACACGCTCCGGAGCGATGTAGTTGGGGCTCCCCGTGGTGACGGCCTCCGCATAGGCGGGCGTCTGCAAAAGCCCGGGGACGAGCGCCGGTTGCCACTCCCGGATGTAGGTGGCGTCATCTTCCAGCGCGATGTGGTCGAGGTAATCGGGTCGCAGGTGAGCAGCATGCTCAAGCCACCAGCCCCGGTTCTTCGAGTGCTTCGCCAATTCCTCCAGCTTGGCACGTACTGCCGGATCGTCAACGCCGTAGGCGTCAAGCAGCAACCGCACTTCGATGACACGCGCCGTGACGTGTCCGCTCTCCAGTCGGCTGACACGGGCCTGACTTGCCGCGATGATCTCCGCAGCCTGCGGC
This sequence comes from Streptomyces griseoviridis, assembly GCA_014649155.1. Classification (GTDB taxonomy): domain Bacteria; phylum Actinomycetota; class Actinomycetes; order Streptomycetales; family Streptomycetaceae; genus Streptomyces; species Streptomyces griseoviridis. The sequence continues at coordinate 92,565 of BMSM01000003.1, read as the reverse complement.
TGGTCCAGTTTCGCCGCTTGCCGGTACTGCCTGAGCGCCGCACCCAGACGCCGGCTGCGTACGGTCGGCCGTCCACCTGCGGGCATGGGACCTCCCCTCTCTTGGCCGCAACGATGCCACACAGATCCCCCCATGCGAGAGGCCATCACTCGATCGGGTGGACGACTGAATGTATTCAGTTGAGAGAGTTGCGTTCTCGTTGAGCCGAGCCCTACTTTCGCCCCATGCCCGCAACGGAAACCTTCCGCATCCCCAAACACCGGCACCACGTGTCAACCGCCCGCCACCGCCTGCGCAAGGCCCTCGCCGACTGGGGTGTCGCCGGGGAGCAGGCCGACCTCGTCACGCTGCTGGCCAACGAACTCGTCACCAACGCCGTGACCCACTGCCGGGTCTCCCACGCCCAGGTCCGCGTGATACTCGCCCTCCACGGGACGGAGTTGCTCCTGGAGGTCTCCGACCCCGACCGCGACCGGCTCCCCCGCCTCCACGACTCCGCCCCCGACGAGGAGGGCGGCCGGGGACTCGCCCTCGTGGCGGCGCTGGCCGACTCCTGGGGATGCCGTCAGGAGCGGTACACCAAGTGCGTATGGGCGAGGTGGGAGACCAGTGTTCCGCCGGTTCCGTGAAACGCCTGTCCAGGACCCCGGCGGGGAGGTCCGCACCCCGGACCCGTACGTATGGCGGCTGCCGACTCCCTACGACGCCCGCTGGCGCCGCTGGCACAAGCGCTCCCGCGCGGCCGGCCGGTACCTGCCGTACCCGGAGGACGGGACGAACCGGCCTCAGCCGGAACGTGCTCGGCCGCCCGCCCTGCCGGCCGACGACGTCGTACGCCCCTACGTCCTCAGACCCTGATACTCCACCGCACCCGCGCGATCACCTGCCGCGCGTCCGCGCCGAAGACGGCGGACTCGGCGAAGGTGTCCCCCCGCCGGTACAGAGCGATCGTTTCCGCGTCGTCCAGCCACGGTTCGGCGTGCCAGTCCTCCACCACGACCAAGCGGTCGTCCATCAGATTGAACGGGTTGCCCATCGCCAGCGGCAGCGGGCCGTCGAGCGGCAGGATGCCGAGGTTCGAACCGGCCCGCCCGGCCGCGCACGTCACCACGGCCGTCGAGCGGCCGGCCACCGGCGGCGACGTGTCACCGGGCTTCTACCTGGAACGCCCCGCGTTCCTCTCCCTGGCCCTGGTCACCTGCTCCCCGCACCGGGTGCGGCGCACGCTCGCCTGCCCCTGCCGTCACGACCGCCGGCCCATCCGGCGCAGCCCGAACAGCCCCGCCAGCACCACCAGTACCGCCGCCGCGCCCCCGACCTTCAGCGTGGTCCCGTCCGAGTCCTCCGAGGCCGCCGCCGCGCCGCCGCCCCCGGAGGCCGCCGCGGACGGCTCCCCGCCCGGCGCGTCCTGCGCCTTCACCGCGCTGTTCGCGCCCTCCATGCCGAGCAGCAGCTTCTTGCCATCGACCGTGTAGGTGACGGACTCGCCCTGGCCCAGGGGCACACTGATCCGGCCCTTGCGGGCGGGCTTCCCGTCGTTCCAGTCGTAGTACAGGCCACCGAGGTAGCCGCGTACGGTGAGCTGCTCGCCGTCGGGGGAGAACGCCGCGTCCGTGGCCCACAGGTCGACGGCCGCCGAGCGCTTGAAGACGTTCGCGCCGGACGTGGACAGCTCCGCCGGGCCCTCGTACAGGTGCCCGCCGTCCTCCTGCTTGTCGATGATGTAGACCCGGCCCGTCTTCGGGTGGACGACCATCGACTCGGCGTCGCGCGGCCCGTCGTCGTACTTGACGACGTACTGCTTCGCCTCGACCGTCTGGTCCTTCAGTTCCGCCGGCTCGGGCAGCTCGTAGATCCACACGTACGGCCAGGTGCCGCCGAGGTTGTCCCCGATGTCACCGACGTAGATCCGGTTGTCCGGGCCGATGGAGATCGCCTCGACGTCCCGGGGCGTGCCGATCCCGGCGAGGGAGACACGGGCGACCGTCCTGCCGGTCGCGCCGTCGACGGCGTAGAGGTACGGGCCGTTGTCCTGGTCGTTGTGGGTCCAGTAGACGCCGGGATGGAGGCGGGAGGCCGCGAGGCCGCTGGACTCGGTGATCCGGGGGTCCGTGATGGTGAACCCCTCGTCCCCGTCGACGGCGAGGGCGGGCGCGGCGCACACACCCGTGAGAAGGGTCGCGGCGAGAAGGGCGAGGGATCGGCGCATGCGCCCAAGCCTGCCATCCCGGACGGGTGTTCGTGACAGCCGCCCGCGCCGCGGGGGCGGTGGCCGGGCTCACACCACCGGCGTCCGGGCGATCGTCCATGATGGACGGATGCTCAGGTTCATGCCCGTCGGGGACTCCCAGACGATCGGGAGCGCCGGTGACCACACCTGGCGCCATCGGCTGTGGCAGCACCTGCGCACGGCGTACGACGGCCCGTTCACCTTCGTCGGCCCGCGCGAGACCCTGTACGACAAGGCCGCCGACGCGCCCGTCTCCCTCGCCTACGCCGACCCGGACTTCCCCCGCGCCCACCTCGCCGGCTGGGGCGAGGGCTGGCTGCACATGGCGCCGCTGATCGGCGAGGCGGTCCGCGCCCACCGCGCGGACGTGCTCCTCGTCGCCCTCGGCCTGATCGACCTCGGCTTCTACACGAACGCCGAACAGACCGCGGAGAACGTCCACCGCTTCGTCGCCGGGGCGCGCGCCGCCCGGCCCCGCGTCCGCATGGTCCTGCTGCCGGTGATCCCGAACATACGGGCCCGGCAGGACCCGGACTTCGGCGCGCAGGTCGCCCTCTTCAACGACCTGCTCGCCAAGGCCGCCGCCGACCTCGACGAACCCCGCTCCCCACTCCTCCTGGCCTCCGTCCCGCCCACGTACGACCTCGCCACCGACACGTACGACGGCACCCACCCCGGCCCGAGCGGCGAACGGAAGATCGCGGCGGCGTTCGCGGAGGCGATGGAGCAGGGGTGGGGGCTCGGCGGGCCGTACGCCCCCGGGCTCAGTGCCCCGCGAGACCGTCCGTGACCCGGTCACCGTGCGTATCGTTGTACCGCGCGGCGGCTCCGTCCCAGGAGCCACCGGGAGCAGCGCCACGATGACCGTCGCGGACGACAGGATCGCCATGGCCGACGTCAGCACCGAGAGCCTCGACGACTGGTTCGAGCGGCTTGAGAAGATGCCCGTCCCCGAAGGATTCAGGGTCGAGATCGTCGGGGGCAGCATCTACATGACGCCGCAGCGGGACACGCAGTGGCACATCATCCGCCGGATCGTCCGGGCCGTCGAAGACAGGTTCGGCATGGACATCCACCTCTTCTCCGATGTCCGCATCGACTTCCCCGGCCACGGGAACGGCTTCTGCCCCGACGTCGCCAAGCTCCGCGACGGCGCCGAGAAGGACGAGACGGGACACTGGCGGTACCAGGACGTCGAGTTCGTCGCCGAGGTGGTCTCCCAGGCCACCGCGGCCGACGACTACGGCCCGAAGAAGACCGCGTACGCGGTCGCCGAGGTCCCCGTCTGCCTCGTCGCCGACCCCTGCCAGGGCAGGTGCCACGTCTACACCCGGCCGAAGGACGGCGAGTACGTCACGGAGACCACGGTCGGCTTCGGCCACGACCTGGACCTCACCGGCACCGTCCTCGGCCTCACCCTGAGCACCGCCGGCTTCCCCCGCGACTGACGCGCCCCGCCCGCTTGCCTGGAGCGCACTCCACGTCGTTGGCTGGGTGACCATGAAGTACACGCAGCTCGGACGCACGGGACTCAAGGTCAGCCGGCTCGTCCTCGGGACGATGAACTTCGGCCCGCAGACCGACGAGGCCGACAGCCACCTCATCATGGACGCCGCGCTGGACGCGGGCATCAACTTCTTCGACACCGCCAACGTCTACGGCTGGGGCGAGAACAAGGGCCGCACCGAGGAGATCATCGGCAACTGGTTCGCCAAGGGCGGCGACCGGCGCGACAGGACCGTCCTCGCCACCAAGGTCTACGGCAACATGGGCCCCGACGGCCCCGCGTGGCCCAACCACGACAAGCTCTCCGCCGTGAACATCCGGCGGGCCGTCGACGCCAGCCTCAAGCGGCTCAGGACCGACCGCATCGACCTGTACCAGTTCCACCACATCGACCGCGACACCCCGTTCGACGAGATCTGGCAGGCGATCGACGTCCTGATCCAGCAGGGCAAGATCCTCTACGTCGGCTCGTCCAACTTCCCCGGCTACAAGATCGCCCAGGCCAACGAGGCCGCCGCCCGCCGCGGCGGCACCATCGGCCTGGTCAGCGAGCAGTGCCTGTACAACCTCGCCGAGCGCCGCGCCGAGATGGAGGTCATCCCGGCCGCGCGGGAGTACGGCCTCGGCGTCATCCCCTGGTCGCCGCTGAACGGCGGTCTGCTGGGCGGCGTCCTGCGCAAGCAGGCGACCGGTGGGCGCCGGGCGAGCGGCCGGGCCGCCGACACCCTCGCCGACCCGGCCTCCCGGGCCCGCGTCCAGGCGTACGAGGACCTGCTCGACAAGCACGGCATCGAGCCCGGCGAGGCCGCGCTGGCCTGGCTGCTCACCCGGCCCGGCGTGACCGGCCCGATCGTCGGCCCCCGCACCGCCGACCAGCTGGCGTCCGCGCTGCGCGCCGTCGAGCTGGAGCTGTCCGAGGAGCTGCTGACCGGGCTCGACGAGATCTTCCCCGGCCCGGGCCCCGCGCCGGAGGCCTTCGCCTGGTGACAGGGGCGGGGCGGCGGCGTACGGGAGGCTAGTTTCCGAGCGCCGCCGCCACCGCCACCACCACGAGCATCAGCACAAGCACACCGGCCATGATCCGGTTCCGGGTTTTCGGGTCCACGGCACCGAGCCTAACCGGCGCCGCCGAGCGGGTGGCGGGCGACCGTCTCGTACCGGGGCTGTTCGCCGGGCACCCCGGACGCCGGGAGGTCGCTGCGGACGAGGGCCAGCCCGGTCACGGTCCATGTCCGGCCGGTGAAGCCGTCGAGCAGCTCCAGGTAGGGACGGACGTCGTACGCCTCCCGGCCGCGGGCCACGGTCAGGTGCGGGGTGTACCGGCGGTGCCCGCCGCTCGCCACGCCCGCCTTGCGGCCGGCCGCCTCCGCCCGGTCCGCCAGCAGCCGCAGGGCCCGCGGCTCGCCGTCCGCGCCCGCCCACAGCGCCCGGCCCCGACCGAACTGCCCGCCCCCGCGCAGCGCCAGCGCGAACGGCTCCGTCCGGCGCGCCGCCCGCGCCAGCCGCTCCGACAGCTCCGGTACGAGGGCGTCGTCCACCTCGCCGTAGAAGGCGAGCGTGAAGTGCCAGCCGGGCCGGCCGGTCCACCGCAGCCGCTCCGCCCCGGGCAGCTCCCGCAGCCGCTCCACCTCGACGGCCAGCTCCGCGACCACGTCCTCGGGCGGCAGCACGGCGGCGAAGAGTCTCATGCCCTCAGTCTGCCCGGCGTGTCCTGGTCACCGTGCGTATCGTTGTACTGCGCGGCTGCCCGTTATCGAACGGTGGCCGGGGAGGAGCGCCACGATGACCGTCCTTGCAGACAGGATCGAGATGGCCGAGGAGAGCGTCGAGCTGACGTTGGACGTCCTGTTCGAGTGGCTCGAGAAGTTGCCCGTCCCCGAGGGTTACAAGGCCGAGATCGTCGGGGGTCACATCTTCATGACGCCGCAGCGGGACACCCACTGGGACATCATCGCGGACATCTACGACCAACTGCGCACGAACTATCCGCGCAAGCGCGTCAAGTCCGACGTGCGCATGGACTACCCGGGGCATCTCAACGGATTCGCCTCCGACGTGGTGGCCCTCGGGGAAGGCGCGGAGAAGGACGACAAGGGCCGCTGGCGCCACGAAGACGTCGAATTCGTAGCCGAAGTCATCTCCAGCAAGACCGCCGCCAACGACTACGGCCCCAAGAAGGACACATACGCCACCGCCGGCGTACCGGTCTACCTGATCGTCGACCCGTACACCGGCGAGTGGCATCTGCACACGCTGCCCAAGGACGGCGCCTACCACGCGACCGTCAGCTTCGGGTTCGGGGAGGACATCGACCTTACCGACACCCCCGTCGGCCTCGCGCTGAAGACCGACGGCTTCCCCCGCGACTGACCCGGAGGGCTACGCCGCCGGGGCCAGTTCCTCCCGGCGTTCGCGCGGCACGAAGCGGACCTGGGGGTGGCCGTGGTGCCAGCCGACCGCCAGGCGCAGGTTGCCCAGCCGGGCCAGGATCACGCCGGTCACCGCCGCCGCCAGGAAGGCCACCGTGCCGCCCGCGGCGAAGCCGACGCGGGCGCCGTAGGTGTCCGTGACCCAGCCGACGATCGGGGCGCCGACCGGCGAGCCGCCCAGGAACACCATCATGTACAGGGACATCACGCGGCCCCGCATGGCCGGGTCGGTGGACATCTGGATGCTGGTGTTGGCGGTGACGTTCACCGTCATGCTGAACACGCCGATCGGCACCATGAGCAGGGCGAACAGCCACAGGCCGGGGGCGACGGCGGCCACCACCTCCACGGCGCCGAAGGCGAGCGCGGCGGCGATCAGGACCCGCATCCGGGCCGTGCCGCGCCGGGCGGCGAGCAGCGCGCCGGCCAGCGAACCGACCGCCATCAGGGTGTTGAACAGGCTGTACGCGCCCGCCCCGGAGTCGAAGACGTCGTCGGCGAAGGCCGACAGGAACACCGGGAAGTTGAAGCCGAAGGTGCCGATGAAGCCGACCAGGACAATGGTCCAGATCAGGTCCGGGCGGCCGGCGACGTAGCGCAGGCCCTCCCGCAGCTGGCCCTTGCCGCGCGGGGCGCGCTCGACCACGCGCAGCTCGCGGGCCCGCATCAGCAGCAGCCCGGTGAGCGGGGCGACGAACGAGACGCCGTTGAGGAGGAACGCCCAGCCGGTGCCCATGCCGGTGATCAGCAGACCCGCGACGGCGGGGCCGACCAGGCGGGCGGACTGGAAGTTCGCCGAGTTCAGGCTGACCGCGTTCTGGAGCTGGTCGCGGCCGACCAGTTCGGAGACGAAGGACTGCCGGGCCGGGTTGTCGACGACGGTCGCGAGACCCATGACGAACGCGGCGACGTACACGTGCCAGACCTGGACGTGCCCGGTCAGCGTGAGGGCGGCGAGGGCCAGCGCGGTCAGGGCCATCGCCGACTGGGTGACCAGCAGCGTGGGGCGCTTGCGCAGGCGGTCGACGAGGACACCGCCGTAGAGGCCGAAGAGGAGCATCGGGAGGAACTGCAGGGCGGTGGTGATGCCGACCGCCGCCGAGGAGCCGGTGAGGCTCAGGACCAGCCAGTCCTGGGCGATGCGCTGCATCCAGGTGCCGATGTTGGAGACGACCTGGCCCAGGAAGAACAGGCGGTAGTTCCTGACCCTCAGGGAGGCGAACATCGAGGTCTTGGGGGTGGGCGGGTCGTCGTGGGTGTCAGGTGCGGGGGCGGAGTGTGCTCCGGGTCCCGTACTCAAAAGGGTTCGCCTCCTCGTCCATGCCGCTTACAGGTGTGCGAGCTTCTCCAGCACGGGGGCGGCGGCACGCAGCTTCGCCCACTCGTCCTCGTCGAGCGTCTCGACCAGCGTGGCCAGGAACGCGTTCCGCTTGCGGCGGCTCTCCTCGAGCATCACCACGGCCTGCTCGGTCTGCGTCACGACCTTCTGCCGCCGGTCCTCGGGGTGCGGCTCCAGGCCGACCAGCCCCTTGGCCTCCAGCAGCGCCACGATGCGGGTCATCGAGGGCGGCTGGACGTGCTCCTTGCGGGCCAGCTCACCCGGGGTGGCGCTGCCGCAGTTGGACAGCGTGCCGAGCACCGACATCTCGGTGGGGCTGAGCGACTCGTCGACCCGCTGGTGCTTGAGCCGACGGGACAGCCGCATCACGGCGGAGCGCAAGGAGTTCACGGCGGCGGCGTCGTCGCCATGGCTGAGGTCCGGCATGTCCTTAGCGTAACTCATTAGTCTTACGAAGGAACACCCGGGGTGCCCCGCGCGTCCGTGACCCTGGCCACTCCCTGGCCACTCCCGCGCCACGGTGCCCCTTCTGTCACTCGTACGAGTGAGCAGGCCGCGGAAAACCGTGCGTCACCCGGCGCACCGGGGTGACGCTCGTGGCCATGGGGACCAGTGTGCTCAGCCTGCGGATGGACGGGGAGCTGCTCGAACGGCTCCGGGACCGTGCGGCCAAAAGAGGGATGAGCGTCCAGGACTATGTCGTCCGGACGCTCATCCGTGATGACTTCGACGAGCGGTTCCAGTCCGCCGTGGAAGAGACCGAGAGGTTCTACGGGGTCACGTGAGGGCTCACGTCAGGCCCAGGGCCGGCATCAGGTAGTAGAAGGCGAAGACCGCCGAGACCACGTACATCGCCACCGGCACCTCGCGGCCCCGGCCGGCGGCCAGCCGCAGCAGCGAGAAGGTGACGAAGCCCATGCCGATGCCGTTGGTGATCGAGTACGTGAAGGGCATCATCAGCATCGTCACGAAGGCCGGGACGGCGATCGTGTAGTCCGCCCAGTCGATCTGCTTGATCGAGCCGGCCAGGATCAGGAAGCCGACCGCGATCAGCGCGGGCGTGGCCGCCTGGGACGGCACCATCGTGGCGATCGGGGTGAGGAAGAGGCCCACGGCGAAGAGCAGACCGGTGACGACGTTGGCGAAGCCGGTGCGGGCGCCCTCGCCGACGCCGGCCGTGGACTCCACGAACGCGGTGGTGGCCGAGGAGGAGCTGGCGCCGCCCGCCGCGACGGCGATGCCGTCGATCATCAGGACCTTGTTGATGCCCGGCATCTGGCCCTGGGCGTCGGTCAGCTTGGCCTCGTCGCTGACGCCCATGATCGTGCCCATCGCGTCGAAGAAGCACGACAGCAGCACGGTGAAGACGAACAGCACGCCGGTCAGCACGCCGACCTTCTCGAACCCGCCGAACAGGCTGACCTGCCCGACCAGCCCGAAGTCCGGGGTGGAGACGGGGTTGCCGGGCCACTCGGGCGTGGTCAGGCCCCAGGACGGAATGTCCGCGACGAGGTTGACGATCACCGCGACGACCGTCATCACGACGATCGAGATCAGGATGGCGCCGGGCGTCCTGCGCACGATCAGCGCCAGCGTGAGCAGCACGCCGAGCACGAAGATCAGTACCGGCCAGCCGTTCAGGTGGCCGCCGGTACCGAGCTGGAGCGGCACGGTGGTCTGCGCGGCGTCCGGCATCCGGGTGACGAACCCGGAGTCGACCAGGCCGACGATCATCACGAACAGGCCGATGCCGATGGAGATGGCCTTGCGCAGCCCGTGCGGCACGGCGGACATCACGCGCTCGCGCAGCCCGGTGGCGACCAGCAGCATCACCACGAAACCGGCCAGCACGACCATGCCCATGGCGTCCGGCCAGGACATCCGCGGGGCGAGCTGGAGGGCGACGACGGAGTTCACGCCGAGGCCCGCCGCGAGCGCGATCGGCACATTGCCGATGACGCCCATGAGCAGCGTGGTGAACGCCGCGGTGAGGGCGGTCGCGGTGACCAGCTGGCCGTTGTCCAGCTGATGGCCGTACATGTCCTTCGCGCTGCCCAGGATGATCGGGTTCAGCACGACGATGTAGGCCATCGCGAAGAAGGTGGCGAAACCGCCGCGGACCTCGCGGGCGAGGGTGCTGCCGCGCTCGGAGATCTTGAAGTAGCGGTCGAGGGCGCCCTGCGGGGCGCGGCCCTCGGACGGCTCGGGCGCCGGGACCTGGGCGGTGGCCGAGGTGGACATTGCGGACCTCATCACCAAAGGACTCCCCCACGGCCCATTTGGTGTTTTCTACGAATGAAAGTGGTCAAGGGCAAACGAGTTCAGTATGAACATATGAAGGAGATAAAGCTATCTCCGCGCGTAGACCTGCGCGCCACAAGCTGATCGTCCGGCGCCGCGTGCCGGCCGTGCGGCGCCTCGTAAGCTGTGCGCATGGCGAAGTGGACACCGAAGCACGAGGCGCCGGAGCCCCTGGAAGGCCCCGTGGTCGCCACCATCACCGGCGGGACCGTCATCTGGTTCGTCCTCTTCCTGGTCCAGCTGCCCTTCTACGGCTGGTTCGACGACCACGGGCACACCTGGTGGGTGTGGACCTGCCTGGCCGGCGGCGGACTGGGCCTGATCGGCGTCTGGTACGTCCGCAAGCGCGACGCCGCCATCAAGCGCGACGCCGCCGCCCGGCAGACGAGGCCCGCCTAGGGCCACGGGCAGCACATCCCCTACGGGCCCTCCTCCCCAGGTCGGATCTTCCGCCCGCCCACCGTGTGGAGCGCCGGGTCCGCACGTACCGTCGAACGCATGACGCACATCGACGCGGGCTCCGAACTCGACCCCGTGCACCCGGTGCCGCTGCCCCGGCCGACGGCGGGGCTGACCTCCGCCGAGGTGGCCGAGCGGGTGGCCCGGGGCGAGGTCAACGACGTGCCGGTGCGCAGCAGCCGGTCGGTGCTCGACATCGTCCGGGCCAACGTCTTCACCCGGTTCAACGCGATCATCGGCGTGCTCTGGGTGATCATGCTGATCGTGGCGCCGATCCAGGACAGCCTGTTCGGCTTCGTGATCCTCGCCAACACCGGCATCGGCATCGTCCAGGAGTGGCGGGCGAAGAAGACCCTGGACTCCCTCGCCCTGATCGGCGAGGCCCGCCCGCCCGTACGGCGCGACGGGCGCGCCACCCCGGTCGGCACCTCCGAGATCGTGCTGGACGACGTGATCGAGTTCGGGCCCGGGGACAAGGTCGTCGTCGACGGCGAGTGCGTCGAGGCGGACGGCCTGGAGGTGGACGAGTCACTGCTCACCGGCGAGGCCGACCCGGTGGTGAAACGGCCCGGCGACCCGGTGATGTCCGGCAGTTTCGTGGTCGCCGGCGGCGGGGCGTACCGGGCGCTCAAGGTCGGCCGGGAAGCCTACGCCGCGCAGCTCGCCGAGGAGGCGTCCCGCTTCACGCTGGTCCACTCCGAGCTGCGCTCCGGGATCTCCACCATCCTCAAGTACGTCACGTGGATGATGGTGCCGACCGCGATCGGCCTGATCCTCAGCCAGCTCGTCGGCGAGGACAACGACCTGAAGGACGCCGTCGCCCGGACCGTCGGCGGCATCGTGCCGATGGTCCCGGAGGGCCTGGTGCTGCTCACCTCGGTCGCCTTCGCGATCGGTGTGATCCGGCTCGGCCGCAAGCAGTGCCTGGTCCAGGAGCTGCCCGCGATCGAGGGCCTGGCCCGCGTGGACACGGTCTGCCTGGACAAGACCGGCACGCTGACCGAGGGCGGCATGGACGTCACCGAGCTGCGCGTGCTGAACGACGCCGACGAGAGGTACGTACGGCGGGTGCTCGGTGCCCTCGGCGCCGCCGATCCGCGCCCCAACGCCTCCCTGAGGGCGGTCATCGACGCCTGGCCGGACGGTGCCGGTGACTGGCGCACCACCGCCACGCTGCCCTTCTCCTCGGCCCGCAAGTACAGCGCCGCCGCCTTCGAGGAGGCCGACGGCACCGCCCGGACCTGGCTGCTGGGCGCGCCGGACGTGCTGCTCGCCGAGGAGGACCCGGCGCTCGCGGAGACCGGCCGGCTCAACGAGCGGGGGCTCAGGGTGCTGCTGCTGGCCCGTGCGGCGGACGGGCGGGACCCGGCCGGTCCGGCGGCGGCCGAGGGCGCCGAGCCGGTCGCCCTGGTCGTCCTGGAGCAGCGGCTGCGCGCCGACGCGGCCGACACCCTGCGCTACTTCGACCGGCAGAACGTCAGCGCCAAGGTCATCTCCGGCGACAACGCGGTCTCGGTGGGCGCGGTCGCCGCCAAGCTCGGGCTCGACGGCCGGGCGGTGGACGCGCGCCGGCTGCCCGCCGAGCGGGACGAGATGGCCGCGGTGATCGACGACCACACGGTCTTCGGCCGGGTCACCCCGCGGCAGAAGCGGGAGCTGGTCGGCGCCCTGCAGTCGCGGGGGCACACGGTGGCGATGACCGGCGACGGCGTCAACGACGTCCTCGCGCTGAAGGACGCCGACATCGGGGTCGCGATGGGCTCCGGCTCGGAGGCGACCCGGGCGGTCGCGCAGATCGTGCTGCTGGACAACAGCTTCGCCACCCTGCCGTCGGTGGTCGCCGAGGGCCGCCGGGTCATCGGCAACATCACCCGCGTCGCGACGCTGTTCCTGGTCAAGACGGTCTACTCGGTGCTGCTGGCGATCCTGGTGGTGTGCGCGCGGGTGGAGTACCCGTTCCTCCCCCGCCACCTGACCCTGCTGTCCACACTGACGATCGGCGTCCCCGCCTTCTTCCTCGCCCTCGCCCCCAACCGGGAGCGGGCCCGGCCCCACTTCGTGCGGCGGGTGATGCGGTACGCGATCCCGGGCGGCGTGCTGGCCGGGGCGGCGACCTTCGTGACGTACCTCGTGGCGCGGCACCACTACAGCGGTCCGGGCGCGCTGGACGCGGAGACCAGCGCCGCGACGCTGACGCTGTTCCTGATCTCGCTGTGGGTTCTGGCGATCATCGCCCGCCCTTACACCTGGTGGCGGATCGGCCTGGTGACGGCGATGGGCGCCGGTTTCCTGGTGGTGCTGGCGGTCCCGTGGCTCCAGGACTTCTTCGCGCTGAAACTGGTCGGTACGACGATGCCGTGGACCGCGGTCGGCATCGCGGCGGTGGCGGCGGCCGCCCTGGAGATACTGTGGAGGTGGGTCGGCCGCCGCTTTCCCGTGTAGGGGTCGCGCGGTGGTTACTGCACGCCGACGTAGTCACCCGTGGCGGTGGCCTTGCCGCCGGTCGCGGAGCCGTTGAAGACGAAGCGGTAGTAGCCGCCGGCGCTCGCCTTGACGGTCGTCTTCAGGGCGCCGGTGGAGGTGGACTTGATTCCCTTGACGTTGGTGTAGGTGTCGGAGGTCTTCGGACGGTACTGGAGGACCACGGACTGGCCGCCGTAACCGGCGTACGTGTTGGTGTCCCAGTCGGCGCGGGTCAGCTTGCCGGTGACGGTGATGGTCGCGCCCTTCTTGACCGGCTCCGGGGCGGCGTCGGCGGTCACCTTGGAGGTGCGCAGCACCTTGCGGGTGCCGACGTTCTCCAGGGTGACCTCCTCCTCGTCGGTGACCACGACGACACCGACGCGCCAGGTGCCGGCGTCGATGTTGAGCAGCTCGGCCGGCAGGAAGGTGACGGTCGTCGAGCACTTCAGGGCGGTCGCGGAGACCTCGGCGCAGGTGGCCGCGTCGTCGGAGCTGAAGCCCCAGGTCGCGTCGTCGATCGAGGTGCCGTGGTAGATCACCGCGGCGGTGCCGTAGGCGCCGAGGTCACCGGTGTGGTTCAGGGTGTAGGTGAGCGGCACGGTGTAGCTGCCGGTCGTGCCGACGACGACGTCCTTGTTGTGGTTGACGGACACGCCGGAGACGGAGAAGCCGGCGGACGCGGCGGCCTTCGCGGTGGCGCCGCCGCGGGCGGTGGGCGCGTCGCCCTTCAGGCCGGCCTTGAGGTCGGCGGCCGTCTCGTCGACGGTCGACGCGAAGGACGGACGGGTGTCGTCGGCGGCCTGCGCGACGGCCGGCACGACGAGCGCGGAGAGGGCCAGGGCGCCGGTGACGGCGGCCACGGTGGCACGTATACGCATGTGTTCGTTTCCCCCACAGGGTGACGGTGGAGTCTGGTGACTCACCTGGTCAGATCCGTGGCGGGAGGGGCGGGTTGTACGTCCCGTGAAGGCTTGGCGCATCCGCCACCGGCAGTTCACCTGGGCGTCCCGGGGGTGAACTGCCGGTGGCGCCGGGCGGGTTACTTCACGTCGACGAAGTCGGCCGTGCTGGTGACGGCCGGGGTGGTCGTGGTGCCCGCGAAGGAGTAGCGGAAGTAGCCGTCGGCGCTCGCCTTGACCGTGGTCTTCAGGCTGCCCGTCGAGTCGGTCTTGACGGTCTTGACGGTGGTGTACGTCTTCGAGGTCTTCTTGCGGTACTGGAGCTTCACCGGCTGGCCGGTGTAACCGTGGTACTTGAGGTCGTCCCAGTTGGCGCGGGAGAGCTTGCCGGTGACCGTGATGGTCTTGCCCTTCTTCACCGGCTCCGGCGCGGCGTTGACGGTGAGCTTGGAGGCGCGCTGGACCTTGGCGGTCTTGTAGGCGTCCTTGACGACGTAGTCGCCGTCGTTGCCCATGGCACCGGCCCAGACCTTCCAGGTGCCCGCGAGGAGGTTGCCGTAGATGTTGGTCAGGGGGTCGGCGACGATCGTGACCTTGCAGGTGGCGGCGGTGGCGCTGGTCGCCTTGCAGGTGCCCATGTCGGCGTCCGGGGCGAGCACCTGGTCGGCGCTGCTGGACTTCGCCCCGTGCCAGAGCTGGGCGTAGCCGTCGTAGATGCCGCTCGGGTCGTTGGCCGTCACGGTGACGGTGAAGGACTTCTTCTTGGTGATGCCGACGACGATGTCCTTGCCGCCGTTGACGGTGACGCTGGTGATCCTGGTGTCGCCCAGCCGGTCGTCGGCAGTGGCGGCGAAGTCCGCGGCCTTGCCCGCCGCGGGCCCGTGCGCCGACGGCCACGACGTCAGGCTCTGCTGCTCGTCGGCCTGCGCGGCCGGGACGGCGAGGACGGACAGGGACAGTGCGCCGAGGACGGCGGCACCGGTGACGCGTATACGCATGCGATCCCCACGTGGGAAAGGGGCCCCGGCGGTCGTCGCCCCCCAACGGCTCGCGTCACGCCGGGGCCCGAATGATCAGGGAGTCTGTTGACTCAGGTGATCAGATGCACGAGGGAAACGAATGGTTGTACGGAAGTGAAGGACAGGTGACGGCGGCTTCGGGCGGGGTCAGTCGAACCAGCGGTCACGGGCCAGTTCCTCCGTGCGGGAGGGGTCCTCCAGGAGGGCCGCGACCTCGAAGCGGCGGGGCCACTGGCCCGCCGCCCAGGCCAGGCCGGCGGCGACGCCCTCCAGGGTGGCGGCGTGCGGCACCCCGTCGTCGGTGAGCCGCCAGTCGATCTCCACACCGTCCACGACGAGTTCCTCGTGCTCGACGTAGGAGGCGGGGGTCCCGCCGCCCAGCAGCACCCGTACCGGCTCCGGCACCTCGTGCTCGGTGCCCTCGGAGTCGACGCGGCCGGTGACGGACTCGCTCAGCCGCCGCACCTGGAACAGTTCGGCCAGCTCCGCGGCGCGCGCCGGACGCACCGGCAGCAGCGGCACCCCGCCGGTGAAGGGCAGCAGGTCGGGCGAGTCCACGACCACGGCGTCGGCGGCGTCCACCACCCGCACCTCGCCGTCGACCACGGCCCGTACCTCGTCCGGCAGGGTCACCTGCTCGGGGTCGAGGCCGGCCAGCGCCCCGTACAGCCCGTGCAGCTGAGCGGCGGTGACGGGCCGGTCCGGGTCGGCTAGCCGGTCCAGCAGCTCGGCGGCGCCGCCCGGTTCGTCGAGGAGGGCGGCGACGGAGGTGCGGACGCCGAGCGCCCGCAGCACCTGCTCGTCGTCGAAGCCGGCGGCGTCGGCCTCGTCGTACAGGCCGCGCAGCAGCGGGTCGCCGCCGGCCGCGCGCAGCCCGGCGGGGCGGCGACCGCCGAGCACCGGGTGCCCGCGCAGCCACCAGGCGGTGTACGGCCGTACGGTCTCGTGGGTGCCGTCGGGCAGCAGCATCCGCACCGGCTGGACGAGGGCGTCGCGCAGCGGCGGGCGGGAGAGCAGGGCGAGGGCCTCGGGCCAGTGGTCGTCGTCCACGAGGTCCAGGTCGCGGACGGCGACGAGTTCGGTGGCGACCGGCGGGACGGGCGTGTCCGGGAAGCGGTCGAGGATGTCCTCGCACCACACGTCGACGGCGTCGAGCAGCCCCGCGTCGTCGGGTTCGGCGAAGTCCCCCTCGCGGGGCTCCAGTTCGTCCGGGTCGAGGACGACGTCGGTGGCCCGGACCAGGGCGAAGGTGACCAGCACCCCGCAGGCGGCGAGGACGTCCGGGCCCCACTTGCCGGCGAGTTCCGCGTCGACGGCGGCGAGTTCGTCCTCCCGCATGACCCGGGCGAACGGCCCGCCGGGGAAGACCAGTTCCCCGGCCGGGGACAGCTCACCGTCCTCGTCGGGCAGCGCGAGCGCGCCGAGCCACGGCTCCTCGCCGGGCTCCAGGGCGGCGTCGCGGACCAGCCCGAGGACGGTGTCGGCCAGTTCCTCGGCGTCGAGGGTGTCGTCCTCCCAGTTGGCGCCGCCCTCGTCGTCCAGGGACGCGGCGACGGCGGCCCGCACCTGCGGCGTGGTGAGCACGGCCCGCGCGGTGGCCGGGAGGGCGCCGAGCTTCTCCAGCAGCGGATGGGCGGCGTCCGGATGGGCGACCTTCAGCCCGAGCCGGGCGAGCACCTCCGCGTCCAGGGCGGCGGCGTCCGGGGTGGGCAGCAGGATCTGCCGGGGCCCGATGACCGTACGGCGGTCGGCGAGCGGCACCGGCAGCCCGGAGAGCCGGTCGGGGTCGACGCCGGCCAGGCTGTCGTAGAGCCGCCGCCACCAGCCGGGCTCCTTCTCCAGCCCGGCCAACCGGTCGATCGCGTCGGTCAGCGGCAGCCGGGCCACGCCCAGCGTGCGCAGCTCCACGCGCCGCTCCAGGCCCGCCGGGAGCAGGGTCGGCAGCACCTCCGCCAGCACCCGGACGGTCTCCGCGCCGGCCCCCTCGACCACCTCGGCGTCCCGGGGCCGCAGCGCGACGGGCAGCTCGGGGTCGTCGTCCTCGCCCGGCGCGGCGGCGGGCGGCAGGAAGGCGGTGCGCGGCAGCCGGTCGAGGACCGCCTGGCGCAGGGCGCCGTCCAGCTCGCCCTTGCCGAGCGGGCCGGGGACCAGGCCGATGATCCCGGCGGTGACCGGTGTCCAGTCGGCGAGCAGTCCGGCGTAGGCGTCCGCGGCGCGCTGCACCAGGAAGTCGGTGAGCGGACCGGGCGCGACGTGCCGGCGGGTGGAGTCCAGCGGGAAGGAGGCGATGAGCAGGGCCGGGACGCCGAGCGGCTCGTCGCTCGGCGTCGGGGCGTGCAGCACGGGGCTGGTCCGGGGCCGGACGGGGGCGCCCTCGCCGTCCACGGGCACGGCCCAGGTGACCGACCAGTGCGGACGCAGCCGCTCCTCGACCGGCCGTCCGGTGAGCAGGTCGGGGGTGAGCGGCCCGTGCGCGGCGGCGGTCCGCCAGCGGGTGGTGCCGTCCCGGCTGTCCGCCACGACGGTCAGCCCGTCCTCGGTGCGGCGGCCGAGCGTCCGTACGGTGCCGTCCGCGCCCTCGACGACGACCTCCGTCAACCCCGGGAGGGCGAGCAGCAGGGCGTCGTCCACGCCGGCCAGCAGCCGCTCGGCGAGGTCGGCGGCGGCCGTGTCGCGCAGCGGGAGGATGACGGCCGTGTCGTACGGGCCGGGCGCGGTGCCCTCGGCCGGGAACGGCAGCCGCAGCAGCGGCACGTGCCCGTCCCGGCGGCGGATCTCGTCGCCGAGGCCCGGGGAGTGCCGGGCGACGTCGGCGGCCAGGTCCCGGGACTCGGCCAGGGACCAGCGCACGCCGCCGTGCCGGCCGACGACCGCGGGTTCGTCGGTGACGGCGAGGACGGCCGCGAAGCCGACGCCGAACCGGCCGACGGCGCCCTCGGCGGTGTCCCGCTTGGCGGAGGCACGCAGCGTGGAGAGCGACTCGACGCCGGCCGCGTCCAGCGGGGCGCCGGTGTTGGCGGCGACCAGCACGCCGTCGCGCAGGGTGAGCCGGAGCCGGCCCGGCACACCGGCCCGGGCGGCGGCGTCGGCGGCGTTCTGGGCCAGCTCCACGACGAGGCGGTCGCGGTAGCCGCCGAGGACGAGGTCCTCCTCGGCGTTGGCGTCCTCACGGAACCGGGCGGGGCTCGTGGCCCAGGCGTCCAGCACCCCGCGCCGCAGCCGTGCCGTGCCGAACGGGTCGGCACCCTCGGCGGCGGGCCGCACGAACTTGCTCACGTTCATCTCTCCTCATCGACCCGGGACGGCGTGGGGTCGAAGGTACCGCGCGGAGCCGGCACTCATGCCGGGCGGCGACGCCCGGCCCGTCCGGCGTTCGGGGACGAGGCCGTTCGGGCCGACGGGGGTCCGGGGGCGCAGCCCCCGCGCCGGCGCGAGACCGCCTACGCGTGCCCCAGCTCGGCCGTGGAGGCGTCCTCGGCCACCGGCACGGACCCGGAGTCCGCCGCCGGCCGCAGCGGGAACGGATCGACCCGCGTCTCGTCGATCACCGGCGGAGCCGTCCGCGGCGGCTTCGGCATCACCGCCGCCTCCGAGTGCCCCCCGCACCCGTAGGCGAGGGACACGACCCGCCCGTCCGCCGGGGAGAACTCGTTGGCGCAGACGCCGAACGCCTGCCCGAGCGAGCCGCCGATCCGCAGCAGGAAGCCGCAGGACACGCAGGGCGCGGGCGCCGCCTGGGCCATCGGCGTCTTCGGCCCGAAGGCCTCCTCCCAGCGGTCGGCGGCGGTGTGCAGCCCGTACCGGGACAGCACCCGGGGCCGGCGCAGGCCCAGCTCGTCGGCGACGGCCGCGATCGTGCCGCGCGGCGGGGTGAGGGGCAGCTCGCCCGGCGGCCCGGCGGTGACCTCGGCGTCCTCCGCCTCCACCAGGTCGGCCATCTGGTCGGAGACGGCGGAGTTCGGCGGTGGCTCGTCCTCACCGGACCAGCCCGGCTCCAGCCGGAGGTCCTCGGCGTCGGTGGGCAGCAGGTCGCCGGGGCCCATGTCGCCGGGGCGCAGCCGCTCGCTCCACGGCACCCACTCGGGGGCGAGGACGGCGTCCGGGCCGGGCAGCAGCACGGCCTCGTCGACGGTGACGACCTTCGCGCGGGAGGCCCGCGCCACCGTCACCGCCCAGCGCCACCCCCGGTAGCCCAGCTCGGTGCACTCGAAGTAGTGCGTGACAACACGGTCACCCTCGGACACCAGTCCCGCGTGTTCTCCGACCACACCAGGCGCGGCGGCCTCCTCGGCCGCGGACCGGGCGAGGTCGACGGCCTCGGCGCACAGGCGGTCGGGGGTGCGGCTTCGCGTTGTCGCTGCGCTCACAGGTATCGCTTCTCTCCATACGCCGTCTCACGGGTGCGCCACTGCCGGCGGGGGACGGACGGAGCGGACCCGGGGACCGCGTCGACGTCCGCGCCCGACGCACTCGGGCGCACCTACGTCATCCATTCTGCGGGATGACTGAGAGGCGCGCGGCCGAGAACATTCGCCACGACGCGCTACGCACGCTACCTGCTCGGCTGCGCTGGGCCTACACCGACGGGGGACACCGGAGGGAGTTTCCCGCCCGCGACCCGGCCCCGAACCGCCCGCGACCCGGCCGTCACCCGGCCGCCGCCCGCCTCCGCCCCGGCCCCTTCCCGGCCCCGCCCCGCCCGACCCGATCAGCTCCATCCGCCCGATGACAGCTCTACTCCCCCGTCTCCCGGGGCACTATGACGGGGTGGCAGCCGCACGGACGGAACGGACGGAACTGAAAGACCGGGCCCGGGGACGCGGTCCCGGGCGTTTCCGCGCGGTCGGCCGCGCGCTGCACCTGCCGGTGACCGGGCCCGCCCGGGGCATCCGCCGGGTGACGCACGCGCACGGCGCCGGCGAGTCGGGCCTGGGCAAGCTGATCGAGCTGCACGGCGTCAACGGCGCCGGCGACGTCATGATCACCGTCGCCCTCGCCTCCACGGTCTTCTTCTCGGTGCCGACCGACGAGGCGCGTGGCCGGGTCGCGCTCTACCTCGCCATCACCATGGCCCCCTTCACCCTGCTCGCCCCGGTGATCGGCCCGCTCCTGGACCGCGTCCCGCACGGCCGGCGGGCGGCGATGGCCACCGCGATGGCGGCCCGCGCGCTGCTCGCCCTGGTGCTGTCGGGGGCGGTGATCAGCGGCGGCATCGAGCTGTACCCGGCGGCGCTCGGCGTGCTGGTCTCCTCGAAGGCGTACGGCGTGGTCAGGAGCGCCGTCGTGCCCCGGCTGCTGCCGCCCGCCTTCTCCCTGGTGAAGGCGAACTCCCGGGTCACCCTCGGCGGGCTGCTCGCCACCGGCGCCGCCGCCCCGATCGGCGCGGGCCTCCAGCAGCTCGGCCCGCGCTGGCCGCTCTACGGCGCCTTCGTGATCTTCGTCGCCGGAACGTTCCTGTCGTTCACGCTGCCCCGCACGGTGGACTCCGCGAAGGGCGAGGCCACCGCGCTGCTCGCCGCGGACGGCGCCCATCTGCACGGGCCGCACCGCGGGTCCGCCAGGCGCCCCGGGCTGCGCACGGTCGGCCCGGCGGTCACGCACGCGCTCGCGGCCAACGCCGCCGTGCGCTGCCTGACCGGGTTCCTGATCTTCTTCCTGGCGTTCCTGCTGCGCGAGCACCCGATGACCGGGCAGAGCGCCGCCGTCTCCCTGGGGATCGTCGGCGTGGCGGCGGGCGCGGGCAACGCGCTGGGCACGGCGGTCGGGGCCTGGCTGCGCTCCCGCGCGCCGGAGATCATCATCGTGACCGTGCTGGCCTGTGTGCTGGGCGCGGCGGTGACGGCCGCCGTGTTCTTCGGCGCGGTGCTGGTGGCGTGTCTGGCGGCGGTCGCCGGGTTCGCGCAGGCGCTGGCCAAGCTCTCCCTGGACGCGCTGATCCAGCGGGACGTGCCCGAGCTGGTCCGCACCTCCGCCTTCGCCCGCTCCGAGACGCTGCTCCAGATGTCCTGGGTGCTGGGCGGCGCGGTCGGCATCGCCCTGCCGCTGAACGGCACCCTCGGCCTGTCGGTCGGCGCCACGATCATCGCGGCCGGCTGGCTGAGCACCGTACGGGGTCTGTTCCGGTCGGCCCGCCACGGCGGCCACCGGGCGGGGGTGGCGTGAGCACGGCACGCCGTACCCAGGTGGGGAGCGATCCGGGGGCGCCCGATAGCCTTCGCCCATGACCACGTTGCCCCGCGGCGCAGCCGCTCATGGACACCGCGCTGTGCGACGCCGCCGTGCCGTCGCCGCCGCCGGCGCCGTATCCGCCGGACTGCTCGTCCTGTCGGCCTGCGACAAGCCGACGCCGCTGTCGACGATCACCGTCGGCGGCGACTCGATCAGTTCCGAGGCCACCTGTGGCGGCGAGGGCGACGAAGCCCTGAAGACCGCCGACCTGACCAAGTGCCTCCAGGACAAGGACATCAAGTCGCTCACGGTCGACCCGGACGAGACGGTGCGTTTCGGAGTGGACCCGGACGTCGCCGACAAGCGCTGGACGATCCTGATGAACGGTCAGCCGCTGACCGAGGACAGCAAGAAGACCTACCGCACGGTCCCGGGCAGCGTGTTCTTCAACGCCCAGTACGGCGCGCAGGGCGACTCCACGAAGGTCGCCGTGGTGGCCGGCAACGGCAAGGAGGGCGGCCAGACCTTCACCGGTGTCTGGGCCTTCGAGCTGAAGAAGGGCGACTGACCACGCCCGCCCCGCACGTCCTCGTGGCCACCGCGGTCCCCGCCGAACGGGACGCGGTGGCCGGGGCGTTTCCCGGACCGCTGCGGCAGCTGCCCCGGCCGGGGGTGACGCTGCACCGCCCGGACGGCTCCGGCTGGGACCTGCTCGCGGCGGGTGTCGGCCCCGCCCTCGCCGCCGCCTCCACGGCCGCCGCGCTGACCGCCGCCGCCCTCGACGGGCACCCCTACGACCTGGTCGTCTCGGCCGGCATCGCGGGCGGCTTCGCGCCCCACGCGCCCCTCGGCTCGCTCGTCGTCGCCGACGAGATCACCGCCGCCGACCTGGGCGCCGAGACCGCCGACGGCTTCCTGCCCGTCACCGAGCTGGGCTTCGGCACGGTCACCCACCGCCCGCCGGCCGCGCTGGTGCGCACGGTCGCCGAGGCGACGGGCGCCCGCCCCGGCACCGTCCTGACCGGCTCCACGGTGACCGGCACCGCCGCCCGCGCGGACGCCCTGCGGACCCGCCACCCCCGCGCCCTCGCCGAGGCCATGGAGGGCTTCGGCGTCGCGGAGGCCGCCGCCGCGCACGGCGTGCCCGTGCTGGAGCTGCGCGCGGTCTCCAACCCGGTCGGCCCCCGCGACCGGGCCGCCTGGCGCATCGGCGACGCGCTCGCGGCCCTCACGGACGCCTTCGGGAAGCTCACCCCCGCCCTGGAGAGTTGGAACCCCCATGAGTGACACCTTGCAGATCGCGTACTCCCCCTGCCCCAACGACACCTTCGTCTTCGACGCCCTCGCCCACGGCCGGGTCCCCGGCGCCCCCGCCCTCGACGTCACCTTCGCCGACATCGACCTCACCAACGGCATGGCCGAGCGCGGCGAGCTGGACGTGCTGAAGGTGTCGTACGCCGTGCTGCCGTACGTCCTGGACGAGTACGCGCTGCTGCCCTGCGGCGGCGCGCTGGGCCGGGGCTGCGGCCCGCTGGTCCTCACCCGGGAGGCCGGGGCCGATCTGCGCGGGCGGACGGTCGCGGTGCCGAGCGAGAGGTCGACGGCGTACCTGCTGTTCCGGCTCTGGGCGGCGGACACCGTGCCCGGCGGGGTCGGGGAGATCGTCGTGATGCCGTTCCACCAGATCATGCCGGCGGTGCGGGACGGGAAGGTCGACGCGGGGCTCGTGATCCACGAGGCGCGCTTCACGTACCAGAACTACGGCCTGCACAAGCTCGCCGACATGGGCGAGCACTGGGAGGCGACGACCGGGCTGCCGATCCCGCTGGGCGCGATCATCGCCAAGCGGTCCCTGGGCGAGGAGACGCTGACCGCCCTGGCCGACGCGATCCGCGCGTCCGTCCGCGCGGCCTGGGACGACCCGGAGGCATCCCGCCCGTACGTCATGGAACACGCCCAGGAGATGGACCCGGCCGTCGCCGACCAGCACATCGGGCTGTACGTCAACGAGTTCACCGCCGGCCTCGGCGAGGACGGCTACGCGGCGATCCGCGGCCTGCTGACCCGGGCGGCGGCCGAGGGACTGGTGCCGGCCCTCGGCCCCGACGCGCTGCGTTTCCCGTAGCCGGCGCGCGGCTCAGACGTCGAGCTGGTCCGCGACCGCCCGCAGCAGGCCGGCGATCTTCTTCCCGGCCGTCTTCTCCGGGTAGCGGCCGCGCTCCAGCATCGGCGTGATGTTCTCCAGCAGGGTCGTCAGGTCCTGCACGATCGAGGCCAGTTCGTCCGGCTTCTTGCGCTGGGCCGCCGCGACCGACGGGGCCGGTTCGAGCAGCGTCAGGGACAGCGCCTGGTCACCGCGCTGGCCGGCGACCACGCCGAACTCCACGCGCTGGCCCGGCTTCAGCGTCTCGACTCCGGCGGGGAGGACCGAGGAATGGACGAAGACGTCACCGCCGTCGTCACGGGAGAGAAAGCCGAAGCCCTTCTCGCTGTTGAACCACTTGACCTTGCCGGTAGGCACGTCTGTCCTCGTCCTCGTACTCGTCGGAAAACTGCGGATGGCTGCTGCGGAAACGGGTCCTGATAGCACTCGGGCGGGTCCGGGACCCGCCGGTACCCAGGCTAATGGTCTTCAGGCCGGTGACAAGACGTCCCCCGGTCGTTCCTTCGGGTCGGGAACTACCCTGGTCGGGTGCGTGACAAAACCCGAACGAATTCCGCCGCGCCGGGTGACCGGCTGATCCGGGCCGGTGTGATCGTCTTCTTCATCGGCACCGTGGCCACCCTCGTCACGGTGGCCCCGCTGTTCCTGGGCACGACGCCGTTCCCGACGTACATGTTCCTGCTGAGCATGCTCATGGGCGTCGGCTTCCTGATCGCCGGGGCGGGGGTGCTGCGGTCGATCGCGGCGGGCCGCCGTCAGGCGCGGACCGCGGAGCCCTCCCGGTAGGAATCCAGCCACCCGGGGAACTCCGTGAGGTCGGCCAGCACGGTGTCCGCGCCGGCCGCGCGGAGTTCACCGACGGTGTACGGGCCGGTGGCCACGGCGACGGAGTACGCGTCCGCGGCACGGGCGCCCCGGATGTCCCCCAGGTGGTCGCCGACGTAGACGTCGGCGCCGTGCTCGCGCAGCGCGACGGCCTTCTGCTCCGCCCACAGGTCGCCGACGACCGCGTCCGGTTCGATGCCGAGGTGCTCCAGGTGCAGCTTGGCGTTGGGCTCGTACTTGGCGGTGACGACGATCGCCCGGCCGCCGGCCCGGCGTACGGCCGCGATCGCCTCCGCCGCGCCGGCCAGGGCCGGGGTGGGCGCGATGGCGTGCGCCGGGTACAGCTCGCGGTACAGGGCGGCGGTGGCGGCGAGCCGCTCCGCCGGGAACCAGTGGGCGAGTTCCTGTTCGAGGGGCGGGCCGAGGCGGGTGACCGCGAGGTCGGCGTCGACGTGGGTGCCGGTCCGGGCGGAGAGTTCCACGTAGCAGGCGTGGATGCCGGGGCGGGAGTCGATGAGGGTCATGTCGAGGTCGAAGCCGACGGTGGGGGCTGTGTTCATGCGCTCCATTGTGAGCGCGGGCCGCGTGCGGCCGGCCGCCGTCCGTCAGGCGCGGCGGCGGGCCCTCCACACCAGGTACGCCGCCGAGGCGAGCGCCGCCGCCCTCAGGACCCAGGGCCAGGTGTCCGCGACGGCCTCGTTCATGTGGCCCTCGGTGATCGGGTCGCCCCAGCGGCCGTCCGTACGGCCCCAGAGCCAGACCACCCCGGCCGCCGCGGTCAGGCCGGGCAGGCCGAGGACGGCCCACTTGGCCTGGACGGGGGTCAGCCGGCGGGAGAGGAAGGCGAGGACCCAGCCGAGGGCCAGCGGCAGCAGGTTGCCGAGGATCGCGCCGACGGCCAGCAGGACCGCGGCGCACAGCAGCAGGGTGTCGGGCCGGCCGGCGCCCCGCGGGAAGAGGCGCGGCAGCCGGCGGCGCCCTGTACCCGGGACGGCGGCCGTCTCCGGTGCCGCGGCCTTCACCGGTTCGGCCGGGGGCTTCTCGCGCGGGGGCGGCGGCTTGAGCAGGTCCGGGATCTCGATGCCGCCGACGAAGCCGGGGACCTGGTCGCCGCGCCCGAACGGGCCGCCCTCCGTGCGCCACCAGTCGGGCCGGGGGCCCGCGGTGTCCGCGAGCTCGTGGGACTGGGCGAGGTGCGGCGGGGCCGGCGCCTCGACGGGCGGCGGCGGGGCGGCGGGACGGGGACGCGGGACGACCCGGCGCAGTCCCTTGGGGCGCTCCCCCTTGGGGCGTTCCCCGGGCGCCGGCCGCGGGCTCTCCCCGTCCGGCTGGACCGGCACGGCGGGCGGCGGCTCCCACGTCACGGCCGGGGCGCTCCCGCCGGCCGCCTCGACCACCTCGTCGGGGCTGCCGAGCCGGTCCAGGATGCGGCGGACCGCGGCGGGCGAGTCGACGACCGTCTTCGACCGGCGCTTGTCGATCTCGTTGCGCAGGTCGGCGACGAGGCGCATCCGGGCGGCCGACGGCAGCTGGCGTTGCTGGGCCACGTCACCGACGCGGCTCAGATACTCGTAGACGACCTGGTCGCTCTCGATCCCCACGAAGCCCTCCGGGGCGGTGCGTTGGTGCTTCCCGTCGCACGACGGTACCGCCTGCCGCCGGCACCGGGCGCGGCCCGCCGCCGGGAGAACACCCGGTGGCGGGCCGGGAACGGCGCGGACGCGCGGGGGGCGACCCGCTACCGTGGGGCGGATGAGCACCGAGGACAAGCCCGCGGCACCCCGGTCCCTCGCGGAGGCGCTCCGCGCCAGGGACGACGCCTCCCTGGCCGCCCTCCTGCGCAGCCGCCCCGACCTCGTCACCCCCGTCCCCACCGACCTCACCCAGCTCGCCACCCGGGCCGGTACCCGGGCCTCGGTGGTGCGCGCCCTGGAGCGGCTGGACCGGTTCGCGCTGCAGACCGCCGAGGCACTGGCGGTGGCGGCCGATCCGGCGACGTACGGGGAGCTGTCCGGGCTGATGGCGGGGGACGACGGCGACCCGGACGTCGCCGCCGCGCTCCCCCGGGCGCTCGGGGCGCTGCGGGCGCAGGCCCTGGTGTGGGGCGCCGACGACCGGCTGCGGCTGGTGCGCACGGCGCGGGAGCTGCTGGCGCCCTCGCCGCAGCACCCGTCGCCGACCGGGCTCGGGCCGACCGTGCGGGAGGCCACGGCGGGGATGTCGCCGGGCCGGGTGCAGGAGGTCCTCGCCGCCGTCGGGCTGCCCTCGACGCACGACGCGGTGTCCGCGGTGGACGCGCTGACCGGGCTGTTCACCGACCGGGCCCGGATGGCGGAGCTGCTCGCCGACGCGCCCGGGGAGTCCCGCCAGGTGCTGGACCGGCTGGTGTGGGGGCCGCCGTACGGGCAGGTCACCCATGATCCGGCGGCGCACCTGCGCTGGCTCCTTGACCGGGGGCTGCTGCTGCCGACCGCGCCCGGCACGGTCGTCCTGCCCCGCGAGGTCGCCCTGCATCTGCGCGCCGGGCGGGCGCACCGGACGCCGGAGCCGCTGCCGCCGCCGGTGACGGCCGGGGCGGCCTACCGTCCGCAGGTGGTGGACGGCGCCGCCGCCGGGCAGGCGCTCGCGGCCCTCGGGACCGTCGAGGAACTGCTGAAGGACTGGGACGAGGGCGGCCCGGCCGTGCTGCGGGCCGGCGGGCTGAGCGTGCGCGACCTGAAGCGGACGGCGGTCGCCCTGGACGTGCCCGAGCCGGAGGCCGCCTTCTGGGTCGAACTGGCCTACGCCGCCGGGCTGGTGGCCTCCGACGGCGAGGCCGACGAGCGGTACGCGGCGACCCCGGCCTACGACGAGTGGCGGGAGCTGCCCCCGGAGCTGCGCTGGGCGCGGCTGGCCGAGGCGTGGCTGCTCGCCACCCGGACCAGCGGTCTGGTCGGCTCGCGGGACGCCAAGGACCGGGCGCTGTCGGCGCTGGGCGCGGGCCTGGACCGGTCGGCGGCGCCGGAGGTACGGCACCGGGTGCTGGCGCTGCTCGCGCGGTTGCCGGAAGGGGCCGCGCCGGACCCGGAGTCGGTGCTGGCCCGGCTGCGCTGGGAGCGTCCGCTGCGCGGGGCGCGGCGGGAGGAGCGGGCCGAGGGCGCGGCCGAGGACCTGCGGCTCCGGCTGGCCCGCTGGACGCTGGCCGAGGCGGACCTGCTGGGCGTCACCGGGCGCGGGGCGCTGGCCGCGCCGGGGCGGGCGCTGATCGGGGCGCCGGCGCGGGAGGCCGCGGACGGGGCCGGGGACGGGACCGTCTCCGGGCCCGGTGACAAGCTCCCCGTGCACCACCGCACGCCGCCCGCGCCGGAGCCGCTGCCGCCCGCCGAGCAGGCCGTCGCCACCGCCGCCGCGGCCCGGGTGCTGGCGCCGCTGCTGCCCGAGCCGCTGGACCACGTGCTGCTCCAGGCCGACCTGACGGCGGTGGCGCCGGGGCCGCTGCGGCGTCCGCTGGCCGAACTGCTCGACATGGTCGCGGACGTCGAGTCCAAGGGGGGCGCCACCGTCTACCGGTTCACGCCCGGTTCGGTACGCCGCGCGCTGGACTCCGGGCAGAGCGCCGCCGACCTGCACGCCTTCCTCGCCCGGTACTCGCGCACGCCGGTGCCGCAGCCGCTGACGTACCTGATCGACGACGTGGCCCGGCGGCACGGGCGGCTGCGGGTCGGCGCGGCCTCGGCGTACGTGCGCTGCGACGACGACGCCACGCTCGACGAGATCCTCGCCGACAAGCGGGCCGCCGGCCTCGGGCTGCGGCGCCTCGCGCCGACCGTGCTGGCCGCGCGGGCCGACCCGGCGGCGCTGCTGGAGGGGCTGCGCGGCATGGGGTTCGCGCCGGCCGCCGAGTCGGCGGGCGGCGATGTGCTGATCGCCCGCGCGGACGCCCGCCGCACCCCGCCGCGCACGGCGCCCGAGCCGGTCCCGGACGGGCCGCCGGTGCCGGACGACGCGCTGCTGACGGCCGCGGTCCGGGCCATCCGCGCCGGCGACCTGGCCGCGACCGCGCCGCACCGGACGGAGGCGGCGGGCGCGGCGGGCACGGCCGGTGAGCCGCCCCGGTCGGGGGCCGCCGAGACCCTCGCCACCCTCCAGGCGGCCGTGCTGACCGGGGAGGCGGTGTGGATCGGCCACGTGAACGCCGACGGCGCGGCCAGCCAGCGGGTGATCGCGCCGGTCCGGGTCGAGGGCGGTTTCGTGACGGCGTACGACCACACCGCGGACGAGGTCCGCACCTTCGCGCTGCACCGGATCACCGGGGTCGCCGAACTCGCCGACGACACGGACTGACCCACGGTTTTACGCGGCGGGCGGCCGTTTCTCCCCGGACCTGCGCCCTTTCGGGCGTACGCGGCGGTTCATGCACGCCACGCCGGGTGGTTCCCACCCCGGGGGGAGCTTTCTTCATAAACGGCATCGGGCCGTCGGGCCCCGGGCAGCCACGGGGTGTCCTGAACCCGAACGAAAGGGAGTACCCGATGCGTGCCGTTCGCCGACTCGCCGCCGTCCTGACCACCACCGCCGCGCTGCTGGGGGCGTTGACCGCCGAGGCCGCCGCCATCGGCATCGATCTGGGCGGCGGCCTGACCCTCTGAGCCGCCCGCCCCGGTGACGCGGGCCGGCCGTCCCCCCGGGGCCGGCCCGCTCCCCGCCGTCTCCCGTCGCCGTGTCCCCCGTCTCCCGTCTCCCGTCCGCTCAGCCGTACGCGAAAGGCCGGATATCCGCCATGGGTCCCGAACGCCCCGTCTCCGCCCGTACCGCCGTCGCCGTCTCCGTCGCCGCCCTGGTGACCGCCGCCGCGCTGTTCGGCGTGCTCGTCCCCGAGGCCGCCGCGCTGCCCCTCCCGCTGCCGGGCACGTCCGCCGCGGCACCGGCCAACGGGGAGCTGATCAGCGTCGAGGGGCCGCTGCTCAACAACCTCGCTCTGCCCACGCTGCGGTAGCCCGGCGGGTGCGGTAGCTGTCGCCGTCGACGCGGACCAGCTCGGCGTGGTGGCCCAGGCGGTCCACCATCGCCGCGACCGAGGGACCGGCGAAGACCTCGTCCCAGCGGGCGGGCGGCCGGTCCCCGGTGACGATCAGCGAGCCGCGTTCGTAACGGTGGGCGACCAGCCGGAAAAGGAGGGCGGTGGCCGCCGGGTCGAGGGGGGTGTAGCCGACCTCGTCGACGATCAGCAGGGAGCAGGCGTCGAGGTCGGTCAGCTCCTCGGCGAGCCGGCCGGCCGCGCGGGCCCCGGCGAGCCGGGCGGCCCACTCGGCGGCGGTCGCGAACAGCACCCGGTGCCCGGCCTGGCAGGCGCGCACGCCGAGCCCGACGGCGAGATGCGTCTTGCCGGTGCCGGGCGGGCCGACGAACACCGCGTTCTGCCGGGCGGTGACGAAGTCCAGCTTGCCGAGCCGGGCGACGGTCTCCCGGTCGTAGACGCGGGGATGGCTCTCGTCGAACTCCTCCAGCAGCCGGCGCATCGGGAAACCGGCCTCCCGCACCCGGTCCTCCGCCCCCGCCGCCTCCCGCGCGGGCGGCCCGGCGTCCAGGGCCTGCCGCTGGGCGGGGAACGGGGTGGCGGCGGGAGCGGTCACCCGGGGCGCCTCCGGCGACGGCTGCTCGGCCGGGTGGGCGCGCTCGGCCGGGTGGGCGCGCTCGGCCCGGCGCGCCATCGGCCCCGACATGTACGCGAGGATCGCCGCCGAGACGATGAACGCCATGTGGATGACCGTGCCCCACAGCAGTGCGTGCCGGGAGGTGTGGTGCACGTCGACGAACATCTGGAGCAGGTGCACGGAGGAGATGCCCACGATGGCGGTGGCCAGTTTCACCTTCAGCACGTTGGAGTTGACGTGACTGAGCCATTCCGGCTGGTCGCGGTGGCCCTGGAGGCCGATGCGGGAGACGAAGGTCTCGTAACCGCCGACGATGACCATGATCAGCAGGTTGGCGATCATGACGACGTCGACCAGCTTGAGCACCGCGAGCATCACGTAGGTCTCGGTCGCCCGGCCGCTCACACAGCGCAGGAGTAACACCCACAGCTCGTTGAAGAACTTGTAGACGTACACCCCCTGCGCGGCGACCAGTCCGAAGTACAGCGGGGCCTGAAGCCAGCGGGTGGCGAACAGGGCGTAGCCGAGAGTCGGCATCGGGGTGTTCTGCACGGTGGGCACAGTGGCCCATTTTCCAGGACCATTCGGGGGAAGCGGACGTCGGACCACACGTTGGGATGAATAGACATCCAGTAGGACTCACGCCGCACGGAACGCCCGGACCGGCCTGTCCCACCCCCGCGATCAGGCACACTGGACGTTTGGCCGATCCGTCCCACCGCCGTCGGCCGTACGCACGCGAGAGGGTGCCGCCCGTGAATGGTCCGCTGATCGTCCAGTCCGACAAGACGCTGCTCCTGGAAGTCGACCATGAGCTGGCCGGCGACTGCCGCCGTGCCATCGCCCCCTTCGCCGAGCTGGAGCGGGCGCCGGAGCACATCCACACCTACCGGGTGACGCCGCTCGGGCTGTGGAACGCGCGGGCGGCCGGGCACGACGCCGAACAGGTCGTGGACGCGCTGGTGCAGTACAGCCGCTATCCCGTGCCGCACGCGCTGCTCGTCGACATCGCCGAGACGATGGACCGCTACGGCCGGCTGACGCTGAGCAAGCACCCGGCGCACGGGCTGGTGCTGACCACCACCGACCGGCCCGTCCTGGAGGAGGTGCTGAAGTCGAAGCGGATCGCCCCGCTGGTCGGCCACCGCATCGATCCCGACACGGTGGCCGTGCACCCCTCCGAGCGCGGGCAGATCAAGCAGACGCTGCTGAAGCTGGGCTGGCCGGCCGAGGACCTCGCCGGGTACGTGGACGGCGAGGCGCACCCGATCGAGCTGGCCGAGGACGGCTGGGCGCTGCGCCCGTACCAGAAGCAGGCGGTGGAGAACTTCTGGCACGGCGGGTCCGGCGTCGTCGTCCTGCCCTGTGGCGCGGGGAAGACGCTGGTCGGGGCCGGTTCGATGGCGCAGGCCAAGTCGACGACGCTGATCCTCGTCACCAACACGGTCTCCGCCCGGCAGTGGAAGCACGAGCTGGTCAAGCGCACCTCGCTGACCGAGGACGAGATCGGCGAGTACAGCGGGACGAAGAAGGAGATCCGGCCCGTCACCATCGCCACGTACCAGGTGCTGACCACCCGGCGGAAGGGCGTCTACCCGCACCTGGAGCTGTTCGACTCCCGGGACTGGGGTCTGATCGTCTACGACGAGGTGCACCTGCTGCCCGCGCCGGTCTTCAAGTTCACCGCCGACCTCCAGGCCCGGCGGCGGCTGGGGCTGACCGCGACGCTGGTGCGGGAGGACGGCCGCGAGTCGGACGTGTTCTCGCTCATCGGGCCG
Source organism: Streptomyces griseoviridis (assembly GCA_014649155.1). GTDB lineage: Bacteria > Actinomycetota > Actinomycetes > Streptomycetales > Streptomycetaceae > Streptomyces > Streptomyces griseoviridis. The sequence continues at coordinate 61,352 of BMSM01000003.1, read as the reverse complement.
AAGCGGTTCGACGCGCCGTGGAAGGAGATCGAGGCGCAGGGGTACATCGCGCCCGCCGACTGCGTGGAGGTCCGGGTCAACCTGACCGAGTCGGAGCGGCTGGCGTACGCCACCGCCGAGGCGGAGGAGAAGTACCGCTTCTGCGCGACCACCGCGACCAAGCGGAAGGTGACCGAGGCGATCGTGCGGCGTTTCGCCGGGCAGCAGATCCTCGTCATCGGGCAGTACATCGACCAGCTCGACGAGCTGGGCGAGCACCTGGGCGCGCCCGTCATCAAGGGCGAGACGTCGAACGCGCAGCGGGAGAAGCTGTTCGAGGCGTTCCGGCAGGGCGAGATCAATGTGCTGGTGGTGTCGAAGGTCGCCAACTTCTCCATCGACCTGCCGGAGGCGACGGTCGCCGTGCAGGTGTCGGGGACGTTCGGCTCGCGGCAGGAGGAGGCGCAGCGCCTGGGCCGGGTGCTGCGGCCCAAGGCCGACGGCCACCAGGCGCACTTCTACTCGGTGGTCGCCCGTGACACCCTCGACCAGGACTTCGCCGCCCACCGCCAGCGCTTCCTGGCCGAGCAGGGGTACGCGTACCGGATCATGGACGCGGACGAGGTGCTGGCGGACGAGGGCTGAGCCGGGGCGTCCGGGCGGGGCCGGCTCAGCGTCTGCGGCGGACGCCGGCCGCCTCGTCCTCGTCCACGCCGAGGACCACGACGTCGAAGGCCGCGCCCGCGAAGACCCGGACGGCGCGCAGGGCGGTGGTGAGCCGGCGGGCGGCGGCCGGGTGCGGGGCAGCGGACGCGCGGCCCGGTGCGGGGGCGGGGGAGAGGGTTGCTGCGCTCATGCCTCCATGGTGCGATTGCGGACATACGGGTGTCATCGGTCCGGGGGCCGAGTCCACGGCCCGTTCCGCTCAGCCCACGGGTGGAGCCGTCCCCCTCAGGACGGAGGAGCCGATCCCTTAAGGGGCGACGCCCCGGCGACGGGCGGGGGGACGCCCGGAGGACCGGGGGGACGTTCCGCGGGCGGGAGGTCCGGCGGGCAGCGGCTTATCCGGTGGCTCGGCCGCCCGTCCCTCGCCTAGAATCTCCGCTCTTGCCCGCCTCCCTCCGCGGAGTGCCGCCGTCCGGACGGAAACCGGACGGCATCGCCGTCGCCCGTACCAGGCCCGCCGGAGGCACCCCCTTGTCCACGTCCGTCCACGACGACCCCCGGTCCGACTCCCCGTCCGACTCCCCGTCCGGTCCCCTCTCCCGGGAACGCGCCCACCTGGCCGCCTCGCGGGCCGCGCTGCGGGCCATGCGGGAGGACGTCCAGTCCCTCGACATCTCCGACGTCACCGCGAACTGGGTGAACGCCGCCGTGCTGGAGAAGCAGATCGAGGACCGCGTCAAGGCGCTGGCCGACCTCAGCGACACCCCGCTGTTCTTCGGCCGGCTCGACTTCCTGCACGCGCCGGGGGCCGAGCGGGCGGAGGGAGCGGAAGGAGAACGCTTCTACGTGGGGCGGCGGCACGTGCACGACGCGGACGGCGACCCGATGGTCATCGACTGGCGGGCGCCGGTCTCGCAGGCCTTCTACCAGGCGACCAGGAAGGACCCGAAGGACGTCGCGCTGCGCCGCCGGTTCGGCTACACCGGCGGTGACATCACCGCGTACGAGGACGAGCGGCTCTCCGACCCCGCCGAGGAGGCCACCACCAGCAGGCTGCTCCAGCGGGAGATCGAGCGGCCCCGCGTCGGCCCGATGCGGGACATCGTGGCGACCATCCAGCCCGAGCAGGACCAGATCGTGCGCGCCGGGCTCGCCGGGTCGGTGTGCGTGCAGGGCGGTCCCGGGACCGGGAAGACGGCCGTGGGCCTGCACCGGGTGGCGTACCTGCTGTACGCCCACCGCGAGCGGCTCGCCCGCACCGGCACCCTGGTCATCGGACCCAACCGGTCCTTCCTGCACTACATCGAGCAGGTGCTGCCCGCGCTGGGCGAGCTGGCCGTCCGGCAGGCCACCGTCGACGACCTGGTGGCCCACGTCGAGGTGCGCGGCACGGACGACGCGACGGCCGCCGTGGTCAAGGGCGACGCGCGGATGGCCCAGGTGCTGCGCCGGGCGCTGTACGCGCACGTCACGATGCCCGCCGAACCGGTCGTCGTCGTGCGCGGCTCACGCCGCTGGCGGGTGGCCGCGTACGAAGTGGAGGAGCTGGTACGGGAGTTGCTGGACCGGGACATCCGGTACGGCGCCGCCCGGGAGGCCCTGCCGCAGCGGATCGCGCACGCCGTGCTGGTGCGGATGGAGCGGGCCGGTGAGGCGCCGGACGACCGGGTGCAGGACGCGGTCGCGCGGAGCGCGGCGGTGAAGGCGTGCGTGAAGGCGGTGTGGCCGGCCGTGGACCCGGCCAGGCTGGTGCTGCGGCTGCTGTCGGAGCCGGAGTTCCTCGCCGGGCACGCCGCGGGGCTGCTCACCGAGGAGGAGCAGAAGGCGGTGCTGTGGGCGAAGCCGGCCCGGTCGGTGCGGACGGCCAGGTGGTCTGCGGCGGACGCGGTGCTCGTCGACGAGGCGGCCGACCTGATCGAGCGCACCCCCTCCCTCGGGCACGTCGTCCTGGACGAGGCGCAGGACCTCTCCCCCATGCAGTACCGGGCGGTGGGCCGGCGCTGCACGACCGGGTCCGTGACCGTCCTCGGCGACCTGGCGCAGGGCACCACCCCGTGGGCGACCCGCGGCTGGCCGGAGGCGCTGGCCCACCTGGGCAAGGAGGGGGCGGTGATCGAGGAGCTGACCGCCGGTTTCCGCGTGCCGACGGACGTGATCGCCTACGCCTCCCGGCTGCTGCCGCACATCGCGCCGGGGCTGACGCCGGTGCGGTCGATCCGGGAGAACCCCGGCTTCTTCGAGATCCGGGCCGCCGGCGATCCGGTCACGGCCTGCGCGGAACTGCTGCGCCGGGAGGGGTCGGTGGGCCTGATCTGCGCGGACGCCCGGCTGCCCGGGCTGGCGCGGGAGCTGACGGAGGCCGGGATCGGTCACCTCGCGCCGGGTGCGGAGACCACGCGGGAGGTACGGCTGACCCTGGTCCCGGCATCGCTGGCCAAGGGTCTGGAGTACGACTACGTGGTCCTCGACGAGCCGGGGGCCGTGGTCGCCGGGGAACCGGACGAGCGGACGGGTCTGCGGCGGCTGTACGTGTGCCTGACCAGGGCGGTGTCGGGGCTGATCGTGACGCACGGGGAGCCGTTGCCGGTGCAGTTGTCCTAGCGTCGGCACCCCGGTGGCCCGGTGTGCCCGGGGGCCCGCACCGTTCGGGCACTAGGTGTGCTTCCCGGGACGTTGGTGACACGCGTGCTGGGTGCTTGAACGGGTGAGGGCCTTCTGGGGTCGGTGTGGATTGCGACATCTGCACCCGACCGCAGGAGGCCCTCGTGTCCCACCGCAACGCCCCGCTGACTCCGACCGGGCGGCTTCGCCCGGCCCGGTGCGTCGTGGACGACGGCCGGCCGCTGCGGCGGGCCGCGGAACGCTTCCAGGTCAGCCACGCCACCGCAGCCCGCTGGGCGGGCCGCTACCGGCAACTGGGCCCGGCCGGGATGCTGCGGCGCGAGCACCGCATCGGCCCCGTCCGGCCGGCCGCCCGGTGCGGCATCGCCGCCTCCACCGCGCACCGCATCCTTGTCCGCGATGGCCTGCCCGCACCGGCCACGCTGGACCGGGCCCTGGCGACCCCAGACCAACGGCAAGGCCGAACGCTTCCACCGCACCCTGCCCGACGAATGGGCCCACCACCGGCCCTGCACCTCGGAAGCCGAACGCCAGGCCGCGTTTCCCGACTGGCCGGACCGGTACAACTGCCACCGACCCCGCACCGGCATCGACGGCCACCCACCAGCCGGCCGCGTCACCAACCTCTCCGCACAGCACACCTAGGCCGCGTCCCCCAGCACCGCCCGCCAGCGCGCGACCGCGTCCGCCGAGACCGGCCCGTCCCACCCGGAGGGCCGCGCCGCGCCACCGATGTGGAAGCCGTCGATGCCCGCGTCCAGCAGCTTCGGCACGTGCTCCAGGCGCAGCCCGCCGCCGACCAGGAGCTGCTGCTCGTACCCCGGCTCGCCCTGCCGCCGCCCCTCGGCGACCAGCACCGGCAGCCCCTCGTCCACCCCGCCGGCCGCCCCGGCCGTCAGATACGTGTCGAGGCCGGGGAAGTCCGCTAGCCGCTTGCGCAGCGCGGCCCGGTCGGCGGCCCGGTCGATGGCCCGGTGGAACGTCCACCGGCACCCTTCCAGCACCGCCGCCAGCCGCTCCACCGCCGCCAGGTCGACATCGCCGTCCGCGTCGAGGAACCCCAGCACGAACTGGTCCGCGCCCGCCTCCCGCAGCTCCCCCGCGACCCGCACCAGCCGGGCCACGTCCCCGGCGGCGAACCCGTCCGCGAGCCGCAGCATCACGCGGACGTCGATGTCGACGGCGGCGCGGATCGCGCGGACGGTCGCGGCCGAGGGGGTGAGCCCGTCGGCCGCCATGTCGGTGACCAGTTCGAGGCGGTCCGCGCCTCCGGCCCGGGCGGCGACCGCGTCCTCGACGTCGAGGGCGATCACCTCCAGGACTGCACGCTTGCTCATGGGGCCCCATTCGTCGGCGTTCACCGGCCTTCACCGGCGCGGCTACAGGTCTAGTCCAATCACGGAACAGACTAGCGCCCCGGGGCCGCGCGCCCCCGGCGTACGCCGACCGCCTCACCCGAAGATGACCAGTTCCCGCTCCTCCACTCCGGCCAGCTCGTAGGGGCCCTCGACCGACCGTCCGGCGTAGAGCCGTACGAGGGTGGCGGCGTCGCCGATGAAGCGGCCCGGCGGGCGCGCGCCGTCCGCCTCCCCCAGTTTCAGCGGCTCGTCCACGTCGTCCAGGTCGGCGTGGACCGGGACGTGGCCGAGCGCCCGGGTGACCGAGACGAGCAGCGCCAGCGCCTCCGGCAGGCTGCTCCCGGCGTACGCTCCCGGCTCGCCCAGGGCGACGCGCACATCACCCGCGTGCACCCACTCCCCCAGCGCCACCTGGTCCAGCGCGCCGCCGGCCCGCGCGATCACCGGGCCGGCGTCCGTCATGCCGCGTTCCAGCTCGTCGATGATCCGGGCGGGCGTCCAGCCGGCCCGCTCGGCGATGTCGCGCTCGTTGGACCCGGGCGAGAAGACGCCCTCCTCGAAACGCTTCTCCACCACCCTCGCCAGCGCCGCCGAGCAGTGCGCCAGCACGTCCCGCACGGTCCAGCCGGGACACGCCGCCACCGGCAGCGCCCAGTCCTCGTCGGCCCGGGACCGCAGCAGCGGCACCAGCGCGTCCCGTTCGGCGGCCAGCAGCCGGCCGGGCAGCCCGGGGTCGCGTACGTCGTGCACATCGGCAGGTGTCGTCATGGTTCCACGCTAGGCCGTGTCCGGTGGCGGAAGAATGGGCGCATGGCCGATCCCGACACCCTCCGCGACCGCTTCGCCCGCGCCCTGACCGGGGCCCGGGGCGCGGACGCCGCCGGTCCCGATCCCGCGCCGTACGCCGGCGACCTGCTGGCCCGCTGGCGGGAACCCCAGCGGCGCTACCACACGGTCGAGCACCTCACCGCGGTCCTCGACCACATCGACGTGCTGGAGGAGCACGCCGCCGACCCGGACCTGGTCCGTCTCGCCGCCTGGTTCCACGACGCCGTCTACCTGCCGGAGCGGTCGGAGAACGAGGAGCGGTCGGCGCGGCTCGCCGGACGGGCGCTGCCGGAGGCCGGGGTGGGGGCGGCGGCGACCGCCGAGGTGGCCCGTCTTGTCCGGCTCACCGTCTCGCACGACCCGGGCCCCGACGACCGCAACGGGCAGGTGCTGTGCGACGCCGACCTCGCGATCCTCGCCGCGCCGCCCGCCGCGTACGCCGCCTACACGGCCGCCGTCCGGCAGGAGTACCACTTCGTGCCCGACGACGCCTTCCGCGCCGGCCGGGCGGCGGTCCTGCGCCGACTCCTGGAGCTGCCGAGGCTGTTCCGGACGCCGTACGGGCGGCGCGCCTGGGAGGCGACCGCCCGGTACAACCTCACCGGCGAGCTGGAAATGCTGTCGCCCAACGGTCCCCCGGCGCCGTAGCCTGCCCGCCATGTGGACCGAGGGCGGGGAACAGGTGGAGTCGGCCGTCGCGGGCGCCGTGGCGGCGCTGCGGACGGCGGTGGACCGGGACTGGGAGGGGACCCGGGCGGCCGGGCTGGAGTGGAGCGTCCGGGACACGGCGGTGCACGTCGCCGAGTGTCTCGTCGCCTACGCCGGACAGCTCACCGGACGGGCCGCCGACAGCTACGTGCCGTTCGAGCTGGTCCTGGAGGACGGCGCCGGCAACGACGGCACGCTGCGGGTCGTCGAGGCGATGGGCGGCCTGCTCACCGCCGCCGTCCGGACCACGCCGCGCGAGGTCCGCGCCTTCCATCCGTACCCCTTCCGCAGCGCGAACCGGGACGGCTTCGCCGCGATGGGCGTCGCCGAGGTTCTGCTGCACACCCACGACATGGCGCGGGCGCTGGACGTGGCGTACACGCCGCCCGCCGACCTGTGCGCGTACGTCCTGACCCGGATCTTCCCGCACGTCCGGCCCGCCGCCGACCCCTGGGCGACCCTGCTGTGGGCCACCGGTCGCGGCGAGTTGCCGGGGCGGGCCCCGGTGACCGCGTGGAAGTGGTGCAACAACCTCGTCCTCGACACCGAACGCCTCACCCTGGAGGGCGTCACCCCGGCCGCAGCGAGCGACCTCTCCCTCGGCGGCGACGGCGGCCTCGACTGGGCCGGCGACGGCCCGGCCGACGGCACCCGGGTGGGCGCGGGCCTGGTGGCGAAGGCGTACGAGGCGGGCACGCACCGGCCGCAGTGGGGGACGTACGCGCTGGTGCGCCGGGCGGACGGGCTCGCGGTCGGCGCGATGGGCTTCCACGACGCGCCGGACGAGGACGGCCGGGTGGAGATCGGCTACGACCTCGTACCGGCGGCGCGCGGGCACGGCTACGCCACGGAGGCGCTGCGCGCGCTGTCGGCGTGGGCGCTGGAGCAGCCCGGGGTGAGCCGCGTCCTCGCCCTGGTCGAGGCGGAGAACCTCGCCTCGCGGGCGGTGGTGGGGCGGGCCGGGTTCCGGCAGGTGTCGGACGGCTCGGCGGACGGGCAGCCCCTCGCCTTCGAACTACGGCGCTGACGGCTCCCGGCCCTCGGGCCGCTCCCGGTCCCCGGCGGGCCGGTCCCGGCGCTTGGGCCGGCGCAGTCCCGCCGCGCGCAGCAGCCGCACCACCTCGCGGCTGCCCACCTCGCGCGCGCCGGCCCGTACGGCATCCGCGTAGCGGTGCGCGGGGAGGTCGTAGTGGTCGCGGTCGAAGGCGCGGCGGGGGAGGCCCAGGCGGTCGGCGAAGGCGTGCAGTTCGTCGTAGGAGACGTCGCTGACCAGGTGGGACCACATCCGCCCGTGACCGGGCCAGGCCGGCGGATCGACGTAGACGCTCATGAGGTGGCCGTACCGCCGCCCAGGGCCGTGCCCAGCGCACCCACGGCGGCGACCCGCACGCCCGCCTCGGAGCAGACCCAGTGCGGGTCGGGGCCCAGTTCCGGCGCGATGTCCAGCGCGTGCGGGCCGCCGGAGCCGCACACCGGGCACAGCGGCCAGCGGCCGTACCGCTCCAGCAGCGCGTCCTGCACGTCCTGCGCGACCAGCCCCGCCACGAACGGGGCACCGTCCGGCCACTGCTCCACCCACCAGCGGCGCTGCGCGACCGACTCCTCGACCAGCGAGACCACGTCCGCCTCGGCGACGTGCGCCGCGACGAGATCGGCGAGGACGAGGGCGCGCGCGGCGTGCAACGCCTGTTCCAGGGGGCTGACGGTGTCCATGCACCCATTGTGCGCACTCTTGACCGGACACCGGACCGAAAATATCTTTCACAGGTGACCGACGACGTGAAGGAAACTTCCAGCCGGGTGCCGCTCGGCGGGCCGCGGACCGCGCCGCCCGCGCCCGCCGCCCTCGCGGCCAAGGTCCGCACGCTGGCACCGTCCATGACCCGGTCCATGCAGCGGGTCGCGGAGGCCGTCGCGCAGGACCCGGCCGGCTGCGCCGCCCTCACGGTCACCGGGCTCGCCGAGCTGACCGGCACCAGCGAGGCGACCGTCGTCCGCACCGCCCGGCTGCTCGGCTACCCCGGCTACCGGGACCTGCGCCTCGCCCTCGCCGGGCTCGCCGCGGCCCAGCAGTCCGGGCGGGCGCCCGCCATCACCACGGACATCGCGGTGGACGACCCGATCGCCGACGTCGTCGCCAAACTCGCCCACGACGAGCGGCAGACCCTCGCGGACACGGCCGCCGGTCTCGACACCGCCCAGCTCGGCGCGGCGGTCACCGCGCTGGCCGCCGCGCGGCGCACCGACGTGTACGGCATCGGGGCGTCGGGGCTGGTCGCCCAGGACCTCACGCAGAAGCTGCTGCGCATCGGGCTGATAGCCCACGCGCACTCCGATCCGCACCTCGCCGTCACCAACGCGGTGCAGTTGCGCGCCGGGGACGTCGCCGTCGCCATCACCCACTCCGGGTCGACCGGGGACGTCATCGAGCCGCTGCGGGTGGCGTTTGAGCGGGGGGCGACGACGGTGGCGGTCACCGGGCGGCCGGACGGGCCGGTGACGCAGTACGCCGACCATGTGCTGACGACGTCCTCGGCGCGGGAGAGCGAGCTGCGGCCGGCGGCGATGTCCTCCCGGACGGGGCAGTTGCTGGTGGTGGACTGCCTGTTCGTGGGGGTGGCGCAGCGGACGTACGCGGCGGCGGGGCCGGCGCTGTCGGCCTCCTACGAGGCGTTGGCCCACCGGCATGGGTCGGGGCGCCGCAGGGCTTGACCGGCGGGGGCGGCCGCGGGTCCGCCGGGTGGACCACGCCCACGCGGCGCGGCCGCACAGCGAGACAGCCCCGCGCCCCCGAGGGCATCATCGACACCGACGTTGAGAAGGGCCGCCTTGCATGACTTCCACCCCTGACCTCCGCTCCCAGCTCGACGCGCTGGCCACCGAGGCGTTCCGGCCGGAGTTCGCCGGGATCGACCGGCTGGCGACGCTCGACATCGCCCGGCTCATGAACGGGGAGGACGCCGGGGTCGCCGCCGCCGTCGCCGCGCGGCTGCCCGAGATCGCCGCCGCCGTCGACGCCATCGCCGTACGGATGGGGCGCGGCGGCCGGCTGGTCTACGCCGGGGCCGGTACCGCCGGACGGCTCGGCGTGCTGGACGCCTCCGAGTGCCCGCCCACCTTCAACACGGCGCCCGGTCAGGTCGTCGGCCTGATCGCGGGCGGGCCGGACGCCATGGTGACCTCCGTCGAGGGCGCCGAGGACTCCGCCGGGCTGGCCCGTGCCGACCTGGACGCGCTCGCCCTCACCGCCGACGACACCGTGGTCGGCGTCTCCGCCTCGGGGCGCACCCCGTACGCCGTCGGCGCCGTCACGCACGCCCGCGCGCGCGGCGCCCTCACCGTGGGACTGGCCTGCAACGAGGGCAGCGCGCTGGCCGCCGCCGCCGAGCACGGCATCGAGGTCGTCACCGGCCCCGAGCTGATCGCCGGCTCGACCCGGCTGAAGGCCGGCACGGCGCAGAAACTCGTCCTCAACATGCTGTCGACGATCACGATGATCCGGCTCGGCAAGACCTACGGGAACCTGATGGTCGACGTCCGCGCCTCCAACGAGAAGCTGCGCGCCCGGTCCCGGCGGATCGTCGCCCAGGCGACCGGCGCCGGCGACGAGGAGATCGAGCGGGCGCTGGACGCGGCCGGCGGGGAGGTCAAGCAGGCGGTGCTGATCCTGCTGGCGGGGGTGGACGGCCCGACGGCCGCCCGCCTTCTGGAGGACTCCGGCGGCCGGCTGCGCGCCGCGCTGGGCGCGACGGAGCGGTGAGCCGCAGGCTCGGGGGGTGCACAACGACCCCCGCGCCACCGCCACCGCCCTCCTCCCCCTGGTCGGCGGCCCCGCCAACGTCGTCTCCGTCGCCCACTGCGTGACCCGGCTCCGGCTGGTCCTCGCCGACCGGACCCGGGTCCACGACGCCGACCTGCGGTCCCTGCCCGGCGTGCTCGGCGTCGTGGAGGACGGCCCGTCGTACCAGGTGGTGCTGGGGCCGGGGACGGTCGGGCGGGTGACGGAGGCGTTCGAGGCGCTGCTCGCGGAGCGGGACGGCTCCGCCGACGCCCTCGCCCGGCGCGGCGCGGAGCTGAAGGCCCGCCAGAAGCGGCGCAACGCCACTCCCCTCAAAGCCGCCCTGCGCCGCGTCGCGGACGTCTTCGTCCCGCTCATCCCCGCCCTGATCGGCTGCGGCATCCTCGCGGGCGTCGCCGGCCTGCTGCGCAATCTGCGCCTGCTGCCCGGCCTCACCCCGGCGCTCACGGCGCTCTCCGCCGCCTTCATGGCGCTGATCGCGGTGTTCGTCGGGCACAACACCGCCAAGGAGTTCGGCGGCACCCCGGTCCTGGGCGGCGCGGTCGCCGCCGTCGTCGTCTACCCGGGCGTCGCCCAGGTGACCGCGTTCGGCGCGCCGCTCGCCCCCGGCCAGGGCGGCGTCCTCGGCGCGCTCGCGGCGGCGCTGCTCGGCTGCCAGGTGGAGAAGTGGTGCCGGGCCCGCCTCCCCGGCACCCTGGACGTCCTGCTCACCCCCACCCTGACCGTCCTCGTCGCCGGCCTGGCCACCCTCTACGTGCTGATGTACGCGGCCGGCGAGGTGGCGTCCGCCGTCGGCACGGCCGCGACCTGGCTGCTGACCACCACCGGCGTCCTGGCCGGCCTGCTCCTCGGCGGCCTCTTCCTCCCCCTGGTCATGCTGGGCCTGCACCAGGCGCTGATCCCCCTGCACACCACCCTCATCGACCAGCAGGGCCACACCGTCCTGCTGCCGCTGCTGGCCATGGCGGGCGCGGGCCAGGTCGGCGCGGCGGTCGCGGTGTACGTCCGGCTGCGCCACGACACCTCCCTGCGCACCACCATCAGATCGGCCCTCCCGGCCGGCCTGCTCGGCGTCGGCGAACCCCTCATCTACGGCGTCTCCCTCCCCCTCGGCCGTCCCTTCCTGACGGCGTGCGTGGGCGGGGCGGCGGGCGGCGCGTTCGTCGGCCTCTTCGCGATGCTCGGCACCGAGGTCGGCGCCACGGCCATCGGCCCGTCCGGCTGGGCGCTGTTCCCGCTGCTCGCCGGGGACCGGGGCCTGGCGGTGACGGCGGCCGTCTACGGCGGCGGACTGCTCACGGGGTACGTCGTCGGTTTCGCGGCGACCTGCCTCTTCGGCGGGCTGGGCGGGGTGCGCGGGCCGGGCGACGCCGGTGCGGTGTGCGATTCTGAAGGACATGAACCACGCCCAGCTGACCGCCCTGGGCCGCGCCCTGCGTCTCCTCGGTGAGCACGGCGAGGCCCTGTCCACCGACACCCCCGACGCCAAGGTCCACGAGATGCGGGGCGATCTGCGCCGCGCCCTGGACCTGCTGGAGGAGAGCGTCACGACGACCGCCCCCAGCACCCGCTGCCCCGAGCACCCCAACGGGCCGGTGGACGAGGCCGCGCCCGACCTGTGCCTGCTGTGCGAGACCCGGCGCCGGTCCGCCCGCCGCGCCGAGTACGGCGGCGGCCCGGCCCGGCCCCGGCCCGTCGAGCCGGTGCAGTCCCGGTACGGGGTGCGGGACGACCGGCCCCAGCCCCAGCAGCGCTGGCTGCCGGAGGCGTGGAACGGCCGGGCGTGGCAGCTGTGCGGCACCCCGCGCCGCGACCGCCGCGAGGCCGAGCTGTACCTGGCGGCGCAGCGCCGCGGTCCCCGCCCCGCGCTCGCCTACCGCCTCGTCCACGAGTTCACGGACTACGAGGTGCTGCGCGTGTGGGGCACCCCGGTCCGCAGGGACGTCGAGCCGATGCCCTGATCCGACCGGCCGAGCAGCGGCAGCGCGGTGATCTCGTGCCCTTCCCACAGGCGCCGGGTGGTCTCCTCCGGGTAGGGGACGACGGCGGGCTCGGTGTCGAGGACCTGCACGAGCCGCCGCTCGGTGTCGTACGCCGGCCAGCCCGGGTCGCCGGTCCTGGCGAACGCCGTCCAGGACGCGCGGAACCGGGCGGACAGCGCGTGCGCCGTCGCGTCGGGCTCGGTCCCGGCGAAGAGCACGATGCCGAGGTCCGCGCCGAAGGTGCCGAAGAGCAGGGGCACGTCGAGGGCGTGGCAGGCGCCGAGCCCGCCGCCGTTGCCGGGGGCCGGCCAGGTCAGCTCGTAGGCGTGGACCCGGCCGCCGCCGGTGAGCTGGGCCTCGCCCAGCCGCATCGTCGGCACGGCGAACAGCCAGTCCGTCTGCACCCTCTCGTACAGCTCGCCGGCGGACGCGTCGGGGAAGGCGGCCCGGTAGGCGGCCTCGCCGCCGGGGGCGTACATCCGCAGCGCGGCCGTCGCCCGGTCCTCGCCGATCCGGCCGAGCTGTCCGGCGAGGGCGGTGAACAGGCGGAACTCGTCGCGGTTGTGGCCGACGACCAGGTCGACGTCCCGGGCCGCCCCGCCGGCCACCGCCCGCCACGGCAGTTCGGGCAGGACGTCACCGTCCACGACGGGCGCGTACGGCGTCACCGTGGGCGCGGCCTGCCCCCAGCGGTCGGCGCGGCCGAGCATCTTCGCGGCCAGCGTCTGCCCGGCCGCGACCAGCCGGTCCGGGGCGACGGCCGCGAGGTCGGCCGCGGTCGGGCGCAGTCCCGCCTCCGCGGCGAGGGCGGCGGCGATGTCCCGGGCGAGCGGGTCGGAGAAGAACGTGCCGGGCACGCTCTGCGCGATCGCCCGCCGGAAGAGGCCGCGGGCCCGGTCCATGGCGAGCAGCGCGGCGATCGAGCCGGCGCCCGCCGACTCCCCGAAGACGGTGACCTGATCCGGGTCACCGCCGAAGGCGGCGATGTTCTCCCGGACCCACTCCAGCGCGGCCACCTGGTCGAGCAGTCCCCGGTTGGCGGGCGCGCCCTCGATACGGGCGAAACCCTCCATGCCGACCCGGTAGTTGAAGGTGACGACGACCAGGTCGCCGTCGTCCGCTATCCGGCGGGCGTCGTAACCGGGGCTGCCGGCGTGACCGAGCTTGTAGGCACCGCCGTAGATCCACACCATCACCGGGCGGCGGGCGGCCGGGTCGGCGTCGGGCGTCCAGACGTTGGCCGTCAGCCAGTCGCCGTCGCCCGACCCGGTCGCCGGGCCGGGGACCAGCAGGTCCTGCGGGGGCGGCGGGCCGAAGGCGTACGCCTCCCGGACGCCGTCCCACGCCCGGGCCGGGCGGGGCGCGGCGAACCGGGCCTCGCCGACCGGCGGCGCGGCGAAGGGGATGCCCCGGAAGACGGTGAGACCGTCCTCCCGCCGGCCGCGCACCGCGCCGCCGGTGGTGCGCACCTCGACCTCGCCCACCTCTGTGTCCGTCATCGATCACTCCTCACTGGATACCGCCGGCCGTACGCCAGTTGGTGATCTCACGGACCTTACGCCCGCCCGGGGAGCGGGCTCAGCTCAGGGTCTTCAGCGACGCGGCGTCGTACGGCGCCAGTTCGTCGAAGCGGCCCGCGAGGACCTTCTCGGCCCAGTGCGGGTCCTGGAGCAGGGCGCGGCCGACGGCGACGAGGTCGAACTCGTCGCGCTCCAAGCGGTCAAGGAGGTCGTCCAGGCCGCGCAGTTCGGCACCCTTGCCGAGGAACGCCTGGCCGAACTCGCCGTCCAGGCCGACCGAGCCGACCGTGATGACGGGCTTGCCGGTCAGCTTCTTGGTCCAGCCGGCGAGGTTGAGGTCGGAGCCGTCGAACTCGGGCAGCCAGTAGCGGCGGGTGGAGGCGTGGAAGGCGTCGACACCGGCGGCGGCGAGCGGCGCGAGGATCGCCTCCAGCTCCTGGGGGGTCTCGGCGAGCCGGGCGTCGTAGGCGCCCTGCTTCCACTGCGAGTACCGGAAGATGACGGGGAACTCGGCCGACACCCGCTCGCGCACGGCCGCGACGATCTCCGCCGCGAACCTCGTACGGGCCACGGGGTCGCCGCCGTAGGCGTCGGTGCGGCGGTTGGTGCCGGACCACAGGAACTGGTCGACGAGGTAGCCGTGGGCGCCGTGGATCTCGACGCCGTCGAACCCGATGCGCTCGGCGTCGGCGGCGGCCTGCGCGAACGCGGCGACCACGTCGTCGATGTCCTGCCGCGTCATCGGCGTGGCGGTCGGCTCGTCCTCACCGATGCGCAGGCCGGAGGGGCCGTGGGAGGGGGCGTCGGGGTACGGCGCCTGCCCCTCCTTGCGCACCGTCCCGATGTGCCAGAGCTGCGGCACGATCGCGCCGCCCCCGGCGTGCACCGCCTCGGCGACCTTCGCCCAGCCCGCGAGCTGCTCCTCGCCGTGGAACCGGGGCACCCGGTCGCTCAGCCCGGCGGAGGGGTGGCCGACGTACGTCCCCTCCGTCACGATCAGTCCGACGCCGGCGGCGGCGCGGCGGGCGTAGTACGACCGCACGTCCTCCCCCGGGACGCCGCCGGGCGAGAACATCCGGGTCATCGGAGCCATCGCTATGCGGTTGCGGACGGTCAGGCCGTTGAGGGCGGCCGGACGGGCGAGGATCTCGGCGGCGCGGGCGGCGACATCGGGGGAGGTGGTCACGTGGGGGCTCCTCGGTTCTGCAAGCACCGGTCGGTATGTGCACGTGCATTTATCGTGCTCCGCGTAACACGGCTCCCGCCCACGGCATTCCGCCCGCCCCGGCGCCCATGACCCAGCTCACACCCCGCCCGTGCCCGGTGACCGCCGGGGCCGCCCGGCGGTCGCCGGGAAACGCCGAGGGCGGTGCCCCTGTCCCGTGAAGGACAGAGGGCACCGCCCTCGAACGACCGGACGCTCGATCGACCCTGGGGTCGATCAGAAGTCCATGTCACCGCCCGGCATGCCGCCGCCGGCCGGCGCGGCGCCCGCCTTCTCCGGCTTGTCGGCGATGACGGCCTCGGTGGTGAGGAAGAGCGCGGCGATGGAGGCCGCGTTCTGCAGCGCGGAGCGCGTCACCTTCGCCGGGTCGATGATGCCCTCGGCGATCATGTCGACGTACTCACCGGTCGCGGCGTTGAGGCCGTGGCCGACGGTGAGGTTGCGGACCTTCTCCACGACGACGCCGCCCTCGAGACCGCCGTTGACGGCGATCTGCTTCAGCGGGGCCTCCAGCGCGAGCTTCACGGCGTTGGCGCCGGTCGCCTCGTCGCCGTCCAGCTCCAGCTTCTCGAAGACCTGGGAGGCCTGGAGCAGGGCCACGCCACCACCGGCGACGATGCCCTCCTCGACGGCCGCCTTGGCGTTGCGCACGGCGTCCTCGATGCGGTGCTTGCGCTCCTTGAGCTCCACCTCGGTGGCGGCACCGGCCTTGATGACCGCGACGCCGCCCGCGAGCTTGGCCAGGCGCTCCTGGAGCTTCTCGCGGTCGTAGTCCGAGTCGCTGTTCTCGATCTCGGCACGGATCTGGTTGACCCGGCCGGCGACCTGGTCGGCGGAGCCGGAGCCGTCGACGATGGTGGTCTCGTCCTTGGTGATGACGACCTTGCGGGCGCGGCCCAGGAGGTCCAGGGTCGCGTTCTCCAGCTTGAGGCCGACCTCCTCGGAGATGACCTCGCCGCCCGTGAGGATGGCGATGTCGCCGAGCATGGCCTTGCGGCGGTCGCCGAAGCCCGGGGCCTTGACGGCGACGGACTTGAAGGTGCCGCGGATCTTGTTGACGACCAGGGTCGACAGGGCCTCGCCCTCGACGTCCTCGGCGATGATCAGCAGCGGCTTGCCCGACTGCATGACCTTCTCCAGGAGCGGGAGCAGGTCCTTGACGTTGGAGATCTTGGAGTTGGCGATCAGGATGTACGGGTCGTCGAGGACGGCCTCCATACGCTCCATGTCGGTGGCGAAGTACGCCGAGATGTAGCCCTTGTCGAAGCGCATACCCTCGGTGAGCTCCAGCTCCAGACCAAAGGTCTGGGACTCCTCGACGGTGATGACGCCTTCCTTGCCGACCTTGTCCATGGCCTCGGCGATCAGCTCGCCGATCTGGGTGTCGGCGGCGGAGATGGAGGCCGTGGAGGCGATCTGCTCCTTGGTCTCGACGTCCTTCGCCTGCTCCAGCAGGGCGGCGGAGACGGCCTCGACGGCCTTCTCGATACCGCGCTTCAGGGCCATCGGGTTGGCGCCGGCGGCTACGTTGCGCAGGCCCTCCTTGACCAGGGCCTGGGCGAGGACGGTCGCGGTGGTCGTACCGTCACCGGCGACGTCGTCCGTCTTCTTGGCGACTTCCTTGACCAGCTCGGCGCCGATCTTCTCGTACGGGTCCTCGAGCTCGATCTCCTTGGCGATGGACACACCATCGTTGGTGATCGTGGGCGCGCCCCACTTCTTCTCGAGGACGACGTTGCGGCCCTTGGGGCCGAGCGTCACCTTGACGGCGTCCGCGAGCTGGTTCATGCCGCGCTCGAGGCCGCGCCGCGCCTCCTCGTCGAACGCGATGATCTTGGCCATGTGAAGTGGTCCCTCCAGGACTGGGGGTGATTCCTTCGGACCGCGCCCGCGCCCGCGACGGACGGCTCGCCGGCCTCGTGGTTCCTTCCCATCCGGCCTGCGGGCCTCACCGACCCGGTCCTTCGTTGTCACTCTCACCTTCAGAGTGCTAACGCCAATGATTAGCACTCGACCCCTGCGAGTGCAAGCGCCTCCCCCGGATCGGCGTCCGCGCTCCGCCCCCGGCGAACACGCCCCGGACCGGCTCCCGGGCATGCCGAAGGGCCCGCGCCTGAGACGCGGGCCCTTCGGACGAAGACCGTTCGCTGCGGTGGTCGCGCGGATCAGGCAGTGACGCGGACCATGTCGGCCTGCGGGCCCTTCTGGCCCTGCGAGATCTCGAACTCGACCCGCTGGCCTTCTTCAAGGGTGCGGTAGCCGTCCATCTGAATCGCGCTGTAGTGGACGAAAACATCCGCACCACCGTCGACCGCGATGAAGCCGTACCCCTTCTCCGCGTTGAACCACTTGACGGTGCCCTGAGCCATGCCTAACTCCCCTATTACTGGCCCTTGCACAGACCCGCACTTCGCGGATCCGGGTCAGACCTCGCCCCCAGGTTGCGGGGGCGTGCGCCGGAACGCGTCGACCGCGGCCGAATGTATCTGTCCAACTGCCCTCTGCAACAGGTCAATTGGACGAGAATTCTGGACGGGAGCGGTCCGGAATATCGCATGAATTCAGCAGATTCCGGGGCAAGTCGGGCCGCATAAAAGTCACAAAAGCCGCGAAGAGTGCGCACACTTTGGCTACATCTAGTCGGGCGCGCGGCAGGAATTCGGGGGCTCCCGATCTCTCGATCGGCAGCGCGTTCCCCAACTGTACCGCGCTCAACCACATGGAATTGCCCCCTCCGCTTCTATTGCGGAGGGGGCAATTCCGGGGACGGTGCGTGACCGGGTCAGCCGCCGGCGACGGCGGGAATGATCGAGACACCCGCCCCGTCGGGGGTGGCGGTCTCCAGGCCCTGCTCGAAACGGACGTCGTCGTCATTGACGTAGACGTTGACGAAACGGCGGAGCTTGCCCTGGTCGTCCAGGACGCGGGCGGAGATGCCGGTGTGGTTCTTCTCCAGGTCGGCGATGACCTCACCGAGGTTCGCGCCCTCGGCGCTCACTTCTGCCTTGCCGCCCGTGTAGGTGCGCAGGATGGTCGGGATGCGGACGGTGACACTCATGACGTTGACCTCCGGTCGGTGGGTCGGCCCAGGGGCGCGGGGAACTGCGCGGCCGGTACCGCCGGCCGCGGACGAGGGACGGCGGCCGTCAGGCCAGCCCCGCCTCGCGGAAGGAGTCGAGGTTCGGCCGGATCGTCGCCGTGAGCCCCGTCCCCGCGACCGCGTCCAGCGTCTTGAGGCCGTCCCCGGTGTTGAGCACGACGGTGGTGAGGGCCGGGTCGAGCACGCCGGCCTCGATGAGCTTCTTCGTCACGCCGACGGTGACCCCGCCCGCGGTCTCCGCGAAGATCCCCTCGGTGCGCGCGAGGAGCTTGATCGCGGCGACGATCCGCTCGTCGTCCACGTCCTCCACCGCGCCGCCGGTGCGGCGGGCGATGTCGAGGACGTAGGGGCCGTCCGCCGGGTTGCCGATCGCGAGGGACTTGGCGATGGTGTCCGGCTTCTGCGGGCGGACCACGTCGTGCCCCGCCTTGAACGCCGTGGACACCGGAGAGCAGCCCTCCGCCTGGGCGCCGAAGATCTTGTACGGCCGGTCCTCGACCAGGCCCAGCTCGATCAGTTCCCTGAGCCCCTTGTCGATCTTCGTGAGCTGGGAGCCGGAGGCGATGGGCACGACGAGCTGGTCGGGCAGCCGCCAGCCGAGCTGTTCACAGATCTCGTACGCCAGGGTCTTGGAGCCCTCGGCGTAGTAGGGGCGCAGGTTGACGTTGACGAAGCCCCACCCCTCGCCGGCCGGGTCGCCGATCAGTTCGGAGCAGAAGCGGTTGACGTCGTCGTAGTTGCCCTCGATGCCGACGAGTTCGCCGCCGTAGACCGCGGCCATGACGACCTTGCCCTGCTCCAGGTCGTGCGGGATGAACACGCACGAGCGCAGGCCGGCTCGGGCGGCGGCGGCGCCGACGGCCCCGGCCAGGTTGCCGGTGGAGGAGCAGGACAGGGTGGTGAAGCCGAAGGCGCGGGCGGCCTCCAGGGCCTGCGCGACGACGCGGTCCTTGAAGGAGTGCGTCGGGTTGCCGGAGTCGTCCTTGACGTACAGGCCGCCGGTGACGCCCAGCTCGGCGGCGAGGCGGTCGGCCTTGACGAGCTTGGTCCAGCCCGGGTTGATGTTGGGCTTGTCCGCGACGTCGGCGGGGACGGGGAGCAGCGGCGCGTACCGCCAGATGTTCGCGGGGCCCGCCTCGATGCGCGCGCGGAGCTTCTCGGTGTCGTATCCGGAGAAGTCGTAAGCGATCTCCAGCGGGCCGAAACACTCCTCGCAGGCGAAGACCGGGCCGAGGGGCACGCGGTGGCCGCATTCCCGGCAGGAGAGCGCCGCGGCGGGACCGAGATCGACCGGAGCGGCAGCGGGAGAGGTGGTGCTTTCGGCAGTCTGCACAGCCATGGAGGCGAGGCCCTTTCTCCTCATCTTCCTCACGACGCATCTCGTCGTGAGACGGATTTGGCACCTTCCCGAGCCGGGAGCCCCGCTTCTTCACGAGTGCCGACTGGAGGGTTGCCGGGGCTTCATCGGGCCGTGTCCCTCTGCCCCTCTGGATGAGCTGTATGTGGTTGTCAGCGGCGGCCACCCCCGACATGCGATGGTCATCCGCGTTGTTCAAGACTGTAACCGAAGGCCAGGACAGTTGAGATAGTCGTCCGATGCGCGAGATGGATCACACGAGCGGTGCGTGGTCCGTACAGGGAGGAGCCGGGACCGTGCTGGAAGAAGTCGAGCGGTGGCTGAACGCGCGCTCCTGGTCCGTGACCGACCGGCCGCTCCACCAGATCCTGGCCGCGAAGCAGCGCGGCGGCCAGTCGGTCAGCGTCGTGCTGCCCGCGCTGAACGAGGAGGAGACGGTCGGCGACATCGTCGCGGCCCTCCGCCACGACCTGATGTGCCAGGTGCCGCTGGTCGACGAGATCGTGGTGGTCGACTCCGGGTCGACGGACGCCACCGCGAAGGTGGCCGCGGCGGCCGGCGCCCGGGTCGTGCACCGGGACGAGATCCTGCCGCGGATCGCACCGGTGCCCGGCAAGGGCGAGGTGCTGTGGCGGTCGCTGCTGGTGACGAGCGGCGACATCGTGGCCTTCGTCGACGCCGACCTGAAGGACTTCTCCTCCGACTTCGTCACCGGCATCGTCGGCCCGCTGCTCACCGACCCGGACGTGCACCTGGTCAAGGCCATGTACGACCGGCCGCTCGCGGGCGCGGCCGGGCAGGGCGGCCGGGTCACCGAGCTGATGGCCCGCCCGCTGCTGAACATGCACTGGCCGCAGCTTGCCGGGTTCGTGCAGCCGCTCGGCGGCGAGTACGCGGCCCGCCGGTCGCTCCTGGAGCGGCTGCCGTTCCCGGTCGGGTACGGGGTGGAGCTGGGCATGCTGGTGGACGCGCTGCACCTGGTGGGCCTGGACGCGCTGGCCCAGGTGGACGTGGGGGTGCGCAGGCACCGGCACCAGGACGGGCAGGCACTGGGCCGGATGGCCGCCGCGATCTACCGCACCGCGCAGCTCCGGCTGGCCCGCGGGCATCTGATCCGGCCGGCGCTCACCCAGTTCGAGCGGGGTGAGGCGGGCTTCGAGCCGCGCACCTATTCGGTGGACACCGAGGAGCGGCCGCCGATGCGGGAGATCGCCGAGTACGCCCGGCGCGAGGTGGCGTGAACGTACGTTTGAGCTGGTCGTGACCGGGCTAGGTTGAGGCGTATGGCTTCCACGTCTTCGTCGTTCGGTGCTGCCCAGGTGCTGGTCGCCTCCAATCGGGGACCGGTCTCGTACGAGATCCAGGAGGACGGTTCGCTGCGGTCGAAACGCGGCGGCGGGGGCCTGGTCTCCGGGCTGTCGGCGATCGGGCCGGACGCGGGGGCGCTGTGGGTGTGCTCGGCGCTGTCCGACGGCGACCGGGAGGCGGTGCGGCGCGGGGCCGGTGAGGACGGCGTGCGGATGCTGGACGTCCCGGCGGACGTGCACGCGGACGCGTACAACGGGATCGCCAACTCGGTGCTGTGGTTCGTCCACCACATGCTGTACCAGACGCCGCTGGAGCCGGTCTTCGACGCGGAGTTCCGCCGGCAGTGGGCGTCGTACGAGGCGTTCAACCGGGCCTTCGCCGAGGCGCTGGCCGAGGAGGCCGCCGAGGGCGCGGCCGTGCTGGTGCAGGACTACCACCTGACGCTGGTGCCGGGGATGCTGCGCGAGCTGCGCCCGGACGTGCGGATCAGCCACTTCTCGCACACGCCGTGGGCGCCGGTGGAGTACTTCCGGATGCTCCCGGACGACATCGCCGGGCAGGTGCTGCGCGGGATGCTGGGCGCGGACCGGCTCGGGTTCCTCACCCGGCGCTGGGCGGACGCGTTCACCGCGTGCTGCGAGGCGCTGGCGGGCGGGCTCGGGGAGACGGTCGTCGGCGTGCACGGGCTGGGCGCGGACGCGGACTTCCTGCGGAAGCGGTCGCGCGAGGCGGACGTGGACGAACGGATGGCGGCGCTGCGGGAGCAGATCGGCGAGGGCCGCAAGGTCGTGGTGCGGGTCGACCGGACCGAGCTGTCGAAGAACATCGTGCGCGGGCTGCTGGCCTACCGGCGGCTGCTGGCGGACCGGCCGGAGTGGCGCGAACGGGTGGTGCACGTCGCGTTCGCCTACCCGTCCCGGCAGGACCTGGAGGTCTACCGGGACTACACGGCCGAGGTGCGGCGGGTCGCGGAGTCGGTCAACGAGGAGTTCGGCACGGCGGGCTGGACGCCGGTCGTGCTGCACGTCCAGGACGACTTCGCGCGGTCGCTGGCGGCGTACCGGCTGGCCGACGTGGCGCTGGTCAACCCGATCAGGGACGGGATGAACCTGGTCGCCAAGGAGGTGCCGGTCGTCTCCGACGCGGGGTGCGCGCTGGTGCTGTCCCGGGAGGCGGGGGCGTACGAGGAGCTGGGCGAGGACGCGTTCGTCGTCAACCCGTACGACGTGACGGGGACGGCCGAGGCGCTGCACGAGGCGCTGAGCCTGCCGGACGGGGAGCGGGCCGAGCGGTCGAAGCGGCTGGCCGCGGCGGCGACGGCGCTGCCCCCGGCCCGGTGGTTCCTGGACCAGCTGGAGGCGCTGCGGGGCTGAGTCCCGCAGCCCGGTCGTCCCCCGGCCCCGTCCCGCTGTCTTGTCCTCCTGCTTCGTCCCGCTGCCTCGTCCCGCTGTCTGGTCCCGCTGTCTCGTCCCGCTACTTCGTCAGGACGGCCGGGCAGTAGCCGGTGTCGGCGCCGATCGAGTTGATCTCCGCGTTCGAGCGGGAGTCGCCGGCGTAGTCGATCAGGTCCGTGCACTTGGTGTCCCCCTTGGCCGAGGTGCCCGTCAGCGGGGCCGGGCAGGTGCCGGTGTCGTCGCCGATGGAGTTGATCTCCGCGTTGGAGCGGGGGTCGCCGGCGTAGTCGACGCGGTTGGTGCAGCGGTCGTCGGGCTGGGCGGCCGGGTCCGTGGTGGCGGGGCCGCCGTCCGCGGCGGTGCCCTCGGCGGGGGCGCCGGTCGTCGCGGAGGCCGAGGCGGCGTCCGAGGCGGGGGCGGCCGGGGTGGAGGGCGCGGCGGCGGTCTGCGAGGCGGTCGCGGGGGCCTGGGAGGCAGCGGCGCTGTCGTCGCCGCCACCGCTGCCGCACGCCGTGAGGGTGAGGCCGGCGACGAGGGCGGCGAGGGCGAGCAGCGGGGTCCTGCGAGCGGACATGGTGTCTCCTGTGGGTCGCGGGCCCGGTGAGCGGGCCTTCGTGTTCCAGGAGAGCGGGGAGCGCCGGCCCGGTTGCCTCGCGCGGGGCGTCAGGACGCGCCTGTGACAGACGGGCCGACTGCTCGTGACCTTGTCTCAGGCCAGGCGGCGGGCGAGGGCCGCGAGGAGGGCGACCACTCCGGCCGGGCCGGGCACCTCCAGGTCGGCGCGGCGCTTCAGCTCCGTCACCTCGTCGCTGCCGCTGCACACCAGCAGGCCGGGGGTGCCCTCGGCGCGGAGCGTGTCGACGGCGTCGTAGGCGGGCAGGTCGCCGAGGTCGTCGCCGGCGTAGAGGACCGTGCCGGCGCCGAGGCCGCGGGCGTGGTCGAGGAGGGCGACGCCCTTGTCCATGCCGGGCGGGCGCAGCTCCAGGACCATGCGGCCCGGCTCCACGATCAGCCCGTGGCGGGCGGCGAGGCCGGTGAGCGGGCCGCGCAGGGCCTCGAAGGCGGCCTGCGGGTCGGTGGCCCGGCGGGTGTGGACCGCGACCGAGCGGCCCTTCTCCTCGACCCGGGTGCCCTCCGCCCCGGCCCGCTCCAGCAGCGCGGGCAGTTCGGCGCGGACGGCGGCGACGCCGGGGTGCGGGGCGGGCGCGGAGAGGGTGCCGGTGGCCGCGTCCCAGCGCTCGGCGCCGTAGTGCCCGAGGACGACGAGGTGTTCCAGGCCGGGTACGCCGGCGAAGCCGCCGTGGTGGACGGCGACCTCGGCCGGACGGCCGGTGATCACCGCGACGGAGGCGACCTTCGGGGCGAGCGCGGCCAGCGCGGGCACCGCGTCCGGGTGGGCTCGGGCCTGGTCGGGGTCGGGGACGATCTCGGCGAGGGTGCCGTCGAAGTCGAGCGCGATCACCGCCCGGCCGGGGTCGGCGACCAGCGCGTCGAGCCCCGCGCGCCCGGCCGCGGTGGCGGGGGTCGGCAGGGGGTCCGTAGAGGTGTGTGCGTCCGTGTGGCTGCCCATACGGCGAACCTATCCCCAAGGCGGCGTCCGCACGCCTCGGTGATCGGCCGGGCCGGTTCAGCGCTCGGTGCGGCGGGCCGCGCGGACCCGGCGGAGCCGGTTGACCGTCACCGGGTCCGCGGCCAGCGCCCGGGGGTCGTCCAGGAGGGCGTTGAGGAGCTGGTAGTAGCGGACGGGGGCGAGGCCGAGTTCCTCGCGGATCGCGCGTTCCTTCGCGCCGGGGCCGGGGAAGCCGCGGCGCTCCAGCGCGAGGACGCGCAGCTCCCGCTCCCCCAGCGGCTGTCGTTCCTGGTCCATGCCCGCACGGTAACGCCGGGCACCGACAACCGGTGCCGGCCGGCTCCGGCCCGGCACGCGTCGCCGGCCTAGCTCACGTCGTCGGCCCGGCTCGCCGCGGTCTGGAGCAGCCGGAGCACGGCCCCGGGATCGGCGCCGGGGGCGACCGCCTTGCCGATCTCCTTCTTGATCTGCGCGCTGACCGCCGCCCAGGAGGTCTCGCCCACCGGGTACAGCTCGGAGGTCAGCAGTTCGTCGAGGAAGGGCTTCAGGTCCTGGTCCTCCTCGGCCGCGGCCATGGTCTCGGAGGCGGATCCGGTGACCGGCAGCAGGTCGTAGCGGCGGGAGAAGTCGAGGACGTTCTCGTCGTCGTAGACGAAGTCGAGGAAGGCGCCGGCCTCCTCGGCGTGGCCGTTCTTCTTGAACGCGGTCATCCAGTCGGTGACGCCGAGGGTGCTGCCGCTCGGCCCGTCGGCGCCGGGGGTGGGCACCATGCCGTACTTCACGCCCTGCTTCTCGGCCATCGCCATCAGGGACGGGTGGCCGTTGAGCATGCCGACCTCGCCCTTGGCGAACGCGGCGAAGGCGTCGGCCCGGTTCAGCTTCGCGGGCGGGACGGGTCCGGTGAGGTCCTTGTCGACCAGGTTCTCCTTCAGCCAGGTGAAGGCGGCGGTGTTCTCGGGCGAGTCGATGCTGTAGGTGCCGGTGGCGTCGGTGTAGCCGCCTCCGCCGCTGAGCATCCACTGCATGGTCTCCGCCTGCGCCTCCTCGGGGCCGAGCGGCAGCGCGTACGGGTACGCCACCCCGTCGGCCTTCAGCGCCTCGGCGGCGGCGGCGAGGTCGGCCCAGCTCCTGGGCGCGGACAGGCCGGCCTCGGCGAAGAGGGTCCTGTTGTAGAAGAGGACGCGGGTGGACGCCGCGAACGGCATGCCGTACTGCACCCCGTTGACCCTGCCGGCGGCGGCGAGCTGGGGGACGAAGTCGGCCTGGGTGGGGATGGAGAGCAGGTCGTCGGCCCGGTAGAGGAGGCCCTCGTCCGCGTAGTCGGCGTACGCGCCGATCTGGGCGAGGTCGGGCGCGTCGCCCGCGTCGACCATCTCGCGGACCTTGCGGTCGACGTCGTTCCACGAGTAGACGGTGACCTCGACGTCCACGTCGGGGTGGCCGGACTCGTACGACTCGGCCAGCTCGTCCCAGTACCGCTGCGAGCCGGTGGACTCGCTGTCGCCGTAGTCGGCGGCGACCAGGCGCAGGGTCACGCCGTCCGAACCGCCCGAGCCGATCCCGCAGCCGCCGAGGACCGCCGCCATGCCCAGGGCGGACACCACCGCGATCGTCCCTTTTCCACGCCGCCGCACTCTTCGCTCCCCGCTCCGCCGACCGTTTTCCGCCGACCTTCGTCCGATTAACGGATCAAGGTCTACACCACGCGAGTGGACTAGACCTCTCGCGGGTCATCGGGCCACACTGTCCCCGTGAGACATGTCATCGCCCTGGACGTGGGCGGCACCGGGATGAAGGCCGCCCTGGCCGGGCCGGACGGCGAGCCGCTGCACCGGGCCCGCCGCCCCACCGGCCGCGAGCGCGGCCCGGAGGCGGTCGTCGACGGCATCCTGGACTTCGCCGCCGAGCTGGCCGCGCTCGGCGCGGAGCGGTTCGGCTCGGCCCCGGCCGCGGCCGGCGTCGCCGTCCCCGGCATCGTGGACGACGCGCGCGGCACCGCCGTCTACGCCGCCAACCTGGGCTGGCGGGACGTGCCGCTGCGCGCCCTGCTGAGCGAGCGGCTGGGCGGCGTCCCGGTCGCCCTCGGCCACGACGTGCGCACCGGCGGGCTCGCCGAGGGCCGGATCGGGGCGGGCCGGGGCGCCGACCGCTTCCTCTTCGTCCCGCTCGGCACCGGCATCGCGGGCGCCATCGGCATCGACGGCCGGGTCGAGGGCGGCGCGCACGGTTTCGCGGGCGAGATCGGCCATGTCGTCGTCCGCCCCGACGGCGTGCCCTGCCCGTGCGGGCAGCGCGGCTGCCTGGAGCGGTACGCCTCCGCGAGCGCGGTGGGCGAGGCGTGGGCGGCGGCCTCGGGCGACCCGGCGGCGGGCGCCGCGGACTGCGCCGGGGCCGTGGCGGCCGGGGACCCGGCGGCCGTACGCGTCTGGCGGGAGGCGGTCGACGCGCTGGCCGCCGGCCTGGTCACCGCCCTCACCCTGCTGGACCCCCGCACGCTGATCATCGGTGGCGGGCTGGCGGAAGCCGGGGAAACCTTGTTCACACCGCTCCGGGAGGCCGTCGCACGCCGGATCACCTTCCAGACCCAGCCGTCCATCGTCCCCGCCGCCCTGGGCGACACCGCCGGATGTCTCGGCGCGGGACTCCTGGCCTGGGATCTCCTGAACCCAACGGACCGTACGGAGGAAACGTCGTGATGGCAGCCGACCCAGGGGCGCGGGGCAGCGCCGACACGCGACTCCGTCGCGGAGCGCGACCAGCCACAGCAGAGCCGCACGCCGCGGCGGACCGCGCACCCCTCCTCCTGTCCGGCGCCGACGTCGTCCTCCCCACCGGAACCGTCCCCGGCGGCCGGGTGGCCGTCGACGGCACCCGCATCGCCGCCACCGCCCCCGGCCACGCCCAGGTCATCGACCTGACCGGCCACTGGATCGTCCCCGGCTTCGTCGACCTGCACAACCACGGCGGCGGCGGAGCCTCCTTCGCCGGCGGCACCGCCGAGGACGTCCTCCGGGGCGTCGAGACCCACCGCCGCCACGGCACGACCACCGTCGTCGCCTCCGCCGTCACCGGCGACCTGGACTTCCTCGCCCGGCACGCCGGGATGCTCGCCGAGCTGGCCCAGCAGGGCGAGATCGCCGGCATCCACTTCGAGGGCCCGTTCATCTCCCCGTGCCGCAAGGGCGCCCACGACGAGCAGCTGCTGCGCGACCCCGACCCGGCGGAGGTGCGCAAGCTGATCGACGCCGCGCACGGCCACGCGAGGATGATGACGCTCGCCACCGAGCTGCCGGGCGGCCTGGACTCCGTACGGCTGCTCGCCGAGCACGGCGTGATCGCGGCGGTCGGGCACACGGACGCCACGTACGAGCAGACGCTCCGGGCGATCGACGCGGGCGCGACCGTCGCCACCCACCTCTTCAACGCGATGCCGCCGATCGGCCACCGGGCCCCCGGTCCGATCACCGCCCTGCTGGAGGACGAGCGGGTCACGGTCGAGCTGATCAACGACGGTACGCACCTGCACCCGGCCGCGCTCCGGCTCGCCTTCCACCACGCGGGCGCCGCCCGGGTCGCCTTCATCACGGACGCGATGGACGCGGCCGGTTTCGGCGACGGCCGGTACCTGCTGGGCCCGCTGGAGGTGGAGGTCACCGACGGGGTGGCCCGGCTGGTCGAGGGCGACTCCATCGCCGGTTCCACGCTCACCCTGGACCGCGCCTTCAAGCGGGCGGTGACGGTGGACGGGCTGCCGGTCGAGGACGTCGTCGCCGCGATCTCCGCCAACCCGGCGCGGCTGCTCGGCCTCGCCGACCGGGTGGGGTCCCTGGAGCCGGGCAAGGACGCGGACCTGGTGGTGCTGGACGCCGCGTTCGACGTGGTCGGCGTGATGCGCCGCGGCGCGTGGGTGGTCGAGCCCGGGGCGGCCGGTCAGCGACTGGACTGATCCGTCCCGGAGTCGGGCGGGTCCCGGCCGCCCCGGGGCTGGGCCGACCGCCGTCCGTTTGGCATGATCGAAGCTCCGGAGCACGGCGGAACACTCCGGTACGGACGGACGGACGCACGCACGCACTCGGGGGAGGCCGGCCCGGTGATCCTCACGGTCACGCTGAACACCGCTCTCGACCTCACCTATCGCGTCCCGGCCCTGAAGCCGCACGCCTCCCACCGGGTCACCGAGGTGACGGAACGCCCCGGCGGCAAGGGCGTCAACGTGGCCCGGGTGCTGGCGGCGCTCGGGCACGAGGTGACGGTCACGGGCTTCGCGGGCGGCGGCACCGGGCACGCCGTCCGGGCGGCGCTCGCCGGCCGGGCCCGGCTGGTGGACGCGCTGCTGCCGGTGGCCGGCGCGACCCGGCGCACCCTCGCCGTCGTCGACGAGCACACCGGCGACACCACCCAGCTCAACGAACCGGGCCCGCTGATCTCGCCCGCCGAGTGGCGCGCCTTCCAGGAGGCGTACGAGGATCTGCTCGCCGGCGTCTCGGCGGTCGCCCTGTGCGGCAGCCTGCCGCCGGGCGTGCCGGTGGGCGCCTACGCCGGGCTGGTGCGCTCCGCGCGCGCCGCCGGGGTGCCGGTGCTGCTGGACACCAGCGGGGAGCCGCTGCGCCGGGCGGTCGCCGCCCGGCCCGACCTGATCAAGCCGAACGCGGACGAGCTGGCCGAGCTGACCGGCTCCTACGAGCCGCTGCGGGCCACGCAGGACGCCCGGCGGCGGGGGGCGCGGGCGGTGGTGGCGTCCCTGGGGGCCGAGGGGCTGCTGGCGGTGACCGCGGAGGGCCGCTGGCGGGCCGCGCCGCCCGCCCGGGTGCGCGGCAACCCGACCGGCGCGGGCGACTCGGCGGTCGCGGGGCTGCTGTCGGGGCTGGCCGAGCGGCTGCCCTGGCCGGACCGGCTGGCCCGCGCGGTCGCCCTGTCGGCGGCGACGGTCCTGGCCCCGGTGGCGGGCGAGTTCGACCGGGCGGCGTACGAGGAAGTGCTCACCCGGGTCACGGTGCTGCCGGAGGCCGGCAGCGCGGCCTGATGCCGTGCGGGCCCGGCGGACCGGGCCGGCCCTACTGGCCCTTCTCCGGCTCCAGCCACACCTGGTCGAGGACCGCGTTGCACTGGTTGCCCTGGTTGCAGGCGATCTCGATGACGTTGGTGCCCTTGTTCAGGTTGACGTTGACCCAGGTGGTCTGCCAGCCCTTTTCCCAGTCGCCCTCGGGCATCTTGCCGAAGTTGGCCATGTTGATGGGCTGGGCGTTCGCCTTGCCGTTGACGACCGCCGTCGCGTCGGCGTCCACGCCCGGGATGCCGTAGCGCACGTAGAGCCGGTAGGTGCCGGAGTCGGCGATGCCGTCCACGTTCCACGTGACCTTGGCGCCGACCGCGTTGAAGCCGGTGACGTAGGCGCCGCCGGCGGACTTGGCTCCCTCGACGTCGGACGCCGTGGTGGCGCCGCCCTGGAGGTCGAGGGTGCCGGCGTCGGCGGCGGGGAGGCCGGAACCGGAGTCGTTCTGCGCGCTGCTGCTGGCCGACGGGGACGGCTCCGACGACTGGGAGGTGGTCGGGGAGGCCCCGCCCGCCCGGTCGCCGGTCTTGTCGTCGTCCGAGCCGCTGCTGGTCATGGCGATGCCGATGCCGATGACGACGGCGGCGACCACGGCGATCGCGCCGATCAGCAGCCCCTTGGTGTTCGGCCCGCGCCGCCCGCCGCGGCTCCCGCGCCCGCCGCCGTGCCCCGGCTGCTGCGGTCCGGCGGGGGCGCCGCCGGGGAGCGTCTCCGGGGCGGCGTAGTGCGGGGCCTGGGTGCCGTAGGGCGCGTTCGGCCGGCCGTAGGCACCCTGCTGCGGCAGGGCCGCCTGCGGGGCGGCGGCCGGCCCGCCGTACTGCCGGGTACCGACCGGGCGCACACGGTTGACCGAGTTCGGGTAGCCGTAACCACCGGACGGCGGCTGGGCCCCGTTGGCCTGCCCGTCGGCGTACAGATAGCCGAAGGGGTCGTCGTCCTCGGGCGTGCTCGCGCCGTTGTTGCCGGGCGTCATCCCTAGGTCTCCTAACCAGGTGCGGTGCGGGTGCGGTACATGTGGTGAGAGGCCGAGCCTACCCGGTGTCGATGACCCGAACGGGTGACGCGGACCGCATCAACTCGCTGACCTGGGGATCATCCCGCCCGCCGATGTTGTTTGGGACGAGATCGTTTCTCGATGTACATCCGCTCGTCCGCGGACTTCAGGACCTCGTCGGCCGTCATGCCGCAGTGCGCCCATCCGATGCCGAAGCTGGCGCCCACCCGGACGGCCCGTCCCTCGGCGCGGATCGGCTGCACGATCTCGTTGCGCAGCCGTACGGCGAGGTCGGCCGCGTCGGCCCGGCCGAGGCCGTCGGCGAGGATGACGAACTCGTCGCCGCCGAGCCGGGCCACGGTGTCGCCGTCGCGGACGCCGCCGGAGAGCCTGCGGGCGACCTCGATGAGGACGGCGTCGCCCGCGTTGTGCCCGAACCGGTCGTTGATCGACTTGAAGCCGTCGAGGTCGCAGAAGAGCACCGCGAGCCCCTTGGTGCCGTCGTCCCGGTCGCCCTCGGGGGCCACGGCGTGCACATGGTGGTCGTGGGTCTCGTACGGCGCCGGGTGCGGCGGGAAGTCGAAGTAGTGGCCGCCGGAGTCGAAGACGGGGTCGCCGGGCGCGGTCTCCGCGTAGGCGCCGTGCGGGGTGTCGCCGTAGGCGGAGTCCATGGCGTCGACCGCGGAGTGCGCCGCCTGGGGGCGGGTGCAGAGCCGGGCGGAGAGGCGGGAGCGCAGCTCGGCGGAGTTCGGCAGGCCGGTGAGGGAGTCGTGGGAGGCGCGGTGGGCGAGGGCCAGCTCGCGGCGCTTGCGCTCCTCTATGTCCTCGACGTGGGTGAGCAGGAAGCGGGGCCCGTCGGCGGCGTCGGCGACGACGCTGTTGCGCAGCGAGACCCAGACGTAGGAGCCGTCCCGGCGGCGCAGCCGCAGCTCGGCCCGGCCGCCCTCGGCGGAGGTGCGCAGCAGGGTGCCTATGTCCTCGGCGTGCACGAGGTCGGAGAAGGAGTAGCGGCGCATCGCGGAGGCGGGCCGGCCGAGCAGCCGGCACAGGGCGTCGTTGGACCGCAGGATGCGGCCGTGCTGGTCGCCGCCCATCTCGGCGATGGCCATGCCGGAGGGGGCGTACTCGAAGGCCTGCCGGAAGCTCTCCTCGCTGGCGCGCAGGGCCTGCTGCTCGCGTTCCAGGCGGACCAGGGCGCGCTGCATGTTGGAGCGGAGCCGGGCGTTGCTGATCGCTATGGCCGCCTGGAACGCGTACATCTGCAAAGCCTCGCGGCCCCAGGCGCCGGGACGGCGGCCGTTGCGCGGGCGGTCCACGGAGAGGACGCCGATCAGCTCGCCGCTGATGCCGCCGCCCTGCGGGCCGGGGGCGTACATCGGGGCGAAGAGGCGGTCCGAGGGGTGCCACTCGTCCTCGAAGCGGGGCGCGGGCCCGTCGGTGTACCACTGGGGCACGTCGTCGTCGTCGAGGACCCAGCCCTCGGTGTGCGGGATGAAGATCAGGTCGCCCCAGCGCTCGCCCATGTTCAGCCGGCGGTCCCAGGAGGCGCGGGGACCGACGCGGCCGGTGATGAGCGCCTCGGCGGCCGCGTTCCCGGCGAAGGCGGCGACGACGAGGTCGCCGTCGGGGCGGACGAGGTTGACGGCCGCCATCTCGTAGCCGAGGGCGTGGACGACGCCGTCCGCGACGGTCTGCAGGGTGTCCGCCAGGCTGCGGGCCGTGTTCATGTCGGCCATGGCCTGGTGCAGTTGCCGAAGGGACGCAAGGCGGACGTACGGCTCCGACTCGGTCTCCATGCTCGCCCTCCCCCCGAGACCTCGCAGCGAATCAAGGGTTCTCTTCGGCGCCTTTGCCGGATGGTGCACGATGATCCATCGATGGGGTATCGATGATGCTCTTGCAGCTTCCCCGCCACTGAATCACAGCGCGCTGCCCACTCGGTACACAGGGTCAACAATTCCTACCTCTTGTGACTCAAGTCACAGCGAAAGATGAACAATTGGGCGGGCTTTCCGCACTTTCCCCTTACGCTTCCTGAACGCAAATAGTGACGTTGCTTCTCCGCCCCTGG
The DNA here is from genome assembly GCA_014649155.1 of Streptomyces griseoviridis. Classification (GTDB taxonomy): domain Bacteria; phylum Actinomycetota; class Actinomycetes; order Streptomycetales; family Streptomycetaceae; genus Streptomyces; species Streptomyces griseoviridis. The sequence goes on along the minus strand of BMSM01000003.1, from coordinate 29,818 downwards.
TCCTAGGTCCCGTCCGGGACCGGAGCCCGATGCGGGAGCGGACGGACGGCCGTTAGCGTGAGGGCGTGTCCGAGACCAGCCCCGCCACCCCGTCCTCCCCCTCCGCCACGGCCGTGCATGCTGAGGGGGTGAGCAACGACGAGTTCCGTGCCGCCATGTCCCGGCTGGCCTCGGGCGTGGTCCTGGTGACCGCCCAGGAGCCGTCCCTGGACCCGGACGACCCCGGCGCCCCGCCCGGGGAGTACGTGGGCATGACCGCCACGGCCTTCCTCTCCGTCTCCCTGGACCCGCCCCTGGTGCTGGTGAGCCTGCGCGAGGGCTCCCGGATGGACGACCTGCTGGAGGAGCAGCCCCTGTGGGCGGTGTCGGTGCTGTCGGAGAGCCAGCGGCACATCGCCGGCCGCTTCGCGATGAAGGGCCGCCTCAGCGACCGCCTCCTCTTCGAGGACATCCCCTGTTCCCCGGGCGCGCGGACCGGCGCCCCGCTGGTCGGCGGCGCGCTGGCCACCCTGGAGTGCCGCACCGAGCAGCGGGTGGCGGCCGGCGACCACACGCTGGTCATCGGCCGGGTCCTGACCGCTTCCGTGCCGAGCGCGGAGGGCGGGCCGCTGACGTACTTCCGGGGGCGGTACCGGCAGTTGGGCTGACCGGGCCCGCCGTCAGTCCCAGCCCTTGGGGGAACGCCCCCGCTTGGTCTGCCCGCGCTGCTTCTTCTCCCGCAGCCGGCGCTCGTTGATCCCGCGCGGGACGCGGGTCGGGCGGCGCGGCCTGGGCGGCGGGGCGGTGGCCTCCGCGAGCAGGGCGGCGAGGCGTACGGCGGCGGCCTCGCGGTTGCGCCACTGGGAGCGGTGCTCGGAGGCGCGGACGGTGATGACGCCGTCGGTCAGCCGGCCGGCCAGCCGCTCCAGCGCCCGCCGCTTCCACACCTCGGGCAGCGCCTCGGTGCGGGCGAGGTCGAAGCGCAGCTCGACCTGGGTGTCGCTGGTGTTGACGTGCTGTCCGCCGGGGCCGGACGACCGCGAGAAACGCCACATCAGCTCGGCCTCCGGGAGGGAGACGGAGCCTCGGACGACGTGCGGGCCGGGGCCGGAGACGGGGGACATGGGGTCCATGTTCCCGCGCTCCCGCCGCCCACGTCACCCGAATATCCGAGCCGAGGTAAAGAAAGTAAAGGGAGCTGGAACCTTGCGTACCCCCCTCGTCGTTCATGGGGGTAGCTGTAGCTTTCTTGCCGTACGTACACGAGGGAAGGGACTCCCAACAATGGCTGTAAGCCTGTCCAAGGGTGGCAACGTCTCGCTCACCAAGGAGGCTCCGGGCCTGACCGCCGTCACCGTGGGCCTCGGCTGGGACGTCCGCACCACCACGGGCACCGACTTCGACCTGGACGCCTCCGCGATCGCGGTGAACACCCAGGGCAAGGTCTACTCGGACGCCCACTTCGTCTTCTTCAACAACAAGGAGACGCCGGACCAGTCCATCGTCCACACCGGCGACAACCGCACGGGCGAGGGCGCCGGCGACGACGAGGCGATCAACGTCAACCTGGCGGCCCTCCCGGCCGACATCGACAAGATCGTCTTCCCGGTCTCGATCTACGACGCGGAGAACCGCTCGCAGAACTTCGGCCAGGTCCGCAACGCGTACATCCGCATCGTCAACCAGGCCGGCGGCGCGGAGATCGCCCGCTACGACCTGTCGGAGGACGCGGCCACCGAGACCGCCATGGTCTTCGGCGAGCTGTACCGCAACGGCGCGGAGTGGAAGTTCCGCGCGGTCGGCCAGGGCTACGCCTCGGGCCTGGTCGGCATCGCCCAGGACTTCGGCGTCAACGTCTGACGCGCCCGCCGCCTCTCTCCGGCCCCGTCGAGCCCCGGCCCGGCGGGGCCGAGTGCCGTGTCACGCCGGTCCCGGGGCGGCGCCCACCCCGAGTGCCGTGTCACGCCGGTCCCGGGGCGGCGCCCACCTCGAACCACAGCAGCTTCCCGGCGCCGCGCCGCCCCGGCAGCGCCTCCCCCGACGACCAGGCGCCCCACGCCTCCGCGTACTCCCGTACGAGGTGCAGGCCGCGTCCGCCGGGTGCGTGCGGGTCCCCCGGGGACAGGGGCGCCCCTTCCCTGAAGGCCTCGGGGACGTGCGGGTGGCCGTCCCACACCCCGACCCTGACCCGCCCGTCCCGCAGCGCCGTGATCCGCAGCGAGCAGCCGCCGCCGGCGTGCCGGTAGGCGTTGGTCACCAGCTCCGACACCAATAGCTCCACGCCGTCGACCAGTTCATGCCGCCCATGCCCGTCGAGCGCGGCCCGCACGGTCACCCGTGCGACACGTGCGGCTCTGGGGTCGTACGGCAGCCGGAGGGCGTACGCCCAGGTGCCGGGCGGGGATACGGTGCGCATGAGTGTCTCCGGGAGGTGAGGGGAGAGAGATGCCTGCCCAACGGCCGGGCTGTGCGGTGGCAGTGCGTTTCCGCTTCGCGGGGGCGGGAGTTGGGCGATACGCGTACTACCCTAGAGGCCCTTTGGGAGATTCATCTCCCAAGTTGGAGAGATGCACCCGCAATTGCCTCGTGTGGGTGACGAATCCGCCGCAACGCGACCTGAGAGAGGTGCCTTGCCGCCCGTCAACAACCCCACCCTCCGCCAGCGGCGTCTCGGTACTGAGCTGCGCAAACTCCGTGAGCAAGCCGGATTCACAGTCACCCAGGCCGCAGCGCACCTCGGCGTCAACCAGGGCCGGGTGAGCATGATCGAGACGGGACGCAGCCCGCTCAGCGCGGATCGCGTCCGGGCCATGTCGTCCGCCTATGACTGCGCCGATGAGGAACTGGTCACCGCCCTGGCCGCGATGACCGGTCGGCGGACGCGCGGCTGGTGGGAGGAGTACCGCGAGCATCTGCCTGCGGCCTTGGTCGATCTCGCTGAGCTGGAGCATCACGCCACCGGCTTTCGCGTGGCTCTCGCGATGCACATCCCCGCGCTTCTGCAGACGACCGACCACGCGCGTGCGCTGTTCCGGGCCGTGGTCCCGGCCATGCGGCAGTACGAGATCGAGCACCGCCTCACCCATCGCATCAAGAGGCAGGGCATCCTGTACAGGGACGCCCCTCCTCCGTACTCGGCGATCATTCACGAGTCCGCCCTCCGCATGGGTTTCGGCGGCCCTGCTGTCGCCCGTGCACAGCTCGACCATCTGGTGGAGATGGGTGAACTGCCGCACGTCACCGTGCGAGTGATCCCGTTCGGGGCGAAGCACTACCCCAGCACCGGCCAGTCCTTCGACTACGTGCGGGGCGCCGTGCCCCAACTCGACACGGTTCAGTTGGACACTCACCACGGCGGTTGCGGCTTCCTGGACGCGGAGGCTCAACTGAGCAAGTACCGGGTTGTGTTGGACCACATGGAGTCCTGCGCGCTGGACGCCGCCGAGTCACGCGACCTCATCCACGACCTCGCACGAACGACGTAAGAAGGGCGACCATGACCAGCACCCAATGGCGCAAGTCCTCCTACAGCGGCGACAGCTCGAACTGCGTCGAGATAGCCACCACCCCGACCGCCGTCCTGGTCCGGGACTCCAAGGCCTCAAGTGGAGCGCGGCTCGCCTTTCCTCGTTCCGTCTGGGCGGACTTCCTCTCCCGCTCGGTGAAGGACGTGTGCTGAGGTCTTCTCCCGCAGTCCCGGTGCACGTCCGTGCAAGTCGCTGGTTCCTGTCGCCGCCCCGGCACACGATCGTGCCCACGTACCCGACGACCAGGAGACAGCGGTGGCTCTGATCAAGCTCGGCCAGGACCCGGAGAGTCCGGACGGCAAGTCGCCCACCCTCTGTCTCGGCACCGAGAAGGACACCTACTTGGTGCGGGCTTCTCCGACGCCGACGTGAGAATGCGTCGCCACCGGACGGAGGCGCATTCAGCGTGAGGAAAGACCCTTTCGCAGGCGCCGACGACGACCGGCCCTCGATGACGCTTCGGGTGTCTCGTGATTCACCGCAAGCGGTCCGTCGAGGTCGCACACGCCCGCCCGACCGGCACGACCTGGTCGACGACCGAGCGGTACCGGCTCCGGCGACACCTGGCTGCGCCTGGACGTGTGAGACCTCGCCCCGGCCCCGCGGCGGGAAACACCCGCAGGAAAACCTTCGTAAGCAGTCTTCATAGGGAACCTCTATAGGAAACCCCTATAGGGCCTACTCACTTTTCGTCTTTGCCTGGGGGTATTTCGGCGGCCTACCGTGAAATGGCCGTCGAGAACGGCGGTGAGTGGAGAAATCGGAGGGCTTGAGAATGGCTGGGGAAACAGGGGCGCGGGGGCTTGTGGGGAAGCGGGCGCTGGTGACCGGGGGGACCCGGGGGATCGGGGCCGCTGTGGTGCGGCGGCTGGTGGAGGCGGGGGCGCAGGTCGTGGCCAGTGCCCGGGGCGGGGCAGAAGGGCTGCCGGACGGGGTCGGGTTCGTCGCGGCGGATCTGCGGACGCGGGAGGGGGTGGAGGCCCTTGCCGACGCCGTGCTGGAGCGGCTCGGCGGGGTGGATGTGCTGGTCGACAACGCGGGTGGGGCGCGGCCGTTCCGGCATGCGTGGGAGATCACCGACGAGGCGTGGCAGGAGCAGCTGGATCTGAACTACCTGGCGTCCGTGCGGCTGGACGCGCTGCTGACGCCGGGGATGCGGGAGCGGCGGTCCGGCGCGGTCGTGCACGTCTCCTCCGCCGCCGTACCCACCTCGGCGCCGCCGTTCCTGCACTACACGGCGGCCAAGGCGGCCCTGGAGAACTACAGCCGGGGACTGGCCCTGGAACTCGCCCCGTTCGGGGTGCGGGTCAACGCCGTGTCCCCCGGGCGGACCGCCACGCCCGGTGGCGAGGCGACGCGGGAGGAGTGGGGGAAGCTGGTGGAGGCAGGGCCGGGCCAGGACGTCACCGCTCCGCCGCTGGGGCGCGAGGGCCGGCCCGAGGACATCGCCGACGCGGTGCTGTTCCTCGTATCGGACCGGTCGAGCTGGCTCACCGGGCGGAACCTCACGGTGGACGGCGGTGAGTTCCCCGCATGAGCGCGTACGACGGCAAGCGGGTCGTGATCACCGGGGGCGGCAGCGGGATCGGCTTCGCCACGGCGGAACTGCTGGTGCGGGCCGGGAGCCGGGTGGTGATCACCGGACGGGACGAGCAGAAGCTCGACGCGGCCCTGCGGCGGCTGGGGGCGGGCGCGGCGGCGGTCCGCGGGGACGTGGCCTCGCTCGCCGACCTGGACGTGCTGGCGGAGCGGGTGCGGGCGGAACTCGGCGCGGTGGACGCCCTGTTCGTCAACGCGGGCGTCACCAGCGCGTCGCCCTTCGAGGAGACGACCGAGGCGATGTTCGACGCGTCCTTCGCGGTCAACGTCAAGGGCGCCTTCTTCACCGTGCAGAAGCTCGCCCCGCTGCTGGCCCCCGGCGCCGGCGTCGTCCTGACCACCTCGGTCGCGAACGTCATGGGTCTGGCGGAGACCAGTGTCTACGCAGCCGGCAAGGCGGCGCTGCGCTCGCTGGCCCGCAGTCTCTCCCGGGAGCTGCTGCCGCGCGGCGTCCGGGTCAACGCGGTCAGCCCCGGGCCCGTGGACACGGGCATCCTGGAGGGCGCGATGGGCGCGGAGGCCGCCGCCCGGTTCAAGGCGGACCGGGTCGCGGAGAACCCCATGGGGCGTTTCGGGACGCCGGAGGAGATCGCCCGCGCGGTGGCGTTCCTGGCCTTCGACGCCACGTACACCACGGGCGCCGAGCTGGTGGTCGACGGAGGCGTCACCCAGTTGTGAGCAGCCGCCCCGGCCCGCTCGCGGAGAAGCCGGTGTGCGGCCAGGTCTCCTGCCGCAGGAACTCCAGCAGCGCCGTCTCGGCCGGCCCCGCGTCGGGGCGTACGGCGGCGACGGTGGGCAGGGTGACGGCGGGCGAGACGGGCCGGGTGAGGTGCTCGAAACCGGGCAGCACCGCGGAGGTCGGCACCAGTGTCACCCCCAGCCCGTGCGCCGCCCAGCGCACCGCCGTCGCCGTCTGCGACACCCGGGCGACGGTCGCCGGGGCCAGGCCGTTGTCCCGCAGGACCTCCCGGAGCACCCCGTCGAGCGCGCTGTCGTGGTCGAACCTGATCCACGGCTCCCGCTCCAGCGCGCGCAGCCCGACCCGCTCCTCGGCGAGGAGGTGCGCGTGCTCGGGGCCGGCCACCACCACGAACTCCTCGTCACCGAGGTGGTGGCCCGTGTACAGGTCCTCCTTGCACGGGCCGGCCATCAGGCCGAGGTCGACCACGCCCCGGCGGGCGAGCCGCTCCAGCTCGGCGGGGTTCGCCTCCTCGAAGACGGTGACCTCCAGGCGCGGGAAGCGGCGGCGCAACGCGCTGAGCGCGCCCGGGAGCTGGCGGGTGCCCAGGCCCATCTGCGCGGCGACGACGAGTTCGCCGTCCAGTTCCTCGGCGCCGGCCCGTGCCGTCGCCCGCGCCCGGCGGGCCGCCCGTACGGCGACCTCCGCGTCGCGCAGGAAGGCGCGGCCGACCGCGGTGGGCACCAGGCCGGTCGGCGTACGGGCGAACAGGACGACGCCGAGGTCCCGTTCCAGGGAGCGGATCTGCTGGGAGACCGACGGCTGGGCGACGTGCAGCGACTCCGCCGCCGCGGTGACCGAGCCCGCTTCGGCCACCGCCAGGGCGTACTCGAACTGGCGGAGACTCATCGCCGCGTGGCCCCTCTCCCTCACCGGCCGGTCGCTCGGACACGGCTGCAACGCCGGTCCGGCCTCGGCGTATTCCCGGGTTCACCGGGGCCGGTCCGGGTCACGCCGAGGAGAGCTGCTCCGCGATCTCCTTGATCCAGTCGGTGGTCTTCTCCGGGTTGTTCAGGGACGTCCTCCACTCGTCGGGGGACAGCTTCTGGTTGTCCGGGCCGGCCTTGAGGGCGACGAGGAACTCCCGGGCCGCCTCCCGGATGTGGTCCTCGGTGGCGCCGCTGCCCGGGATGTCCGGGCCGGCCGCCAGCCGGTACAGCCGGCGTGCCATGAGGTCGCGTTCGCCGTTCACCACCTTCTTGGTGAAGTGCACGGCCTCCTTCCACGCCTCCTTGCGGGAGACCGGCTTCGCCGGGACCTCGCCCGGGTCGACGTAGTCGTGCGGGTGGCGGACCGCGTTGTAGCGCTTCACGCCCGCGCGGCCCGCCCGCCAGCCGGTGACGCTGCCGACCACGAGGGCCGCGCCGCCGGCCAGGCCCCAGCCGACCGGGTTGCTCGCCAGGGCCGCGCCGCCCGCGGTGGCGGCGACCGCCGTCACGACACCGCCCGCCACCTTGGTGCCCTCGCCCAGGGCGGTGAGCGCCTGCTTGCCCAGTTTGTTGTGCTGCTTGCCCAGCACGTAGTCGTGCACCGTGTGCAGCGTGTTCGCGTCGTACGCGGCCCGGACGGCCCTGATCGCCTCGCCGACGGCGTGGTTCGCCTTCTCGGCCGCCTCCATGGCCGCCAGTACGCGCTCCACCTGGCCGTCGCCCTCGTGCCGCCAGTGCAGTTCCACCGCGAGGCTCGCCTCGGCCGCGGTCCGCACGGCCGTGTCCCGTGCCTGCTTCAGCCGGCTCAGTTCCTGGTCGTCGGACCGGGCGGGCAGGTCGAGTTGTCTCAGGTCGCGGTACTTGCGGGTCGTCAGGGCGATACGGGACAGGGCCCGGCCGCTCTTGACGGCGCCGGAGACGCCGGAGGTGATACCGCTCGCCTCGGCCATGGTCGCGGCCTGCGTGAACTTCTCCGCCTTGAACAGCTCCTTGACGAGGGCGAAGCCGTAGCTCGTGGAGCTGACGGCGCCGACGGCGGCGTCCGCCGTCTTGGTGTCGGCCTTCTTGTCGGCCCGGTGGAAGGCCGCGCCCTTCCCGTGCTTCCTGGCGTCCGCCTTGGCCGCGCTCGCGTCCAGGGCGCTGAGCCCGGTGTTGGCCAGCTCGGTGAAGAGGTTGCCCGAGGCGGCGCCGGTGCCGGAGGCGGCGGCGGAGTGTTTCAGTCCCTCGTTGGCCGTGGCGGCGGCCTCCTGGGAGACGCCCGCGTTGACGGGGACGTGGACCGCCTTGATCCAGGTGTCGATGGTCTCGGCGTTCTTCTTCGTCCGGTCGAAGACGGCGGTGACGCGGTCGCGGGCGCTCGTCTTCTTCCGCGCGGTCGCCGTGTCGTCCTGCGGGGCGGCGGTGGTGTTCTCCGCGGCGGCGGTCTCGGCGGTGGCGGCCTCGGCGGTGGCGGCGGTGTTCCCGGGGGCCGTCGTGGTGTCCGGGGGCGCCCCCTGCTCCTGGGCCGTGCCCTCCGCCGTGGCTCTGGCACGCTGCACCGCCGCGGTCACCGCCCGGTTGCCGGCCGCCGACTGCATGTCCAGGAGGGCCCGCCGCGCCGGGTGCGAAGAGGGGCCGCCGCCGCGGTCCCGGTCCGGCCGCCGCAGCGGTACGGAGGGGGCTGCGGGCTTCCGGACGGAGGTGCGAGGGGCCGGGGTGCTCATGGACGTACCTCTCCTGTGCCGGACCGGGCGTGGGGACAGTAGCCAGGCCCGGCCAACGCCAGAGGAGCGCAAGGAGAGCGGCGGGGGAACAGCACGCGGATGCCGCGTCACGGCAGCAGGCGCTGCTCCTTCGCCACCGCGACCGCGCCCGCGCGGGTGTCGACGCCGAGCTTGTCGTAGACGCGGCGCAGATGGGTCTTCACCGTGGCCTCGCTGATGAACAGGGCGCGGGCGATCTCGCGGTTGCCGAGGCCGCGGGAGAGCTGGGCGAGGATGTCGCGTTCGCGGCCGGTGAGGGCGGGGCGGGGGCTGCGCAGGCGGGCCATGACCCGGTCGGCGACCGGTTCGGAGAGGGTCGTACGGCCCCGCGCGGCGGCGTGCACGGCGGCGAACAGCTCCTCGGGGCGCTCGGCCTTGAGGAGGTAGCCGGTGGCGCCCGCCTCGATGGCGCGGGTGACGTCGGCGTCCGTGTCGTACGTGGTCAGGACGAGGACGCGGGGGCCGGGGCCGGGGGCCGTGGTGAGGCGGCGGGTGGTCTCGACGCCGTCGATGCCCGCGCCGAGGGAGAGGTCCATCAGGACGACGTCCGGGGCGAGCCGCGCGGCGAGGGCGAGGGCCTCCTCACCGGTGCCCGCCTCGCCGGCGACCTCGATGCCGGGGGCGCTGTCGAGCAGGGCGAGCAGACCGGCGCGCACGACGGCGTGGTCGTCGCAGACGAGGACGCGGACGGGGTCGTTCATCAGGGGTTCTCCGGGGTGTCCAGGGGCGCCGGGGGTGCCAGGGGGACGGCGGCGGTGACGACCGTGCCCTCGCCGGGCGCCGACTCCACCGTCAGGGTGCCGCCGAGCCGGCGGAGGCGGGCGCGCATCGCGGGCAGGCCGTGGCCGCGGGTGCCGCCGGGAGGAGGGGCGGCCGGGGGGAAGCCGCGGCCGTCGTCGCCGACGTCCAGGCGGGCCTCGTCGTCGAGGACGGTGAGGGTCAGCGCCGCACCGGTGGCGTCCGCGTGTTCGCGTACGTTGGCCAGGGCGCCCTGGGCGATGCGCAGCAGCGCCGACCGCACCCGGTCGGGGAGGGCGTCGGTCGGGCCGTCGACGTGGACGCGGACGGTGAGGGCCTCGTCGGACTCCCGCTCGGCCAGCGCCCGCAGGGCCGCCGGGAGGGAACCGCCCCCGGCCAGGTCGGCCGGGGCCAGGTCGTGGACGAAGCGGCGGGCCTCGGTGAGGTTGTGCTCGGCGACGGACGCGGCGGAACGGACGTGGGCACGGGCCTTGCCCGGGTCGCTCCGCCAGACCCGGTCGGCGGCCTGCAGCAGCATGCGCTGGCTGGACAGGCCCTGGGCGAGGGTGTCGTGGATCTCCATGGAGAGCCGCTGGCGTTCGGCGAGGGTGCCGGCGCGGCGTTCGGAGGCGGCGAGTTCGCGGCGGGTGCGGACCAGGTCGTCTATGAGAGCGCGCTGCCGGGCCGCCTGCCGTTCGGAGTGCAGGAAGACGGCGGTGGCGAGGGCCGCCACGGCGGGCGGGGCGAGCAGCAGGTTCGGGTCGAAGCCGGCGGCGAGGCGGAGCTGGGCCGCGACCACGAAGACGGTCAGGACGGTGACCAGGACCAGGGCGGCGCGGGCCGGGAGGGTGCGCAGGCCGGTGTAGAAGAGGGGCACCGCGCACCAGGCGAAACTGGGCGCGAGGACGACGAGGACCATCCAGACGGCGAGGACCGCGGCGAGCCGGCCGAGCAGACCGAGCCGACGCCGTGAGGGCCGGGGGTGGCGGGGGCGGCCGTCGCCGAGCACCGGGCCCAGCACGTGCAGCGCGGCCAGGGTGAGCGACAGGGCGATGACCCAGGGGGTGCGGGGTTCGCCCGGGTGGCGCAGGAGGAAGCGGGCCAGGGCGCCGCCGAGGAGGAGGAAGAACGCCGTGTGCAGGACGGCACCCAGCCGCCGGGCGTCGGGGTCACGGGGGTCCGGGTGCGGGTCGGGGTGACCCGGAGGGTGCGGCTCCGAGTCGTCGGGCTCCGGAGCGTACGGCTGTGTCATGCGCGGGACCTCCTCCCACCTGGTCGTACCGGACGGACCCGTTCATTGTCGCCGTCCGCCCGGGAGGCGGGGGTCGACCGATCGGACGACCCCCGGGTCGTCCGTCGCGCCGGTCCGGAGCAGCCGGAACGGTGACCGTGCGGGCCCGGTCGCGGGCGGAGGGTGGAGGTCAGCAGGCGCCGGGTCGCAGCAGGCCGCCCGGCCGGTCCTAGGAGCCTCCATGTCCCACGCGAAGAAGACCTTCTCCCGCCGTGCCCGCGTCGCCGCCGGCGCCACCGTGCTCGCCGCCGTCGCCGCCACCGCCTTCGGCGCGGTCTCCGCCAACGCCTCCGCCCCGGCCGCAGCGCCCGCCTCGGCCGTCCCGGCCCTCTCGTCCGGTACGACGACCACCTCCACGCACCTCACCGTGGACGCCGCGGCCAAGGCGGCGCAGGCCGCGCTGGACGCCGCGGAGCGGGAGAACCAGAAGGTCACCGTCGCCGTCGTCGACCGCAACGGCAACACCGTCGTCACCCTGCGCGGGGACGGCGCCGGACCGCAGTCGTACGAGTCGGCCGAGCGCAAGGCGTACACCGCCGTCTCCTGGAACGCGCCCACCTCCGACCTGGCCGGGCGCCTGGAGTCCGCGCCGAACCTGAAGGACATCCCGGGCACTCTGTTCCTGGCCGGCGGGGTCCCGGTCACCGCGAGGAACGCGCCGGTCGCGGGCATCGGGGTCGCGGGTGCCCCCTCGGGCGACCTGGACGAGAAGTTCGCCCGCGCGGGCGCGGCGGCGCTGGGCCGCTGACCGGAGGCCCCGGCCTGTCCCCACCCGTACGACCCAGGACCCCCGAGCGAGCGCGCCTCGGGGGTCCTGGGTCGTACGGGTCGTGCGGGTCGTGCGGGTGGGGCCGGGGCCCGGCGGGTCACCTGGGGTCGCGGTCGAAGGTCCTGGCCGACCACAGGTGGCCGAGGACCACCAGGCCGGCACACCAGGCCAGGGCCAGCCAGCCGTTGTGGCCGATCTCCGTGCCGAGCAGCAGGCCGCGCAGGGTCTCGATGGCCGGGGTGAAGGGCTGGTACTCGGCGACCGGCCGGAACCAGCCCGGCATCGCGTCGACCGGGACGAAGGCGCTGGACAGGAGGGGGAGCAGGATCATCGGCATGGCGTTGTTGCTGGCCGCCTCGGCGTTCGGGCTGACCAGGCCCATGCCGACGGCGATCCAGGTGAGGGCCAGGGCGAAGAGGACGAGGAGGCCGAAGGCGGCCAGCCACTCCAGGGCGGTGGCGTCCGTCGACCGGAAGCCGATGGCGACGGCGACCGCGCCGACCAGGACCACGCCGGCGACCGACTGGACGACACTGCCGACGACGTGGCCGACGAGGACCGACCCGCGGTGGATGGCCATGGTGCGGAAGCGGGCGATGATGCCCTCGCTCATGTCGGTGGAGACCGAGACCGCGGTGCCGACGGTGGCGGAGCCGATGGTCATGAGCAGCAGGCCGGGGACGAGGTAGGCGATGTAGGCGGAGCGGTCGGCCCGGCCGCCGAGGCCGGCGCTCATCACGTCCCCGAAGACGTACACGAAGAGCAGCAGCAGCATGATCGGCGTGAGCAGGAGGTTGAGGGTGAGCGAGGGGTAGCGCCGCGCGTGCAGGAGGTTGCGGCGCAGCATCGTGGAGGAGTCGCGGACGGCGAGGGAGAGGGTGCTCATCGGAGCGCCTCCTTGGGCTGGTGGGGGACGGTGGCGGCGGGGCCGGTCAGGGCGAAGAAGACGTCGTCGAGGTCGGGGGTGCGCACGGTCAGTTCGTCGGCCTCGATCCCGGCGGCGTCCAGCCGGTCGAGGAGGACGCGCAGGTCGCGCTGGCTGCCGTCGCCGGGGATCTGGAGGGCGAGGGCGGCGTCGTCGCGGACCGCGTCGGAGAGGGCGGCCGTCGCCGACCGGTAGGCGGCCGGGTCGGAGAAGCGGAGCCGGACGTGGCCGCCGGGGACGATCCGCTTCAGCTCCCCGGCGGTGCCCTCGGCGACGATCTTCCCGCCGTTCAGGACGGCGATGCGGTCGGCGAGCTGGTCGGCCTCCTCCAGGTACTGGGTGGTGAGGAAGACGGTCACGCCGCCCGTGACCAGTTCGCGGATGATCTGCCACATGTCGTGCCGGGCCCGTGGGTCGAGGCCGGTGGTGGGCTCGTCCAGGAAGATGATCCGCGGGCTGCCGACCAGGGTCATGGCGATGTCCAGGCGGCGCTTCATGCCGCCGGAGTAGGTGGCGGCGGGCTTCTTCGCGGCCTCGGTGAGGTCGAACCGCTCCAGCAGTCCGGCGGCGACCCGCCGGCCCTCCTTCTTGGAGAGGTGGTGCAGGTCGGCCATGAGGAGCATGTTCTCCTCACCCGTGATCAGCCCGTCCACGGCGGAGAACTGGCCGGTGACGCCGATCGCCGCGCGCACCGCCCGGGCGTCGGTGGCCGGGTCCTGGCCGCCGATCCGCAGGTCACCGGCGTCGGCGCTGATGAGCGTGGAGAGGATCTTGACGGCGGTGGTCTTGCCGGCCCCGTTCGGGCCGAGCAGGGAGAAGACCGTGCCGTCGGGGACGGTGAGGTCGATGCCGTCGAGGACGGTCTTGTCGCCGTAGGACTTGCGCAGCCCGCGTGCCGCGATGGCCGAGCCGGTGGTCATGAGGGGTCCCCCCTGGTCGTCGGTGAGCTGGTCGTCGGTGGAGCCGGTCGAACGGTGGAACTGGCCGTCGGTGAGCTGGCCGTCGGTGAGCTGGTTATCGGTGACACCGGTCGGTGGTGACGCCGGCCGTCCGTCGAGCCGGTCGACGGCGGAGCCGGTCGTCGGTGAGCTGGTCGGCGGTGGAGCCGGCCGTCTGTCGAGCCGGTCGACGGTGGAACTGGCCGTCGGTGAGCTGGCCGTCGGTGAGCTGGTTATCGGTGACACCGGTCGGCGGTGACGCCGGCCGTCCGTCGAGCCGGTCGACGGCGGAGCCGGTCGTCGGTCGAAACCGGTCGTCGGTGACGGGCGGGTGGGTCAGACGCTGCGGGCGGTGATGTCGCCGTGGCCGGTGGTGGCGTGGATGGCCAGGCCGGCCCCGGCCCCGTCGGCGTTGCGCAGGGCGTTGTGGACGCGGCCGTGTCCGGTGCCGGCGTCGAGGGAGGCGGAGACGCCGCGGGCGGCGCCGACCTCGATCCCGCCGGCCCCGGTGCGCAGGGTGACGGTGCCGCGCACGGCCTCGGTGACGCGGATGTCACCCCGCTGGGTGCTGATCTCGGCGGGGCCGCCGAGGCGGCCGACGGTGACGTCGCCGTCGAGGACGGTGAGCCGGACGCCGGCGGTCTCGTCCAGCTTGACCGGGCCCTGCGCGGCCTCGAAGGTGACCTCGCCGAGCCGGCCGACGCCGCGCAGCTCGGCGGTGGCGGCCTTGCCCTCGACGCGGGAGCCGGTGGGCAGCTGGACGGTCACCTCGACCGCGCCGGAGGCGCCGAGGAGACGGTTCTTCGCCCGGGGGGCGGCGATGCGCAGGACGCCGTCGCCGTACTCGACCGTGATCTGCTCGGCGGCCTTGGCGTCGCGGCCCTTGGCGGGGTCGGCGGGGAGGATCTCGACGGTGGTGTCGGTGCGGTCGGCGGCGATGAGGCGGACGCGTCCGGCGGGGATGTCGAGGACGGTGGAGATCGGGGCCGGGGTCTGGAACTTCTGCTGCACGGTGTGCTCCTTCTTCGGGAGGTCGTCATTTCCGATGAGGGAAAAGCTACGTTGCGTTCACTGAGTAGGCAACTCCCTTGTTGCACTCGAATAGAACTTGCGCAGGTCAGAGCACACAGTTCGTTGCAACGGGTTCCGAAGTAACGCAACGGAATGACAACGGTCGTTGCAATGAAGTGGAGTGAACGCTATGGTCGGCCGTACCACGGACCATGAAGGAGACTCCGATGCCCGGAGGCAGGCTCACCCAGCAGGAACGGCAGCAGATCGCGCTGGGGCTGGCCGACGGCCTCGCCTACGCGGAGATCGCCCGGCGTCTCGACCGCCCCACCTCCACGATCACCCGCGAGGTCATGCGCAACGGCGGCCCCACCGGCTACCGCGCCGACCTCGCCCACCGCGCCACCGAGCGCCGCACCCAGCGCCGCCGCCCGGCCGCCGCGCCCCGGGGACCGGGGGCGTCCCCGCAGCCCCACGGACGCGACCCCGAGGCGGTGCGCGAGTACGAGGAGCGGTTCACCGACGTCCTCATGCAGGCGGGCACGCCCAGGATGATGGCCCGGGTGCAGGCCGCCCTGTACATGACCGACACGGGCAGCCTGACCGCGTCCGAACTGGTGGAACGCCTCCAGGTCAGCCCGGCGTCCGTCTCCAAGGCGGTCGCGTTCCTGGAGGACCAGGGACTGATCCGGCGGGAGCGCGACGAACGCCGCCGGGACCGGTACATCGTCGACGACGACATCTGGTACCAGGCGATGATCGCCAGCGTCCGGTCCCTGGTGCAGGTCATCGAGATCTCCCGGCAGGGCGCCGGCGTCCTCGGCCCCGGCACCCCGGCCGCCGTCCGGATGGAGAACATCGCCCGCTTCCTCGACTTCGTCGGCGAGAGCATCACCCGCGCCGCCGAACAGGGCCGCGACGTCCTGCACACCAGGAGCGCCGCCGGGAGTGCCGAAGAGGCCCCGGGCACCCCCTGACCGGCCCATTCCCGCAGGCCGTCCCCCCGTGCGCCGCCCGTAGGATCACGGCGTGCGCACCCCCCGTCCGCCCGCCGTCGTCACCGCCGCCGTCCTCACCGCCCTCACCGCGTGCGGCGGGGTGCACGGCACGCCCGGCGGCTCCGGGGTGCGCGACCCGTACTTCCCCAAGGCGGGCAACGGCGGCTACGACGTCACCCACTACGACCTCGACCTCGCCTACGACCCCGCCCGCCACCGCCTCGCCGGCACCGCGACGGTCACCGCGCGGGCGACCGAGGACCTGTCGGCGTTCGACCTGGACCTGAAGGGGCTGGACGTCGGCGCGGTGACGGTCGACGGACGGGCCGCCCGCTTCAACCGGGCCGGACAGGAACTGACCGTCCGGCCGCCGGACGACCTGGACGACGGCGACACCTTCCGGGTGGCCGTGCGCTACTCCGGGGCGCCGGAGACGATCACCGACCCCGACGGCTCCGAGGAGGGCTGGCTGCGCACCGACGACGGCGCGCTCGCGCTCGGCCAGCCGGTCGGGTCGATGGCGTGGTTCCCGGGCAACCACCACCCCTCCGACAAGGCCACCTACACCCTCACGGTGACCGTCCCCGAGGGGCTGCGGGCCGTCTCCAACGGCGAACCCACCGGTGAGCGGACCGCCCGCGGACGGACCACGGTCACCTGGCGGACCACCGAGCCGATGGCGAGCTACCTCGCCACGGTCGCCGTCGGCGACTGGCGCGTCACGCGCTCCCGCGCCCGGGACGGACTGCCGGTGTACACGGCCGTCGACCCGGCCCAGGCGGCGGCGAGCGAAGCCGTGCTGAAGCGGATTCCCGAGGTCGTCGCGTGGGCGGAGGACCTGTTCGGGCCGTACCCGTTCTCCTCCGTGGGCGCGATCGTCGACCGCCCCACCGATGTCGGCTACGCCCTGGAGACGCAGACCCGGCCCGTCTTCCCCGGCGCCCCCGACACCGTCCTGCTCGTCCACGAACTCGCCCACCAGTGGTACGGCGACTCCGTCACCCCGAGGACCTGGCGCGACATGTGGCTCAACGAGGGCTTCGCGACGTACGCGGAGTGGCTGTGGCAGGAGGACCACGGCGGGGACACCGCGCAGGAGACCTTCGACGCGCTGTACGCAGGCCGCTACTTCGCCGGTACGGCGGCGAACGAGGCCGTCTGGGCGTTCCCGCCCGCCGATCCCCCCGACGCCGCGCACCTGACCGCCGCCCCCGTCTACCAGCGCGGCGCGATGGTCCTGCACAAGATCCGGCAGCGGGCCGGGGACGCCGCCTTCCGCGCCCTGCTGCGCGGCTGGGCGGCGGAGCACCGGCACGGCACCGCGGACACCGGAGACTTCACCGCCTACGTGGAGAAACGGCTGCCGGACGAGGACCTCACGGACGTGTGGGAGGACTGGCTGCGCGGGGACGGCCGACCGGACCGCCCCTGACCGGCGGTCCCGCGCGCCATGACACCATCGGGGCGTGCTCGACATCGGCTACGCCCTCTCCAACCGCTTCCCCGACCCGCCGCAGACCGACTACCGGCGGGCGGACGTACGGGCGCTGCGGCACGACCTGTTCTGCGGGGATGTGTACCTCGCCGACACCGAGGCGGACCGGGAGATCTCCACAGCCTGGGGATGGGTGCCGGTGCTGGACTTCGCCTGGGCGCTGTGCGACATCGTGGAGCACGTCGACCGGGACCCGGCGGGCTCCCGGGCGGCCCGGCCGCAGCGGGCGGAGCTGGACTTCACCGAGTCCACCGACCGGCTGCTGTTCGAGCGCCGGTTCGGCTGGGTCGACATCGAGGCGGAGTGGCTGCCGCCGTCCGAACCGCCGCTGTCCTTCTCGCACGCCGCGCTGCGCCGTGAGGCCCGGGACTTCCTGCACGACCTGCTCGCGGACCTCACCGACCTGCACGAGGACCTCGCGGACAACCCGGCGATCTGGACCCTCCAGGCCCGCTTCCCCCGCCTGCCCTGACCCCCGGCGGCGTCCGCCCCCCTACGCCAGCACCCGCAGCCCCAGCTCCGCCGCCAGCACCGGGGCCAGGTCGAGGAGCTGGGCCGGGCTGATCACCGCGCCGGAGAGCCGGTCCACGCCCCGGGCCAGCTCCAGCGGGGCGGCGCCGCGCAGGTCGACGTCGACGAGGACGGCGGCGCTCAGGTCGGCCTGCCGCACCGCGCAGTCCACGAACTCCACGCGCTCCAGCCGGGCACCGCCGAAGTCGGGCTCGACCAGGACGCAGCCCTCGAAGACCACGTCCTTGAGCCGTGCCCGGCGCAGATTCAGGAAGTCGATCTTGCCGCCGCGGATCAGCACCCGCTCCAGCACCGCCCCGTGCAACTGGGTGCCGCCCAGCCGGGCGTCCCGCACCTCGACGTCGCGCAGGGTCGCCTCGGCGAGGTCGGTGCCGACGCCGCGCACGCCGGTCAGCACCGAGTCCAGCAGCCGGGCCCGGCGCAGGGACGTCCCGTCCAGCGCGCAGCCGGTCAGGGCGCAGTCCATGAAGCGGGCACCGGCGCCGTCCTGCCCGGCGAGCCCGGTGTCCCGGAAGTCCAGCCCGTCGTAGTCCCCGTCGCGCTCCAGCCCCCGCCCGTCGTACTCCTCCAGGCGCGGCAGCCGTACCTCCGGGCGCCGCGCCGCCCTGACCACCGCTCGCCCCGCCGGTCCGCCCGTCATCGCCGTACCGCCCGCCGCTCGCCTCGCCGTGCCCGCCATGCCCCCATGCTGCACCCCGCCACTGACAACGGGGGCGCGGGCGGACGGCCGTGGCCTCCGGTGTCACATTCCGGGGCGCGGGGACGTCGTACAGGTGCGGGAACGGGAACGGATGTGAAAGAACCGAGGCGAGGGAGCAGCCGTATGCACCGCATCACCGTCGTCGGCGGCGGTTTCGCCGGACTGACCGCGGCCGTCGCCGCCGCCGAGGCGGGGGCCGAGGTCACCCTGTACGAGGCGCACGGCACCCTCGGCGGACGGGCGCGGACCGCCGAGGGGCCGTACCGGACGCACGAGGGACCGCACGCGCTCTACAACGGCGGACCGCACTGGACCTGGCTGCGCGAGCGCGGGCTGCTCGGGCCGCTCGCGCCGCTGCCGCCGCTGGAGGGGACCCGGCTCAGGTTCCGCTACCGGGGCGCGCCGCGCCGTACGCCGCCGCTCGCGCTGCTGCGGCTGGCCCGCGCGGGAACCGCCCGGCGGGCGCCCGTGGACGAGGACTTCCGGACCTGGGCCGGCCGGATCGTCGGCGCGGAGGGCGCGCGGGCCGCCGCGCACTACAGCGCGGTCGCGCTCTTCCACGCCGACCCCGGGGCGCTCTCCGCCGCGTTCGTCGCCGAGCGGCTGCGGCGGGCGGCCAAGGTGCCGCCCGAGGCGCACTACCCGCTCGGCGGCTGGGGCGCGCTGATCGACCGGATGGCCGCCCACGCCCGGGAACTGGGGGTGCGCACGGAGACCCGCGCCCGCGTCGACACCCTGCCCACCGGCGCCCCGGTCGTCGTCGCCACCTCCCTCGACGCCGCCCGCCGACTGCTCGGGGACGCCTCGCTGACCTGGCCCGGCGGGCGCACGGTCCTGCTCGACGTGGCCCTGCGGACGCGGCGCGGGGACGCGTTCGCGGTGTCCGACCTGGACGCGCCGGGCTGGATCGAACGGTTCACCGCGCAGGACCGGAGCCTCGCGCCGCGCGGTGAGCAGCTCCTCCAGGGGCAGTTCCCGGTCGGCCCGGACGAACCGCGTTCGGCCGGGCTGGCGCGGGCCGGGGAACTGCTCGACCTCGGGTTCCCGGGGTGGCGGGAGCGGGTGACCTGGCGGCGGGAGGCGGAGGCGCGGGGACGCACCGGCGCCGTCGACCCGCCCGGCACCACCTGGCGGGACCGGCCCGCGGTCGACCGGGGCGACGGGGTGTACCTGGCCGGCGACCAGGTGGCGGCGCCGGGGGTGCTGTCGGAGGTGTCCTTCACCAGCGCGCTCACGGCGGTGTCGCTGGCGCTGGGCCGGCGGGAGCTTGACCTGAAGCGTGGTTGAGGTCGTTGGCTGGAGGCACCGGACGCGTACGGTCCGGTCCGGTGCGGTCCGGTGCGGTCCGGTGCGGTGCGGTCCGGTCCGGTCCGGTCCGTACCGCTCGTTCCGCATCGTCCTGAGGGAGCTTCATGCGCGCCATCCGTCTGCACGCCTTCGGCCCGGCCGAGAACCTTCGGTACGAGGAGACGGCGGACCCGGTGCCGGGTCCCGGGCAGGTCCGGATCACCGTCCGGGCCGCCGGCGTCCACCTGATGGACACCGCGCTGCGCGAGGGACACCAGGGTCCGGCGCCCGCGCTGCCGGTGCTGCCCACGGTCCCCGGCCGTGAGGTCGCGGGCGTGGTCGACGCGCTCGGGGAGGGGGTGGCGGAAGAGTGGCGGGGCAGGCGGGTCGTCACGCACCTCGGGTTCGCGCCCGGCGGGTACGCCGAGCTGGCCGTCGCCGACGCCGGCCGGCTGCACGAGATCCCCGGGAACCTGGACTTCGCCGAGGCCGTCGCCATGATCGGCACGGGGCGTACGGCGATGGGGATACTCCAGTTCGCCGAGCTGGGCCCGGACGCGGTGGCGGTGGTCCCGGCCGCGGCGGGCGGCATCGGCACGCTGCTCACGCAGTACGCCGCGCACACCGGCGCCACGGTGGTCGGGCTGGCGGGCGGCCCGGAGAAGGCGGCCCGGGTCGCGGCGAACGGCGCGTCGCTCGCCGTCGACTACACGCTGCCCGGCTGGCCGGAGAAGGTGCGGGCCCGTCTCGGCGGGCGGCCGGCGACGGTGGTGTTCGACGGCGTCGGCGGCGAGGCCGCCCGGGAGGCCGTCGCCCTGCTCGGTCCGGGCGGGCGGCACCTGGTCTTCGGCTGGTCCGGGGCGGGGCTGCGCGGCGGAGCGCCGTACCTGGTCGAGGGCGTCTCGGAGCAGGTCCTCGGGCCGGTGATGCTGGGCCGCGCCGGTGGCCCGGACCCCCTGCGCACACTGGAACTGCGGGCCCTGGACGAGGCCGCGGCGGGCCGGCTCCGCCCGGCCGTCCAGCGCTTCCCCCTGGCCGAGGCGGCCACCGCGCACCGAGCGCTGGAGACGCGGGGGACGGTCGGGAAGGTGGTGCTGGAACCGTGACGGTCCGTCACCCTGGTGGGTGGTGCCGCCTCGGCGGGCCGGTGCGCCCGCCGGTGCCGGTGCGCCCGCCGGTGCCGGTGCGCCCGCCGGTGCCGGTGCCGGCGCCTCCGCCGGGCGATGCGCCCGCCGGTGCCGGTGCCGTGAGGGGCCGTCGGCCTCGCGGATGCGGAACGCACGGGCTCGTGGTGTTCTGTCCGGGTGAGTCACGCCCGCACTGGAGACGGGGCCGCCGCCTCGCACGTCGATCCCCGCCGCTGGTGGGCGCTGGTGGTGATCGCGCTGGCCCAGCTGATGGTCGTCCTCGACGCGACCATCGTGAACATCGCGCTGCCCTCCGCCCAGCGGGACCTGGGCATGTCCGACGGCAACCGGCAGTGGGTGATCACCGCGTACACCCTCGCCTTCGGCGGGCTGCTGCTGCTCGGCGGGCGGATCTCCGACCTGATCGGCCGCAAGCGGAGCTTCCTGATCGGGCTGGTCGGTTTCGCCGTGGCGTCGGCGATCGGCGGCGCGGCGAGCGGTCCCGGGATGCTCTTCGCGGCCCGCGCGCTCCAGGGCGTCTTCGCCGCCGTGCTCGCGCCGTCCGCGCTGTCGCTGCTGACGACGACGTTCACCGACCCCCGGGAGCGCGGCAAGGCGTTCGGCATCTACGGGGCGCTGGCCGGCAGCGGCTCCGCGATCGGGTTCATCGTCGGCGGGGTGCTCACCGAGTACCTGAACTGGCGGTGGTGCCTGTACGTCAACGTCCCGATCGCCGCCGTCGCCGTACTCGGCGCCCTCGCCCTGCTGCACGACCGGCCCGGCACGGCGGGCGCCCGGCTGGACGTGCCCGGGGTGGTGCTGGGCTGCGGGGGCCTGGTGGCGCTGGTCTACGGCTTCAGCGAGGCGGAGCCGCGGGGGTGGACGGACCCGCTGGTGCTCGCGCTGTTCGCCGCGGCGGCCGTCCTGCTGGCGGCGTTCGTGGGGTGGCAGACGCGGACACCGAGTCCGCTGCTGCCGCTGCACATCGTCCGGGACCGGGACCGGGCGGGCTGCTTCCTGACGATGATGCTCGCGGTCATCGGCATGTTCGGGCTGTTCCTGTTCATGACGTACTACCTCCAGGTCATCCTCGGCTACTCGCCGGTGCGGACCGGGCTGGCCTTCCTGCCGCTGACGGTGGCGATCGTCATCGGGTCGACGCAGATCTCCGCGAGGCTGCTCCAGCACGCGCCGCCGCGGCTGCTGATGGTGCCGGGGATGGTGCTGGCGGCGGGCGGGATGGTGGTCCTGACGCGGATCACGGTGGATTCGGCGTACCTGAGCGAGGTGCTGCCGGCGCTGCTGCTGATGGGGCTCGGGATGGGGCTGACCTTCATGCCGGTGTTCGCCACCGCGACGGCGGGGGTCGCGCCGCGGGACTCCGGGGTGACGTCGGCGACCGTCAACACCTCGCAGCAGGTGGGGGGTTCGATCGGGACGGCGCTGTTGAACACGATCGCGACGACGAGCAGTGCGGCGTATGTGAAGGCCCATCTGGCGGACGGCGCGGGGCGGGGGGCGGTGGTGCGGGAGGGGGTCGTGCACGGGTACGTGGTGGCGATCTGGGTGGCGGCGGGGGTGATGCTGCTGGCGGGGGTGGTCGCGGGGGTGATGGTGACGGCTCGGGCGCCGAAGCGGGGGGTTGCTTCCGAGGTGGTGGGGTGAGGGTGGGTGGCTGGGTGGCGGGGGGCAGCGTGAGGGGTGGGGGCCGGGTGCGGGTGGGGGCCGGTGCGGGTGGGGTTGGGGCTGGGTGCGCGGTTCCCCGCGCCCCTGGTGGGGGCGTGAGTGCGGGTCGGGTGTGGCCGGGTGGGCGGTTCCCCGGTCTTTCAGAACGTGTGGTTCCCCCTGGTGATGCGGGGGTCAGTCGTGGGGGCTGGGGTGGAGGGCTGTGGGGAGTTCTCCTCGGCGGCGGATGTGCAGTTTGCGGTAGGCGCTGGTCAGGTGGGTCTCCACGGTGCGGCGGGCCAGGTGGAGGAGGTCGGCTATCTCCGCGTTGGTCCGGCCGTCCGCCGCCAGTTCGGCTATGCGGCGTTCGCTGCCGGTCAGCGCGTCGCTGCCGGTGCGGGCCGTGCCGACGCGGCGGGCACCGCCCTCGTGCAGGGCCTGCCGGGCCAGGCAGCGCAGCCGTACCGCGCCCCGGTGCTCGGCGCGTTCGGCGGCCTCCCGCAGACAGTCCCGGGCGCGGGCGCGTTCCCCGGCGTCGATGAGCTGGCGGCCCCGGGCGATGAGGGCCTCGATCAGTTCCAGGTCGGTGCCGGCCGGCGCCTCGCGCAGCACCCGCACCGCCTCCTCGGTGAGGTCCAGGCCACGCCGGCCGCCGGTCGCCGTGCCCAGCACGCGCAGCGCCCGCCCCACCACGCGGGGCGTGTTCCACACCCGGGCCAGCCGCAGTTCCTCCTCGGCCAGCACGAGCGCCTCCTCGGTGGCGCCCAGCGCCAGCCGGCACTCGGCGACCGCCGTGCGCCAGGGCGTGACGACCGGGCTGAGCACCTCGCGGGCCGACTGCCGGCGCCCGCACTCCAGGAAGTCGTGGAGCGCGCCCGCCGGGTCACCGGTGGCGGCCCGCAGCGCGCCCCGCGCGTACAGGAACCGGTTCAGTTCCCAGGAGTCGGGGGCCTGCCGCAGGTCGAAGCCTGCGGCGAAGCGCCGCGCCTCCTCCAGCCGGCCGGTGTGCACCAGCGCCAGCAGGGCGTGGGCGTCGGTGTTGAAGGGCGCGCTGCGCGCCCACGGGGTGCGCCGGACGCCCGCGTCGGTGAGGTGGGCGAGGAGCACCCTGTGGTCGCCGCGGGCGGCGGCGATGTCGGCCCGGGTGTTGAGCAGCGCGTGCCGCATCGGGTGCAGCGAGGTCAGGTGCTGCCCGGCCAGGCCCCGCTCCACCAGCCGTTCGGCCTCGTCGAGCCGGTCGGCCCACTGGGCGACCGCGGCGGCCGTGCCCAGCAGGAACGGCTCGGAGAGCGGATCACCGGGCTCGGCCAGCAGCGCCCGTACGCGGGTCATCGCCTGCTCGGCCGGGATCAGCCCGGCCGTCGCCTCGAAGCGGACCAGCAGGGCCTGCCCTGCGGTGCCGACCAGTTCCGGGGTGCGGGCGGCGGTCTCGCCCAGCCGGCGGTACGCCTCCTGGCGTTGCGCCTGGTCGTGGTCGGCGAGCAGCACGGCGGCGGTCCGTACGGTACGGGTCAGGCCCGGGTCGCCGGTCAGGTGGGCCTCGGTGCGCCGCAGTACGCCCACGGCGGTGCCGACCTCGCCGCGGCCGGCCAGGGCGGTGCTCAGCGCCAGGGCGGTGCGGACCCGGTCGCGGGGGGTGGCCGGCAGGTGCAGGGCCTCACCGAGGCGGGCGATGGCGGAGGGGGCGTCGTCGGCGACGTACTCCAGGGAGCCCAGTTCGGTCAGCATCCGCTGCCGGAGGTCGTCCGGCAGCGGCTCGTCCAGGGCCCGGCGCAGGTAGGCGACGGCGTCCCCGGGCCGGGACTCGTCGACGGCGACGGTCACCGCGTCGCGCAGCACGCGCAGCGCCCAGGGCAGGCCGACGGCCGGGGTGCGCACCAGGTGCCGGGCGACCGCCTCGACCCGGCCGCCGCGGTGCAGCATCGCCTCGGCCGCCCGCCGGTGGGCGCGTTCCCGCCGCTCGGTGGGCCAGCCGGTGAGGACCGCGTCGCGCAGCAACGGGTGGGCGTAGCGGGGCTGTCCGGCCGCGTCGGGGCGGAGCAGGCCGAGCCGGGTCATCGCGGTGAGCCAGCCGGTGACCCGGGCCGGGTCGGTGCCGGTGGCCTCGGCGATGACGGCGGCGGGGTCGATGCCGTCGGTACCGAGGCCCGTGCCGAGGCCCGTGCCGAGCCCCGTGCCGAGCCCCGTGCCGGTGCCGACTCCGGCTCCGGCTCCGGCTCCGGCTCCGGTGCCGGTCAGGATGCCGGTGCCGGTGCCGGACGGGGTGGTGGTGCCGGACGGGATGGCGGTGGCGCCCCACCCCGCCGCGCCGGGCGCGCGAGGGCCGCCGGTCCCGCCGGAGGCCCCCGTCGGCCAGGCCTGTTCCAGCGTGGCCAGGGCGCGGGCGACCTCGGCGGTGGCCGGGCCGGCGTTCTCCAGCCACCAGGAGACGGCGGCCGGGTAGGCGCCCGGGTACAGCGCGGCGCAGGTGTCCGGCACGGGCTGCGGCTGGTGCCGGGGCGGGGTGCCGCCCAGGTCGTCCAGGAGGGCGCGCAGCAGCAACGGGCTGCCCGCGCCCGCCCGTACGCACGCCTCCGTCCACGCGGCGCCGGCCGCGGGCAGGGCGTCGCGCAGCAGCGCCGCCGCCGCGTCGTCGCCGAGGGGGGCGAGGGTGTGGGTACGGACCAGGGAGGGCGGCAGGGCGTGGGTGAGCCCCGGGGGCCCCGGTTCGACGTCGTACTGGCTGCGTTCGGTGACGACCAGCAGCACCGGTAAGCGGCCGACCCGGCGGGCCGCCTCGACCAGCCAGCGCCGGGACGCGGAGTCCGCCAGGTGGACGTCGTCCACGGTGACCATCACCGGCGACTCGGCGGCGTACGAGCGCAGCAGCCGCCACAGCCGGGCCGCGGTGTCGCGCTCGTCGGTGCCGTCGGCGGCGGGTGCCGGGTCGGCGAACTCCGGTGCCCGGCTCAGACAGGCCCGGACCGCGGAGAAGGGGACGGCGCTGTCGTGCGGGGAGCAGTGCACGCGCAGCACCCTCAGGCCGCGGGCCTCGGCATGTTCGGCGGCGGCCTCCAGCACGGCGGTGCGGCCGGTGCCGGTGGCGCCGCGCAGCAGGACGAGGCGGCCGGACCCGGCGCGGACGCGTTCGGTCTCCCGCGCGATCAGCGCGTGCGCGTCGTCGCGTTCGCTCAGCGGTCGGATCATGCCTGCCTCCCCTGGTGGACGGTGCGCCTCGGCCTGTAGGACGGGGCGGAGCGGTGCGGGTTGCCCGGCGACGGCGCCGCTGTGGCGAGGCTCACCACGGCGCCCGCCCGCCCGCAGGACGACTGCCCGTTCCTTCACGTACACCTTCTGACCTGCGACGATGACTGTTTACCGCGGTGACTGCGGGGGTACAGGGGCTGGTCTCGTGGTCCACTTCGTGGTGCTCCACGATTGCGTCTGTCACGGGAGCCCCAGAAGTGTGGAACACGTCCATCCGCCTCCGCCCCTCACCGGACGGCGGACTCGTGAACAGGGGGGAAACGGTTGCTCAACTCACCCCGGACCACAGACACCGGCCGCGCGGCCGGACCCGGACGCAGGACACCCGTGTCGGTCACCGCCCCGGACCCGATCAGCCGCGAGGGCGCGATCAGCCAGCTGCGCCGGCATCCGGAGATCGAGCTGCGCGAGGAGACCGGCCCCGGCACGGTCGCCCTGCTGATCGAGGACGCCCTCGACGACGCCGGGCTGACCCGGCTGCGCCGTCTCGTGCGCAGCGAGGGCGCCCGCGCGGTGCTCGTCGTCGGCACGATCCGCGAGAACGAACTCCTCGACGTCATCGAGTGCGGTGTCGGCGCCATCGTCTGGCGCCGGGAGGCCACCGACCACCGGCTCGTCCAGGCAGTGCTGGCCGCCTCCAGGGGTGACGGCGATCTGCCCTCGGATCTGCTCGGCCGGCTCATCAACCAGGTGGGCACGCTGCACCGGGGGGCGGCGGGCCGGCCCGGCTCCCCGTCCCTCGGGCTCGCGGCACGTGAGGTCGACGTCCTGCGGCTGGTGGCCGAGGGACTCGACACCGGGGAGATCGCCAGCAAGTTGTCCTACTCCGAACGCACGGTCAAGAACGTGATGCACGGCCTGACGACGCGTCTGCACCTGCGCAACCGGGCGCACGCCGTGGCCTATGCCCTCAGGGAAGGCTACATCTGACCGAACGGGCAATCGAAAGCGGACTCCCGGGCAGCATCGCTGCCCGGTACCCGTCCCCGTGGTGCGTGCGGGGCCGGGGGGCCGGCGGGCACCATCGTCTGCGGCGGCCACAGCGGTGAGGCGAGCGGTACGACGAGCGGGTGAGGCGGGAGCACGACGGTGATCCACGAGGTGGACGAGGTCCTCAAGGACCTGCTCAACAGTGGATCGCTGGCCGGTTCCGGCATCGACGTCTCCTTCGACGCCCCGACCCGCGACTGGGCCGCCCGGCGCAACGGGCCGGGGATCAACGCCTACTTGTACGACATCCGCGAGGAACTCTCCCGCCGGGCCCGCGGCCAGATCGCCGTCCAGGACGAGCAGGGCATCGTCGTGAAGCGCCGCCAGCCGGTGCGCTGGTTCCGGCTCGCCTACCTGGTGACCGCCTGGACCAAGCAGCCGCGCGACGAACACCGGCTGCTGTCCGCGGTGATGGGCACGCTGCTGACGAACGAGTGGCTGCCCCCGCACACCTTGCCCGGCTCGCTGGGTGAACTCGGCCTGTCCGTGCACGTGGTGATGGCCGGGCACCACACGGAGGCCCGCTCCCTGGCGGAGATCTGGTCCGCGCTCGGCGGCGAGCTGAAGCCGTCCCTGGACGTCGTGGTCACCGCGCCCTTCCCGGCGTTCCGCGAGTACGACGCCGGCCCGCCGGTCACCGAGGGCGCCGCCGTGCGGGTCCGGGCGTACGACGGGGTGCCGGCCGGCCAGGACGTGGAATGGCCGGACCGCACCGAACGGGTCCGCGACGAACGGGCCCACCGGCCCCGGCAGGTGGCCATGGCCAAACGCGCGCGGCGCCCGGGCAGGACCACGGAACAGGACGACGAACAGCGATGAACGACCCCGCCGCCCCCGCCGCCCTCCTGGACCGCCTGGCCCGGCTGCGGGAGCGGGTCGCCGTCCTGGTCGAGCACCGCGCGGCGGCCGATCCCACCGCGGACGACCCGCTGCGCGGCCTGTACCTGTCCGAGGACGCCGTCCGCCACCTCCTGCACCGCCCGCCCGGTCCCGGCCCGGCGTCCGGTTCCGAGCCCGGCCCCGGCCCCGGCTTCGAGCCGGCCCCGCCGACCGCCGCTCCGGCTGCCGCCCCCGGTGACCCGCTGGCCGCGCTCGCCGCCCGGCTCCGCCTCACCGACCTCGACGCGGCCGTGCTGCTGGTCGCCCTCGCGCCCGACCTGGACCGCTCCTTCGAGCCGCTCTACGGCTACCTCAACGACGACGTCAGCCGCCGCCGCGCCACCGTGGCCCTCGCCCTGGACCTGTGCGGGACGCCGGAGCACGACACGGCGGCCCGTGCCCGCTTCCACCCGTCGGCGCCGCTGACCGCGCTCGGACTGCTGGCCGTGGAGGAACCCGAACGCCCCTTCCTCAGCCGTTCGCTGCGCGTCCCCGACCGGGTCGCCGCGCATCTGCTGGGCGACGACACCCCGGACGCGGCCCTCGCCGGGCACGTCCGCCCGCTGGCGGCGCCCGTCACGTCGTACGAGGGCGAGGGCGGGGACGGCGCCGAGGCGGCGGCCGACGTCCGGTTCGCGCGCCGGCTGGCCGCGCTGCTCGCCGCCGGGCCGCTGACCGCGTACGTCCGCGAGCGCCGCGAGGGCGACGGCCTGGCCTGTGTGACGGCCGCCCTGCACGCCGCGGACGTCGCCGCGCTGCACTTCACCGGCGCCGAGGAGCGCGTCCCGGACGTGCTGCGCGAGGCCCGGCTGACCGGCCGGGCGATCGTCGTCACGGGGCTGCCGGAGAAGCCGGAGGCGTTGATGGGGGCGCTGACCGCCGCCGGTGACGTACCGGTGCTGGTGACCTCGCCGGGGCCGTACGACCCGCAGTGGTGCGAGGACGACCCGCTGGTCCTGGAGGCACCCGCGCGGCGCACCGGGGCGGTGGACGCCTGGTCGGCGGCGCTCGGCACGGGCCTGGCCGACGACCTCGACCTGACGGCGACGGTCGCCCCCTACCACCTGGGCGGGGAGCGGATGCTGCGCGCCGCCCGCGCCGCGCACGCGCTCGCGGCCTTCGACGGCACCCCGGTCGGCGCCGCCCATCTGCGGCTCGCCGCCCGCCAGCAGTCCGCCTCGGGGCTGGAGCGGCACGCCCGGCGCATCCGCCCGGACGTGGACTGGGGGGACCTGGTGCTGCCCGAAGGTCCCTTGACGCAGCTGCGCGAGCTGGCGCTGCGCGCCCGCCACCGCGACCAGGTCCTCGGCGACTGGCGGCTCAGCGCCGGCGGGGGCCGCGGCCGGGGCGTCCTCGGCCTGTTCGCCGGCGAGTCCGGCACCGGCAAGACGCTGTCGGCGGAGGTGGTCGCCGCCGACCTGGGCCTGGACCTCTACGTCGTCCAGCTCTCCTCGATCGTGGACAAGTACGTCGGCGAGACCGAGAAGAACCTGGAGCGGATCTTCTCCGAGGCCGACCGGACCGACGCGGTGCTGCTGTTCGACGAGGCGGACGCCGTGTTCGGCAAGCGCGGCGAGGTCAAGGACGCGCACGACAAGTACGCCAACATGGAGAGCGCCTACCTGCTCCAGCGTCTGGAGGCGTTCGACGGGATCGCGCTGCTCACCACCAACCTGCGGGCCAACATCGACGAGGCGTTCACCCGCCGGCTCGACCTGGTGGTGGACTTCCCGTTCCCCGACCCCGAGCAGCGGCTCGCGCTGTGGCGGCACGGTCTGAAGCACGTACCGGCCGAGGACGGCATCGATCCGGCGCCGCTGGCCAAGGAGTTCGAGCTGGCGGGCGGTTCGATCCGCAGCGCCGTGGTCACCGCCGCCTACCTGGCCGCCGGGCGGGGGTCGCCGGTGACGGGCGCCGACCTGCTGGAGGGCGCCCGCCGGGAGTACCGCAAGGCGGGGCGGCTGGTGCCGGGCGAGGGGTCGTGGTGACCTACCGCGCCGTCGGGTGGACGATCTTCCACTCCTGATCGTCCACGTTGCTGCAGTTGTGGATCGTCAGCTTCTGGCCGGAGACCTTCTTGATCAGGTCGTGCACCTGGAGGCACAGGTGGTTGCTGGCGTAGTTGCGGATCCAGTAGTCGCCGCTCTCCTGCTTGTCGGCCCACCACAGCTGGTTGTCGCCGGTGGTGCCGTCGCAGGTGAACTCGGTGACCGGCGTGCCGACCCCGGCGGCCCCGTTGTACGGCAGGTCCATGCAGAACTGGTCGGTGACGTTGCGGATCTGGAAGAGCTTCGCGCCGCCGGGCCCCAGCCTGGCGTCCTTGACCTCCAGGTTCCAGCGCTGGTTGTCGCCGGTCTCATGGCAGTTGTCCTGCTGCACCGGGCCGTCGAGCTGCCCCTTCTCCCGTCCGGGGATGTCGGCGCACATGCCGGTGGCCGGGTTGAACAGCATGACGTCCTGCGCGGGCACGACGTCCTGGGGCTTCTTCTTCGCCGGGCTCGGTGACGCGCCCCCGCCACCACCGCCGCCGTCGCCCGGGTCCGCCGACTCCCCGGCCACCGGCTGCTCCGCCTCCGGGGTCGCGGCCGGCACGCTGGGGGCGGCCGGTTCCCCGGGGGCGCTCGGGCTCGGGGCCAGCACGGTGCCCGCCTCCTCGACCTTCTCGGTGGCGGAGGTGCGGACCTGCGGCTTGTACGCGATCCAGATCATGACG